>JAGTRK010000004.1 GCA_018261955.1 Burkholderiaceae bacterium
TGATGGGCTGGAAATTTTGGGTTGCAACAATAATCGTTGCAGTAATCGGGATTTTGCTCAATCCACATTACAACTTGCTGGGCAGATGAAAGGCGGTGAAAAATGACGATTGAGCAACCACTATTCCTGACAGATGACGAGATGCACGAACTCACTGGCTACAAGCGATCAGCACAACAGATTGAAGTGCTCAAAGCAAATGCGATACCCTATACATTAACTGGCCAAGAAAAACCTCGCGTGTGTCGTTCCGTAATTGAGGGCGCACGTCCCAAAAAAACACAAACCAAACCACAGAAAGAATGGTCGCCAACCCTTGCGAAAGCGTCCTAAAATGAATAATCATGGCACGCAAACCAAGTACACACCCAAATCTGCCCAGGGGCATGAGAATACGCAAGCGTGCGTATGGTGTGTATTACTACTATGACTGCGGCGGAAAACCGCGACGTGAAATTCCGCTCGGGTCTGATTATGTCATCGCCGTGCAAAAGTGGGCGGAATTAGAACTTGAGAATAAAGCAACACTTGCCTCAGGTTTAATCACATTCAAATACGTATCAGACCGATACATGCGTGACGTTGTACCTACCAAAGCCCCACTCACTCAAAAAGGCAACATTATAGAACTTGGGTTTCTGTTGCGGTTTTTCACCGATGCGCCGATTGAACAAATCAAACCAGTGCATATTCGCCAATACATGGACTGGCGGCATAGTGTCGCACGTGACCGCGTCATTGAATCAAATAAAGAGCGTGCGGTACAGGGCAAAGAACCTGTACAAATTACGGGAACTGAGGGGCATGTCCGCGCCAATCGCGAGATAGCACTACTTAGCCACATATTCAATTACTCCCGTGAGTGGGGTTATACCGACAAAGCCAACCCATGCCTTGGAGTTAGAAAAAACAAGGAATCAGGGCGTGATGTGTACGTGCACGATGACCTATACGCAAAGGTCTATGAGTGCGCGGAACAGCCGCTACGTGACTACATGGACTTCATGTATTTGACTGGCCAACGCAATGCTGACGTGCTCAAAGCGGATGAATCGCAAATCATTGACGGGGCGTATTGTTTCCAACAGGGGAAAACAGGCAAGCGCATTCGCGTTGCTGTAGTGGGTGAATTTGGTAAGTTGATTGAACGCATCCAAGCGCGCAAATTGAGTGTGCATGCCGTGACCACACGCTTAATCATAGACCAAGACGGTACGCCACTGGGTCGGCACACAATCCGATCACGGTTTGACAAAATACGCAAACACCTTGGCATATCATCAGCCGAATTTCAACTGCGAGACCTGAGAGCCAAGGCGGGCACAGATACTGAGCAAACACATGGTATGAGCGCGGCGCAAAGTCAACTTGGGCATGAATCAGAACAAATGACAAAGCACTACGTGCGAAATCGACTTGGCAAACTGGTTAAGCCGACAAAGTGAACTTGGGCAATTTTGCAAACTCACGTTTTATACTTGCAAAACACCTCATAATTCAGTTTCAATTTAGTTCCGCAACGAAAATGATAAACCAATCAAAACAATGACTTACTGATGGGCATTTTTTATAAATTGCGGAACCAAATGTTGTAATAACCTATTGATTTAATTGATTTCTGGTTTGGACTCATAATCCTTTGGTCCGCGGTTCAAGTCCGCGACGGCCTACCAACGTTTAAGCGGGTTACAGCGATGTGACCCGTTTTTTTATGGTTATTTTTAGACAGAATATTAGACACTGTCTAATATTTTTTCAAACACGTTGTTAAAACAACCCTACAAGCTCGTCACCATGTTTTCTTAATCGAATACAGCACCACCCCCACAATACTCAAGGTGGATTCTTCGGTCGGACGAATAACTGGGTAGTCGTCATTCTCGGGATGCAATTCCACGCCGTTGGTGGTTTTAATCAAACGTTTGACGGTAAATTCATCATCTAAATTCGCCAACACAATATCACGATGGTGCGCTTCAACCGAACGATCAACCACCAGCATATCGCCCTCAAAAATCCCCACCTTTGCCATTGAATCGCCTTTGACATAGACCGCGATGGTCGCTGCTGGGTTGTTAACCAAATAGGTGTTGAAATCCAAATAATCGGCGATGTCTGGCGAAGCCGATGCGGGCAAACCCGCACGCACGGCGTCTTGCGCGACGGGGATACGCAGACGCACAGGATCGGGCGTCATCATCAGAGCATCGGGTGGAATCACTGTCTGTGCTTGGGTGCTGAGTGGCTCTTTGCGGTTTTTATGCTCGGTCAGCCATTGCTCCAATGAGATGACCAATGATTCTGGGATGCGTTTGACCACAGTGGGTTCTTTGAATTGACCGCTACCCGCTTTGCGACCTGCGCCTTTGCGCGCGCCGCCACGTGTGGGTTTGCTGGGGGTGTCTTGGCTCATGGTATGACCTCTATAATTGATAATTGTTACTTTATTCAATTGTGCCATACTTTTTCAAGCGAAGGTGAATTATTTGGTGTTTTGCGCGCATCGTGCACGATAGGTATTCTATATATATTTATCAAATATAAAATATAGATTTTATTATTTTATTGTTATAACAAAACCGAGTAGAATCGCACCTCGTTATATTTTTTTATTATAAATAATTCTACTCTATAGTTGATATTTGCATGAAAATTCGAGATTTAGATTTTGCCGACACCGCCGTTTTGCACGACCACGAAGCATTGGGTTTGCCGCCTTTGGAGCGACAAATTGCGCAGGCGAGCATCCACCCTATTTTAAAAACAGCGTCTTATCTGACTGTGGCGACTTTGTTTGCGTTAGCGGTGTATTTGGTAACGCAGTTGTTTTTTGGCGCGCATCCGAGTTCAGGCATGGACTTGATTGCTTCGGCATTGCGCAACCCGATTTTTTGGAGTTCTTTGCTCGTCGGCTTATTGGCTCAGGTGGTCGATGGTGCGTTGGGCATGGCCTACGGCATCACGGCCAGTTCATTTTTGCTTGCATCGGGTGCATCGCCCGCACTGGCAACAGGCGCAACCCATTTGGCAGAAGTATTCACCACAGGGGTTTCGGGTGTGTCGCACGTTAAATTGGGCAATGTGAACAAAAAATTGTTTTTGAATTTATTGATTCCCGGTTTGATGGGTGTGCTGCTCGGCGCGTACATCATCACCAATGTTGATGGTAAAGTCATTAAGCCGTACATCAATGGCTATTTGTTTTTGATGGGCTTGTATGTTTTGAGTAAAGCCTTTCGTCGCATCACGCTCAAAACCGATATTGAATCGGCCAAGGTAGCACCGTTGGCGGTCTTTGGTGGCTTTATGGACACCGTCGGCGGTGGCGGTTGGGGGCCGATTGTCACCACCTCATTGGTCGGCGCAGGTCACAACCCACGCACCACGATTGGTTCGGTGAATTTTGCCGAGTTTTTCTTGACCGTGGCTTCGGCAACTGCTTTTTTTGCACTGCTCGACGGTCAGGTTTGGGTGATTGTTGCGGGCTTGGTGATTGGTGGTTTATTCGCCGCGCCATTTGCAGCGTATGCAACACGGCATTTTAAAACCAAAACCTTGTTAATTTTAGTGGGCTGTTTGATTAGTTGTGTGAGCCTGTATAATTTGTCTAAATTATTCTAAAGATTTAAGGACACACCATGTACCGTTACAATCAAATCGACCAAACCATCGTTCAAGAGCGCGTGAATCAATACCGCGACCAGCTCACGCGTTTTCTCGCGGGTGAATTGGCAGAGGACGAGTTTCGCCCATTGCGCCTGCAAAACGGTTTGTACATACAACGTCACGCGCCGATGTTGCGCGTGGCTGTGCCTTATGGTTTGCTCTCATCGACACAATTTCGCGCCTTGGCCGATATTGCCGATACGTATGATAAAGGCTATGTGCATTTTTCAACTCGCCAAAATGTCCAGTTCAATTGGCCACAGTTGGAAAAAACCGCTGATATTTTGCAAGCCTTGGCGGATGTCGAAATGCACGCGATTCAGACCTCGGGCGCGTGTGTGCGCAACATTACCACCGACGAATTTGCAGGTGTGGCTCAAGATGAAATCATCGACCCACGCCCGTATTGCGAAATCATGCGCCAGTGGAGCACATTTCACCCTGAATTTGCGGGCTTGCCGCGCAAGTTCAAAATCGCAATTTGTGGCTCAAGCGAAGACCGTGCCGTGACCTTTGCGCACGACATTGGTTTGTATGTATTGCGCAACGCTGCGGGCGAAGTCGGCTTTCGCATATCGGTCGGCGGTGGTTTGGGACGCACGCCGATGATTGGTTCAATTGTGCGTGAGTTTCTGCCGTGGCAACACGTGATGAGTTATTGCGAGGCGATTTTACGCGTGTACAACCGCTATGGTCGCCGCGATAATTTATACAAAGCGCGAATTAAAATTTTGCTCAAGGCTTTGGGCATAGAGGAATTCACGCGCCAAGTCGAAGCCGAATTCAAGCACAATGAAAACGGCCCGTCCACCATTACACAGGCAGAACTTGAGCGTGTGGCGCATTTTTTCACTGAACCTGATTATGAAACATTGGACGATGTGGATTTCACTCAAGCCGAATTTGCCGACAACATCGCATTCACGCGTTGGCGCGAGCGCAACACCCGTGCGCACAAACGCGCGGGCTATGCTTCGGTGGTTCTGTCGTTCAAAGCCAATGATGTCGCACCAGGGGACGCAACTTCCAAACAAATGCGCGTGGTCGCCGATTTGGCGGACGCACACAGCTTTGGCGAATTGCGCGTGTCACACGAGCAAAACCTCATCCTCGCCGATGTGCCGCAAAAAGACCTGTTGAGCGTTTGGCAAACTTTGAAAACCAATGGTATGGCCACACCGAATGTCGGTTTGCTGACCGACATCATCGCCTGCCCCGGCGGTGATTTTTGCTCATTGGCCAATGCCAAATCCATCCCAATTGCCAATGCGATTCAGACGCGCTTTAGCGACTGGGATTACCTGCACGATTTGGGCGAAATTCAGTTGAATATTTCGGGCTGTATGAACTCGTGCGGTCACCACCACGTGGCGCACATCGGGATTCTCGGCGTGGACAAAGACGGCAAAGAATGGTATCAAATCTCGCTTGGCGGCTCGGACGGCACGCATTTGGGTGGCTTCGTTCCCTCGATTGGCAAAGTCATTGGCCCATCGTTTGCCGCAGAAAACATTGTCGATGCGGTTCAAACCATCATCACCACGTTCACACAACTACGAGAGGACGGAGAATTATTCATCGATACCGTGCGCCGTGTGGGGATAGAGCCGTTTAAAAAAGCGGTGTATCCGAGTAAGGAATTGCATTGACCGTCATTGCGAACCTTATTTTTGAGGTGAAGCAATCCAAGCAACTTTGAAATAATTGACCCTGTATGGATTGCTTCGCACCAATCGCTCACAACGACGGAATATCTAAATAACGAAATAACAAACCATGAACTACATACTCAACCAACAACCCACGACCGACCCATATCAACTTCTGCGCCTGAGCGAGACTGACGATGCGTCCAACATTAGCGTATCCAACACGCCAACCATCGTACCATTGGTAGTTTGGCAAGCGCAGCCTGCTTTGCAGACACGCAGCGACATCGGCGTGTGGTTGGAGAACACCACCGAGCCTGAAAACCTCAATATGGATTGGAATCACTTTCCCGTGATTGCGCTGGATTACCCAAAGTTCACCGATGGCCGTTCTCACTCTATCGCGTATCTGTTGCGCAACCGTTTAAATTTTAAAAACGAATTGCGTGCAATTGGCGATGTTTTGGTCGATCAATTGTTTTATATGAAGCGTGTCGGTTTTAACGCATTTTCTCTGCGTGCGGATCAAAAAATCGACACCGCACTGCGTATGCTCAACGCCTTTAGCCAAACCTATCAAGGCTCAACCGATGAACCACGTCCATTGTTCGCACGCGCGCACGAGGACGTGCCCGCTAACCACGATCACGGTGTGAATGCGAAAATTGCTGCACTCGAAACCTTGATGCGTGACATCGCTGAGCAACACGCACCTGCTGTGTTGGCCAACAGTTTGGCGTATGAAGACATGATTTTGACCGATGTGATTGCGCGTTTGCAGTTACCAATTGAAATGTTTACCTTACAAACGGGTATGCTGCACGCCGAGACTTCCAATATGGTCTCTGTCATCAAAACGCACTATGGTCTGGATGTACACGAATACACCCCCGACGAAACCGAGGTGGCGCAATACATCGCTGAGCGCGGCAAACACGCATTCTACGAATCCGTTGAACTGCGTAAAGCCTGCTGTCACATTCGCAAGGTCAAACCTTTACAACGTGCGCTCGTGGGGCAAAAAGCCTGGATTACGGGGCAACGCGCCGAGCAATCTGTGACACGAACCACGCTACCGCTACAAGAATTTGACACAGGCAATCAATTGGAAAAATTCAACCCACTGCGCGATTGGTCATTCGCCGATGTCAAAGGCTACATTGCACAATTTAACGTGCCGTACAACCCGCTGCATGACCAAGGCTATCCATCCATCGGTTGCGAGCCGTGTACCCGCGCCATCAAACCGAACGAAGATTTACGCGCAGGTCGTTGGTGGTGGGAAAACCAAGACAGCAAAGAATGTGGCTTGCACGTCAGCAACCCACGCCCTGAATTACATGAGGACAAAGATGACTAATATCGATTTTAACCAACAATTCAACTCCGCCCACCTCGACTGGCTCGAATCCGAGTCCATCCACATCCTGCGCGAGGTCGCCGCCGAATGCACCAACCCTGCACTGTTGTTTTCGGGTGGTAAAGACTCGATTGTCGTATTGCATTTGGCGTTAAAAGCCTTTCGTCCCAATAAACTGCCATTCAAAATTGTGCACGTGGACACAGGGCACAATTTCCCCGAAGTCATCGCTTTTCGCGACAAACGTTTGGCAGAAATTGGTGAGCCATTGGTGGTCGGCAGTGTCGAAGCATCCATCCGCAAAGGCACGGTGCGCCTGCGAAATCCCGATACCGACTCGCGCAATGCGGCGCAAGCCGTGACTTTGCTCGAAACCATTGCCGAGCACCAGTTTGATGCCTGCATCGGCGGCGCGCGCCGTGATGAAGAAAAAGCCCGCGCGAAAGAGCGCATCTTCTCGTTCCGCGATGATTTTGGTCAATGGGATCCAAAAGCGCAACGCCCTGAACTTTGGTCGATCTACAACGCCCGCATCCACAAAGGTGAGAATATGCGCGTGTTCCCAATTTCCAACTGGACAGAAATGGACATTTGGCAATACATCGCGCGTGAGAGTTTGGAATTGCCACCGATTTACTTTGCACATGAGCGCGACACGTTTGAGCGTCAAGGTCTCATTGTATCGGTCATGCCACTGACCCCGCCTGAAACCGATGCGGAACGCGCCAGCGTTGCCAAACGTGTGGTGCGATTTCGCACCGTCGGCGATATTTCCTGCACCTCACCTGTGTTATCGGATGCAGATTCCATCGAGAAAATTTTGGAGGAAACGGCAGAGACCACGATTACCGAACGCGGCGCAACCCGATTGGATGACCAAACGTCTGAGGCATCGATGGAAAAACGCAAACGCGAGGGATATTTCTAATAGTTCCGTAGGGGCGGGTTTCAAACCCGCCCAGAACTCAAACGACACACAAACGGGTGGGTTTAAAACCCACCCCTACCAATCAAGGAAACACCATGACCATTAACCAAGGTTTATTACGCTTTATCACCGCAGGCTCCGTCGATGACGGCAAATCCACCCTCATCGGTCGCCTGCTGTTTGACAGTAAAAACGTATTTGTTGACCAACTGCATGCGGTCACTCAATCGAAACACAACCGCTCGTATGACAACAGCGTGGATTTGGCATTGCTCACCGACGGTCTGGAAGCCGAGCGCGAGCAAGGTATCACCATCGACGTGGCGTATCGTTACTTCGCTACCCCACGCCGCAAATACATCATCGCCGACACCCCGGGTCACGAGCAATACACGCGCAATATGGTCACAGGCGCATCGACCGCGCATGCGGCGATTGTACTGGTGGATGTGGGCAAACTCGACTTTAGTGTGGACGGTGAAATTGAATTGCTCACGCAAACCAAACGCCACTCGGCTTTGCTCGCTCTACTCGGTGTTGAGCACATCATCGTCGCAGTGAACAAGATGGACTTAATTGACTACGATGAAGCCAAATATAAGCGCGTGATTGACAGCTACACCAAACTCGCTGAGCGCGTGGGTGTCAAACACTTCATCCCCATGCCTTTGTCTGCACTCAAAGGCGACAACGTGGTGCATGCGTCCGAGCAAATGCCGTGGTTTAAAGGACAGGCATTACTCGAACTGCTCGACCAATTGCCCGTACCCGATGAATCGGCGCAGCCTTTGCGCTTCCCAGTCCAAACCGTGGTGCGCCATGACGGCAGTAAAATCGATGATTTTCGCGGTTATGCAGGTCGTATTGAAGCAGGCACCGTTAAAGTTGGCGACACCGTGACGATTCAGCCGCAAAACCGCACCAGCACCATCGTAGGCATTCACACTTTTGACGGCGCGCGCGAGTCGGCATTCGCGGGTCAATCGGTCACGCTCACCATCAGTGACAACATCGACATCTCGCGCGGTGATTGGATTAACGCAGGTGAACAACCCGCCCAAATCGATAAATTGCGCCCAGCCGATGTGTGCTGGTTTGCAGAAGAGCCGATGGCGTTGGGGCGTAAATACCTCATCAAGCACGGCACACGCACGGTTCCTGCACGCATCAACACAGTGGATTACCAACTGAACATCCACACCTTGGACGAGCACAGCAATGCGCACCATTTAGAAATGAATGGCATCGCCCGCGTGCACATCCAATTGCAACAGGCCTTACCGATAGATGCGTACAGCGACATCAAAACAGGTGGCGCATTCATTATGATTGATGAAGTGAGCAATCAAACGGTGGCGGGTGGAATGTTTGCGTAAAACCATTCAATGGTCTTTGCAAAAAATTCGGTCATTGCGGACTTGCTCCGCAATCTCCTTGATTAGGAGAGCACGGCATAACAAATTCCGCCATTGTCGCATGATTTTAGCGGGAATCCAGCGAACGCGAAGCGTTTGTTCTACGCTTAAACATTGATGACAGTTTTACAGTTAGATGAACAAACTGGATACCCGCTAACCCCATGCGGATATGACGAATTATTGAGTGAGTACATATGAACCCATCCCACACCATCACCTTTGTCGGCGCAGGTCCAGGCGCGGCAGACCTCATCACCTTGCGCGGTGTCAAAGCCCTGCAATCCGCCCAAGTCGTACTCTATGACGCGCTGATAGACCACGGCGCGAATAGTGTTTTAGCACACGCGCATCCCGATGCCATCATGGTCGATGTCGGCAAACGCGGCGCAGTGAATATCAACGGTGAAAAATGCGGTCAATCTAAAAAGCAAACCGAGATCAACGCTGAACTCATCCGTTATGGTTTGCAATACGAGCGCGTGGTGCGCCTCAAAGGCGGTGACCCAGCGATTTTTGGACGACTGGATGAAGAAATCGACGCGGTGCTGTCTGTTGGTTTGAATTACGAAATCGTCCCAGGGGTTTCCTCCGCACTGGCGGCAGCAGCCAGTGCACAAACCGCTCTGACCCGCCGTGGTGTGGCGCGCAGTGTGCGCCTACTGACCGCCTCGGTTGGCAACGATCAGCCTGACAACCTGTGGCACACCCACCTCACGCCATCCGAAACGCTGGTTTTCTACATGGGCGGTTTGCATCGCCAAGCGGTCGCGCAAACATTGTTGGACAAAGGGTTTGATGGCGACACACCTGTGGTCATGGTGTTTGGGGCAAGTTGGTCGGATGAAGCAGTGATGCGTCTGGATCTAACCCGCATGGCGAACAACGATTTTGCGCAGCCCGAAACCGATGCACCGTGTATTATTTTGGTGGGCAAAGGCTTACGAGTCTAAGGTTAAATGGAAATGGCATATTTTGCCATCGCCTCGCGCACTGTTTCACTTTGCCCCACCGCTGGGGCAATTTCAATTTTTATCTGCGCAAACTCAATCCTTATCACCTCAACCAACTTTTGCAAATCTTCAGCAACATGTTTACCCACCCCAAAAAACAGCGGCACGATGCGGATGTGGCGTATGCCTTGCTCGGCACATTCGCGCACCACCTCATGCACATTGGGCGACATGATTTCTAAGAATGCAAGTTCGACCCGCGCATCAGGCGCGAGCGTGCGCACCTGTTGAGCAATGGCATCAAATGGCTCGCGCCACGCTGGGTTGCTGGAGCCGTGAGCAAATAGGATGATGGCGTGGGTAGGTGTTATTAACATAGGGCGATTCACAAAAATAACGGTTATTGCGCGCCTGATTTTGGTAAAGCAATCCATGTTTGATTGATTTGGATGGCTTCGCTGTGCTCGCAATGACGATGTTCATATCAATCAAGGACGGGGTGATTGTACACCATCCACACATCCGACATGGCTGCTCGCGCAGTGCTACAATACGCCATTGAAAAAATCCAATATGCCATCATGAACCCATCTCACCAACCCAGTTATTCCACAATAGATCAATTTATCGGCAACACGCCTTTGGTGCGTATTCAGCGCATGGGTGCTGATATTTTGGCCGAACGCAATAACGTTTTGCTCGCCAAATTAGAGGGCAACAATCCCGCGGGTTCGGTCAAAGACCGCCCAGCGTTGTCGATGATTTTACAAGCCGAGGCACGTGGTGACATCAAGGCAGGTGACACCTTAATCGAAGCGACCAGTGGCAATACAGGTATTGCACTGGCGATGGTCGCCGCCATGCGTGGCTATAAAATGATTTTGATTATGCCCGACAATCTGTCGGTCGAGCGGCGTGTGTCGATGACGGTGTACGGTGCACAACTCATACTCACCGAAACCGCCAAAGGTCATGGCATGGAATACGCTCGCGATTTGGCCTTTCAAATGCAAGCCGAAGGCAAAGGCAAGGTGCTCAATCAATTTGGCAATACCGACAATCCGCTGGCACACATCCGCACCACAGGTCCTGAAATCTGGCGCGACACGCACGGGCAGGTGACGCATTTCGTCAGTGCCATGGGTACGACGGGCACAATTACGGGCACATCAACCTACCTAAAATCACAAAATCCGAATATTCAAGTGGTTGGTGTGCAGCCATCCGAGGGCTCGTCGATTGCGGGCATTCGCAAATGGCCTGCTGAATATTTACCGACCATTTTCAAACCCGAATTGGTGGACAGAGAAATCATGGTCACACAAGCCGATGCCGAAGAATACGCACGCCAACTGGCGCGTCAAGAAGGGATTTTTGCAGGGATTTCATCAGGCGGCGCGTTGTGGGCGGCGTTGCAACTGGCGCGCGAGGTACGCGATGCAACCATTGTGTTCATCGTGTGTGACCGTGGTGATCGTTATTTGTCGCAGGGTGTGTTTTAATCGGCGGCATTTTGTCTTGGTGCTTGTCATAAAAAAAGCAGGGGGCAATTTCCCCTGCTTTTTGATTGCCATTGCTTGGCTTGATGCGTCCCTCCAAGCCAATGGTCTTTTATTTCAAAATTTCCACCACTTTAAACACTTTGTCTTTGAGTTGCAAAATCGCAATCTCTGCATTCAGACGCTCGCCATTCGGCTCAAAAGCAATCGTGCCTGTCAAACCTGCAAATTTAACTTTCGGTAAAGCGGCGGCGATTTTCAACGAGTCGTGTGGCGCACCCGCCAATTTAATCGCCTCCGCCACCACATACACCGCATCATAGGACAATGGCGCGTAGGCTTGCACCACTTGACCTGGGAAGTGCTTGTCATAGTTGGCTCTAAAGGCCGCACCGTTCGCCATATTGTCCAATGGCACGCTGGTTGATGAGCAGATTGCGCCTTCACCCGCATCGTCTGCGAGTTTGATGTAGTTATCGGTACACGCGGTATCGGGCATGAGCAAAATGGCTGTAATGCCCAATTCACGCGCCTGCTTGCTTAAAATAGCGCCCGTGTCATCATAACCACCCCACATAATACCGTCCACGCCTGCTGCTTTGATTTTGGTCAAAATCGCTTTGAAGTCCACGGTTTTATCGGTCGCGGATTCACGCAAACTCACGTCCAAGCCCAGTTCTTTGGCTTTTTTCTCGACTTGGTCACCCAAGCCTTTGCCATACGCCGTCGCATCGTCCAATACCGCGAGTTTTTTCACGCCATTTTTTTGTGCAAACGTTGCCAACGCTGGCCCTTGGATGCCATCGTGCGCGTCCATGCGGAATATCGAGGTTGAGCCGTCCGAGAGTTTGGGTGCTTTGAGGGTTACATCGGGATTGGTGCTTACCGTGAGAGAGGCAAGGTTTCCCTTAGCATAAATCGGATTGGCAACCATGGTTACGCCTGAGTTGTAGTGTCCGACCACGGCGACAATGCTTTTATCATCGACAATTTTTTGTGCGACCGTTGCGCCTGTTTTCGGATCGGCTTGGTCGTCCTCAGGCACGAGTTCGAGGGTGTATTTTTTACCCGCCACGTCAATGCCACCTTTGGCATTGATTTCATCCACCGCCAATTGCGCCCCATTGGCAAAGTCTTTACCCGCTGCGGCTTGCCCACCTGAGAGCGGACTGCCGCTGGCAATGCGAATCACCGAATCTTTCGCGCCAGATGCTGCGCTACTACCTGATTTTGAACAGGCGGAGAATCCGACCACTGCTGCCATTGCCATCAATGCCGCGAACCATTGTTTTTTCATCTTTGTCATTTATTGCTCCTTTAAGTGAATTTAACTATTGTTTTACTTTTTACCACGGGTTCTACAATCAGTCTAACCATTCGTAATTTTTGAAACAAGTGCCACTCTAACGTGCCTATGGTCACCGCTTGAACACTGCGATGGCACTATAACATTTATTTCGGAGGGGATATGTCTTTGAGCATGTCGGCACGTTTTTTCGGGTCTTGCGGATTACCAAACACCAACATCGCCGCGACAATCAGCACTATGCCTGCAGCCAGCATCCACAAGGGTATCCAACGGGATAAAAACCATATCGCTGTACCCGCCACAAACCACAGGGCAATTTGCATGGCTCCAAAGGTGAAGAATGATTTGAACAGTGCTTTTGCACCTGAATCGGGTTGTAAACTCATGGTGTGCTCCTCTCAGTGATTTGGCTCAGTAATTGGGCTCAATTATTCATTTTACGGGGCTGGTCTCGATTGAAGTGTCTGCCATCCACACCACGCCGTCTTTGCATTTTTTCGCCATGTGCTCAAGGTAGGCGGTGTGCGCCATCACATCGTCATCGTCCAACGCGATGCTCGCAAGCCTCAAACCACCGATATCAATGCTGTGCTCTGAGCCCGCTTGCGCTGGCGCGTGAATGTCCATCGACAAGGTTTCTTGTCCACGGGTCATCGCCAAATACACTTCAGCCAAAATTTCCGCATCCAGCAACGCGCCGTGCAAGGTGCGGTGCGCATTGTTCACACCAAGCCGTTCGCACAGCGCGTCCAAGTTGTTGCGTTTACCTGGGAACATTTGCTTGGCCATTGCCAAGGTGTCCTCGACCACGCAAATGCTGTGCATGTCAGGTAAATTCAGTGCGTTCAGTTCGGCATTGATGAATTTGGTGTCAAACGGCGCGTTGTGTATGAGCACGGTCGCGCCATCGATAAAATCCAGCAAGTCTTGCGCAATGGTTTGAAACAATGGTTTGTCGCTCAAAAATTCGGTGGTCAAGCCATGCACGCCGAGCGCGCCCTCGTCCGACTCTCGCTCAGGATTGAGGTAATGGTGAAAATGCTTGCCTGTCAGCTGGCGGTCGATCATTTCCACCGCGCCAACCTCGACGAGTTTGTGTCCTTGATTGGGATCCAAACCCGTGGTTTCGGTATCCAATATGATGTAGCGCATTTTTAAATTATCCTTATGATGATTATTATTCGGCTTGAATTTGGGCAACACCCTTGTTTGCCAACTCATCCGCTCGTTCATTGTCCACATGCCCTGCATGACCCTTGACCCAATGCCAGCTCAAATCGTGCATGCCCAATAACGCGTCTAAACTTTTCCATAAATCATCGTTTTTCACAGGGCTTTTGCTTGCGGTTTTCCAACCACGTGCTTTCCAATTGTCCAACCATTCAGTCACGCCTTGCTGCACGTATTTTGAATCGGTATAGATTTCGACGCGACTGCGTTTTTTCAACGCGCGCAAGCCTTCAATCACCGCGGTTAATTCCATGCGGTTGTTGGTGGTATGCACCTCGCCGCCGAACAATTCTTTTTCGTGCGCGCCATAGCGCAACAACGCGCCCCAACCGCCCACACCAGGATTGCCTTTGCACGCGCCGTCGGTGTATAACTCTACTTTTTTAGGTACAGATGTCATTTTATGTGTTGTCTGAATTGATTGGGGTGCTGGTTTGAATGCTGGACGTGGCGACTTGCGCGACCCATTTTTTGTTCGATTTTTTCTCGTTAATCAAGCCAACCAAAGTCGGCGAATACACGCGCTTGACCACCATCAAGGCATACACCGCACCCGCAAAACCCCACCATCGGTCGCCCGCGTCTTCCATCCAGTGCCAACGCTTTTGCCAACGTTCGGTTTGAACAAACGGCGCGTAACAACCATACGCACCACGCACCACATCGCAATTGAGCAACTCAATCCAGTCTTTGATGCGCCCAATCTGAATCGGCGGATGCGGCAAACTGGGATAAATCCCAAATGAATTGACCCCTGCACGCCAAGAGCAGTACTTGGCTTGCGCGCCCCACACACTCAGCGGATTAAAGCCCAGTATGATCATGCGCCCTTCGGCGCGCAACACCCGATACGCTTCGCGCAACACACCATGCGGGTCGGGATGCTCATCTAAAGTGTGTGGCAACACCACCAAATCAATGCTGTCACTGGCAAACGGCAAGACCGCAAAATCAGGCACTTGCAAACTACGCACTTCATCATCGGCATCGGGCACACTCGAATGAGCATCGTTCTGCCCTTGTTCCAGTGCGTAGCGTTCAGAGCAACGGTTCTCCTGCAAACACGTGATTCGCCCATGATGCCCCAATTGAATGGCATAATAGCCAAACACATCGCCAACCCATTGCCCGAGCACCTGTGATTCCCATTGGGTCACATACCGCCCCGCAACATTGCCCCAAGGATTGGGATGGGTTGAATCAGAGGACTGATTTGAATTCATGTGTGATGACCTGATGACGGTTGGATAATTGTTGTTTGAATAAAAAAGGATGCGCCGTATTATGCCCTACCAATTGATTGCCCTGCCGTGCCGCACCGATAATTATATTTGGCTAATCCGCAATGACACCCATGCATGGGTGATAGACCCATCGCTGGCAGCACCCGTGCGTGATTATATCGCGCAGCATGGCTTAATACTTGCCGATATTCTAATTACGCATCACCACTATGACCATGTTGAGGGCATCGCCGAACTCACGCCTTTGGTCACGGGGCGCATCATCGGCGACTCCGAGCGCATTGCTGGACTGACTGAACGGATTCACGCACCGTGCACTTTGATTTTATCCCACAGCGACATCGCCGTGCAAGTGCTCGCCACTGCTGGGCACACCTTTGACCACATCAGTTATTACTGTCCACATTTGTTGCAAACTGGCGTGCTATTCTGCGGCGATACTTTATTTAGTGGAGGTTGCGGACGGGTGTTTGACGGCACGATGCAACAGTTATTTGATAGTTTCAAGCGCATCATGCAATTGCCCGACCAAACGCAAATTGCTTGTGCACACGAATACACCGAAGCCAATTTAAACTTTGCTTTGGCGATTCAAAGCAGCCATTTGCCCACGCAAAACCACTTAAATCAGGTAAAATACGCGCGCGCGAATGGCGGGGCGAGCCTGCCGTCCACACTGGCGATTGAAAAACAAATCAATCCGTATTGCCGCGCGATTGACCACCCTGATGATGCCGATTGGGTCGCAGGATTGAGGGCATTGGCAGCACAAAAGCCGCAGATTGCCAACGCAATGGCTACGCACCGAATTAAAACCGAAGGCTTGGCGTTTGCCTTATTCTCGCTGTGTCGTGAATTGAAAAACCAGTTTTAAAAACAAATTCCGTCATGGCGCGAGCCTCTACGCTGCCGTGACAGCCAAACAATGAAACCATCAACCATGGTATCAGTTGAAATTTAGGATGTTTATGTTACGCATTTTGACCAAAATGACGCATTTGAGTTGTATCAACGCTGCAAAAAACCTACTCATTTGCGCCAGTGTTTTACTGGTAACCGCCTGTGCCACCGGCCCCAACGGGCAAGGCAATGGCGCGCACAATGTCAAACCCATACACACCAACTCGAACGACTTGTGGCAGCGCATTCGCGATAACTACGGTATGCCAGACCTGTACAACAATGAAGTGGCTACCAAAGAAAATTACTACGCCTCGCGGGCTGACTACGTTGGGCGCATGACCGAGCGTTCAAGTGACTTTTTATACCTCATCATGGACGAAGTTGAACGCCGCCGCATGCCCAGCGAACTCGCTTTATTGCCGTTCGTAGAATCGGCTTTCGTGACCTCGGCCAAATCCTCTGCCAAAGCCTCTGGTTTGTGGCAATTCATGCCCGCAACTGGGCGCGATTATTCACTCAACCAAAACCGTTTCAGCGATCAGCGCAATGATGTGGTCGCTTCGACCGATGCGGCATTGACCTATCTGCAAAGATTGCACGACCAATTTGGTGACTGGCATTTGGCATTGGCCGCCTACAACTGGGGTCAGGGCAATGTCGCCAAAGCGGTCAGTCGCTCATACGCCGCAGGTGGCACGGGCAGTTACCAAGACATCAAAATGCCCGCCGAAACACGCGAATACGTGCCCAAATTGCAAGCGATTAAAAACATTGTCAGCAACCCCGCTCTGTATGGCATCACCTTGCCCAAGGTACATAATCGCGCACGACATGAAGCAGTTGTGGTCACGCGCGACATTGATGTGTCTGCGGCCGCGCAGTTGGCGGGCATGTCCGAAGAAGAATTCAAACGCCTCAACCCCGCACACAAAAAACCCGTGATTGTCGCGGCATTGGGCAGTAAAATTTTAGTCCCGACCGAGCGTGCGGACAATATTCGTGCCGCCTTGTCAAACCGTTCACGGCAATTGGCAACGCTCACCACCTATACCACCTACAGTTCTGAAGCCCTTGCCGACATCGCCACAAAATACAACACCGACGAGTATCGTTTGCGCGAACTCAACAGCATCCCCGACCACCACAACTACATCCAAGCGAACTCGACACTCATCGTTCCGCGCATCAATAAAAACGATGAAATTCCTTATATAGCCCTTAATTCAAGCGTGCACTCAAGCACAGGCGGGGCTGGCTTTAACAATGTGACTGACCCGAACGCATCGATTTATTTGGCTCAATCAACACCCGCAACAACCACCCAAAATATGGTGACACAAGCCAATGACACCATTCGTGCGCTGCCGAGCACACCAAAATGGATACCCAATCAAGAGTCAAACACGGGTTTGGTCGCACATCGAGACGATGCGGATAACTTGTCTCAATTAATCAAAAATCCACCGAGCGTTCCTGTCGCGGCAAACAACTCGCTCGACACCCAGATCACTGCAAAAGATGTGCCATTCAATCTCGTCAAGGTTGAACCCACGAGCGTGCATATTTTGCCCGACGAGCGAACAACCCTCACTACCAACGCAACCAACACAACCGAGCCCATCCTCTCAACACAAGACGTGCCACTGCTGAGCCCTACTGTCACACCGACTGCCCCCGTCATCCTCGCCACGCAAGAGTTGACACAGACGAGTACTGCAATCAGTGCGCCAATCACAACGAGCCGTGTTCTCGAGACTGTACCCGCGCCAACAACCTCGACCATTGCTGCCTTGACAACCATCGAAAATACACCCGTCGCCGCTACGGTGCTCAACAAACAAGACCCGAAAATCAATGCGCCTGCGGTATTGGAAGTCTCACCCAACCCACCCACCAATGAGACTGACGAACATGCGATTGCTTATGTCAAAAATCCAAGCCCCGTTAAAAACGTGGTCAAAACCAGCAACCCAATTAAACCCAAAGCCGCGCCCGTTATCCCTGTGAAAAAAACCGTGGTGGCCAAACCCACAACCACTGCAAAATCCGCTGCTAAATCACTCAAAATAGAAAAAAACAAAGACAAAATGATTGTGCAATCGGTCAACAAATCCGCCAACAAAAAAGAGGAGCGCAAAGCCGTTGCCAAAACCCCGTTGAAGGCAAAAACCGACAAAGCAGTGCCTCCAGTGAGCACAGTAGCAAGTAAAAACTCAAAAACCAAAGAACCCACACCCTCGCTCAAAAAAGCAAAAACCACCGAAAAACCAACGGCAAAAACCGTTGTAAAACCCCCTCAGCCCGCAAGCAAAAACAGCAAAACCAAAACATCAGAAAAACCAAGCACCCAACCCACAAAAAAGACACTGACTCAGAGCACTCAAAAAAGCACCAAGACCCAAGAAACCAGCCCAAAAGCAAAGAAAAAGTAATTTAATATTTGTCCACTATAGGAGAAACCCCATGGCATTTTTACAAGGTAAACGCATTTTAATCACAGGCGTATTGTCCAACCGCTCGATTGCCTACGGCATTGCACAAGCCTGCCACCGCGAAGGTGCCGAGTTGGCATTCACTTACGTTGGCGAGCGTTTCAAAGACCGCATCACTGAGTTTGCTCAGGAATTTGGTTCCAACTTGGTGTTC
This sequence comes from Burkholderiaceae bacterium, assembly GCA_018261955.1. GTDB lineage: Bacteria > Pseudomonadota > Gammaproteobacteria > Burkholderiales > Burkholderiaceae > CTSOIL-112. The sequence continues at coordinate 18,803 of JAGTRK010000004.1, forward strand.
GAGTGTGATGTGGGTGACGATGCGCAAATCGATGCGGTGTTTGCTGAACTGCGCAAAACTTGGCCACAATTGGACGGTTTGGTACACGCGATTGGCTTTGCACCGAAAGAAGCGATTGCAGGCGACTTTTTAGAAGGTTTGAGCCGTGAAGGTTTTAAAATCGCACATGACATTTCTGCCTACAGTTTTCCTGCATTGGCAAAAGCCGCGCAACCGATGCTCTCTGAGCACTCTGCGCTGTTGACCCTGACTTATTTGGGCGCAATGAAAGTCGTGCCCAACTACAACACCATGGGTTTGGCAAAAGCTTCGCTCGAAGCCTCGGTGCGCTATTTGGCCAACAGTATGGGACCCAAAGGCACGCGCGTCAATGGCATTTCGGCTGGTCCAATTCGCACCCTCGCAGCCAAAGGCATCAAAGGCTTTGACAAAATTTTGTCCGAGGTCGAAGCCTCTGCGCCGATTCGCCGCAATGTGACGATTGAAGATGTGGGCAATGCGGCTGCGTTCTTGCTCTCGGATTTGGCATCGGGCATCACAGGCGAAATCACTTATGTCGATGGCGGCTTTAGCCAAGTGGTTGGCGGTATGGATTTTTCGTAAGCCGTCGCAATCCATCCATTAAAAAAGGCGAACACCATGTTCGCCTTTGCTTTATTTTTCCTGCCAAATATTGCGACAGCGCGTCTCACGCAACCACCACGTCGACATCGCACCCAAGACCGCCATCAGGGTCATCACCGCCATACCGTATTGCCAAGTGCGCACATCATAAACACGCGCGCCGCCGAGCATTTGACCTGTCCAACCCAAGTCCATCACCCAACCGACAAAAGGTTGCATCAGTGCGGTGGCAAGAAACCCACCCATATTGGCGACACTGGTGGACATACCCGACAACTTCGGTGCATTGACCTCTTTGGCGCACGCCCAAGTCAAACTAAAGCCCGAAGTCAACACACCCAACCCGACAAACAAAACATACGAGAGCGCAACGGGCAAAGCCACGCACGAGAGCAGTACCAACCACATGGTCGCATACAAGTGAGACACAGTTATCATCACAGGCTTACGCCGTCCCAAACGGTCGGACAATGAACCGATAAAGAGGCAACCGACCGCAAAGCCCAAAGCCCACAAGGACAAATGAAATGAGGCGGACGCTTTGCTCATGCTGTGCACCTGCATCAAATACGGCGCGCCCCACAGCCCGACAAAAGTAAAAAACGAGCCCGACATACCCGCATTAATGAGCAGTGCGGGCAAGGTATCTCGATTGCGCACCACCGACTTTAAACCCTGCCAAGCCTGCGTGAAATTCATGGCGGATGGTTTTTCGCCCGATGCGGCAGAAGACTGAGGCGAGTCGCGCACCACCCACCAACACAAGCCACCGAGCACCACCGAAATCGCGCCCACAGCGATAAACACCGAACGCCAACCGACCATTTGCGCGGTTGCCGACAATGGCGAGCCCGCCAGTACCGAGCCCAAATTGCCAATCAACAGGCACACTCCGACCATGGTCGCAAAACGATTTTCCTCAAACCACACGGCAATCAATTTGAGCATTGCCACAAAGGTCACCGACACGCCCAAACCTATCAACGTGCGCCCGACCAGTGCCCAAGCAAATGTCGGCGCGAAGCCAAACAGCAAACTGCCCACACCGCCAATCAAGCCGCCCATCGCCAGTATGCGCCGCGGGCCGAGCGTATCCACCAGCACCCCCGTGGGGATTTGCGTCAAGGTATAGACGTAAAAATAGGTTGAAGCCAACGCGCCCAACGAAGCCGCAGAAGTATGAAAAGTACTCGCCAAATCCTGCGCAATGCCCGCGGGTGCGAAGCGTTGGAAAAAGGACAAAATATAACTGACCGTGACCACCGCCAAAGCAAACCAACGGTGTTTTTTTTGTTCGTCTGTGAGTTGAAAATTCATTCGATGTCCATCGCCCATTGCTTAAAAAAATGCTGCAAACCAAGATTTGCATCGCGCAACTTATCTTCCCAGTGTTTGACTGAATTCTCACCGATGGTATCCGTAATGTATTTGACTGAAAACAGTGGAATCCCCTTGCGCTGGCACAAAGCCGCCACGGCAAAGTTTTCCATATCCACCACATCGGCATGTTCAATCCATTCGGTCACGAACGAGTCGCCCGTGTTGCAAGTGTGCGCAATCGCAGGGTCTGCAAAATGCGCACAGATGGGGAGTTGACGTATTTGGTCAAAAAAATCATGCTGATAATCCACGCCGAATTCCTTGACACGCGCCATATCGCGGTCATAAAAACGCGAGCACATCAAAATGCTGTCCACCGCATAGTGGGTTGAGCCTGCCGTGCCAACATTGAGCACCACATTGGGCATCTCGTGCATCATTGCATCAGCCACCGCCAAAACCGCATTCACTTTGCCTATCCCAGTCGGGCAATAGCGCACGGTGCAGTTGGGCAAATGCACCTCAATTTTTTCTGCCTCGATGGCATAGGTCAGCAACACATTCATGTTAATTTCTCTAAATTTAAGGTGTGCACTATAACCCAAATTGCTTACACCAAGCCACAAAAAAGGCGCGTGGCGCGCCCTTTTGATGGTTAATATTTTTGTTTACAGCGGATGCTGTATGTTCCAAACCACTTGCATTTGCGCACTGGTTTGTTTGCTGCCATCATGGCTCCAACCTGGCGGGCCAAACACATACATCCAGCGTTGCCCGATGGTCAGGTTTGGCTGCGTCACATCGCGCCAAATAGCGGCAAATTCACTGAGCATCATGCGCACAGGATTGTGCGACTCAATCGGTGAGACCAACCCAAAACGAATGGGTTCTGGGTCTCGTCCTTCGCGTTCAAACGTGCCGAACATTTTATCCCACCAAATAAACAACATACCCATGTTTTTATCCAAGTACGGTGTGTTGCTCGCATGGTGTACCCGATGATGCGATGGGGTCACCATGAATGTTTCTAACAAACCCAATCTATCAATGGTTTGTGTGTGCACCAAATTGCCGTAAATTTGCGTGGCTGCATACATAAACATGATGTGCAGCGGCTGAAAACCCAAAAAAGCCAAGGGCATGAAATAGACATAGCGATACAAAGGCTGGAATACCGATGAGCGAAAACCCGTGGTCAAATTATAGTGCTCAGAATTGTGGTGGGTGATGTGCACCGCCCAGCCCAAGCGCACCCGATGATCGACTGTGTGTTGCGTCCAATACGCCAAATCCTGTAGCAGCAATAACGCCAACCAATACAACCACGCGGGCGTGATGCTGATGATTTTATACCGATAACACCCCGTCAAAACCGCAAATGAAAACACCTTCATCAGCATGTCCAACGAAATATTACACAAAGCAAAAAACGCGCTGGTCAGGCTATCACGTAAAGTATATAGGCGCATGCCTTTTAAATTTGAGTACAACAACTCCGCCAAAATCAATACCACAAAAAAAGGTACGCTGGCGCGGTACAACACTTCTTGATTCAAAATCGAATCCATCAACCACTCCGAAAAAAATCCAATCACATGCCCCGTTTGTCTTCCTCACCCTCATCTTTAGACGGCTGATGATGGGGCTCGTCCATGATGGCCTCCTCATGTGCCAACACTTCCTCCACCGTATGATTGGCACCGCCGCCAACGGCTGAACTGCCCACGCCGACTGCCGCAGCAGAAATGGCTTGCGCAAAACGCTCGCCGCGTGAGGGTTTATGTGTTGGTACCATCTCATCAGGCACAGCAGTTGCGCTGGCATTCATTTCGTGTTCGCCTTGCTCATTCGTCACAGTCGGTGAAGTAGGCGCAACAGGAGGCACCGACGCGCTCGGTGGCGTTGTCCCGCCATTTTTCTTACGCCACAAAAACCACACGGCCAATGCCAACAGAGCCAACACCAAAATGACAAACAACCAAGTACCGCCGCTGGTAGCCGTTTTTTTGGTCACAATCACATACGAGGGCTTGTCCGCAATGTCCATAAAATTAATGGTCATTTCTTTGCCCATATTTTTGACAGGCTGCCCATCGACACTGACAACTTCGTTGGCAAAATTCACTTTCAAAACAATGCTCAAACCTTCTTTGGCATACATTTCACGACGCGCACTTTGTAGCGGCAACAAGGTCGGCACACCCGCGGCAATTAAAGAACTTTGTTCCGCATTGCGCTGAACCATACTCTTTAAATCAGTCACTTCGGCAAAAAATTTAACCGCATCAAAACTCAATTCTTGCGTCGCCTCATTGACACTCACACCAATCGGTTTATCAAGTTCGTCACTCATCTTATATTTGAGTAAACCTTCGTCTTCACATTTAAAGTTCGGGCTATTGCTCACAAAGATTTTGCAATCAAAACCTTCCATGCGATCAGACAAAGCTGGATTTTGATTTTTGATGTTATTGAACACCTTGGAAAAATCATAGGTGGTTACGACTTTGACATGTCCTTTGGCGTCCACATCGGCCTGCCCCTTAATTTCCACACAGCCAAACAACGCAAATGCCGCGCTCAACAACGCCACTCGTTTACCCCAAACTGTCCATTTTTTAGTATTCATACATCCCTCATCTGCTGCTGATTTCAAAGTGGTCATTGTTTGCGTGCAATCCAATGGCGCACAGACATTCCATCATCTGATGGCAATTGCGCCAACAATACATGCCCTGTTTGTTTACAAAACACCACCAAATCATCCACCGCCGCAGGATCGGTGGTGGTGACTTTTAAAATTTCTCGCGCTTGCATCTGCGCCAGTGCTTTTTTGGTGCGTAAAATTGGCATCGGGCAACGCAAACCCGACAAATCCTCCGTGCGCGCCACTTGTGCATCCCATTGTGCTGTTTGAGTTTCAGTCATATCACGCCACAAATTCAATCGGTTCTGGACGCATCGGGAAACCCAGCACCTCACGCGATTCATAATACGCCTGCGCCACTTTACGCGACAAATTGCGAATGCGACCGATATACGCCGCACGTTCAGTCACTGAAATCGCACCACGCGCATCCAATAAATTAAAGGTATGTCCTGCTTTGAGCACCTGCTCATACGCGGGTAAAGGCAATTTGCGCACACCCTCAATCGGCTCGCCCGTATCGGGGTTCTCGCCCATCAGGACTTTCGCTTCGCGTTCGTAGTCGGCAAAGTGTTGGAACAACACCTCGGCATTGGAATACTCAAAGTTATAGGTGGATTGCTCGACCTCATTTTGGTGGAACACGTCACCATAGGTCAACTCGCGGGTCACGCCATTTTCTTCCCAGCGCGTCCAGACCAAGTCATACACATTTTCAACTTTTTGCAAATACATCGCCAAGCGTTCAATCCCATAGGTAATTTCGCCCAAAACGGGTTTGCAATCAATCCCGCCGACTTGCTGAAAATACGTGAACTGCGTGACTTCCATGCCGTTGAGCCAAACCTCCCAACCCAAACCCCACGCGCCCAGCGTTGGGTTTTCCCAATCGTCCTCGACAAAACGCACATCATTTTCATTCAAATCCAAACCCAGCGCGCGCAGCGAGTCCAAATACAAATCCAAAATATTTTCAGGCGCGGGTTTGAGCACCACTTGGTATTGGTAATAGTGTTGCAAACGGTTGGGGTTCTCGCCATAGCGACCATCTTTGGGACGGCGTGAGGGCTGTACATAGGCGGCACGCCAATGTTCAGGGCCAATCGCACGTAAAAAAGTCGCCGTGTGGCTCGTGCCCGCACCGACTTCTAAATCATAGGGTTGCAACAGCGCGCACCCTTGCGCATTCCAATAATTTTGCAAAGTCAAAATGGTTTCTTGAAATGTTTGTACCGCTTGCGTCATGGTCATCCTTGGTGAAAATTAATTACAACCGATATTGTACCGATTATGTGCTAAGCATTTGAACTGATGATTAAAAAATTTCGATATGCGCCTCTGATATGGGCGATTTGTAGCCATATGAAAACAATCCTGAATTAAGGAAACACGAAACAACAGGAAAAAGCCATCCATTCACCTGCGTGTTCTGCCTCTAAATTCAAGCGTCTCACACGTATCAAATGCAAGCCCCGTTACTTTTAGAGTCATTGCTGGTTAGTTATTAAATTTACCCAACAATCTCTGAACTTTTGTGTAAAATAAACGCAGATGATACGAAAAGAATGTCATTTGATTTGAATAAATAACACTTATAGGAGACTCATCATGCACAAGCCTTGGCTTAGTCAGTACGCGGGCATACCCGAACACATCGATTTAACTCGATTCAACTCCATCCCTGAGATGTTTGACTCCGCTTTTGCACGCTACCCCAATCGAGTCATGGCATCGAATATGGGCAAGTCTTTGACCTACGCAGAGGTGGACGGCTATTCAAAACACGTGGCGGCTTGGCTGCAAAGTTTGGACTTGCAAAAAGGCGATCGCGTTGCGGTGATGATGCCCAATTGCTTGCAATACATGATTTTGGTCGCAGGGATTTTACGCGCGGGTTTTAGCGTCACCAACATCAATCCTCTGTATACGCCCGATGAATTGACCCATCAACTCAAAGATTCAGGCTCCAAAGCGATTTTTATCTTAGAAAATTTTGCTCATAATTTAGAGGTCTCATTGCCAAAATTGCCTGACTTAAAGCATGTGGTGGTCACTTCTTTGGGTGAGATGCTTGGATTCAAGGGCAAAATCGTCAACTTTGTGTTGCGCCATGTCAAAAAAATGGTGCCCGCATGGCAGATTGGTTCAGCCATTGGATTTGATCAAGTGATGAGTGCGGGGGCTCAATTGCCACTTAAATCCGTACCACTGAACCGCGATGATTTGGCTTTTTTACAATACACGGGCGGTACGACAGGCGTGTCTAAGGGCGCAACCCTCACGCATGGCAACATCATTGCCAATGTGTTGCAAGCAGAACTGTGGTGTCAGCCTGCGATTGGCGATGTGCAAGGCATTGTGTTTGTCGCCGCTTTGCCCTTGTATCACATCTTTGGCTTAACGGTGAACGCATTGTTTGCGGCGCATATTGGCGGGCATGTTTTACTCATCTCCAACCCGCGCGACATTCCCGCCTTTATCAAAGATTTGAAAAAATATCCATTTGGGGTATTCCCAGCAGTCAATACGCTATTTGTCGCATTGCTCAACAATCCTGAATTCAAACAACTCGATTTCTCCAATCTGCGCGTAGCACTCGGTGGTGGTATGGCGGTGCAAAAAGCCGTCGCCGATCAGTTCCAAGAAATCACAGGCGTACCGATTTGCGAAGCGTATGGTTTATCCGAAACCAGCCCAGCTGCGCTCATCAATCCCGTCAAACTCACCTCATTCACGGGCTATACGGGCTTGCCAATTCCTTCAACAGAAATTGCGATTCTCAATGATGCAGGTGAAGAAGTCCCTTATGGCGAAGCTGGAGAAGTCTGTATCCGTGGTCCGCAGGTCATGCCTGGGTACTGGCAGCGTCCAGACGAAACCGCCAAAGTCATGACCGCCGATGGTTTTTTCCGCTCAGGTGATATTGGCGTGATGAATGAACAAGGTTACGTTAAAATCATCGACCGCAAAAAAGACATGGTTTTGGTATCGGGCTTTAACGTTTATCCAAACGAGGTCGAGGATGTTGCCGTCATGTATCCGAAAGTGCTTGAATGTGCGGTCATCGGCGTACCCGATGATTACGCAGGTGAAGCGGTGAAATTGTTTGTGGTGAAAAAAGACGAGAGTTTAACTGCTGATGAACTGCAAAACTTCCTCAAGGAGCACCTCACAGGCTACAAACGTCCTAAATACATTGAGTTTCGCGCTGAACTGCCCAAATCGAATGTGGGTAAAATTTTACGTCGCGAATTGCGTGATAAATAATCAGCGATGTTTGACAAGCAAAAGCCCACCTGAAAAGATGGGCTTTTTGACGCGCAGTGTTCAGGTTTAATCGGCTTGTCCCACCAAGCAAATCCAGCCATCCTCGGCGCGCCACAAAGCCATCTTCATATACGGCGCGTATGCTTGAATGAGTTCACCCGTTTGCCGCTCCAAAATCCCCGAGAGCACCAAAAATCCACCTTGCGCAACATAGTTGACCAATGCAGGCGCGAGCAGTTTGAGTGGATTGGATAAAATATTCGCCACCACGATTCGGTATTTCGCATCATGCGGCACGGCTTTGGACATTTCGTCGGGCAATACAAATTGCACATCGGTTTGGTTCATCAACGCATTGTCCATCGAGCTTTGCACCGCCTGCGCATCAATGTCCGTGCCAAGCACCACACCTGCGCCGAGTTTTTTGGCGGTAATCGCTAAAATCCCACTGCCACAACCATAGTCCAAAACGCTTGCGCCTTGCGCATTGGGGACATGCTGCGCTAGCCATTGCAGGCACAAGCGCGTGGTCGGATGACTGCCTGTGCCAAACGCCAAACCGGGGTCTAAACGCAAATTGATGCGTTGCGCATCGGACTCATCCGCCTCGTGCCAAGTCGGCACAATCCATAAATTGGGCGTGATTTCAATCGGCTCAAATTGACTTTGGGTCAAACGCACCCAGTCTTGCGCGGGCACATCGCGTTGCTCGTATGCCGGCACTGCTTGGTTCAATTGCCCATAGGCTTCATTGAGCAATTCCTCTATCGCCACATCCGCATCAACCAACACCACCAAACGCGATTGCTCCCACGCATTGGTGGTTGGCTCCAATCCCGGTTCGCCGTATAAGGGCTTTTCTGCTTCAGTATCCGCCCACTCGTCCTCAACCGACACGGACAACGCGCCCGCGTCCATCAGCGCGTCGGAGACTTCCTCGGCGTGTTGTTCATTGACGCTGATGATGATTTCTTTCCACATGGGGTTTTCCTTTAATTTTAATGGCACATTATCCATGATTTCGCACATAAAAACAAAACACCCAACCCCGCTCGACACGGGTGATTGGATGTTTTGCTAAACCAAAAAATCAATGAACCAATAAATCACCAAAGATCATTTAACGCACGATGTCTTTTTCGGCTTCCAATTTTTGTTCTAAATAGTGAATGCTAAAACCACCCGCGATAAAAATCGGGTCTTCCATCATCACACGATGCAAAGGAATATTGGTCGAGATACCTTCAACCACCATTTCCGACAACGCTGTGCGCATACGCGCCACGGCTTGTTCACGCGTATCGCCGTAAGTAATCAATTTACCAATCATTGAATCATAATTCGGCGGTACGAAATAGTTGTTGTACACGTGCGAATCCACACGCACGCCAGGACCACCCGGTGTGTGCCACATGGTGATGCGCCCTGGACTTGGGATGAATTTGAACGGGTCTTCGGCATTGATACGACACTCAATCGAATGACCTTTAATTTCGATGTCTTTTTGGCGATAACGCAGTTTTTCACCAAACGCTACACGAATTTGCTCTTGCACAATATCCACGCCCGTCACCATTTCGGTCACAGGATGCTCCACCTGCACACGCGTATTCATTTCAATAAAGAAAAATTCGCCGTTTTCATACAAAAATTCAAACGTGCCTGCACCACGATACCCAATGCGTTTACACGCATCGACACAACGCGCACCAATTTTGTCAATCAATTTGCGTGGGATCCCCGGTGCAGGGGCTTCCTCGATGACTTTTTGATGACGACGTTGAAGCGAACAATCGCGCTCGCCCAAATAAATCGCGTTTTTGTGCTGATCCGCTAAAATTTGAATCTCGATGTGGCGTGGGTTTTGCAGGAATTTCTCCATGTACACGTTTGGATTGCCAAACGCCGCGCCCGCTTCGGCTTTAGTCATGGCAACGGCGTTGAGCAATGCCGCCTCAGAGTGCACCACACGCATCCCACGTCCGCCACCACCGCCCGCGGCTTTGATAATCACAGGGTATTTGACCGTGCGTGCCATACGCAGGATTTCTTGCGGATCGTCGCCCAACGCATCGGGCGAGCCAGGGACGGTCGGTACGCCTGCTTTAATCATGGCTTGCTTGGCGGCTACTTTATCGCCCATGATACGGATGGATTCTGCAGTCGGTCCGATAAACACAAAGCCAGATTCCTCAACACGTTGGGAAAAATCAGCGTTTTCAGACAAAAAGCCATAACCAGGGTGAATCGCTTCGGCGTGGGTAACTTCGGCGGTCGCAATCAGCGCGGTCATATTTAGATAACTTTGCGTAGAAGGTGCAGGACCAATACACACCGCTTCATCGGCAAGTTTCACATACTTGGCTTCGCGGTCGGCTTCGGAATACACCACCACTGTCTTGATACCCATTTCGCGACAGGCGCGTTGAATACGCAGGGCAATTTCACCTCGATTGGCGATGAGAATTTTTTTAAACATGGTGCTCTCACATATAGTTTGGTGCAAATATTCGGGCAATGAGCCTCACAATATCAGCGTATCAATTAGGAAATCATTCAATGAAAGACAATTGCCTTCATTGCCTGTGATTTAGCCAATAACAAACAACACTTGACCGTATTCAACGGGTTCTGCGTTGTCCACCAAAATTTGTTTGACCACCCCATCGCACTCCGCTTCGATTTCGTTGAGCAGTTTCATCGCTTCAATAATGCACAGAGTTTGACCTTTTTTCACACTCGCGCCGACCGTTACATAAGGCGCAGCACCCGGTGCAGAAGCGGCATAAAAGGTTCCAACCATGGGTGATTTAACGGGTGTGCCTGCTTCTTGCGCAGGTACTGCTGGCGCAGCGGGTGCAACCGCAGGTGCAGGTGCAGCAGGCGCATTCATCGCGGGTGCCGCCATCATTTGTTGGGGGGCATGTTGCATCATCACCGTACCGCCACCTTTTACAATGCGTACTTTGCCTTCTGCTTCAGTAATTTCCAATTCCGAAACTTCCGACTCAGAAACCAAATCGATGAGTGTTTTCAGTTTACGTAAATCCATGTTACTCGCTCCTTTTTAGGTCTAATTTAGACTTTTTCTGTTTATACCAATATAGAAACACACAACACCCCTTGCGAGGCAATGAATCATATTATACGCATTTAAAACTAGCAAAAGTTGGTTATTTTCGCTTATTTTTACCTAATTGATGATAAAAGCGATTTAAAAGAACGAGCGTTCGGGTTTTTAGCGCGGTGACTTAGATTTTTATTTTCACCACTTAATGGCGTATTTTAGGCTTATTTGACTGATTTTTGCACCAAAAAACGCAAAGCGACCTCATAACCATAAGCCCCCAAGCCACACACCACCCCAACCGCCAAATCAGAAAAATAAGAGTGGTGACGGAACGCTTCGCGTTTGTGTACATTCGACAAATGCACCTCAACAAAAGGCAGGTTCACACCCGCAATTGCATCACGAATCGCCACACTGGTGTGGGTAAATGCCGCGGGATTGATAATCAAGGCATCGTGTTGATGGCGTGCTTGATGGATGGTTTCGACAATTTCGCCTTCATGATTGCTTTGAAACGCAGTCAACTGGATGCCCATTTCATTGGCCATTGCTTGTAAATGCGCGTTGATGTCCGACAAAGTTTGCGCGCCATACACTTCAGGTTCGCGCGTACCCAATAAATTTAAATTAGGACCATGAATCACCAAAATATTTTTCATATCAATACTCTTCATTAATTTTGCTCAATCATTATCAACATTACTGGATGCATGTGTCAACACCCCCCGTTTAAACCACCGCCCACAAAATGCTCAAAGCCGTGCCTTTGAAACCATCCATCGCGTCGCGCATTGCATCCAACACAGGGGACAACATATCGGTTTGCTCGGTTGTACTGCAAATCAGCCAAATATGCGGTACGGCATTAATTTGTATATCCAAACGACCTTGCGCAATATCCGCGCATTCGCCTGTCATGTCATACAACGCATCTAAATTGTGACCAAAATATTCGGGAAACCGCAAACGTTGGCTCAAAATCGTCATGGCTTGTTCAACATCGGTGGTTGCACGCACATCCACAGTGTGCACATCCGCATTCAATTCCAGCGCGCACATGGGTAAAATGCGCGCCAATTCGGACGCATTGCACACGGTGAATCCACCGATGGCTGCGCGCCAAGGTTCTGAGGTATTTTCCGAGGTATTGCTGACTTGATTCATCCATCACTCCATGCGTATGCGTGAAAAACTGCGGTAATGATCTGCGGTGTAATAATACTCGCCACTGCTTGCCACATCTCCCGTTTTGCCTTGTCCTGCGACAATTCTGCGCGCCCCACGGTTGTCCGCACCTAGCGTGGGCACTGTGTATTCTTGATAATAACCGCGCGGCTGATTGGGCAACAAACGTTCTCGATTGCCAAACACTTGTCCATCTTGGCGATAGGGAAAAGACTCGCGATTTTGAATTTTTTTCAAAACCTGCTGCGCCTCAAGCGGCAAACTGTCAACGGCAATGCTCGCAGAATCTCGTGCCTCTTTACTTGCATCGGTAGCTGATACCGTATCGCCATTGACCTGCGCATGGCTATTTGTGTACGGTGCGTTCGATGGGGGCTGCGCGTTTTGCGCTTGATTGAGCGAATAAATCTTAAAACATGCCGCCAACAGTGCCAATGCCAACAACACAATAATCAACTTTAAACTTTTGACCGACATTCATTCGCTCCGAAGAAAATCACACTTCAAATGCCGCCGCCAAACGTGGCGTGAGGGTGTATTGCCCGACCCAACTGGCTTGGGCAAGCACATGTCCCTCTATGCGGCGTTGCACCGAACTGATTTTCAATTTACCATCGGTTGGCAATTCAATTTCCGCGACATCCAAAGCATACACGGTGAATGTGTATTGATGCACAATCGAATCATTCCACGGCGGACACGGACCATCATAGCCATAGTAGTCGCCTTCCATATCATGGTCATTGGCAAACCAATGGGTGTAATCGTTGATGCCTTGACGCATCGGTGAATCTTTGAACTCTTTGCCCGCAATCATCGGACCTGATTTGCCGCGCGGGGTCACTTCGTGTGAAAACAGCCCCTGCGCAATCACACGCACGTCTGCGGGAATATTAATCAGCACCCAATGCACAAAATCCGCACGCGGCAAATCGGCGGGCACTTCTCGGTCAATTTGATTGACATCAGTCGAATCAGTGGGCGCGTGTGCATCCACACAGGTCACCACAAACGATTGCGTCCCTGTAGGGACATCCGTCCACGCAAGGTGTGGATTTTTATTATTGGACAGGCGCACCCGCGTTTTCTCATCGATTTGCGCAAAGGCGCATTCTACGGGAATCAAACCGTTGTTCGGAAAACTATCGCTATGTAATTGCATCAGTTGCTCCTTTCCCTTAAACCTCTTAATTTTTAAATCTTTAAACCTTCAAACGGGCCCATTCTAGCAGACTTCTACCTGAGAACAAAAAACATTTCCCCGTCAATTGATGTAATCTCGAAGTAAGCAATCTGTACTACAGTGGCGTACACTAAGAACCTCGCTTAAGCGGTTGGTTGCACGCCAACCATTCGTGTTCATATTCACCCACTTGTACTGGAGAAACAATGAGTTCAAACTCAGCTGGCGCACGATTTCGCGCCGCACTCGCTGCCGAATCACCCTTGCAAATTGTTGGCGCCATCAATGCAAACCACGCCCTGCTCGCACAGCAAGCAGGCTATAAAGCCGTTTACCTCTCAGGTGGTGGTGTCGCGGCAGGCTCGCTCGGCGTACCTGACTTGGGCATCACAGGTTTAGAAGACGTACTCATTGACGCGCGGCGCATCACCGACGTGTGCGATTTGCCTTTATTGGTGGACGTGGACACAGGTTTTGGCGCATCGGCGTTTAACGTCGCGCGCACCACCAAGGCCATGATTAAAGCAGGCGTGGCCGCGATGCACATCGAGGATCAAGTGGGCGCAAAACGTTGCGGACACCGTCCGAACAAATCCATCGTCCCCACCGATGAAATGGTCGATCGCATCAAAGCCGCCGTGGATGCGCGCACCGATGAGACTTTCGTCATCATGGCGCGCACCGATGCAATTGCCTCTGAAGGTTTGGATGCAGCGATTGAGCGCGCAGTGAAATACGTCGAGGCTGGCGCGGATGCGATTTTCCCCGAAGCAGCAATTACTTTGGAAATGTACACCGCTTTTGTCAAAGCCTTGCCCAATACGCCCGTGTTGGCGAACTTGACCGAGTTTGGCCAAACGCCTTTATTCACCACAGATGAACTCAAATCCGTCGGTGTGGCAATGGCACTGTATCCGCTCTCAGCATTTCGCGCCGCCAACAAAGCCGCTTTGAACGTTTACACACAATTGCGCCAAAACGGCACACAAGCAGGCGTGGTGGACACCATGCAAACGCGCATGGAGTTGTACGCGAGCATTGGCTATCAAGCGTATGAAGACAAACTCGATATGTTTTTAAACAAATAAACCCACAAAAATCAAGGAGATAAACCATGAGCAAAAAAGAAGTCGCACCTGCAACACCCTTCAAACCTAAAAAATCCGTTGCCCTCTCAGGCGTGGTCGCAGGCTCGACCGCGCTGTGTACCGTGGGTCGCTCGGGCAATGACTTGCACTACCGTGGCTACGACATCATGGACTTGGCACTCAAATGCGAATTCGAGGAAGTCGCGCATTTACTGGTACACGGGACATTGCCGACCAAAACCCAGCTAAAAAACTACAAAACCAAATTACAAAGCATGCGCGATTTACCCAGTGCCGTATTAAAAGCACTTGAGCAACTGCCACCCTCGGCGCACCCGATGGACGTGATGCGCACCGGCGTCTCAGTTTTGGGCTGCCTAACCCCCGAAAAAGACGATCACAACCTCGCAGGCGCACGCGAAATCGCCGACAAACTCATGGCCTGTTTGAGCTCCATCATGCTCTACTGGTACCATTTTGCGCACAACGGCAAACGCATTGACGTGCAAACCGACGACGACTCCATTGGCGGGCACTTCCTGACATTGCTGCACGGTAAAAAATGCCCCGACTCGTGGGTTAAAGCCATGCATATTTCTTTAATTTTATACGCAGAGCACGAATTCAACGCCTCAACCTTCACCAGCCGCGTGATTGCGGGCACAGGCTCGGACATGTACTCAGCGATTTGCGGCGGTATCGGCGCATTGCGCGGCCCCAAACACGGTGGCGCGAACGAAGTCGCGTTTGAAATCCAACAACGCTACGCATCACCCGACGACGCTGAAGCTGATATCCGCGACCGCGTCGAGCGCAAAGAAGTCGTGATTGGCTTTGGCCACCCCGTCTACACCATCTCTGACCCGCGCAACGTCGTCATCAAAAAAGTCGCACACGACTTGGGCAAAGAAATGGGCGACATGCGCATGTACGAAGTCGCCGAGCGTTTGGAGTCCGTGATGTGGGAAGTGAAAAAAATGTTCCCGAATTTGGATTGGTTCAGCGCGGTGTCTTATAACTTAATGGGTGTGCCGACCGCGATGTTCACACCCCTGTTCGTCGTGGCGCGCACATCAGGCTGGAGCGCACACGTCATCGAACAACGGATTGACAACAAAATCATTCGTCCAAGCGCAGAATACACTGGGCCTGAAGACGTAAAATTTGTGCCGTTGAGTAAACGCAAATAATCACTGTACACACACCACGCATGCGGGGGCAATAGCCCCTGCATCAATCATGTCACACCACGAGACATTTACGTGGCGTATTTTCAAAACGATTTCAAAGTGTAATGATGAGACCGTTTTGAAAATGAGTGTTGTTGACATAGGTAGCCTCGCACTTTAGCAATTTATTTTTAACTTCAATCACAAAAGATATGACCACCTACCGAAAACCCCTTCCCAACCACAACGTTGATTTTTACGACACCCGCGCTGCCGTGAATGCCATTTCCGCAGGCGCGTATGAAACCCTGCCCTACACTTCACGCGTTTTGGCTGAGCAATTGGTGCGCAAATCGTGCGATTACATTAGCCCCGCCGAAAACCCCAATTATCTGACCGAATGCTTGACCCAAATCATCGAGCGCAAGCAAACCATGGACTTTCCGTGGTTTCCTGCGCGTGTGGTCTGTCACGACATCCTTGGGCAAACCGCATTGGTTGATCTTGCGGGTTTACGCGATGCGATTGCCGAGCAAGGGGGCGATCCTGCCAAAGTCAATCCCGTCGTGCCCACGCAACTCATCGTGGATCACTCTTTGGCGGTGGAATGCGGTGGCTATGACCCCGATGCGTTTGCGAAAAACCGCGCGATTGAAGACCGTCGCAACGAAGACCGTTTCCACTTCATCGACTGGTGTGCGACCGCGTTTGAGAATGTCAACGTAATTCCAGCGGGCAACGGCATCATGCACCAAATCAATCTCGAAAAAATGTCACCTGTCATCCAAAACCGCGATGGTATTGCCTTTCCTGACACATGTGTCGGTACCGACAGCCACACACCACACGTGGATGCGCTCGGCGTGATTGCAATTGGTGTCGGTGGTTTGGAAGCCGAAACCGTGATGCTTGGTCGCGCATCCATGATGCGTTTGCCCGACATCGTCGGTGTTGAATTGGTGGGCAAACGTCAAGCGGGCATCACCGCGACCGACATCGTGCTTGCGCTCACCGAATACCTGCGCAAAGAGCGCGTGGTCGGCGCGTATGTGGAATTTTTTGGTGAAGGAGCGAACTCCATGAGTATTGGCGACCGCGCCACCATCAGCAATATGACCCCAGAATACGGCGCGACTGCGGCGATGTTCTACATTGACCAACAAACCATTGACTACCTCAAACTCACGGGTCGTGATGACGCGCAGGTGAAATTGGTAGAGGACTATGCAAAAACCACGGGCTTGTGGTCAAGCGAGTTGAAAACTGCAGTCTATCCACGCGTATTGAAATTTGATTTATCCACTGTCGTGCGCAATATGGCGGGTCCATCCAATCCACATGCACGTTTGCCAACCAGTGAATTGGCAGCCAAAGGCATCGCCGCACCGTACGACATGCCAACCGATGGCAGCATGCCCGATGGCGCGGTGATTATCGCAGCGATTACTTCATGCACCAACACCTCCAACCCGCGCAACACCATTGCTGCGGGTTTGCTCGCACGCAAAGCCAATGAACTGGGCTTGACACGCAAACCGTGGGTGAAATCTTCATTCGCCCCCGGTTCTAAAGCAGCCGCGCTCTACCTCGAAGAAGCAGGCGTATTGCATGATTTAGAAAAACTCGGCTTCGGCATCGTGGCGTATGCCTGCACCACGTGTAATGGCATGAGTGGCGCACTCGACCCAGCGATTGAGCAAGAAATCGTTGAGCGCGATTTGTACGCCACGGCGGTGTTGTCTGGCAACCGCAACTTCGACGGGCGCATTCATCCGCAAGCCAAACAGGCGTTTCTCGCCTCGCCGCCCTTGGTGGTCGCGTATGCGATTGCGGGCACAATTCGTTTTGACATTGAAAAAGACGCCTTGGGCCACGACAAAAACGGCAATCCGATTACCCTCAAAGACATTTGGCCATCGGATGAGGAAATCGACGCACTGGTGGCGCAATCGGTCAAACCTGAGCAATTCCGCAAAGTCTATATCCCGATGTTTGAGCAAAAAGATGCAGCACGTGCCAGCAGTCCGTTGTACGACTGGCGTGAGATGAGCACCTACATCCGCCGCCCACCGTATTGGGAAGGCGCGTTGGCGGGTGAGCGCGCGCTCAAAGGTATGCGTCCATTGGCGATTTTGCCCGACAACATCACGACGGATCACTTGTCGCCATCCAACGCGATTACCAAAAAATCCGCCGCAGGCGAGTATTTGGCGAAAATGGGCGTACCTGAAGAAGATTTCAACAGCTACGCCACCCACCGTGGTGACCATTTGACCGCGCAACGCGCGACTTTTGCCAACCCCAAACTTTTTAATGAAATGGTGCGCAACCAAGACGGCACGGTCAAACAAGGCTCGCTCGCTCGAGTCGAGCCCGAAGGCGAAGTCAAACGCATGTGGGAAGCGATTGAAACCTATATGGAACGCAAACAACCGCTCATCATCGTCGCGGGCGCGGATTATGGTCAAGGTTCTTCACGCGATTGGGCGGCCAAAGGCGTGCGTTTGGCTGGGGTTGAAGCCATCGTTGCCGAAGGCTTTGAGCGCATCCACCGCACCAATTTGATTGGCATGGGCGTATTGCCTTTGCAGTTCAAGGACGGCGTGAATCGTTTGACGCTCGGTTTGGACGGCACAGAAACCTATGATGTGGTGGGCGAGCGCACACCGCGTTGCGAATTGATCCTCGTGATTCATCGCAAAAACGGCGAAACCGTACAAGTGCCTGTGCTGTGCCGTTTGGACACCGCCGAAGAAGTATTGGTGTATCAAGCAGGTGGCGTGTTGCAACGTTTTGCCCAAGACTTTTTGGCGGGCAACGCGTAAATTTGAGCAAGGTGGATGTATTCTATTCAAGCAAACGCAAAGTAGGTTTTTACTGTATGTTTAACTTAGACCCCCATCACCACTGCCATAATCGACTGGTGTAGCCAGCGTGGCGTAGCCCAAGTCAAAATAGCAATTGCCTTGTTTCCAGCACCTGGTACAACGCTCATTCGACCTGCCTGTAGTGCTCGAATCCCTGCACGAACAACGGGTTGAGGTTGCATCATCACCATCTTGAGCGCGGGAGTCAACTTTTGCTTGGCTCCCGCCACAAATCCCGTGTCCGACAAGCCTGGACACAGTGCAGTAACAACGACGCCATCCGCCTTTAGTTCACGATGAAGCGCATCCGAGAATTTCAACACATAGGCTTTGGCAGCAGAATAAACAGCGAAGTTCTTCACACCTTGATAGGAAAGTAAACTGGCAACCATGAGAATGCTTCCTTTTTTTCTGGCTCTCATGTCATTCCCAAATAGACGCGTCATAGCAGTGAGGCTGGAGATGTCAAGATCAATCATTGCCAACAAATGATCTAAAGACTCATCCATGAAAGATCCTTGTAACCCATGGCCTGCATTGTTGATCAATACATCAACCACAATATTGCGCTCTCGCAGACGCTGATATAGGTTGTTCACCTCAATGATTGATGATAAATCCGTTTGCTCAACCATCACATCGACATTAAAATTTTCACGCAATTTCACAGCAAGGGATTCAAGTTTGCTTAAAGTCCGAGCCACCAGAATGAGGGATCGACCTTGGGCGGCATATTGTTTGGCAAACTCCACGCCAAAGCCACTTGAGGCTCCCGTTACGAGTACCCAAGATTTAGTTTTTTCTGTCATATGAAATTATCCTTTTGGTCAATGTTCGTTAATGACTGGCTTGACTTTCCATTTCTAAAGCCAAGCCACAATTCACGCCAATTAACCCGCAAATGCTGCTTTATTTACCACTAACCAATCAGCAAAGCGCATCGGTTCGCGCCCTGTCAGTTCGACAAAGTCATCGGTGATTTCTGCAAAAAGACCTGCTTGGATGTTCGCATCAAATGACGCAAACATTTCCCCAACTGGCTCTGGCATACCCGCTTGCACCACACCCGCAACAACATCTGCGGTACTGACAGGGATAACTTCAATTGCCTTGCCTGCTGCAGCCCCAACCAAGTTGGTAATTTCTGCAATGGTGAAAGCCTCTGAACCTGTCAGAGTTAAAATCTTTTTACCAGCAGGCTCAGCGACCAGAGCCGCTGCAGCCGCACGCGCCAAGTCTTCACGGGCAATGTGTGATAATTTTCCGTCACCTGCTGCGGAGTGGGCTTGACCCGTTGCCAGCCACTGACCTGCACTGAGCAAGACATTTTCAAAATACCAAGAGTTACGCAAAATGGTCACCTGCATTGGACTGGTTTGTAATAATTGTTCTGTGCCCAAATGTTCAGGAGCAAAACTAACCAAACTGTCTTGGGGTTTGGGCATTGAGGTGTAAACCATATACGCCACGCCCGCAGCCTGTGCCGCATCAATCGCGCGTTTATGGCTCTCAAGACGCTTACCAATTTCGTCTGTACTGATAAGTAAAGCACGCTGGGCACCTGTAAAAGCGGCTACCAAAGAGTCTGGCTGAGCAAAATCGGCCATGCGTACATCAACACCGCGTGCTTTTAAATCAGCGAGTGCTTCAACCTTGCGCGAGGTGGCGATGATTTGCTGTGCCGGGACTTTTTCTGTGTCTAATAAGTGCTGTACCACCAAGCGACCAAGGTGACCTGATGCTCCTGTGACTAAAATTTTATCTGAAGTTGCCATGCTATTTCCTTTAGAGTTAAGTATTGATAATCAATCAAATTACTATTTGATAAATAGTTATGATATAGTACTATTATAAAAATCAACACACAAGCAGGGATTTTATAATTACCTACTTACTCTAAAGTAACCAACTTACTAAAAAAATAAACTCATGACTTTACACAAACAAACTTCACGACTCTCTGAACTCTGCCCCATCCGTGATGTACTCGACCGCTTAGGTGACCGTTGGAGCGTCTTGGTCTTAGGCACATTAGCACCCGCAACGCTGCGCTTTGGCGAATTGAAAAAATCTATTCCTGACATTTCACCACGCATGTTGGCGCAGACTTTACGCCATTTAGAGCAAGATGGTTTGGTCTCGCGTACCGTTTTTCCCAGTATTCCGCCACGAGTAGAATACAGCATGACTGCGTTGGGTGTGAGTTTTTTTGAACACGTCCAAGGCATGATTGAATGGGCAAGCACCCATCACGATGCCATTCGTCAAGCACGTGCAAATTATGTCGCGCCACAAACTTATTCTGAAAAATGACAGGCTCCTGTTTCATCACCAAACCCGTATGGCGCAATCAGTATTTTTCACGTATTGCGTCTATTCATTGCCCTTAACCACGACCCACTTCTCTAATTTCTCTTCAAATTTCATCCTTGCATTGGCCGGACTCGTGCTCGGGATCGGGACGATTTGCACAGGACTTTTTGGCAGGAACGGTTTAAGGTAAACAGTAGCGTGGGCTGTGTATCCACGCTGTTGACCTTATCACCATTTGTATGCTGTCAATCAAATAAAAAACGGACTGCCACAGCAGTCCGTTTGCATCCATCAGCACACAAGCGATTTACTTACACATAGCCGTGCATTTGCGCAAACAGGTAGCCAAATACACACGATACAAACACGCCAATTAACCCTGGCAAAATAAAACTGTGGTTAATCACGTATTTACCGATGCGTGTTGTGCCACTGCGATCAAACTGTATGGCAGCCAAGTCGCTCGGGTAGGTCGGCAGTATGTAGTAGCCGTAGGAAGCTGAGGCAAACGCGACAATCACACCAGGATTGACATCAATCCCCAAAGCCAGCGGCACAAACGCAGCAATCGCGGCGGCTTGCGAATTGACAAATTTTGAGACAATCAATAGCATCAGCGCATACGTCCAAGGATGTTGTTGCACCACGCCGCCGAGCAAATTTTTAATCATCGGCGTGTGCACAGCAAACATCGAATCAGCCATCCACGAAATCCCAAACACAGCCACCAGCGCAATCATCCCGCTTCTAAAAATTTCATTTTTACTGATTAGAGTCGCATCGGTCTTGGTAAAAATAACAATCAATGCGCCCGCGCACAGCATGAACATTTGAATCGTTGGCACCATGCCCAGAGCAACCAGTTTGTCCTTCTCAACCCAACTGGGGCGCAGTCCTTCAAACGCACCCAAAAAAGCCACCATCGCAATCGCGCCCAGAAAAATCCACATGGCAATCCAGTTGTCACGCGGAAAGTGTTTGCCGATCAAGGTGGTGCTGTCGCCATAAACGTATTTTTTATTTTCGGGGATAGAAATAAACTTTTGAAACTCTGGGTCTTTGTCTAAATCCTTACCACGAAACCAACTAAAAATCCCAATCGCCAAAATACCAATCATCGACGATGGCACGGTAATCGCCAATAAATCCAAATAACCATCAAAACCCGCCAACTTGGTTTTGGCCGCCAATAAATACGTGGTCAACGACACCACCGCCACTGAAACAGGGCTGGCAATAATCCCGATTTGAGAGGCAATTGACGAGGCCGCCATCGGGCGTTCTGGGCGAATATTATTTTTAATCGAAATATCGTAAATAATCGGCAGCATGGTGTACACCACGTGTCCTGTGCCGCATAAAATTGTCAAAAAATATGTTGAAAAGGGTGCCAAGATGCTGATGTATTTTGGATTTTTGCGCAAGGCTTTTTCAGCAATCTGCAACATCACATCCAATCCGCCGCTCGCTTGCAGCGTCGCACTGGCCACCACCACCGCCAAAATCGTCATCATGACATCAATCGAAGGTTTCCCAGGTTGCACATGAAAGATGAACGCCAAAACCAATAAGCCGACGCCACCCAACAACCCAAGCGCAATCCCACCTTTGCGTGCACCGTAAAACAAACACGCGACCACCAAAATCAACTGTATGACAAATTGCGTTCCCTCGCCCATACTGGTTAAAAAATTCACGATTAACTCCTGCTGGTTAAAAATCTTTTCATCAGTAGAAATTGTACGCCCCATAGGCCAACAAACACAGGAAACAATAAGCGTTTATTGACTGTTTGATGGTTTTTTATTTCATAAAAGCCACCAAAACAGATGAAAATTATTTTTATATTATCGAACACGTTCAGAGGATCGGGAGTTTTGTGGATGATGAGGCTTGCCCACACTTAAAAGAAAAGCGTAAAGTTGATTTTTTCAGCCACGTGTCAGGCTTATAGATTACAATCGCGCGTTAACAATCTTTGATTGGTATTTCGAGCAGATGTCATTGCTCACAACGAGAGCCTTATTTTTAAACCTCTATTCATGCAATAGGAGACCTTATGAGTACAGAACGCATCCTGTTTGAAGGATACAAAAGCAAAATCACCACTGCCGAAGAAGCGGCGAAGTTAATCAAAGACGGCTCGGTTTTGGGCGTAAGCGGCTTTACCAAAGCGGGCGACTCCAAAGCGGTTTTACCCGCTTTGGCTCAATTGGCAAAAACCCACCCTGTGCGCGTGTCTTTGCTCTCAGGCGCGTCTTTGGGTTATGACACCGAAACCCAATTGGCATTGTCAGACGTGATTGCCAAGCGCATTCCATTCATGGCGGACGCTGAATTGCGCAAATCCATCAACACGCACAAAGCCTTGTACATGGATCAGCATTTGTCTGAAACCCACGAAATGTTGAACAACAAACATTTCCCAAAAGTGAACACCGCTTTAATCGAAGCATCGAGCATTGACGCGAATGGCAACATCATCCCAACCACTTCGGTGGGCAACTCTGCGACCTTCGCGGCATTGGCCGATGAAATCATCATCGAGGTGAACTCTGCATTCCCGCTGGCATTTAACGGTATGCACGACATTTATTTGCCAACTGCTTATCCAAATCGCGAGGCAGTCAACGTCACCCACGTGGACACACGCATTGGCACGAACTACATCAAAGTTGACCCATCTAAAGTGGTTGCCGTGGTTTTGACCAACAAGCCCGATGCACCTGCGGTGATTTCTGCACCCGATGAAGTCACCTCGGGCATTTCGCGCCACATCACTGAATTTTTCAATAAAGAAGTTGCCGAAGGTCGTTTGACCAAGTCCCTCATGCCTTTGCAAGCGGGTATTGGTAAAATCGCCAATGCGGTGCTGTCAGGCTTGGTACACAGCGATTTTGAAAACTTAGTCATGTACTCGGAAGTGTTGCAAGACTCAACGTTTGAATTATTTGATTCAGGCAAAATGACCTTTGCATCGACCACATCCATCACGATTTCGCAAGAGTGCTACGATAACTTCATCAACAATTTTGACCAATACAAGGACAAAATTGTTCTGCGCCCGCAAAACGTCAGTAACTTGCCTGAAGTCATCCGTCGCCTCGGCATCATCGGCATCAACACCGCGATTGAATTTGACATCTACGGCAACGTCAACTCCACCCACATCGGCGGCACGCGCATGATGAACGGGATTGGCGGCTCGGGTGACTTTGCGCGCAATGCGTTTATCTCTATTTTCGTCTGCCCATCGGTGGGCAAAGGCGGCTCGATTTCGCAAGTCGTACCGATGGTGCCACACCATGACCACACCGAGCACGATGTGGATGTGGTGGTGACTGAGCAAGGCTTGGCAGATTTGCGCGGACTGGCTCCACGCGAACGCGCACAGAAAATCATTGATAACTGCTGTCACCCTGATTATCGTCCGCAGTTGCAAGCGTACTTTGATGCGGCGTGCAAACACGGCGGTCAAACCCCACACATCATGGAAAAAGCATTTGCATGGCATGTGAATTTGCGTGACCACGGCACGATGAAGTTGAATGAAGAGATTTACTGAAAGTAAATTATTCGGTAAACCGAATACGGGCTGCTCGATGCAGTCCGTTTTTTTTGCCCCTTGAAAACGCATTTTTCACCCCCACCATAACCACATCCAAATCCTGCACGCATCCGCCGTGCATGTGCTTTATCGAACATTCACAAGTTAAGGAGTTTTTATGAGCAAAAAATCTAAAAATCACACCCATAGTTTTCAAGCCGAAGTGGCGCAATTGTTGCATTTGGTCACGCATTCACTGTACTCCAATCCTGAAATTTTCCTGCGTGAATTGGTCTCAAACGCCTCTGATGCTTGCGATAAATTGCGCTTCGAGGGTTTGAATCAACCAGAATTGTACGAATCTGACCCAGATTTGCGCATTCAAATCACCTTTGATAAAGCCGCTAAAACCCTCACGATTACCGACAACGGCATTGGTTTGACCGAAGCCGATGCGATTGAACACTTGGGCACGATTGCCAAAAGCGGTACCAAAGAATTCATGTCCAAACTCACGGGCGAGCAAAAAACCGACGCACAACTCATCGGTCAATTTGGTGTGGGTTTTTACTCAGGCTTTATTGTTGCCGACAAAATCACGGTCGAATCACGCCGCGCAGGTACGCCGACCACTGAAGCGGTGCGTTGGGTGAGCGATGGCACGGGCGCATTTACCACTGAAACCATCACCCGTGAAGCCCGTGGCACGAGCGTAATTTTGCATCTGCGTAATGAGTTTGAACAATACCTGAACGCGTGGGACATCAAGCAATTGATTCGCAAATATTCCGACCACATCAGCCTGCCGATTGAGATGAAAAAAGAAGTTTGGCAAGACGCGAAAGAAGAAAATCAACCCGGTGAAATGGTCACCACCGACGAATGGGAAACCGTCAACTCCGCCAGTGCGTTGTGGACACGTCCGAAAAAAGATATTACCGACGAACAATACCAAGAGTTTTACAAACACATCAGCCACGATTTCAAAGAACCCCTCGCATGGGCGCACAACCGTGTGGAAGGCGCGACCGAATACACACAATTGTTGTTCATCCCTACGCAAGCACCGCATGATTTGTACTACCGCGAGCACAAATCGGGCTTGAAACTCTACGTCAAACGCGTGTTCATCATGGACGATGCCGAGCAATTGTTGCCGCAATATTTGCGCTTTATCAAAGGCGTGATTGACAGCTCGGACTTGCCTTTGAACGTCAGCCGTGAATTGCTGCAAGAATCGCGTGATGTCAAAGCCATCCGCGAGGGCAATACGCGCCGTATTTTGAGCACATTGGAATCATTGGCGAACTCGGACGATGCTGCGGAGCAAGACAAATACGCCAAATTCTACGCCGAGTTCGGCGCGGTGCTCAAAGAAGGTCTGGCGGAGGATGCGGGCAATGCCGAGAAAATTGCGAAATTACTGCGCTATGCGTCAACGGGGGGCGCAAACTCAGCAAACTCAACAGATACGCAAACCCGCTCATTCGCGCAATACAAAGCCGATATGAAAGATGGGCAAGAGGCGATTTACTACCTCACTGCCGAGAACCTCGCCACTGCAAAAAACAGCCCGCAGCTGGAAGTGTTCCACAAAAAAGGCATTGAAGTATTGCTCATGACCGACCGTATTGATGAGTGGGCGTTGAACTATTTGACCGAATTTGATGGTACACCATTGCGCAGTGTGACCAAAGGCGCGGTCGATTTGGGCAAACTGCAAGATGAAGAAGAGAAAAAAGCATTGGACGAAGCCAATGAGCAGCTCAAACCATTGGTTGAAAAACTGCAAGAAGTTCTGAAAGACAGTGCAAAATCAGTGCGCATCACCACACGATTAGTAGACAGTCCCGCGTGTTTGGTAATAGACGAAAACGAATTATCACCACAAATGATTAAAATGTTCAAACAAATGGGGCAAGACGTTCCAGAACCAAAGCCGATACTCGAAATCAACCCTGAGCACGCTTTGGTCAAACGCTTGGAGAAAAATGAGTCTGAGTTTGCCGACTTGGCGCACGTCATTTTTGACCAAGCCAAAATCGCCGATGGTCAAATTCCAGCGGATCCTGCTGGGTATCTCAAACGGGTGAATGCCTTATTGTTGGGATAAAAAACATACAGGATGCGATGACACCCTTTAAGATTGCTAGAAACCTCAGAAACTGACCTCTTCCGTATGACGGGAGAGGATTTTTGTATACACGACAGAACTTTTTTAATTGATTTACAACCATCCTTCTCCAATCAGCCTACAATGTCAACCAAACATCGGAATAAGGACTTGATGTCTCGTACACATTGTATTCAATTCAATGTGCCATTTCTAAAAAAGGAATCTATCATGAAAAAAATCCTCTTAGTTTCAACACTCGTTGGTGCATTGGCACTGCAAGGTTGTGCGACCGGCACAATGACGCAACCCCAAGGCGCAGGTAAATCAACCGCCATTGGCGCAGTGATTGGCGCGGCGGCTGGCGCGATTATCGGTAGCACCACAGGCAGTAACCATGTTGGTCGTGACGCAGTCATTGGTGCCGCAGTCGGTGGACTCGGTGGCTATGTATGGAACAACCAAATGGAAAAACAACAGGCCGCTTTAGAAAAAGCCACAGCAGGCACGGGTATCGATGTGGAACGCACAGCGGACAACCGCATCAAGATGGACATCCCAGCAGATGCAGGTTTTGCCACCAATCAAGCTGTGATTCAACCTCGTTTGCAATCGGTGTTGAACACCGTTGCCAGTACATTGAACGCCAATAACACCACTGTGGTGTATGTGGTCGGTCACACCGACAATACAGGCTCTGATGCCATCAACTATCCACTGTCACAACGTCGCGCCGAATCAACGCGCAACTACTTGGTCAATAGAGGCGTTGCCAGCAGTCGCTTTACCACCGAAGGCAAAGGTTCAACTCAACCGATTGCCACCAACGCTACGGTGGCAGGTCGCGCTGAAAATCGCCGTGTTGAGGTGTTTGTGGGTCAGCCTGCCTCTTGATTATAAACACACGCATCACGAACAAAAGCCCCTTGCATCAGGGGCTTTTTATATTGTGTGCGCAGCGTGTAGCGATGTAGGACGCTTGATGGCGTCATACTCAATGGTGCGCGCTGACAACACCCGACCAAAAATCCACGGGCATGTGCGAGCGAGGTTTTACTCGCGAAGCAATCCACACACATTTATCAAAGCATCCACGCGCATGGATAGTGAACGCGCTTAAAACGGCAACTTCATGCCCGCAGGTAAATTCATGCCTGATGTGAGTTTGCCCATGTGTGCCGCACTAGCTTCTTCGGCACGGCGCACCGCATCATTAACTGCAGCCGCAACCAAATCCTCTATCATGTCTTTGTCGTCTTCCATCAATGATGGATCAATTTGTACGCGTTTCACGCCAAATTTGCAGTTCATGGTCACTTTAACCAAACCCGCGCCCGACTGCCCTTCGACCTCAATGTTAACCAGTTCGTCTTGGGCTTTTTTCATGTCGTCTTGCATTTTTTGCGCTTGCTTCATTAAGCCAGCCAATTGATTTTTCATCATATTTTATTTCCTATATCAATTAATAACGGTTACCCCACAAGCGCCGAGACAATACGCCTATGAACCCTCCAAAACTTGCAATGAGTGTATCTTTGTGCGAGTCCCACATATCACCTTGTTGCCCATTATAAGCCTCGGTATCTTCGGGTGAAAGCACCATGGCAGCACCCCACTCAAACCATTCATACCATAAACCCGTCAACATAATGAACGCAAGCGCAATCCATGATGCCATACGCAATTTCAATCGATACCGTTGTTGTAGCCATTCTGTAATTGCAGGAACAAAACAAAAACCGTACGCCAAGTGAACCAAACGGTCGTAATGATTGCGTTGCCATCCCATCAAAGGGCTGAGTTTATTACCAAACAAAGTTTGAAACCAGTCATCATACGGCACAAACGAGTACATCCAGCGTGCACCGATTGAATGCAATGCCACAAGTATCGTAACCAATATGAATGCCCATCGGCTCATGCGATAATGCCGCATGTAAACATACCACAACCCGAATCCCAAAACCGTTAACGAATGATGCAGTGCCTGCTCGTACGGCGCGGGCGGATTCCACCAAGTCAAGGCAATCCCGACGCACAAGATAGAAAACACCATGCGGTAGAAGAAGGTGTTTGACTGTTGGTACCGTTTAACATTCATGCTGTCTTAGTCAGGCTTAATGGAGTTCGGCAAAATCATACCATCAAACTCACGCACGATGGCGGCGATGGTGGGGTGTTGTTGCACAGCCTGCTTGGCACTTGCCAGTGAATCATCGCGTTGTTTGGCACTGATTTTTTGCGGGCTATAACGCACTTGACCGATTTCAGCCACTTCAACTTTTAGGGCAGGAACAACTTGCCCCAGCTGCGTAAAATAGTTTTTGAGTGCCGAACGCAAGGTATTTAAGGCGTTGTCATCGGTTGCCAAACTGAGTTTCTCACAGCGCAAAGTCATCATCGCCTCGCTCAATGATACCAATTCACTTTGACGTGCCAATTGCCCCGCAAAGGCTTTCAAACCCATGTGTGCGACCATATCGACCCACATCTGCGCAAGTGCGGAGGCATCACCTACAAACTCAGGTGTTGGCGATGCGGATGCCACCAGTGGTGGTGTTGATGGGGCGACCAATGATTCGGTTTCGAGCGCAACTTCTACGGGCTTTATCGACACAGGCATCATCGGTGAAGCAGATGTGTGCTGTGTGGCGGCAGGCTTGGAAGTTGCGCTGATTACTTTTTTACGCTGTCTGCCTTAAAATGCTCGGGCGCAAAAGCCAACAGCCGCAACAGCATCATGGTAAAACCCGCCTGCGCATCGGGTGCTAAATGCAGTTGCTCACGCGCTTGGGTGACGATGCTGTAGTACAACTGCACCTCATCCGCGCCCATCTCAGGCGCAAGTTCGCGCACAATTTTTGCCAAGGTAAAGTCATCGGGTACGGCATCGGGCACGATTTGCGCCAAACTGATGCGGTACAGCACCTGCGCCAGTTCAATCGTCGCGTCCAAAAATGAGGTCGATTGGCTCGCCATTTGCTCGGCAATATCCACCAAAGTTTTACCATCGCGTGCAATCAAAGCGCGCAGTATCGCCTCAATCTGCGCACTGTCGGTCGCGCCGAGCATGTCTTTAACCGCTGCTGTGCTGACATTGGATGCAGAAAAGGCAATCGCCTGATCGGTCAATGAGAGCGCGTCGCGCATACTGCCACGCGCACCTTTAGCAATTAAATGCAGGGCTTCTTCTTCAAAACCAACCTGCTCTGCCGTGAGGATTTTTGACAAATGGGTGACGATGTCCGCAGGCGGCATTTGCTTTAAATTAAATTGCAAACAGCGCGAAAGCACCGTGGGCAGGACTTTTTGCGGATCGGTCGTTGCGAGAATAAATAACACATGCGCGGGCGGCTCTTCAAGCGTTTTGAGCAAGGCGTTAAACGCATTTTTCGAGAGCATGTGTACCTCGTCAATCAGATACACTTTATAACGCCCCGCGGTCGGCATGTATTCGGCATTCTCAATGAGTTGGCGCATATCGTCCACGCCCGTATTGCTTGCCGCATCAATTTCGAGCAAGTCCACGAACCGCCCCGCGTCGATTTCTTGACAGGTCGCGCACACGCCACAAGGCGTTGCCGAAATGCCCTGTTCACAATTTAAAGACTTGGCCAAAATCCGCGCAATCGTGGTTTTGCCCACGCCACGCGTCCCCGTGAATAGATACGCATGATGCAAACGTTGCTCAGTCAGCGCGTGGCTCAGAGCCTTGACCACGTGGTCTTGACCGACCAGTTCGGTGAAGTTTTTGGGTCGCCATTTACGCGCCAGTACTTGTGAACTCATGGTGTGCTTTCAAACAAACAGACTATAGAAAATGGGCGATGGACATCATCCATCGCCCATTTGGGAATTGAGTGGCGAGCCTGACTTCGGCACTTGAGTAAAATAGCTGTGGCTGCTTGCTTCCGCACCTGACCCGATTCACCATCCCTCAATGCGAAGGGACCCGCCGATGTGAATTATAGCACGCTCAATAAAATCACACGAGATTAAACCTTGAAAATATGTTCTGTGCTACATTGCAACCCCTGAATAAAAATCCCCTACGATGTATTTCAAAAACACCCCTATTAAATTGGTCGATTCACGCACGCATGGCGCAGGTACGGAACTGTTCATCGTCGAGGGCGATTCTGCCGCCAGTATGGTCGTTAGTCTGCGAGATGGTCGATTTCAAGCGGTATTACCCATGCAAGGTAAACCTTTAAACGCCATCAAAGCCACGCGCGAAAAAGTGATGCGTTATCCATTATTTAAAGCACTGAGCGAGAGTTTGGGCATAGGTTTGGGTGAGCATTTTGATGTGCAGAAACTGCAATTTGAGCGAGTGGTTTTACTCTTTGACCCCGATGCCGATGGCATCCACAGTGGCGCGTTGATGTTGCTGTTTTTTTATCAATTCATGCGCCCGCTGCTCGAAGCAGGAAAAATTGAAATGGTGCATGCGCCGTGGATGCAGGTGTCCGTCAAAGGTGAGTCGCCGATGTATGCATTCTCAGAACCCCAAAGCACCTCGCTCATCAGCCAGCTGCGCACACAGGGGCATGACCCCATCACTGTGCGCTATCGCGGTTTGGCGGGCATTGATCGTGAAATTTTGATGAGTACCTGCATCGAACCCACCACGCGCAACACGCGGGTGATGACGGCGGCGGACGCATTGATGGTGATTGAGGTGTTTGGTGGTGGCACGTCTATTACCGAGTTGGCGGTTAAGATTTAAACCCTCTCACACACTTTATCCGCCCCATCCTCAGCGCAGACCACTCCATTTTTATATTCCACAATTTGCGATAAACTAAGCGTTTTTAATTGGTTTTAAATATATAGCAGACACTTTAATATCTCATCGTTCGCATTTTTCAGCGATATGATTATTGATATTAAGGAGTCTTCAAATGAATTTAAATAAAAAAACCTCGCGCCGAATCGCTTCGGCATTGATTATTGGATTGATTGGTACAGCACTGGTTGCTTGCGGCGGCAAGGGCAAAGCCGAGCGCAAATTGCTCAACGTGTCCTACGACCCAACCCGTGAACTGTACCAAGAATTCAACGCTGAGTTCATCAAACATTGGCAAGAAAAAACAGGTGAAAAAGTCACAATCGAGCAATCGCACGGCGGTGGCGGTAAACAAACCCGCGCCATCATCGACGGCTTGGAAGCCGACGTTGCCACACAGTCTTTGGGTTATGACGTGGACAGCATCGCGAAAAAAGGCTTGACCGCGCCTGATTGGCAAAAACGCTTGGAGGGCAACAGTTCGCCCTACACCTCGACCATCGTGTTTGTGGTGCGTAAGGGCAATCCCAAAGGCATTAAAAACTGGGATGATTTGGTCAAGCCAGATGTTCAAGTGGTCACCCCCAATCCAAAAACCAGCGGTGGTGCGCGTTGGAACTACCTCGCTGCGTGGGGCTTTGCTGAAGACAAATTCAACAAAGACCAAGAACAAGCAAAAAACTTTGTAAGCGCATTGTACAAAAACGCCCCAGTACTTGACTCAGGTGCACGTGGTTCGACCACCACTTTCGCCAAAAACAACATTGGCGATGTGCTCATCACTTGGGAAAACGAAGCGTATTTGACACTCAAAGAATTCGGTGCAGACAAGTTTGAAGTCGTCACGCCGCCTGTATCCATTTTGACCGAACCGCCCGTGACCGTGGTCGATGCTTATGCAAAAAAGCACGGTACTGAAGATTTGGCCAAAGCGTATTTGGAGTATCTGTATTCACCTGTCGGTCAAAAAATCATTGCGAAAAACTTCTACCGCCCGCTTAAACCAGAGTTGGCAGACCCAACAGACGTGGCGCGCTTGCCAAAACTGAAGTTGTTCACGGTGGATGAACGCTTCGGCGGCTGGGCGAAAGCACAGGCAACGCATTTTGCCGATGGCGGTATTTTTGACCAAATCTACGTGCCAAGCAAAATCGCAGAAGCACCTAAGAAATAAAAACAAGCTGATTTCAAAAGAGTATTGCCATGAAAAACACACTCGCACCTGATTACTTTGACACCCTGATTGTGCCAGGTTACCACGGCAGTGGCGATGCGCACTGGCAAACGTGGTTTGAGCAACACCTGCCTCACGCACGTCGCGTCGATGGTATTGACTGGGAATCTCCACAGGTCAAGGTGTGGAGTGCACAAATCGTGCGTGTGCTCGAGATGGCAACACAACCCGTTTGGATTGTCGCACACAGTTTTGGTTGTTTGGCGACCATTTGGGCAAGCCAACAAATTGCGGACAAAATCGCGGGTGTATTTTTGGTTGCACCTGCAGATCCTTGGCGTTTTGCGCACGAGGGTTTGTACGAGCAGGTCAAAAGCATCACGCCTATGCGTAGCATTGCCGAGGATTTACCCAAATCGCCATTGCCCTTTCCATCGGTGGTGATTGCCAGTACCAATGACCCGTGGGTGAAATTAACCACTGCTGGATTCTGGGCACAACATTGGGGCAGTTACTTCATCAATATTGGTAATGCAGGACATATCAATACAGATTCGGGCTTCGGTCTGTGGCCTGAAGGTTTGGCACTGTTGCAAGAGTTACAAAGCATACATGGCGAATTGCCACGAGGAAATGTCGATGCTGTGGATGCGTATTCAGATATTCAATCTTTTCAACCCTTGGTGCGCAGTGCATAACTGCGTCAATTTTTAAAATCATTTTTAACCATAAAGGAGCACTTTAATGAGCAAACAACAGCATGAACAACTGGCATTGCACGATACCGCCGCGCGTCAGCTCGCCAATGCGACCAAAACCACCCCACAGTTACCGATTATCACGCCACGGTGGTTGACCCATTTCCTGCAATGGATTCCTGTAGAAGCGGGTATTTACCGTTTGAATCAAGTGAAAGACCCCGAAAACATCCGCGTCGCCTGCTCTGCGCGTGACGAGTCGGATTTGCCACAGACTTTTGTGGATTACGAAACGCAACCACGCGAGTATTTCCTCAATGCCGTGACCACGGTTTTGGACGTGCACACGCGCGTATCCGATTTGTACAGCAGCCCACACGACCAAATCAAAGAACAATTGCGTTTGACCATCGAAATCATCAAAGAACGTCAAGAATCTGAATTGATTAACAACCCTGATTACGGTCTGCTTGCCAATGTGCATGACGATCAAATCATTTATCCCTTGACGGGCGCACCCACCCCCGATGATTTAGATGAATTGTTGCTCAAGGTATGGAAAGAACCCGCCTTTTTCCTCACCCACCCATCTGCAATTGCCGCGTTTGGACGTGAATGCACGCGCCGTGGTGTACCACCGCCCACTGTGAGTTTGTTTGGCTCGCAGTTCATCACTTGGCGCGGGATTCCACTCGTCCCGTCGAATAAAGTACCTGTAACCGATGGCAAAACCAAAATTTTACTTTTGCGCGTCGGTGAAAAACGTCAAGGTGTGGTCGGTCTATTCCAACCAGGTTTGGCGGGCGAGCAAAGCCCTGGATTATCGGTGCGTTTCATGGGCATCAACCGCAATGCAATCGCCTCGTATTTGATTTCATTGTACTGCTCGTTGGTGGTCAACACGCCCGACGCGTTGGCTGTATTAGAAGACGTTGAAATCGGTAAATACCATGACTATCCAAACACCTATAAATAATACTGCGAATAATCCTGCAGGCTTTCCAGACGTTGGTGAACTCTCGCGCTTGGCAAGTCAGTTTTTCGCAACCCTGCCCAATGGCAAAACAGCAGGTGGATTTGAACCCTCGGAAAAAACCGCCAATTCGGGGTTTAACACTGTGGAGTCTTCAGGTTCACCGCAAAACTTGATTTTAGCAGGGGGTTCTTTGCCCTCGTTGATTCCGAACGCGGTCGCGCCGAATGGCGTGCCTGACACTGTTTTGCAAAGTGCAACTGGATTTGAGCCCAAATTCAGTAATGTGCTTTTGGGCGTGCCAGAGGCGCAGGGTTTGGAGGTAAGTTCACTTACGGAAACATCGGGTGCACCAAGTACGCCTTATTACTTTTTGGGTGAAGCCAGCGGTGCGCCTGTGAACACGCAAGCGGCTCCCGTGCAAGATGAGTTCAATGCGCAGTCCTTTGGCTTGCCATCGGACGATGATTTGCGCAGTTTGCTCGCGCAGCCTTCGCGCAATCCGAGCGACGGTGTGTCCGCACAATCGGCGAAAAAAGACAATGTGGCAGTGCCCAGCGCAGGCTATTATTTCCTTGAATCTGCGAATTTGGGCAATGGCATTGATGGTGATGTCCATGCTCAATCGGCGCAAAAAGAAAAGTACCAAAACCGTGGCATCCCATTTGATATCAATGCGATTCGGCGTGACTTTCCGATTTTGCAAGAGCGTGTCAATGGTAAGCAATTGGTCTGGTTTGACAACGCTGCGACCACGCACAAACCGCAGTCGGTGATTGATCGCATCGCGTATTTTTATGCGCATGAGAATTCAAACATCCACCGCGCCGCGCACGAACTCGCCGCTCGCGCAACCGATGCGTATGAATCGGCACGCAATAAAGTAGCGAAATTCATCGGTGCATCTTCGCCCGATGAAGTCATCTTTGTGCGTGGTGCAACTGAAGCGATTAACCTCGTGGCGAAAACTTGGGGCGTACAAAACGTGGGCAAGGACGATGAAATCATCGTCTCAAATTTGGAGCACCATGCCAATATCGTGCCGTGGCAACAATTGGCGCAACAGGTCGGTGCGAAAATTCGCGTGATTCCAGTCGATGACACGGGTCAAGTGATTTTGTCCGAATACGCTAAATTGCTCAATCCACGTACCAAGATTGTTGCGGTCACGCAAGTGTCCAACGCTTTGGGCACGGTCACGCCGATTCAAGAAATCGTTGCCCTCGCCCATGCGGCGGGTGCGAAGGCTTTGGTCGATGGTGCGCAGTCGGTCTCGCACATGCGCGTCAATGTTCAGGCGATCGATGCGGATTTCTTTGTGTTCTCTGGACATAAGGTCTTTGCACCCACGGGGATTGGCGTGGTGTATGGCAAACGCACGATTTTAGAGAATATGAATCCGTGGCAAGGTGGTGGCAATATGATTGCCGATGTGACGTTTGAAAAAACCATTTTTCAACCGCCACCGAATCGCTTTGAAGCAGGCACTGGCAATATCGCCGATGCGGTTGGTTTGGGCGCGGCAATTGACTACGTTGAGCATGTTGGCATTGAGAACATCGCACAGTACGAGCATGATTTGCTCGAGTATGCGACGTATTACCTCAAACCGATTAAAGGCGTGCGCCTGATTGGTACAGCGGCGCACAAAGCCAGCGTGCTCTCGTTTGTACTGGCGGGCTACTCCACCGAGGAAGTCGGCAAGGCACTGAACGAAGAAGGCATTGCTGTGCGCTCAGGGCATCACTGCGCACAGCCGATTTTGCGCCGATTTGGCGTGGAAGCCACCGTGCGTCCTTCGCTGGCGTTTTACAACACTTGTGAGGAAGTCGATCGCTTTATCGCCGTGATTCATCGATTGTCGGCACAAAGAAGTTAAGGAAGCACGGAACAACTCAATCCAGTCTGCGTTCGAGGTAAAAACGGCACTGAACGCGAAAGAATAAGTGGGTCGTAGTCATTCTACGACAGCCCACTTATTCTGACAAAGTGCAGGGCTGTTTTTACCCGAACCCTGTGGGTTGGTCGTTTGCGGCACGATGTACTTTGTTGCAAGGTTGCACAGGAAATGACCACTCACCGCACCTGATGCCTCGCGCTTCATGCCGCAAACAACCAACGCAGACGGAAGAGGTTATTCCGTGTTTCCTTAAGTTGTAGTTGTAATGTAGGGTGGGTCAAACGCTTTTTTTGACCCATCATGACCACAATATCAGTCATTGGTGGGGCGAAACACTACCCACCCACACTACACATTCATATAAAACAGGAACATCAAAATGAGCGCACCACAAAAAAACGCACTTGAAATTTTAAACAATGCCCGCGCACAGGCAAAGGAACAAGACCTTCCCTATGCAGGCAGTGTCACACCCGCGCAGGCATGGCAATTATTCAACTCAGGCGAAGCGACCTTGGTCGATATTCGCTCGAACGAAGAACTGCATTTCGTCGGGCGCGTACCTGGCAGCCCACACATCGCATGGGCAACAGGTACATCACTCACGCGCAATCCACGTTTCGCACGCGAAGTCGCCAATAAGTTTGATAAATCAGACAACCTACTATTACTGTGCCGCAGTGGCAAACGTTCGGCACTCGCCGCCGAAGCACTGACCCATGCAGGATTTACCAGTGTATTTAATGTGTTAGAAGGTTTTGAAGGCGAAATCAACGAACACAAACAACGCGGTTTTACAGGCGGTTGGCAATTTCATCAACTGCCTTGGGAACAGGATTGACCCATGAGAAACAACTGAAAGGACACCCCATGAACATCCCAACCACACCCCCACGCTCAGTAAAAAACCCAAGCGCACGCATGGTAATGATGGCGTGGCTGAGTGGTTTTGTGGGCATGGGCATATTCAGTCTATTGTTCACTCAATCGGTACTCATTACCCTCATCATCGGTGCGATGGGCGGAACCTGTGCCTTGGTGCTGGTTTACCCAGACGCACCATATTCGAATTCTTCAGTCATGATGGGACAACTCTTTAGCACGGTCTTGGGATGGTTGTTTATACATCATTTCGGCGCATATTGGTCTGCGCCGATGATATTGCTTGGCACAGTGCTTTCATGTGCCGCCGTGTTTAATGCCTACCGCATTTCAAGTGATACACACCCCATACAAGCAGTCATTCGCCAGCACACGTGCTGGGGCTTTTTATTTTTTCCCAATATTTTCAGCACCATAGCAGTTATCGCTTATGCGACCCATTTAAACAATAGCGTACAACGCAACTTCCCACAGTAGACATAAACCATAGGAGTCAATATGAGTACCACCACAGGGTTTGATTTGGATCAAATCGTTCATGCCTTGCATGACGCGCGTCGCGACTGGCGCACTTTGCAACAGCGTACCGACGAATTGGGTGGGCGCGAGTTACCCTCAATTGAAGCATTGCGTACCATTATTCATGGCTTGCGCGGCGCATTGTTTCCCATGCGTTTGGGACCAGCCGAGTTGCGCCAAGAGAACGAGGACTTCTATGTTGGCCACACCTTGGGCAGTGTGTTGCACACCCTATTCGCACAAATTCGCCTTGAGTTGCGCTACCAAGAACGCTACCTTGAGCACCACACTATTGATGAAGCGGCGATTGAAGACAAAACCCATCACCTTACTCAGCAATTTGCCCAAAGTTTACCGAATATACGTCGTTTATTGGACTCAGATGTTTTGGCCGCGCTAGCAGGCGATCCTGCGACCCAAAGCGTTGATGAGATTTTACTGTGCTACCCTGGGATTCAAGCCATGATTCATTACCGCATCGCGCATCCCTTGTATGCGTTGGGCGTGCCCATGCTCGCACGTATGATTTCAGAATTGGCACACAGCGAAACAGGCATCGACATCCATCCAGGGGCGCAAATCGGCAAAGGCTGTTTCATTGACCACGGCACAGGCGTGGTGATTGGTGAGACTTGCATCATCGGACAAAACGTCAGTATTTATCAAGCGGTCACATTGGGTGCAAAAGCGTTTCCAAGGGACGAGCATGGCAACATCATCAAAGGTCAACCGCGTCACCCGATTGTCGAGGATGATGTGACCATCTACGCTGGTGCGACGATTTTAGGACGCATCACCATCGGCAAAGGCGCAAGTATTGGCGGTAATGTGTGGTGGACGCATGATGTGCCAGCGGGCGAAAACATTACGCAACACTCGGTGTACAACAGAGAAACGACTGCTCCGAATAAATAAAGGAAACACGGAGAAATTCAAATTGGCGACATCCAAAAACCACCATCAATCCATAGCACAATTTTTCATATAAACTCAATTTATTATTATTTGTAATTATAAAAATTGATTATTAAAATACGTTTTTAGAATAAAGTATGGAGTAATCATACACCATATCATGTAAGGAGTTTGTTTTGAGTACTGTGCCACCATTGACTATCCCACCCACCAAAGCACGCGCTCGCAATGTTTTACCAGGGTTTCGTTTAACTTTGGGTTATACGATTTTTTATCTGTCGCTGATTGTGCTGATTCCTTTGTCGGCAGTGTTTTTCAAAACTTCTACCATGGGTTGGGAAGCCTTTTGGCATACGGTTGCCGATTCGCGGGTCATTGCGACCTATAAAATTTCATTTGGTTTATCACTGCTCGCGGCGGCTATCAATGCGGTGTTTGGCTTGCTACTGGCATGGGCTTTGGTGCGCTACTCGTTCGTGGGCAAACGGATTGTGGATGCACTGGTGGATTTGCCTTTTGCCCTGCCGACGGCGGTGACGGGCATCACCTTAGCGACGATTTATGCCAAAGATGGCTGGATTGGACAATTTTTAGAACCTTTGGGGATTAAGGTCGCTTATACGCCGTTGGGCATTTTGGTGGCGTTGATTTTCATTGGTGTACCATTTGTGGTGCGCACGGTGCAACCAATTTTAGAGGATATCGAAACCGAACTCGAGGAAGCCGCAGCCAGCCTCGGCGCACAGCGTTGGCAGACGTTTCGCTATGTACTTTTGCCTGTGCTTTGGCCTGCATTATTGACGGGATTTGCATTGGCGTTCGCGCGCGCAGTGGGCGAATATGGTTCAGTGATTTTCATCGCGGGCAATATTCCGATGGTCTCAGAAATCACGCCATTGATGATTATTACCAAATTGGAACAATACGATTACGAGGGCGCAACGGCGATTGCCTTGGTAATGCTGCTGCTGTCGTTCGCATTGCTGCTGTTGATTAATGTGTTGCAAGCGTGGTCAGCCAAACGGATTGGGAGGACTTCGTAATGGCTATTCAGAAAAAAAACTTAACCAAATTCGAACAACGCTCGGCAACCCAAGAAAAGCCGTGGGTGCGGTATTTTCTATTAGCACTGGCACTGGGATTTTTTGCGTTTTTTCTACTTTTACCTTTGTTTGCAGTGTTTGCTGAGGGTTTACGCAAAGGTCTGCAAACCTATTTTGAGGCATTGATTGATAACAACACACTCTCGGCTTTGAATTTAACTTTACTCGCAGCCGCGATTGCTGTGCCTTTGAATTTGGTGTTTGGCGTGGCGGCGGCATGGACGATTGCCAAGTTTCAATTTCGTGGCAAACAATTGCTCACAACCTTGATTGACCTGCCGTTCTCTGTCTCACCTGTGGTGGCGGGTTTGATTTATGTGTTGCTGTTTGGCGCGCAAGGCTGGTTTGGTCCGTGGTTGCAAGCGCATGATGTGAAAATTATTTTTGCCGTACCTGGGATTGTATTGGCAACCGTGTTTGTGACCTTTCCATTTGTCGCGCGCGAATTGATTCCGCTGATGGAAGCGCAAGGCAAAGAGGAAGAAGAAGCAGCGATTGTGCTCGGCGCAAATGGTTGGCAGACCTTTTGGCATGTGACCTTGCCAAATGTGAAATGGGGTTTGCTCTACGGCGTGATTCTGTGTAACGCGCGCGCGATGGGGGAGTTTGGTGCGGTATCCGTGGTCTCTGGGCATATTCGTGGGCAGACCAATACCTTGCCACTGCACGTAGAAATTTTGTACAACGAGTATCAATTTTCAGCGGCGTTTGCGGTGGCATCATTGTTGGCACTGTTGGCTTTGGTGACTTTGGTGATTAAAACATGGGTGGAGTCACGCGTACATCAGACTTCCGATGAGTTGCCGATGGAAGCGCCGCGTACAATCATTCAGTCCGACACAGTTTAAGATGATTAGGATAAATAACCATGAGCATTCAAGTTAAAAACATACACAAACAATTCGGCAATTTTGTCGCCTTGGACAATATTTCTTTGGACTTCCCCACAGGCGAATTGGTCGCCCTGCTCGGTCCTTCAGGTTGTGGCAAAACCTCTCTGCTGCGCATCATCGCAGGTTTGGACACACCCGATTCGGGACAAGTAATTTTAGAGGGTGAAGACGCATCCAATACCCATGTGCGTGAGCGTCAAGTCGGCTTTGTGTTTCAGCACTACGCCTTGTTTCGCCACATGAGCGTGTTTGATAACATCGCTTTTGGGATGCGTATGAAGCACAAATCGGTGCGCCCATCCGAAGTGCAAATCAAGCAAAAAGTCCACGAGTTGCTCAATTTGGTTCAACTCGATTGGTTGGCAGATCGTTTGCCCACGCAACTGTCTGGTGGTCAACGTCAGCGCATTGCTTTGGCACGCGCTTTGGCGGTCGAACCGCGTGTGTTGCTTTTGGATGAACCATTTGGTGCGCTGGATGCGAAAGTTCGCAAAGAGTTACGCCGTTGGTTGCGCCGTTTACACGACGAATTGCACATCACCTCGATTTTCGTCACTCATGATCAAGAGGAAGCCCTCGAAGTTGCCGACCGCATTGTTTTGATGAACCAAGGTAAAGTGGAGCAAATCGGCACCTCCGAGGAAGTCTATCGCAATCCTGCCACGCCGTTTGTGTATGGTTTTTTGGGTTCGGTCAATCTGTTTCACGGACGCGTTGATGGCGAGAACGTGCGCGTCGGTGAGGATGTGATTCCGAATCAAACCAGTGATTTTGCTCAAGGAGCCGAAGTCGTCGCGTTTGCCCGTCCGCACGAGTTGGATATTGTGCTGCCCGATGGCAAGGTTGATGGCATCCATGCAAAAATCGCGCGCATACTGTCCTTTTCTGCCAACTCAAAAATTGAGTTGGACGGCACGAACGGTGCGACTGGGCAGAATTTCGAGGTAGAACTTGCCCGCGAACGCGTACAAACACTGCAATTGACTGAGGGACAAGATGTGGTCTTAGTGCCCTCACGCCTGAGCGTGTTTGAACAAGCGGGCAGTGGTATATAGGGCATATAGATATTTAAGCATTTAGGAGAATCCCCATGAATTTTCAACAACTGCGCATCATCCGCGAAACCGTGCGTTGCAATTTTAATCTGACCGAAGTCGGCAACGCGCTGTTCACCTCGCAGTCGGGTGTGTCCAAACATATCAAGGATTTAGAGGACGAACTCGGAGTGGAACTATTCGTGCGCAAGGGCAAACGTCTGCTCGGTTTGACGGCTCCAGGCAGCGACTTGGTAGTGATTGTTGAGCGCATGTTGCTTGATGCCAAAAACATCAAAAGCCTTGCCGACCAATACACCAGCCGAGATGAGGGGCAACTCACCGTCGCGACCACGCACACGCAGTCGCGCTACGCCCTACCACCCGTGGTTGGTGCATTTAAAGAGGCTTTTCCAAAAGTGCATTTGCGCTTACATCAAGGCAGCCCTGAGGAAATTGTCACCATGTTGTTGGATGGACGAGCAGATTTAGGCATTGCGACTGAGGCCTTGCCGAATGTGCAGGATTTAATTTCCTTTCCCTACTACTCATGGCACCACACGGTGGTGGTCACGCCCGACCATCCATTGACTCAAGTGAAAAATCTGACCTTGGAGGAAATCGCCAAATACCCCATCATCACCTACCACGATGGCTACACGGGACGACACTCCATCGATAAAACCTTTACCAAAGCGGGACTTGAACCCGACATCATCATGTCGGCAATGGACTCGGATGTGATCAAAACCTATACCGAATTGGGATTGGGTGTGGGGATTATCGCTTCGATGGCATTCAACTCAACCAAGGATACGGGCTTAAAATTGTTACAATCCGAACATCTATTCGATGCCAACACCACCGTGATTGCGTTGCGCCAAGGGCATTTTTTACGTGGATTTGCTTATCGCTTTATCGAGTTATGTAATCAACAGTTGAATGAAACCACGGTGCGTGAGGCCATCAACCCGACACGGTAATGATTTTATAGTTTTTATGGGCGTTGGAATGCACCTCGTTCCCACAATGCACAAACAGTTAAAGCATCTACGTTCCCAATTCAGCGGTATTCGGGTTGACTATTTCAGCGCGTTTAAACACCACATGCACAATGAGTCCAGGCTTTAGGTATGAGTTGGTCAACTCGACATTCTCAGTGATTTTCAATTCTGCATCGTGCAGGCGCGCAATTTCCTTGACAATCGCCAACCCCAAACCGCTGCCACCTTTGTGTTCGCCCAATACGCTGTAAAACGGTTCGAACACTTGCTCGCGCTCGTGCATCGGAATCCCGGGGCCATTGTCAAGCACATATAAATGTGCCGCCAAATGATCCTGCGTCACGCGCACGGTGACATCTGAGGAGGTGTAATGACAGGCATTGTCGATGAGGTTTTTAATCAACTCACCGAGCATCACGGGTTGCGCATGGATGGGCACTTCACATTCAGGGGCTTCAAAGGCAATCAGTAAACCCGCTTGCATCGCGTGATCCGCCGCGTTGACCAGTTGATTGCGTGCCGCTTGCACCAAATCAATGTGTTTCCAATCGGTGCCTTGCGCGCTGATGTGCTCGGTGCGCGCCAATGCGATTAGTTGCGAGACCAAACGCGCCGCGCGGTCAGCTGAACTGCTGATGTGTTCCAAACTCTCACGCCGTTGCAGTGCGTCTTTGGTATGCAATGCCAGTTCTGCCTGCGCTTTTAGCCCTGCTAAAGGAGTTTTAATCTGATGCGCGGTGTCTGCAAGGAAACGCTTTTGTAAGTTCACATTGCGCCGCAAGCGACTGAGAATGTTGTTGAAACTGCGCACCAAGGGTCGCACTTCTTCAGGGGCTTCGTCCAAGGATAAATTACTCAAATCCTGTTCGTTGCGTTGCAACACACTCATTTGCAAACGATTGAGCGACATAATCCCGCGCGTCAAACCGAACCAAATCAGCATCACCGCAATTGGTAAAAACATCAATTGCGGCAAAGTGACCCCTTGTAAAATTTCACGCGCCAGCGCGCGGCGCTTGTTCAAAGTTTCACCCACTTGCAACAGCAAAATGGTTTCGGGCATGAGTTTGTCGGCTACAGCAGTTTTCTCATCCAACTGCAACCACACATACGCCATGCGGTAGGCTTCACCATTAATTTTGGTGTTGTAAAACTGGATGCGGTTCAATTCGATGGATTCGAGCATCGGCGGCTGTGGCAATTTGGCGTGACCATCGATCATCATGCCGTCCGCAGTGATGAGTTGAAACACCTGTTTGTCGCGCCCGTCGTTTTCCTTGATTTGCCACGGTTGATGATGGGGCTCGGTGTTCAAGCGTTGTTGCAATAGTTGCACTTGATTGACCAAACTTTGGTCGAACGGCGAATCGGCAATGCTGCGCCCAATCGGGTAGGAAATCAGCATAGACAACGGCCATAGCACAATCAATGGGAATAACATCCACAACATGATTTGCCCAAACAGTGATTTGGGGCGGGAGGATTTAAGCGCGCGCCACATA
This sequence comes from Burkholderiaceae bacterium, assembly GCA_018261955.1. GTDB lineage: Bacteria > Pseudomonadota > Gammaproteobacteria > Burkholderiales > Burkholderiaceae > CTSOIL-112. The sequence goes on from JAGTRK010000004.1 coordinate 62,582, forward strand.
AACTTGTCGCTCGATTATTCGTCCGACGCGTCAGTGTGGTCTACCGCGCCATCCTTGGGCTTTTCCAAACAGTAACCCAAACCACGAATAGTGGTAATGCTCAAACCTGACGGCTCTAATTTTTTGCGCAGACGATGCACGTACACCTCAATCGCATTGTGGCTGACTTCCTCGCCCCACTCACACAGATGGTCGAGGATTTGTTCCTTGGACACCAAACGCCCCGTGCGGTTGAGCAAAATTTCTAGCACACCCAACTCACGCGCAGATAAATCAATCAACTGCTCATTGACCTGCGCACTGCGTGAGACCAAGTCAAAACTCAAATTGCCCAACTGAATGCGACTTTGTCCAAAACCCGCTTGACGGCGCGTGAGTGCGCGCACGCGGGCGAGCAACTCATTGAGCGAAAAAGGTTTGGCCATATAATCATCCGCGCCCAAATCCAAACCCTGCACGCGTTGCTCAACCGAATCGGCGGCGGTGAGAATCAACACAGGCGTGTACATGTGGCGCGCACGCGCACGGCGCAGAACTTCAAGCCCCGACATTTTCGGCAACCCCAAATCCAGTATGAGTAAATCGCATTCTTGTGTGGACAGCGCGGCATCCGCTTGTTGACCGTCGTTGACCACATCCACCGCATAACCCGTTTCACGCAAAGCGCGCGATAACCCATCGGCCAATACTTCGTCATCCTCTGCCAATAATATGCGCATGGTTTTTCTCCGTTTGTGTGCTGTGTGGGTCGGATGTGTGTGAAGCACAGATCCCACCCTTGAAACATCTTAACTTAATTGTTCATTTAATTGTGCCAATTGTAACGGCGTGCCAACATTTTCCCAAACCCCATCAAAATAAGCCCCCGTGGCGTGACCGCGCTCAATCGCCGCGCGGTAGTATGGGCTCATCGCCACTTTTTCACCAACCACAATGTCCTCAAACTGGCGCATATCGTACAAACCAATATTGCCAAAAGTCAAAGCACGTCCATGTGCATCATCTCGCGGATAAAGGACGCCATCCTCATGCAAAACAAAATCACCTTGGGCGTGAAACTCAGGATTGTCAACCATAATCAAGTGCATGTGGGGTTCGGGCTCTTGCGCCAAATCCTCGGCAACAGCGTGCAATTGCTCATAATCATAATCGGTGTACACATCACCACTGACTGCTAAAAATATCGGTGTGTCGCTAAGCGATTGCAATGTTTTCAACGCTTTGGCAATGCCGCCTGCAGTTTCTAAGGCCGACGCTTCCGCCGAGTAGTACAACTGTACGCCATAATCATCGCCATCACCGAGATAATCAGAAATTTGCGCACCCAACCACGCATGATTGATGACTATTTGGCGAATGCCCGCACGTGCGAGCGCTTCGATTTGCCAGACGATCAGTGGTTTACCTGCCACTTGGAGCAGGGGCTTGGGGGTCGTGTCGGTCAATGGTCGCATCCGCTCGCCCCGCCCCGCCGCAAAAATCATGGCAACTTGTATCATCTTTGCGTCCTTAAAACGTATAGCCAACTTGTGTGGTTGAACTGGCGTCGGTCTCGCCCGAATGTTGGGCGACTTGATCGAGCAACAACAATAAATGCCCAAATTCGCGATAACGCGCCGCGACTTGGCGGGTGTATTTGAGCACCAGCGGCAAGTCATTGAGATATGCGGATTTACCATCGCGATGATACAGACGCGCAAAAATACCCAAGATTTTCAAATGACGTTGCAAACCCATGTATTCAAAGTCACGGTAAAACACATCAAACTGCGTGGGCACAGCCAAACCCGCCGCCCGCGCCATTTCCCAATAACGCACCAACCAATCAATCTGCTGTTGCTCATCCCACTCAATATACGCATCGCGCAACAGCGATACCGCATCATAAGTTATCGGACCATACACCGCGTCTTGGAAATCCAAAATCCCGGGGTTCTGAGCCACGTTATTTTGAACCATCAAATTGCGGCTGTGAAAATCGCGGTGTACCCACACTTGGGACTGTGTGGTATTGTTGTCCAGTAAAATATTAAATACTTTGGTCAGTTCTGCTGTTTGCGCATCTGTCATGCTGTATTGGTGATGCACACCGAGATACCACTGCGGAAAGAGCATCATTTCATTGAGCAAACGTTCGCGGTCATACGGCGGTAAATCATCGGGCGTGCTGGCTTTTTGCAGTTGCACCAAGGCTGCGAACGCTTGTCGGTAAAGCGCGTCAGCTTGCGACATATTGGCATTTAAAGCCGATAAATACGTGGTGTTGCCCAAATCGCTGAGCAATAAAAATCCTTGGATTAAATCCTGTGCCAGAATTTTCGGTACATTCACCCCACTTTGAGCGAACAACTGCGCGACATGAATAAACGGTTGGCAGTCTTCGTGCGCAGGTGGCGCATCCATCACAATCATCGTCGGATACTGAGGATGCGTGGATTTAACTCTAAAATACCGACGAAAACTCGCGTCAGCAGAGGCAATTGATAAAGTTTCGGGTTGAATCGCCCACTCATTGGGCAAGGATTTTAACCACGAGGTGAGTAAAGTGACACGCTCATCAAAGGGCAAAGGGGGCATTGAGATTGTTCCAAAAGATGAAAAGAAATTGAATTATCAGGTACAATTTCCGAGTTGTGTAAAGTTCGCTATAAACCTTGCAAGGAATATGCGCATTTTACAAGATAAATCCAAAAACTCAAAAAAAGCACCCCATAAATCAACAGCGCGTTGCAACAAACCCTTAAACTGACTCAATATTCAATGAAATTTGCCGTTCCCAAACATTCCTTTAGCCTCAAACCAATGACCGCTCACGTTCTGAGTACTTTGGTTTTTTTAATGTTTGGCAACAGCATATTCAATAACGCGCAGGCGCAAACCACTTCAGAAGAGTTATGGGTCGTGCCACCCGCCAATACTCAGAGCAGCAAAACCCTCTCTGACACACTGCCTTATTGCGAAGATTTGCAACAATCACCGAATATTTCAAACGGCAGCACCATCGGCGTGGGTAACACACTGACCGCAGTTGTGGATCAAGATTTGATTTTAAAAGGGCGCGCTTGCATTGCTCGCGATGCCAAACAACTACAAGGCGACAGCATCCAATACGACTATGCCAGTGAGCAGGTGTCGGTTAAAGGCAATGCGCGGGTCAATAATCCAGACGGAGATACATTATCGGGCGAGCGCATTCAGTACAATTTATCCAGTGAAACAGGGCAAGTTAGCCCCGCAAACTTCACTGTCAAAGTTTCTGAAGGTCACGGCACCGCCGAGTCTTTGACTATTTTATCGGGTCGACGTGCATTGCTCTCGCAGGCCCGTTACACTACCTGCCAAGCCGATGATCCCGATTGGTATATCAAAACCGATAGCCTCATACTCGATCAAGACAATGATGTCGGTACGGGGCGAAATGCAATGCTGGTGTTTAAAAATGTCCCTGTATTTGCCACGACCTACTTCAAAATGCCCTTGGGCAATCGCCGTCAATCAGGTTTCCTAACCCCGACCCTCGGTTTTTCGTCACTCAATGGCACGTCCATCACCGCACCGTATTATTTCAACATCGCGCCAAACTATGACTTCACTTTAACCCCTCAAGTGTTGACCGAGCGCGGCGCACGGTTTGGCGGCGAGTACCGTTATCTCACGCGTTGGGGACAGGGCAATTTCTATGGCGATATTTTACCCAATGATAAGCAAACTCAGACACGACGCTACTATTGGCATGTTCAGCATTTGACTCAAGGTACCTTGGGCAAAGGTGTTTGGCAAGCCAATATTAATGCGCGCAAGATGTCAGACAATAGTTTTATCGATGACTTTAGCATACAAGACTGGGACGGCGGCACTCGAACCATGCCTTCTGAGTACAGCCTACGTTACAAACAAGATGGTTTAAGCCTACGCTTGCGCCAAAAAACCTATCAAACCTTGCAAACCACCAACAATCAAGTGGATGCGCCTTATGACTTTAAACCACAGTTTGAAGCGCGTTATCACAAACGTTGGGGCAACTGGTTGTTCAACACTCAGTTGGAGTCGACCCGTTTTGCACACGATGACGTGCAATACAAAGCCCAAGGTTGGCGGCATTTGGTGTATCCAAGCATTGCTTATGAATGGCGCAAACCTGGGATGTTCATCGTGCCTAAATTCGGGGTACACTTTACCAAATACGCTTTGAACCGTGTACCTCTGCCAGCCAATGCAAATGGCATTACCTACGACAAATCCGCTTCACGCGCCCTACCGATTTTTAGTCTTGATAGTGGTGTGATCTTAGAGCGTCAAGGCAAGTGGCTCAAACAAAACATCACTCAGACATTAGAGCCGCGCATCTACTACGCTCATATTCCGTATAAAAATCAAGCCAATATTTGGAACTTTGACAGTGCTTTGGCAGATTTGGATTTCTCACGTATTTATTCTGAAAACCTATTCACAGGCAATGACCGCATTGCCCAAGCCAATCAAGTGACCGCTGGTGTGACTTCGCGTATTTTAGGGCGAGATACTGGGGAAGAGTTATTCCAAGCCTCATTGGCACAACGTTATTATTTTTCCAAGCAAACCGTAAATCTCTCCGGCACACTTGAAAACAACAACGCCAATCGAAAATCAGACGTATTGGCGGCGATGTCGGGAAAACTGTTCAACAAACTATGGGCTCAGGGTTTCGTCCAATACAACACAGACTCTGGAAAACTATTGCGCTCGGATGCCGCAATTCGTTGGCAACCCGCTTATCGCAAAGTGTTCAACCTTGGCTACCATCAAAATAAAATCCTCAGCGAACCGTCTAAGACTGCATATGCTTCTGCGCAGTGGCCCGTACCCTTTATGTCAAATAACTTGTATGCGGTCTCAAGGTTAAATTACGATTTGAACAACAAACGCCTCACCGATGCATGGGTCGGGGTTGAGTATGTCAAAGACTGTTGGATATTCCGCGTGGTTGGGCAGCGCACTGTAACCAGCGACAATCGAGTGGATAACGCGGTTTATCTACAGTTAGAATTAAAAGGTTTGGGCAATATCGGCAACCGCGCCGATCAACAATTGGGTTCTCAAGTCGATGGTTACCATGCGGTTGGATTTGGCACCCCTCGCTAAAGCCAAGGTTGATGATAACGCTGCTCACAAAGGCGTTTGAATGTATTCGGCACAGCGGCCACATCAGCGAAATAACGACAACTGCCGTCGTCGCAACATGTTTGAGAAATGCCCAATTGATGTCTGCGAATAAAAAAACGGCGAACCCATCATCGGGTTCGCCATTCATTCTACACTTAAAACATCAACAAAATTACGCTTTCACGTCATCCGCAATCTGGGTGTAATCGGTGATTTTATCGAAATTCAGATACTTGTAAATATCGGCTGACGAAGGTGCGAGCACTTGGGTTTGTGCCAAGTATTCTTCCTTAGTCGGGATTTTACCGAGTTTCGCGCACACCGCTGCCAACTCTGCTGAGCCGAGATAGACGAAGGTGTTTTTGCCCAAACGGTTCGGGAAGTTGCGTGTAGAAGTGGACATCACTGTCGCGCCTTCGCGCACTTGCGCTTGGTTACCCATACACAGTGAACACCCTGGCATTTCCATACGTGCGCCTGCTGAGCCGAGCACGCCGTAGTGACCTTCTTCGTTCAGTTGTTTGGCATCCATTTTGGTCGGCGGTGCCATCCACAGTTTCACAGGGATGTCACGATTGCCTTCTAAAATTTTCGATGCCGCACGGAAGTGACCGATATTGGTCATGCAAGAACCAACAAACACTTCATCAATTTTCGCACCTGCCACGTCTGCCAATGTTTTCACATCATCAGGGTCATTCGGGCAAGCAACGATTGGCTCGTGGATGTCTGCCAAGTCGATTTCGATGACCGCTGCGTATTCTGCATCTGCATCGCCTTTGAGCAATTGTGGGTCTTTCAACCATGCTTCCATGCTGGCAATGCGACGCGCCAATGTACGCGCATCGGCGTAGCCCTCGGCTATCATCCATTTCATCATGGTGATGTTTGAGGTCATGTATTCGATAATCGGTTCTTTGTTCAAATGCACCGAGCACGCTGCCGCAGAGCGTTCTGCCGCTGAGTCTGACAACTCAAACGCTTGCTCAACTTTGAGGTTTGGCAAGCCTTCGATTTCGAGAATACGACCTGAGAAGATGTTTTTCTTGCCTTGTTTTTCAACGGTCAACAAGCCCGCTTTAATCGCGTACAAAGGAATGGCATTGACCAAATCACGCAAGGTCACACCAGGGTTCATTTTTTCGCCCTTGAAGCGCACGAGTACAGACTCAGGCATATCAAGCGGCATCACGCCAGTTGCTGCCGCAAACGCCACCAAGCCAGAACCCGCTGGGAATGAGATACCGATTGGGAAACGCGTGTGCGAGTCGCCGCCCGTACCGACAGTATCGGGCAATAACAAACGATTCAACCATGAGTGAATCACACCATCACCGGGACGCAAAGCCACGCCGCCACGGGTGCTGATAAAGTCTGGCAATTCGTGGTGCATTTTTACGTCCACTGGTTTTGGATACGCTGCGGTGTGGCAGAATGATTGCATCACCATATCGGCGGAGAAGCCCAAGCACGCCAAGTCTTTGAGCTCATCACGGGTCATAGGACCTGTGGTGTCTTGCGAGCCGACCGTGGTCATTTTGGGTTCGCAATAAGTTCCAGGGCGTACACCTTGACCTTCGGGCAAACCACACGCGCGACCGACCATTTTTTGTGCCAATGAAAAACCTGTGCCACTGTCGGCTGGGTTGGTGGGCAAACGGAATAATGTTGACACTGGCAAGCCCAATGCTTCGCGAGCCTTAGCCGTCAAACCACGACCGATAATCAAAGGAATACGACCACCCGCGCGCACTTCGTCAAACAACACATCTGATTTAACTTTGAATGAAGCGATTTCTGCTCCGTTTTTGAATGCTTTACCATCGTATGGACGCAATTCAACCACGTCGCCCATATTCATTTGCGATACATCCAACTCAATTGGCAACGCGCCTGCGTCTTCCATCGTGTTGTAGAAAATCGGTGCAATTTTTGAGCCCAAGCACACACCACCAAAGCGTTTGTTGGGCACGAATGGCACGTCTTCGCCAGTGAACCACAACACCGAGTTGGTTGCCGATTTACGTGATGAGCCCGTACCGACCACGTCACCTACGTAGGCCACCAAGTTGCCTTTGGCACGCAAATCCTCAAGGAATTTCACTGGACCACGTTTGCCGTCTTCTTCAGGTTCGATGCCATCGCGTTTGTTTTTCAACATCGCCAATGCGTGCAATGGAATGTCAGGACGACTCCAAGCGTCTGGCGCAGGGGATAAATCATCGGTATTGGTTTCGCCCGTGACTTTGAAAATACTCACAGTAATCGACTCAGGCACTTCAGGGCGTGACGTGAACCACTCGGCATCCGCCCAACTTTGCAAAACCGCTTTTGCGTTGGCATTGCCTTTATCGGCTTTTTCTTTCACGTCGTGGAATTGATCAAACACGAGCAAGGTTTTTTTCAAACCTTCAGCCGCAATCGCACCGACAGACGCGTTGTCTAACAAATCAACCAATGGGGCAACGTTATAACCGCCAAGCATCGTACCGAGCAATTCAGTCGCACGCTCTGCGGTAATCAATGCGCATTTTTCATCGCCATGCGCCACAGCAGACAAGTAGCTCGCTTTCACGCGCGCCGCATCGTCCACACCCGCGGGAACGCGGTGGGTCAACAAATCCACCAAGAAGGTTTCCTCGCCTACTGGCGGATTTTTCAGTAATTCAATGAGTTCAGCCGTTTGTACGGCTGATAAAGGAAGAGCGGGAATACCCAACGCAGCGCGTTCGGCAACGTGTTCACGATATGCTTGTAACATGGTGGTGTCCTTTTACAAAAGGGTTAGTATCAAAAACAAAAAACGAAAACTTCAAATCTATAGTGACCGATAGTTTATCTGAATTTTAAATTCTTGTGTCTTATATATGACATGAGAGTAGGATATTTTGTTTCAGTACAAAGTAGAACATTGTCGGGTACGCCCCAAGTAAGGTAAACTGTCGCCTGTTGCGTTGTTTATTTAGCATGTGCTGTGTATCTTAACCGAGTGAATTATGAACCCAAAAAACAAAAAATTCTTATCAGATGTTCCGAAAATTGCCCAAATCGTCGGCGCGGCAGTGACTGCGTTTTTGGTGTATTTATTGCTGCAAGGTGGCACATCCCTCAACCACACCATCCCCGTACCCAAACCTGTGGTTAAGGTACAAACCAACACCAAAATGGCACTGTCGCCATTGATGTTGACCGCAGTCAATGCTCAAAATCATTTCACATTGAATGGCAGCGTGCCTTCGGAAGCCATCAAATTGTCGATTGACAATGAATTGCGCGCCGCATTCGGCGAAGGTCATTTCACCAATAATTTGACGGTCAATGAGCAAATCAAACCCGCCAAATGGTTGGATCACCTCAAAGGATTTTTTGACTTCTTTAAATTACCTGGTGCAGAACTGACGGCCAATGGCGATGTCTTGACTTTATCAGGCACAGCAATTTCATTCAAAGACCCTTTGACCGCACTGGTCGGCGAAGGCACCACCGTCAAAGCACTCGACATCAATAGCAACATCAACACCGCCAATACCAATGCGCTGTCGGCTTTAGACAGTTTGTCTGTCAATTCCGACACCCAATCCATATTGGACGCGATGAATATGCAAATCATCAACTTCGCCAGTGGCTCAACGCAAATCCCTGCCGTCAATCAAACCGTATTGAAAAAAGCCGCGGTTCTGCTCAAAGGCAAAACCGATGTGTTTGAAATTGCAGGGCACGCGGACAATGTGGGCAACGAAGCCAACAATGCCAAACTCTCCGAAGCACGTGCCAAAGCCGTGCGTGGTTTTTTAATCAAACAACAAGTGCCCGCAAACAACATGACTGCCAAGGGTTACGGTTCAACGGTTCCCGTCGCCAGCAATGACACCGAAACAGGTCGATTAAAAAACCGCCGCATCGAATACAAACTAAATAAATAAGCTTTTGACCTCATTTAGGCAACGCCTTAAAAAAAAGGTTAGAATGACAACCCTGTATAAACCAAATTTTTTTCAAGACTTGAAATGAGTGACAAGTTCCCCATATTCAAGTCGTCGTTCTTAATATTTAATATTAAGATTAAACTATTCGATTAACTTTAAAGGATAACCCCATGAGCTCACTCAAACACGTCACCGACGCCACTTTTGAAGCCGACGTTTTAAACTCTTCTGTACCTGTATTGGTCGATTTTTGGGCGGCATGGTGCGGGCCTTGCAAAATGATTGCCCCAATCTTAGACGAGTTATCTGCCGATTACGCAGGTAAAGTTTCGATTGTTAAAGTCAATGTGGATGAAAACCAAGACTCCCCTGCTAAGTTTGGTATCCGTGGCATCCCTACTTTGCTGCTGTTCAAAAACGGCACATTGATGGGTACCAAAGTCGGCGCGGCCAGTAAATCACAATTGGCTGCGTTTATCGACAGCCACATTTAAGTATTTGCATGTCACATGCCGATTTGACAAGCATCTGTTAAATCGGCATAATGCGCCAGATTCTACTGACGCATTGGTTCTACCACACCCATCGCGTTATCTATTCAAACCCCACCCAAACTCAAAAAATCCTGATTGACTCCAATCGCTCATTCGTGGCATTTCACCCACGCCCACACTTTATCAATTAAAACACCATGCATCTAAACGAACTCAAATCCCTCCCCATCAAAGCCCTTGTCGACAACGCACTCGAAATGGGCATCGAAAATGCCAGCCGTCTGCGCAAACAAGAATTGATGTTCGCCATCCTCAAACGCCATGCCAAAGCAGGCGAGTCGGTATTTGGCGATGGCACGCTCGAAGTGCTCCCCGATGGCTTTGGCTTTTTGCGCTCGCCCGATACGTCCTACCTTGCCAGCACCGACGATATTTATATTTCGCCTGCGCAAATCCGCCGTTTTAACTTGCACACGGGCGACACCATTGAGGGCGAGGTGCGCACACCCAAGGACAATGAGCGTTATTTCGCTTTGGTCAAAGTCGAGAAAGTCAATGGCTTGCCGCCTGAGCACACCAAGCACCGCATCATGTTTGAAAACTTGACGGCAATTCATCCGAATACATTGCTGCCATTAGAGCGCGACATTCGCGCGGAAGAAAACATCACAGGGCGCATCATTGACCTGATTGCGCCAATCGGTTTGGGACAGCGCGGCTTGATTGTGGCGCAACCCAAATCGGGCAAAACCGTGATGCTGCAAAACATCGCCCATGCGATTTCGGCGAACCGCCCTGATGTCGAACTTTTCGTATTGCTGATTGACGAGCGCCCTGAGGAAGTGACTGAAATGCAACGCTCGGTGCGCGGTGAAGTCATCGCCTCGACCTTTGATGAACCTGCCACGCGCCACGTACAAGCAGCAGAAATGGTGATTGAGAAAGCCAAACGTTTGACCGAAACAGGCAAAGACGTGGTAATTTTGCTCGACTCCATCACGCGTCTGGCGCGTGCGTACAACAACGTGATTCCCTCATCGGGCAAAGTTTTAACGGGCGGTGTCGATGCCAACGCCCTACAACGCCCCAAACGATTTTTCGGCGCGGCACGCAATATCGAAGAGGGCGGCTCACTGACCATCATTGCCACCGCCTTAATTGATACGGGATCACGCATGGACGATGTGATTTTTGAAGAATTCAAAGGCACGGGCAATATGGAACTCTCACTTGACCGCAAAATGTCTGAAAAACGCGTTTATCCAAGTATTTCATTGAATAAATCAGGTACACGCCGTGAGGAATTGCTCCTCAAACCCGATGTGTTGCAAAAAATCTGGATTTTGCGCAAATTCCTCTACGATATGGACGATATTGCGGCTATGGAATTCATTTTAGACAAAATGAAACAAACCAAAAACAATGCGGAATTTTTTGACATGATGTTGCGTGGCGGTAAATAAGCTTCAAAGACTCGCCAATACTTGAGATGTGCCAATATTTAACCGTATTTTTTGAATTGATTGAACTGCCCTCATTTTGAGCCGATACAAAAAAATTTCGAGATTGAGCAATTATTGTTTATAATCAACACCCCCAAAGTTTTACTATTTAGGTAGTTTTACTAAACGGTTATTGAATGCAGCAACCGCATGTCTGCGTTTGCTTGCATTTTTTTGTGCTTAACAGGAAACTTATGAGCAAATCCAAGCGTTCAACGGTGCTGATTGTTGATCCAAATCAGACCCAATCGATTGAGGTCAACACGCAATTGCTACGCCATCTAAAACCCATTTTAATGGGTTTGGGCATTGCAACTGTTGTATTGAGCATTGGCGTTGTATCTTTGGTGATTCGTAATTATACAACCACAAAAGACAACCAAGCCTTGCGCCAAAAAGTCGGTGATTTAGAAGGCTACACCTCCGCTGAGGTCAACGCAAAAATTAACGAGTTGCGTAAATCTGAAAAAGCTGTCTTAGAACTGCAAAATTATCTACAAGAGCGCGGCGCGTTCACTCCGCCACCACAAAAACCCATTGATGATGGCAAGCCCAACAGTGCAGCAGGTGGTCCTGCTCTAAAAATCTCTGCGCCTATGCCATTCATGGGTTCATTTGCACAGAACACTCAAAATCTATTAGAAGCAGTCAAGAAAATGCCTTTAGGCTTGCCCGCTCCAACTGAAATAAGTTCTCGCTTTGGCAATCGATTCAACCCATTTACGGGTGGGGGTGGCGAATTTCACCCTGGTTTGGATTTTCGAGGTGAAATCGGAGACCCGATTAAATCAACCGCTTCGGGCATGGTCAATTTTGCTGGCTATCAAAATGGCTATGGCAATGTGGTACGCATCAGTTTAGACAACGGTTATGAAATTTTATTTGGGCACATGTCTGAAATAGATGTGCGACAAGGTCAAACCGTCCACGCTGGCGACATGGTGGGTAAAGTGGGTTCAACAGGACGCTCAACAGGGCCACACATACACTATGAAATTCGCAAAGATGGTACACCGATTGATCCCGAACCATTTTTGACCCTATCGTCTCGATAATTTTTGAAAATTAGTACCGACTATGTTTAACAATAAAAAAACCAACGATGTTACAGTGAGTATCAATACCGCCAATATCAGCACTCTCGTCGGCGAAGGCTGTCAAATTAAGGGCGATGTATCCGCTAAAAATTCAATTAAAATCGAAGGTCATATTCAAGGCAACCTCGCCATTGATGGCAGCGTCATCATTGGCGAAAAAGGCGTCGTGCAAGGGGATGTGCGTTGCGCAGATTTGGTCATATTTGGTCGTTTAGAGGGGAATATCAATGCACGCCAACTGCAACTCAAACAGACCGCACACATTCAGGGCAATATTGAAGCGCAAACGCTACAAATAGACCCTGGTGCCATTTATCAAGGCAGCGTGACCATGAAAACAGGTGCAAACCCAACCCTCAAAAGCCCTCCAGAGCAAGCATAAGGTCTATAGGCGCACCAAGTAGGCTTGACATTCATTGTCAAGTCTTTGTTTTTTCACGTATAATACGCCCTGTTTTGCCACATCGATTTGTATTGAACGATGTGGTGTTTGCTTTATGGAGTTTAGAAAAAATGCCAATTTACGCCTACCGTTGTGGTGAATGCGGTCACAGCCAAGATGTATTGCAAAAAATCAATGATGCGCCGCTCACGACTTGCCCTGCGTGCGCGCAGGAATCATTGAGCAAACAAGTGACCGCCGCTGGTTTTGCCCTCAAAGGCACGGGTTGGTATACCACCGATTTCAAAGGCGGCGCATCCTCATGTCCTGCCGTGCAAGAAGCGGCAGCCAATGACACACTCCCGCCACCGTGTGCGGGCACTTGCACCGCTCAATAATTTTAGAACTGACATACGTATGCTCAATCATTTAACCAGCGCGAAAATCCGCAAATACTTGGTCACAGGAGTATTGGTGTGGGTGCCTGTCATCATTACCATTTCGGTCATTGCTTGGGGCATGGGCATTTTGCAGGGGATTTTTACCAGCGTCGTGGATGCCGTGGTCACGTTTTTACCTGCACCTTTGGCCAACGATGTGGCGAAGGTTAAAGACATTCCCGGCCTGGGGGTGATTTTGGTGGTATTGGTCTTATTCAGCACAGGCATGATGGCAGCTAATTTTTTGGGACAATGGTTTTTGCGCGTCATGGATACCTTGCTCTCCAACATACCCATCATTAAAACCGTATATGGCAGCGTTAAACAAGTCTCCGACACGCTGTTTTCCAGCAGCGGGCAAGCCTTTCGCAAGACACTTTTGGTACAATACCCGCGCACGGGCGTATGGACGGTGGCATTTCAGACAGGCACACCCTCTGGGCAAATTGCAAAAAATATTCCAGATAATTGCATCAGTGTCTACGTACCCACAACCCCTAATCCGACCTCTGGTTTTTTCCTAATTATGGCAAAAACCGATGTGGTTGAACTGAATATGAGCGTGGATGAAGCACTCAAATACATTATTTCTATGGGTGTGGTTGACCTTGAAACGCTTGAAAAAAAGCCCTTAGAACAGTCGAAACCTAAACTTTAATATTTAATATTTGCACTTTTACATTTAACAGCGAAAGTAAACACATGAGTATGCGCAGTCATTTTTGTGGTCTTGTGACCAAAGAGTCCGTTGAACAAACCGTCACGTTGTGTGGCTGGGTCAATCGTCGCCGCGACCACGGCGGTGTGATTTTTTTGGATGTGCGCGACAAAGAAGGCTTGGTACAAGTGGTCTGCAATCCCGACGATGCGGCGATGTTTGAACTCGCATCTTCATTGCGCAACGAGTTTTGTGTAAAAATCTCAGGGCGCGTGGTTCTGCGCGATACGGCTTTGATCAATCCCAAATTACCGACAGGCGAAATCGAAGTAGTGTGTAAAGAGTTGGAAATTCTCAACCCATCGGTCACGCCGCCGTTCCAATTGGATGAAGACAACCTTTCTGAAACCATTCGCCTGACCCATCGTGTGCTCGATTTGCGCCGCCCGCAAATGCAATACAATATGAAACTGCGCTACCGTGCGGCGATGGCGATGCGAAAATTTTTGGACGCGAACGACTTTATCGACATCGAAACCCCGATGCTGACCAAATCCACACCCGAAGGCGCACGCGACTACCTTGTGCCCTCACGCGTGCACGATGGTCATTTTTTTGCATTGCCGCAATCGCCGCAGTTATTCAAACAAATGCTGATGGTTGCTGGCTTTGACCGATATTATCAAATCGTCAAATGTTTTCGTGACGAGGATCTACGTGCTGACCGCCAACCTGAATTTACCCAAGTGGATATTGAAACCTCTTTTATGACTGAAGAGGACATCCGCGAAACATTCGAGGGCATGATACGTGGCGTGTTCAAGGAAGTTTTGAATGTGGAACTCGCCAATCCATTCCCTGTGATGAGTTATGCCGAGGCGATGCATTTGTACGGCTCGGACAAACCCGACATGCGCATTCCCCTGCAATTCACCGAACTCACCGAAGTGATGAAAAACGTCGAGTTCAAAGTATTCAACTCAGCAGCGAATTTACCTGATGGACGTGTGGTGGCATTGCGCGTGCCCAATGGCGCAGACATCTCACGCTCAGAAATTGATGCGTACACGCAATTTGTCGGCATCTACGGTGCACGTGGTCTGGCATACATCAAGGTCAACGACATCACTGCGGGGCGCGATGGTTTGCAATCGCCGATTGTCAAAAACATTGACGATGCCGCATTGACTGAAATTTTGAAGCGCACGGGTGCGCAAACAGGCGACATTATATTTTTCGGCGCAGACCGCGCCAAAGTCGTGAACGATGCCATTGGCGCGTTGCGCATTAAAATCGGTCACGAAAAAGGGCACGCCTCTAAAGACTGGCGACCGTTGTGGGTGGTGGACTTCCCGATGTTCGAGTACGACGATGAAGCCAAACGCTACGTCGCCTGTCACCATCCGTTTACCGCGCCCAAAGACGGTCACGAAGACTTCCTCAGCTCTGACCCAGGCAAATGTATTGCCAAAGCCTACGACATGGTGCTCAACGGCTGGGAAATCGGTGGCGGCTCAGTGCGGATTCACCGTGAAGAAGTGCAATCCAAAGTATTCCGCGCTCTGAATATTGGTGCAGAGGAAGCGCAAGAAAAATTCGGTTTCCTACTTGACGCATTGCAATACGGTGCGCCGCCGCATGGTGGGATTGCATTTGGATTAGACCGCATCGTCACCATGATGACGGGCGCGGAATCCATTCGCGATGTGATTGCCTTCCCGAAAACCCAGCGCGCACAGTGTTTGCTCACGCAAGCACCCTCACCCGTGGACGAGAAACAGCTGCGCGAACTGCACATTCGCCTGCGCAACACCCAAGCGAACATCGAAGTGAAAAAAGACTGATGATGTACACAACTGCGGCGCACAGAATCCATCATGATGCTGTGTGCCGTTTTGTATTTGGAGAACCCTCATGAACGTATTTGATCAACTCAAAGCACAAATGCGCGGCACACCCACCGAACCCCTACCCGAAAACGCCCTCATCATTGACGTGCGCTCTGCGGGCGAATTTGCCATGGGGCATGTCGAAGGCGCGCTGAATATCCCTGTGGAGGCCATTTCCCCACACAACCTCGCATCCCTGCAAGACAAAACACAAACCCTTGTGCTGTATTGTGCCTCAGGTATGCGCTCAGGCTACGCACGCACAATGCTCATGCAAATGGGTTATACCAACGTCATCAATGCGGGCACGCCCTACGAAGCCGCGCAAACAACCCACAAACCCTTGGTTCGTTAAGAAACAAGCCATGGAAAAATTATTTTCTTACGGCACATTGCAACAACCTGACGTTCAAATGGCGACTTTTGGGCGCGTATTGGAGGGCACAGCAGATGCCTTGGTCGGTTATGTGTTGACCGAAGTTGAAATCACCGATGAGCAAGTCGTCCGTTTATCAGGCAAACGCTTTCACCCCATGCTTAAATACACCCGTCATTCAGACGACACGGTTGAGGGTATGGTATTTCAAATCACAGCACAAGAGCTTGCTCAAGCCGATGTATACGAGGTGTCACTCTATGCGCGTAAACTGGCGCAACTGCGTTCAGGTGGACACGCATGGATTTATGCACCTGTGCAGATTGATTGACAAATTCCACGGTCAAGAACTGGTTACACAAGCGTAGCGAAATAGATTGGCGTATTCTGAGCACGAACAATCGAGGAGGTGACGCCATGAACCAAGACCCCCAACCCCAGAGCAACACATCAAAGCCTTAAAATTGCACTTAAAGTCAGCGCAGCAAAAGGCTTGATTGTTTGAAGCCACTGTTGATTGACACCCGCTTCTATTGTCTGGATGGAATGTCATCAATCCACATCACCTCAGATTACAGTTACAACAACCAGTTTAAATGCAGTTAAAAACACTGCCATTCAACTCTTTTTACGCTTCCAAACCACACGATTAAATAACCTTGTCACATGAGTAAATTAACATGCTGATGTCAATGTTAACCACAAGGATAGTAATCGTGAAAACCCAAAAAAATAATTGTCAAACAACGCAGCTCTCACACAAAAAGATTGCGTATAACACGTTAAAGAAGTTCATATTGGTCACCGTGCTGTCCAATATATGTTTTTATGCCTCTGCGCAAGCACAAACCACCGACTCTATTGATGAAATAACAAAGCAAAGAGATGCATGGTTTTTGTACTTAAAAAACAATATCGTGGGTTCTCACCCAAAACCAGGTTCGGCATTAGAAGAACTTGATCGGCAAGGCAGTGCGGCATATCAGATACTCGGTCTAAACAACGCGACTCGTCTTGAATTGGCCAATGATGAAGCAAATCAAAAGGAAAGGTACGTTTTTAGCTTATTTAATACCTCTGTTTTTGGAAAACTGTACTCAAACACTGAATCATCTATATATGACAACAGCGACTACAAGTCATTATTTGCGATGTATTATAAAAATACCCCTTATGCACAAGATTCGCTTAATCCAGATAAAAAAGGTTCAACACGAGCGAGCGATTTTATTTTGAAAGATTATTACCATCGAGGTCGCCCTTATCAGGTATTAGACGATAATTATAACTACATACCTGATTATGAAACGATCTCTGGTTCGTCGTATCCAAGCGGCCACACCATGAATGGATTCAAACAGGCTGTTGTTTACGCAATGATTTTCCCAGAGCGGGGGGATGAAATATTTTCACGAGCACTCGAAAATGGGGAAAGTCGAGTCATTTTGGGCGCGCACTTCCCTACAGATACCATCTTATCCCGAGTGTTAAACTATTATTACATGTCTCAATATTTGAATAATCCTGTGGTGTTGCAATCAACCATAGACCATGCCAAACAAGTTCGGCTTGCTGCCGCCAATATGGTGGATTGCCCAGATTTAAAAGCTTGCTTATTACAGCAAGAGACCCCCATTACCGATGGATATGCAAAACAGAATAATGCCATTGGCTACTATGGGATATTCACAGATAAAACCCCACCTTCATACATTACCGCCAGCCAACTACCCAGCAAGTCGGAGAATTTATTACTGTTGCGTTTTCCATACCTGTCTGCGGACGCGAGACGGACTATTTTAGCAACAACCAGTTATCCAAAAAACAGTTTGGCCAATATGGGACTTAGCCCAACTTTACAAGACAGTGGCTTAGCAGATAAATACTGGGGTTTAATAGACCTACCCAAAGCATACAATGGGCCGACTCAACTGGATGATATCCTCGTGGTTGATCAAACACCTGGATTACCCAATGATTTAGCCGATTTCGGGACAAAAGATATTTGGAAAAACAGTATTTCTGGTGTGGGTGGGATATTCAAGAAAGGTTCTGGAGAACTTACTTTGGCAGGAAATAACACCTATACTGGCGATACCACCGTTAATCAAGGGGTGCTCAAAGCAGGGCTTATCAATGCGTTCTCAGAAAAAAGCGGCGTCCGCATTGATAAGGACGGGACATTGGATCTAAACGGTTATCATCAAAAAATTGCCTCATTGGCAGGAGAAGGCAAGGTGTTGCTTGGATCTGGCTCACTTGATGCTGGCAGCAATGACACCAATACGACATTTGCAGGTGAGATTTCAGGCTCTGGCGGCTTAATCAAAACGGGTGCAGGCACGATGTCCTTGATGGGTAAAAATGCTTACTCTGGTCAAACCACTATCGATAATGGCGTATTAGAATTGTCCAAAGGCGCCTCGCTTGATAACAGCACAATATCGACCCAATCTACCAGTACAGTCGGTACTTCGGCCAAATCCCGCACAGGTGCTGCGACTTTTGGGACACTAAAAGCCGTTGACAACACCCGTACAGGCTCCGTCACGAACGCAGGGAAGGTCGTCGTCAGTGCGGGCAAAACACTCTCCATCAACGGTGACTACACTAGTTCAGGTGTGACAGAAATAGCGGTCAATGGGATGAGCGACTATGGCAAAATCAATGCCACTGGGCAATTGAACTTAGGCGGGGATTTGTATGTTGACGTCAGCCAAGGCGCTCAACTGACCAATGGCAGCCTTGAATCAGTTTTAAAAGGGAATTCGATTGTGGGCGCATTCAAATCCAGCCTTACGAATAGTTTGCTGTTTAAGTTCTCTCCCCATATCAATAACAATCAGGTTGATTTGGATGTAAAAGCAGCCACAAATCAACCAAGTTCCCCAAGCACCCCGTCGCCAACACCCAATCAACCCAATCCAGTGCCGCCAATAACCAATAAGCCTGACCCAAGCACACTTTTAGGCAGCAGCATTTTATACGGTAAAACCCTTGCCTACGGCGCGGCCGAAGCTTTGGATAAAACCTTTAAAAACAATGCCAAGACACCATTGGCCTCATACTTCTGGTCTATCACCAATAGTGAGCAAGCGGCAAATGCAGCGGTGCAAACCACCCCATTATTAACAAGACAAACCAGCGAGGTCATGCTCAATACCACCCAATTATTCCAAGGAGCAATCCAAAACCATCTGACTGCCAGTCCTGCCGCACACCACTGCAATGGCTCTGCAAGCAATGTATTTAACTCTAATTCCAACGCCGATTGTTCATGGATACAACCGTTAGGCACTTGGTCAAACCAGCAAAATAAAGGAGGGATTGCGGGTTATGATGGCACCACTTTGGGTGTCATCGGTGGGGTGGATAAGCAAATAGACGCTGCTACGCGCGTTGGTTTTTCTGCATCCTATGCCCGAAATAATCTAACGGGCAATGAGCAATCAAATACCCGCCATACCGCAACAGTCAATATGTATCAACTGTTTGCTTATGGAAAGTATGGTTTAAATGATTCTTCTGCATTGGGTGGTTATATTGGCTCTGGTTATCACCACGTGGATGGCACAAGACCGATTCCTTTCGCTGGACTGAGTGCGCACTCATCCTACGGTGGCATACCTGTTATGAGTGGTATCGGATACAGTTACTATTGGAGGCCCACAAACAACCTCACCATCACACCACAAGTCAGGGTGGATTATTCAAGACAGCATGAACAAGGCTATACAGAGTCGGGAGCCGATGCGCTTAACTTAAAGGTGCAAGGGCAAACTGCTCAATCATTGCTTATCGGGGCTGGCAGTAAAATTGAGTATCAATCCACGCCATCAGCGAAACTATATCTACAGTTTATGCTTGGATACGATGCACTTGCACGCAAACGAAATAAAATTGACAGCTCATTTGCGAGTACGCCTGATTCTAATTTTGTTACGAATGGTATGCCGCGTGCTCGCGCATCCATTTCAACAGGTTTGGGTCTGTCTTATCAACCAAACGATCAAACCAACTTATCACTGTCTTATAACCTTGAAAAGAGTTCAAAATACTTAAACCAAGGCGTTGGTGTGAGCCTTCGTAGATTGTTTTAACTGTAGGAAATCGACGCGTTGTCTACACTTTTTTCATTAAAATCGCTTGAATTTTTTGCTTAACGAATTTTCCATCGATTTTTCATGTTGTACTATGCGGCTTTGCCGTGAGTTTCTCATCCTTGACAACACGAAAAATCGACGTTTTGGTCTGTAAGCAAAAAATCCAAAAGTGTGAACAACGCTCGAAAAAATTACAACAGTTTGAGCCCTAAACTATCAACCTATTTTAAGCCGGGACAAATAGAAAACTCAGATTGTTATAATGATGCTTCCAAACGCGCAATGCGCTCTTCTAAAGGTGGATGCGTCATAAACAAACGCATCACGCCACCACGTTTGCCCGAAATTCCCAAAGCCGCGACTTTCTCTGGCATGTGTTCAGGCTCATGTGCCGATTGCAAACGTTTCAGCGCGTTAATCATATTTTGGCGACCTGACAAATTCGCGCCACCCGCATCCGCGCGAAACTCACGATGACGCGAGAACCACATCACAATCATCGTTGCCAAAAAGCCCAAGAAAATTTGCGAAATCATCACTGTGGCAAAATACCCCATGCCCGTGCTGCCGTCTTCGCGATCGCCATCCACTAAAGTACCGATGACCCGTGAGAGGAAAAACACGAAGGTATTCACCACGCCTTGAATCAAGGTCAAAGTCACCATATCCCCATTGGCAACGTGTGACACCTCATGCGCGAGTACGGCTTCGGCCTCGGTTTTGCTCATACTGCGCAACAAACCCGTTGAGACCGCTACCAAGGCATTGTTTTTATTGGCACCTGTGGCAAACGCATTCACATCAGGTGACTCATAAATCGCAACTTCAGGCATACCGATGTTGGCTTGAGTGGCTTGACGACGGACGGTTTCGACCAACCACATTTCGGTGTCATTGCTTGGCTGATCGATCACTTGCGCACCCACCGACATCGCTGCCATTTTTTTAGACATGAGCAATGAAATAATCGAGCCTGCGAAACCCACCACAGCAGATGCAGCCAGTAGCGCACCCATACCCCCTTGACCACCCAAGGCGCGATCCAAACCCGTCACACGCAAGACCACACTAATCATCACCATGACGGCAATATTGGTCAACAAAAATAAAAAAATTCGTTTCACTGTCATCTCCAAAAAGTGAATTAACACCAACGGATAAAGCACCGTCCTCTGCTTTTGCAACCCCATTATGCAATAAATTACTTACCTTTGCAGAGCATGTGGGGATTAACGTATGAAATTCAATATGGGCATACGCAAAGCCTAAAATTCATATACAAAAAAACCCGCAATGCGAACACTGCGGGTTTTGAATTTTGGTGGCCTGGGGCGGAATCGAACCGCCGACACAAGGATTTTCAATCCTCTGCTCTACCGACTGAGCTACCTGGCCATCTCGCTATGCACTTTAAAATCGCGTGAAGCGAAGAATTGAAACTATACAAGGTTTTTCAGTTTGGGTCAAGATTCAACCCACATAATTTGGCAAATATTCAAATAGGTTTTATTTTTGAGCCCTCATCATGCGTAAGGCCTCTTGAAAATTCGCCTGCGCCTGCATGGTCAACCCGTGCCCAAACTGCCATTCATAGCCTTTGATGGTCAAAAACCACACTTCGGGCTGCACTCCAAAACACTGCACACAGGTCGCTAAAATACTCGCGGGTGAAATCGCGTGTGAGGTGAAACTGGTGTCCAATTTCGGCACAATGCGCACTAGCGAAACCTTGTCCACATGGGCTTCTTGACTGGCATCGACCAATAGCACGCGTTGAAAACGACTCACCACTTCGGCATCTTCAACCAGTAGCTGATAGCGTCTATCCAGCACTGCATGTGCGCACAATTGATTTTTTTCTAAATAATCGATAAATGCCCAACCGATACCGTCGTCTTGGCGCGATTCATTGCCGATGCCCAAGATTAAACACTCTTGGGCATCAAACTCATACAAACTGGGCGTGTTTACCCCATCAACGCATGCGTTCATCAATCACCTGACCTGACTCATTGACCAGTGTCACCTGCAAAGGCATTTGCCCTGCCGCATGTGTCGCGCACGACAGACATGGGTCATACGCACGTAAACCGACTTCAAGTGCATTCATCATGCCTTCGGTGATGTTCGCTTGCCCATTGAGGTATTCATCAGCAACGGCTTTGAGCGTGCGATTCATCACTTGGTTGTTTTGCGTGGTGGCAACGATGAGATTGGCGTTGGTTATCGCGCCTTGCTCGTTCGCTTTGTAGTGGTGTAGCAATACACCACGCGGGGCTTCCACCACGCCCACACCCTCACCTGTCCACTGTGCTGGGGTGTAGTTCAGTACCAATTGCTCACTTTGCAGATCAGGATCATGCAAAAGTTCTTGTATCAACTCGGCGGTGTTGATGATTTCAATCGCTCGCGCCCAGTTGGTGTGCAAGGTCATCTCGTTGGCTTTGCCGTGGGTGTAGTCGTGGAACTGCGCCAATTCTGCCGCTGCCAATGGCGTGTTTAGGGTTTTTGTGATATTCATCCGTGCCAAAGGTCCGACACGTACACTGCCCGCCTCGCGTCCTAAAGCGGTGAGGTATGGGAATTTCATATAACTCCAAGGCTCAGTGTCCTCGGATATTTTACTCAAATAATCATGGTAGTCGAACTCGTCCACGATATTTTTGTTCGCATCGGTGATGCGCAAACGACCGTGGTAGTAGTCCGCATTGCCATTGTCATCAACCAAGCACATATTGAGCGCAGGCACAACGGCAAATCGATCAACTTGGTCACGGTGCGCTTGATGGTAGCTTTTAAATACATTGAGCGAGTCCCAAGCGTATTCCATTACCTTTGCCAACGAAATAATGCCTGCGTCACCGTTGATGAAGCGATCGCGTTGTGCAATACTCAGGTTGTTGTTCACGCCCCCCGGGATGGATTGAATCCCGTGCATGCGTTTACCAAAAATCGCCACGAGCAACTCTTGTCCCCATTTGCGAATTTCGATCACGCGTTTAACCAACTCAGGATTGGCAGCGACCAATCCCAAAATATTGCGTTGCGCAGGGGGCGCATCCATGCCAAACAGCATTTCAGGCGCAAGCAGATAAAAATACGCCGTCACGTGCGACTGCAATTGCTGCGCATAGTGCCCCAAACGGCGCATTTTCTCCGCCACAGGGGTTGGATGAATGCCTTGCGCATAACCCACACCAACCATATCGTCCAGTGTTTTTGCGCCACACATGTGGTGACTGACAAAGCAAATCCCGCAAACGCGTTGCATCAGCATCGGTGCTTCCCAAAACGGATGTCCCTGTATCATGCGCTCAAAACCGCGAAACTCGACCACGCTCAAATGCGCGTCCACCACGCGGTTGTCGTCATCCAATGTGACGGTGATTTTTCCGTGCCCTTCAATGCGAGTGACGGGATCAACGACTATTTTTCTCATGCTGTTATCCTTTTACCTATTCAGTGTGGTTTAATCGTAGCGATGCAATGGGTGTATCGAAGTCGGCAAATCAATGGTGCGCCCATTGATTAAGTCGTCCAATACTTGAAACACCGCGTCACCATCGGGCGGACAACCCGGAATGAAGTAATCCATTTTCACCACTTCGTGGCAAGGATAGACTTTATCCGTCAACAACGGAATCTCAGGATGCAAAGGAATCACAGGGTGCGCGCCTTGCGCCAATTTGGTATTTGAGGGTGCATTGATATACGCTTCTGCCAAACACTCTTTGAGCGGCAACATATTGCGCATCGCTGGCACACCGCCCCAGCACGCACACGCACCCACTGAAATTAAAATATCGCAGTTCTCGCGAAAATGTTCAAGCGTTTCGATGTTTTCTGCATTGGCAACGCCCCCTTCGATAAAGCCAACGGTGCAACGCTCAGGAATGCGTTTGATGTCGGTAATTGATGAGCGCAAAATCGTGATTTTGTCCAATAAGGGAAATAGGCGTTCGTCCAAATCGAGCAAGGATAAAGTGCATCCCCAGCAACCACACAGCCCAATCAAAGAGACTTTGATTTTGCCCTCAGTGCTTGGAATCATGCCCTCCTGCAACGGCGTTGCAGGCAATTCGTGCGCAAATACAAAGTCGCGCTCAGTGTCGTGATGACTCATACCGTTTCCCCTTTCAATACCCGTTCGCGCACACTGGCGACATCGAATTTACGCTCGCCAATGGGTTGGCGATAGGCCTGATTTTTCTGCAAAATCGCACCAACTGGACACAAATCCGCGACTTCTTTGGCTTGTGCATCGGTCAGTGTGTCTGCCAAAGCGATGTCCATTTCAATCCTCGCATTGTGTCCACGCCCATTGATGGAAAAGATTTTTTTGCCATTCGCCGAGTGGACAAATTGCACGCAACGTTGACAAAAGATACAACGGTCACGCTCTAACCACAGTTGTTTCGCGCTCGTTTCATTCTCATGTGGGGTGTAGCAATAATTAAAGCGCGAGACGAACATACCAACTTCGTAGCCAACCGCTTGTAAATCGCAACGACCGCTTTTCTCGCAACTGGGGCAATTGTGGTTGCCCTCAGCGAACAGCAGTTCAACCACGGTTTTTTGCATGTTTTTTACATCCGCTGTTTCGGTCTCAACCGCCATACCCTCGGCAACAGGCAAAGTGCAACTCGCGCTGACTTTACCATTAACCTGTGTTGAGCACACACGACACGTACCCAAACAGTGCTGTCCGCGCGTATGGCACAGCGTTGGAATATACACGCCATTGTCCGCCACGGCATCGACCAGTATTTGCCCTTCGGGCGCACTCACCGTTTGACCATTCAAGGTGAACTTTACTGTTTTAACAGTGCTCATTATGCGCCCTCCTTCATCAATTCACGCGCGACGCGCTCGTACTCGCCCAAGGCTTTATGCATATCAAATGCAGGCAATAATGGACCTTCAACTGTAGCTAATTTGCTTTGCACCAGTTCTGGAAATTGTTGTATCAAACTCAAAAGTGGGCGCGACAGCAATCCACCCAAGCCACAGCGGCTGTTCGCACGTAAGACTTTTTCCCACTGCGCCACATCGTCCAAATCTTTTTGGCAAGCACGCCCTGCAAGCAAACGCTCGGCTTTATCCAACATCGCTATGCCGCCCGCACGACACGGTGTGCAAATACCGCAGGATTCTTCGACAAAGAATTTTTGAAATTGATGAGCAATTTCTAACAAATCTCTGTCCTTATTCCACACCATCAATGCACCGCCTGCCAAATCTTCCATCGCGATTTTGCGCGTCAGATTTTTGGCGACATTCAGGCATTCACCCGATGCGCCACCGATTTGCACAGCATAGGCATTTTCTGCGCCAATCAGTTTGAGCAATTCTTGCAGGCTCATGCCCCACTCGACTTCATACACCCCGGGGCGAGCGCAGTCGCCCGATGCACTGATTAAACGTGTACCCGTTGAACGCTCTGTACCCATGGCTTTATACCATTGCCCACCCATTTCTACGGCACGGGCGGCGGCGGCGAAGGTTTCGACATTATTCACCACAGTTGGTTGACCCAAATAGCCATGCACCGCAGGAAATGGTGGCTTCACGCGCGGTGTGCCGCGCTTGCCTTCCATCGATTCAATCATGGCCGAGTCTTCGCCAACCACGTATGCACCTGCACCAAGTTGAATTCGAATGTCAAAATTAAACCCAACCTGCCCAGCAATATTCTCGCCCAACACGCCATCGGCGCGCATTTTTACCAATACGGCTTCTAAATAATCTTTGAGATAACGGTATTCAAAACGCAAATAAAACACCCCCTGCGCAGAACCAACCGCCCAAGCAGCGCACACCATACCCAAAAAAACCAGTTCCGCACGGCGCGTCATCAACACGCGGTCTTTGAATGTTCCTGGTTCGCCCTCATCGGCATTACACACAATGTATTTGATGGGCGCAGGTGTGTCGCGCACGGTCTGCCATTTGCGCCACGATGGAAAGCCTGCGCCACCACGTCCCAAAACGCCCGCTTCCTTGATTTCGTCCAGCACGGCTTGCGGTGTGCTTTGTAGTATTTTTTTCAAAACATCAATCGGACGTGCCGAAGGTGCGAAATACACCGCGCCTAAGTTTTGCACTTGCGCTGACACCAAAGCATCGGCGTATTGCTCAGAACTGCGGGGAATGCGCTTTGGATTGGCGATTTGCTCAGCAGTTTGACCTGCTTGTAGTTGCGCCACAATGTCGCGCGCTTTTTCAGGTGTGAGTTGGGTAAATGCCACGTCATCGACCAACATCGCGGGCTCCTGATCCGACAGACCAACACACGCGGTACTCAGCACATGAATATCTGCATCAGCACCCACCGCATCGTTTAAAGCTTGCTTGACCGCGTCATAGCCACTTTGACGCGCAATCACCGTGTCGCTCAAATAAATTTGATGCTTGCCCACTGGTGTGCGGTGAAAGAAATGATAAAAAGAAACGGTCTCTAACACGTCGTTAAACGTAGTTGAGAGACCGTTGGCCAATTCGGAAATCGCCGTATCCGAGATATATCCGTGCTGCTCGCGCACCTCATGCAGCATATCCAAGAGGCGATCGCGCTTGGAATCATATCGCGCAATAATTTCACCAATAGTTTGACTGGGTACTGACATTTTGTATCCATTATTAAAATGGTTAGTATTATTTTTCGCGACTATTCCTTATCAATCATAAGGATTTAAGGCAATTGGCTTGACCATTTCTGACCAAAAACACTTTATCAAAACCGCGAAAACCCATAAAAAACAAATTCATCAAATTGCTTAGAAGCCGCTATAACTGACTATGATGTGACTCTAAATATAAAAAATACCAAAATAACTTTGGCAACGCCGCTCTCTAAGTGACTGAACTATACCATCATACAAAATAGGTTTTATCATTTTTCCATTAATTTATGTTCAATCTGAATTAAAATATACTTAACAAGAATTGGAAAATACTCAATCAACTTTAATCAGCCCACACAAAGCATGTCCGCCATAAAAAATGCCCGCATAAAAATACGCGAGCATTTCGAATGACAACCTCAAAGTGCCGAGGTGTGACAGCACATGACTCCTTTCATTTAGCTTTTCAAAGCCCCATTGCGATTCATCGCAGCGACGAATGCCAAGAATGAAGCGGTCACAATATTCGAATGCAAACCCACACCATACGTCGGTGCTTGGTCGGCATGCGCCACCTGTACATAACACACAGCTTCTTGTGCAGTATCGCCTACTTCAGGATGGATGTCGTGTTGCGAGTACTGCGTCACCGAGAACTTCGTGCCAACCGCTTGATTCAAAGCTGAAGCGAATGCCGACAACGGTCCATTGCCTGTACCCGTAATGGTTTTTTCTTCGCCGTTGACTTGTATCGTTGCTGTGACGGTTTCCACACCATCTTCGTGCTCAATTTTGTGTTTCACATAACGCACTTTACCTTCAGGTATGACAAACGTTTGGTTAAACACGTCATAAATTTGTTCGCTGGTCAGCTCTTTACCCGTTTCATCAGCGAGCACTTGCACCGCACGCGCGACTTCAACTTGCAACAGACGTGGCAATTCCAAACCATAATCGCGTTCGAGCAAATACGCCATGCCGCCCTTGCCCGACTGCGCGTTCACGCGAATCACCGCATCATAACCACGCCCCAAATCCGCTGGATCTATCGGTAAATACGGCACTTCCCACTTCACAGTCTCACCACTCGCCGCCATTTGTCGCTCTTTTTGACGGGTCAAACCTTTTTTAATCGCGTCTTGGTGTGAACCAGAAAACGCCGTGAATACCAATTCACCCGCCCAAGGATGACGTGGACTGACGGGCAACTGCGTGCATTCTTCAACAATTTGCACCACTTCCATGATGTTTGAAAAATCAATCCCAGGATGAATGCCCTGTGACCACATATTCACCGCAAGGTTCGCCAAACACACATTGCCCGTGCGTTCACCATTACCAAACAAGCAGCCTTCGACACGATCCGCACCTGCGAGCATACCGAGTTCGGCACACGCCGTACCCGTACCGCGGTCATTGTGCGGGTGCAAACTGATAATCACACTATCGCGGTTTGGAATGT
Organism: Burkholderiaceae bacterium; assembly: GCA_018261955.1. Classification (GTDB taxonomy): domain Bacteria; phylum Pseudomonadota; class Gammaproteobacteria; order Burkholderiales; family Burkholderiaceae; genus CTSOIL-112. The sequence goes on from JAGTRK010000004.1 coordinate 90,676, forward strand.
TTTTGTGGAAGTATTCGACTTGGTCGGCGTACACATTCGGCGTGGATACCTCAATGGTTGCAGGCAAATTGAAAATTAATTTGTTGCTCGGGCTTGCGCCCCAACGCTCCATCACCGCGGTACAAATTTCCACCGCAAAATCTGCCTCCGTCATGCTGAAGGTTTCAGGCGAGTACTCCAACACCCATTTGGTTTGCGGGTATTGCGCAATCGCCGCTTTGATGTCGTCAATCGCTTTCAAAGCCAAATCGATGGTTTGCTGGCGGTTTTTTTGAAACACCACTTCGCGGAACAACGGGCTGGTCGCGTTGTACACGTGCATAATCGCAATCTCAGCACCCGCCATCGCCTCAGCGGTGCGGTTGATTAAATCCGTGCGCCCTTGCATCAATGCCTGAATCGCCACGCCTTTGGGAATACGTCCACCATCAATCAGTTTGCGCACAAAATCAAACTCAATTTGCGAGGCCGAAGGAAAACCGATTTCGATTTCTTTATAACCCAAGCTGACCAACAAATCCCACAACTTCAACTTTTTATCAATGTCCATCGGGTCAATCAACGCCTGATTGCCGTCGCGCAAATCAGTTGACAACCAAATCGGTGGTTGGGTCAAGGTTTTATCAGGCCATTGACGGTTTTCCAATTTGATTTGCGGATATGCGGTGTATTTTTTCGCAGGGTCTAAAGTTCGAAATGTGTCGTTCATTGTGCACCTATGTGGGTTAGATTAAAACTTGGGTTTGCAAACACCATAAGAAAAAACCTCGGCACAGCGTTTGCTGAAATTATGCCGAGGTTTGAAAATTCTTGGATACTGACTAAACGGTTTAACTTTTTTAGCATCCTCGATTCGCGTACGCAAACAACGGCTGGCATCTTAGTAAAGAAGCCAGCAATCGCAACGAAGCAAGAGGTTTAAAAAATCGGGTAGTCATGCGTTGAACTATAACCGAAAAGAATAAAATCGTCAAATATAACTTTACGAGTGCTCGCGCAAAGTCGGATACGCGCCTTTGAGATACACCCCCATCGAAATCACAGTGAGCGCGGCGGCGATGTAAATCAACCATGTGCCCACCAAGCGGGTATTGATGCCGATTACCACACCGTTGAACAACAGCATCGGCAAGGCCACCATCTGCACCGCAGTTTTCCATTTGCCCAACGCGTTGACCGCCACCGCCGCACGCGCACCGATGCTCGCCATCCATTCGCGCAGAGCCGAGATGGTGATTTCGCGCCCGATGATAATCAGCGCAATCAGCCCATGTACGCGTTGGTCGTGTACCAACACAATGAGGCACGCCGCCACGAGGAGTTTGTCGGCAACGGGATCGAGGAATGCGCCAAACTTGCTAGTTTGATTCCATTTGCGCGCCAAATAACCATCGAGCCAATCGGTCACTGCCGCGCCGACAAACAATACAGTCGCCAAAACATCACGCACCATGGCGTAGTTGTCAAATGGGGCGTAGTAAATCGCAACCAGCAGGGGAATGGCGATGACCCTGCCCCAAGTCAGGAGGATGGGGATGTTAAATGGCATACTGAACTTTCTATGAAAAATGCTGTGCGCTTCATCAGCGGTATTCTAACCCAACATTTATTCGACTCGCCCATCATCGTGCAATTGTTTGTAAATTTCCTGCGCGATTTTTTCAGAAATACCTTCCACCTGCGCCAAATCCTGCACACTGGCGTTTTTCACACCTGCCACGCCACCAAAGCGTTTGAGCAATGCCGTGCGACGTTTGGCACCCACACCTTCGATTTCTTCGAGTCGCGAGACATTGCGGGTTTTCGCCCGTGCCGCGCGCATCCCTGTAATCGCGAAACGATGTGCCTCATCGCGTATCTGCGCAATCAGCATCAATGCAGGCGAGAGTTTGCCGAGTTTCACCGCAACGCGCCCATCGGCAAACACCAAGGTTTCCAAACCCACGCGCCGCCCCTCGCCTTTGGACACGCCGACCAGCACCGAAATGTCCAAACCCAAACCTTCAAACACCTCACGCGCAATCGACAATTGCCCTTTGCCACCATCGACCAACACCACATCGGGCATGTGTTTGGCAAAGTCCTCGTGTTGCTCGTTTTGCACGCTTGATAACAACTCAGCAATTTTTTCATAACGGCGTTGCAACACTTGGCGCATCGCCGCGTAGTCATCACCCGCGGTGATGTCTTTGATGTTGTAGCGACGGTATTCGTTATTTTGCATCGTGTGGTGTTGATACACCACGCAGGATGCTTGCGCCGCCTCGCCTGCAGTGTGGCTAATATCAAAACACTCCACACGAAAGTTTGATTTTTCCTCATCCGTATCCAACTCATGGTGCAGCACCTTGAGCAAATCCTCGGTGCGCAATTTCGCGCTGGCAGACTCCTGCATCCGACGAGACAGTGCGAGTTCTGCGTTGTTCAACGCCATTTCTAACCAAATTTTGCGCTGACCGCGCGGTTGTTTGACCCATTGCAATGATCGTCCCACGGCATCGTCGAGCAATTCTGCAACCGCTTGGGATGGCGTGAGCGCGCTAATCATCACGCGTGGCGGCTCGCTGTCCAAATAGTGCTGAATGATAAATGCCTCGAATACATCCTGCGCACTGCAGTCCTGCGTGTGCTGCGGGAAAAACGCCTTGTCGCCCAAATGCCGCCCACCGCGCACCATCGCCAAATTCACACAGTAGCGCGCATCTGAATGCGCCACCGCAATGATGTCTGCATCGGTATCGTCGCCCGTGGATTCAACCGCTTGTTGACTCATCATGTTCGAGAGCGCGGCAATTTTGTCACGGTACAACGCGGCTTGTTCAAACTGCAATTGCTCGGCAGCGGTTTGCATTTTGTTTTGCAAGTCGTGCAACACCGCGTCCGACTCGCCACGTAAAAACTTCACACTCGCGGCCACATCTGCCGCATAGTCTGGCTTAGAAATCAAGCCCACACAAGGTGCGGAGCAACGCTCAATTTGATGGAGCATGCACGGGCGCGAGCGATTCTTAAACACCGTTTCATCGCAGGTGCGCAGCATAAAGACTTTTTGTAATAATTTAATCGATTCTTTGACCGCATAACCGTTTGGAAACGGTCCAAAATATTGATGCACCTTGTCCACCGCCCCACGGTAATACACCATGCGTGGAAAATCATGGCGCGTCATTTTCAGAAATGGATAGGATTTGTCATCGCGAAACAGGATGTTATAACGCGGCGCAAGTTGCTTGATTAAATTGTTTTCTAACAACAATGCCTCGGTTTCGGTGCGCGTCACAGTCACGTCCACCCGCACAATTTTCTGCACCATCAAGGCAATGCGCGGCGAATGGCTGAGGTTTTTTTGAAAATAACTCGTCACCCGCTTTTTTAAATCTTTGGCTTTACCAACGTACAAAACTTCGTCATTGGCACCGATATGGCGATACACCCCCGGTAAATGCTGCAAAGATGCGAGCAATTCGCTGGGGTCAAAAGCAGTGGGCGGGGTATTTGTATCGGTCATGTTTGAATTGTAACTGAAAATATAGGCTTCAAATTAGCAAACACGCTGCAAAGCAAACATTGCTGTGGTTGGCAAAAAATACCCAATATATTCTGCAATTTCCCCACCCCCTTAGGTGGCTCATCGGGTAAAATGTGACCGTTTTATGACGCTGTCATAAAACATTGAGTGCACTGACACAATCAACGTCCCCTACACGTTTATCCAACGAAAAAGGTTCATTATGTTTAATCGTTTTATGCCCAAAGAAGGCAAGTTTTTCACTTTATTCAACCAACACGCAGCATTGCTCACTGTCTCTGCCCAAGAAATGGTGGCTTTGTTCAACGACATTGACAACGCGGACAAGTACATACAAGTGATTCGCGACAACGAGAAAAAAGCCGATCGCCTCACTTATGAAACCGTTGATTTATTGCATAAAACCTTTATCACACCGCTGGATCGCGATGTGATTTTAAAATTGGTGACCAATTTAGACGACATCATCGACATGATGGAAGACGTGGCAGAAACCATTTCACTGTACGACGTGCGCAAATCGTCTGAAAGTGCCCAAAAACTCTGTACGATTATTTTGGCGTGCTGTGAGCGTTTAGAAAAAGCGGTGAATTATTTAGAAAACATGAAAAACACCGCCGAAGTCTTGCGTTTGGCTTCCGAAATCGAACGTTTGGAATCCGACGCGGACCGCGTTCTGCGCGATGCCATGTCGCGATTATTCCGCGAAGAGGAGAACGTCAAAGACCTCATCAAATACAAAGCCTTGTACGAGTTACTCGAATCGGTGACCGACAAATGCGAAGACGTGGGCAACATCATTCAAGGCATCATGGTTGAAAACGCTTAATTTGTTTGAACTTCAACGTCATACATTTTAACCATAGCATTTGAATTAAAGGCACACCATGTCAAACTCTATACACATCGGAATGGGTATGATGCTATTTCTCGTAGCACTGGCTCTGATATTCGATTTTATGAATGGATTTCATGATTCAGCGAACTCCATTGCCACTGTGGTCTCCACAGGGGTGCTCAAACCCCACCACGCCGTCCTGATGGCGGCGGTATTTAACTTCATTGCATTTTATGTTTTGCCGCACAAAGTCGCCGCCACCATCGGTAAAGGCATTATTCAAGGCTCGGTGGTCGATCAATACGTGATTTTTGGAGCCTTGATGGGGGCGATTATTTGGAATGTGATTACGTGGTACTACGGCATTCCATCGTCTTCGTCACACGCATTGATGGGCGGGCTCATCGGTGCTGCGGTGGCTAAAAGTGGTTTTGCTGTGCTCATCGCCGACAAGATTTTACAAACCATCATGTTTATTTTTATCTCACCTGCTTTGGGCTTTTTGTTGGGTTCAACCATCATGCTGATTGTCGGCTGGCTATTTTACCGAACGGCCCCCGCGAGGGTTGACCGCTGGTTCCGCCGATTGCAATTGATTTCTGCTGCCATGTACAGCTTGGGACACGGCGGTAACGACGCACAAAAAACCATGGGGATTATTTGGTTGATTTTGCTCGCAGGTGGTGTGGTTGGCGCGAATGAAGAACTACCCCTTTGGGTTGGGTACGCATGTTTTAGCGCGATTGCTATGGGCACTTTATTCGGTGGTTGGCGCATTGTCAAAACCATGGGGCAAAAACTCTGCAAACTCAAACCTGTCAGTGGCTTCGCCGCTGAAACGGGTGGTGCAATCACCCTATTCACCGCAACCGCTATGGGTATCCCTGTATCAACCACACACACCATCACGGGTGCCATCATGGGTGCAGGCTCGACCATGAAGGCATCCTCAGTGCGCTGGGGTTTAGCGGGCAATATTGTTTGGGCATGGATATTCACCATCCCCGCATCGGCGTTGATTGCCGCTGTGTCATGGTGGGTAGTTTCGAAATTGTTTTAAACACCCACAATGCGACGGTCAGAAATCCCGAAAATTAGTTTTCGGGATTTTTTTATCGTTGTTGCCATTATTGCTGTTGCTGACGCAGCATTTCAAACAAGCACACCGCCGTTGCCGAAGCGACATTCAGCGATTCACCCACGTGCATGGGAATGGTTAGCGCGGCATCGGCTTGCGCGAGCAATTCGGCACTCAAACCCGCGCCTTCATTGCCCATCAGCCATGCGGTTGGGCGACTCAAATTCTGTTGATAAATATTGTGTGTGCCGTGTGAGGTGGTGGCACAGACGGTGATTTGATTGTGTTTGAGTGCTTGTACCGCTGCGGTTAAATCAACATTCTCGCGGATGCGAATCCCAAAATGAGCGCCCACACCCGCACGGATGACTTTCGCGCTGTAGGGGTTGACGCATTGCGCATTGAGCCAAACCTCGCGCACACCCGCCGCAGCACAAGTGCGCAAAATCGAGCCCATATTGCCTGGGTCTTGAATACCGTCCAAAAGCACCATATTGCCCGTAATTTTTGCCACATCCACGGGTTCAATCGCAGGTCTTTGCACTTCAAACACCACTGAAATGCCCTGCTCTAAAATGGACAGTTCACGAAACAAGCCACCATCCAACTCCATCACTGGAATGTTTTGACTTTGTGCATTGAGTAACAACGACTGTATCTCTCGGTCATTCAATGCCGATGCACCGACCCAAACCTTCTCGATACGCAGTTGGTGAACGGTTTGATGTTTGAGCAGCAATTGACAGGCATGCACGCCCTCGACCGCCATCATCGTGTCGCTGCGTTTGGGTTGATGAATGAGTTTTTTCAGTGCTTTGAATTGCGGGTTGTCTTTCGAGGTAATCATGGGTCTGTTCATGCTTTCTGGGTTTTGAACCGCAGGGTTTTCACAGGCGCGAAACTCATGCGATGCTCGGGCGTTGCGCCGTGTTGTTGCAAAGCTTTGAGGTGTGCCGCGGTCGGGTAGCCTTTATGCTGGGCAAAGCCGTATTCTGGATACAAATCATGTAAACGCAGGCAATCGGCATCGCGCGCGACTTTGGCCAATATCGAAGCCGCAGAAATCGCAGGCTCTTTGGTATCGCCTTGAATCATCGCGCCGCCCGCATACTGCGCCACCAGTAAACCTTTGGGGAAATGATTGCCATCAACCCACACCCAATCAGGGCGAATGTTCAAGCCCTGCACTGCGCGCGTCATCGCCAGCATACTCGCTTGCAAGATATTGAGTGCGTCTATTTCCGCCACGCTCGCACTGGCAATACACCATGCGCGCGCTTCGTTTTTGATTTGTTCAGACAATCGCTCGCGGGTTTTTGCAGACAATTTTTTCGAGTCAGCCAATCCCACAATCGGCACATCCAATATCACCGCTGCGGCAAACACCGCACCCGCCAGTGGTCCACGCCCCGCTTCATCCGCACCGCACAGGTGTTGGGCTTGCTCGGGCGAGGTGATGCCATCGTTGAATAAATCGAACTTAACTGCGCGCATTTATTTCACCCGAGTTCGAACTTGTTCAATCGCTTGGGCACATAAATTCGGCGTGTCGGCGATTAAACTATGGTGCATCTGCATGAGTTGCTCATACACCGTTGCATCCTTGGCATAACGCTCGATTTCACCCATCAAAGCATCTGCCAAACCGTGCGCTGTCGCCTCATTTTGTAAAATTTCGGGGATAAAATGCTGGCGCATGAGAATGTTCGGCAAACCTATCCACGGTTGCAATGCCACGTGGGGATAAATTTTGGCAGACAACCACGAGGTCTGATATGAGATGATGCTTGGTTTTTTGTACAACGCCACTTCCAAACTCGCCGTACCACTGGCAACGATGGTCGCATCCGCTGCCTCCATCACTGTGCGCGCTTGCCCATCCAACCAATGAATGGACAAATTGGGCGCGTGCTGTTGTTGGATGTTGAGCAATTGCGCACGCAAATTCGCATGGGCAATCGGAACCAAGCACTTTACAGGTTTTAATGCGCCGATGCACTGCGCCATCAATTGTGCGGCTTTAAAAAAATTCGGCGCGTTGTACTGGATTTCTGAAGCGCGCGAACCGGGTAAAAGTGCCAAAGCAAACGCATCTTTATCAATCCCCAATATCTGTTTTGCCTGTTCTGGTTGGGCAATCAAGGGAATTTGCTGCGCAAACGGATGCCCCACATAGGTCGCAGGAATGCCCGCATCATCATAAATTTTTTGCTCGAACGGAAAAATCAACAACATGTGGTCAACGGCGCGGCGAATTTTTTCAATCCGTCCCGCACGCCATGCCCAAATCGACGGGCTGACATAATGCATGGTCGGCACGCCTTGCGCACGCAGTTGGGCTTCAACCCCCAAATTAAAGTCTGGCGCATCAATGCCAATAAACACGTCTGGACGCATGGCTATCGTGCGCTGTATCAATTCGCTGCGCATTTTTAAAATACGCGGCAAATGTTTGATGGGTTCAAAATAACCACGCACCGCCAAAGACTGCGACGACCACCATGCCTGCGCGCCTTGCGCCACCATCGCCTCACCGACAATGCCTGCGCTGGAGACTTGGGCATAACGTGCGCGTGCGCCTTTTAATAGCACCGCTGCCAATTGGTCGCCCGAGGACTCACCCGCCACCATCACCAAGCGCACGGATTCAGTATTTGTCATATGTGTTATAGGTGCCATAGATGTTATTTATTGTAAAAAATGCCTGTGGTCACAGGCATTCATCATACGATTGTAGGATTGCAGTCGCGCTCATCGAACAATGCCACGCTCGGCTGTGCGTAAAAAATCCGACATCAAACGCATCGCCGAAGCATTCGGCGCATCGCTTTGCATCGCCGCTTCAATCGCTTCTATCGCCTGCTCAATGGTTAAATCCTGACGAAACACCATTTTATAGGCTCGTTTAATGGACATGATTTGCTCAGGGGTAAAACCGCGACGCTTGAGTCCCTCAGAGTTGATGCCATACGCCGCGCTCGGATTGCCCGAAATCATCACGTAGGGCACAACATCTTTGAGCAAAGCACTACCACCACCGATCATCGCATGCGCGCCAATCTTAACAAACTGATGCACACCCGTCATGCCACCGACAATCGCCCAGTCCTGTACGTGCACATGACCTGCCAGTTGCGCATTGCTCGCTAAAATCGTCTTGTTACCAATGCGACAGTCATGCGCAATGTGCACATAACCCATAATCCAATTGTCGTCGCCAATCCGCGTGATGCCTTCATCCTGAGCCGTGCCTGTATGTACACTGGTGAATTCGCGAATCGTATTCCTATCCCCAATCAGCAACTGGGTCGGTTCGCCCGCGTACTTTTTGTCCTGAGGTACACCACCCAAAAGCACGTGGTGTCCGATATTGTTTTCGATCCCAATGCGCGTGTGTCCTTCAATCACACTGTGTGAACCAATTTCAGTGCGTGCGCCAATCACCACATTCGCGCCAATCACACTATACGCGCCGACTTTTACATCGTCCGCCAATTGCGCTTGCGGGTCAATAATTGCTGTGGGATGAATACGTACAGTCATGGAGCTCACTTTAGAATTTAAATGGTTTTTACATCGGTTTGATAATTTCATCGCCTGTTTCTATGCGATAGGTACAAATCAACTCAGCTTGCGCCGCCACTTGACCATCCACTTTGGCAACGGTAGAAAAGTATGCAAAACCTCGATGCACTTTGGTGAGTACCGCCTCTAAAACCAATTGATCACCCGGTTCGACTTGGCGTTTGAAACGCACTTTCTCCATACCCACAAAAAAATACATCGCATCAGGATGCATATCTGTCACCCACAACAGAGCCGAGGCCTGTGCCAGTGCTTCCATAATCAACACACCTGGCATCACAGGACGCTTGGGGAAATGCCCCGTAAAAAACTGCTCATTCATCGTGACATTTTTAATCGCAATCAATTTGGTTTGCGGTTCTACTTCAATCACGCGATCAATCAGTAAAAAAGGATAACGATGTGGTAAACGCTTCATTACCTCATTAATATCGTAACCCGTATCTGTTATCGTTAACGCCATTTCGCCCTCTAATCTCAATCACTGCGTTGCTGATGAATCATCAGCATTTTTTTGTAAACTCCGAATCCGCTTGCGTAAATCCGCCAAATGCCGCATCAGCGGTGCGTTTCGTTCCCATTCGCGATGTGTGCTTGCTGGGTAAATACCCGTATATTGACCTGCTATTTTTATGTCTGAAATAATTGCTGTGCCACCTGATACGATGGTTTTATCGGCAATTTTTAAATGCCCACCCAACATGGCACCGCCGCCTATCATGCACGACTCACCAATTTCGGTACTCCCTGCCACACCCGCACAACCCGCAATCGCTGTATGGCGACCCACCACACAATTGTGCGCAATGTGAACCAAATTATCAATTTTCACGCCATCGTAAATCACGGTATCGGTCAAAGCACCTCGGTCAATCGTACTGTTTGAACCGATTTCGACATGATTTCCTATTAATACCCGCCCAACTTGTGGAATTTTGTACCAACCTTGCGGTGTGGGCGCAAAGCCAAAACCATCCGAGCCGATAACCGCACCTGCGTGAATAATGCAACGCGCACCAATTTCACAATCATGGTACAGCGTAACATTTGGATAAATGTGTGAATTCGCGCCAATTTTCACGTGCCGACCGACCACCACGCCCGCAGCCAAAGTCACATTATCTCCAATCTGCGCGTATTCGTCCACCGTTACCTGCGCGCCAATACTAACATTTTGGCCAATTTGTGCCGTTGGTGCAATCACGGCACTGGCATGAATGCTGGTTTCCTCAGGGGCTGCGGGCGAATACAAACGCTGCGCGACCATCGCAAACAATGCATACGGCTGAGCACAAATGGCAAACGTACTCCGCGTGGCGTCGATGTTTTGTGACTGGAGCCACTCAAAATCGGTTGCCGTTAAAGCAATCACTCTCGCTCGACACCGCAACAACTGCTCGCGAAATTTTGGATTACTCAAAAAGGCGAATGCGTTCTCACACGCCAAGTCGAGCGGCGCAATGTGGGTCACGGATACGTCTTGAGCGTCTTCAGTGGCAGCCCAGCGCACGTCTGCCTGCACCATCAGAAACAAATCAGCCAGTGCTCGTGGTTCAACCAACACTGGCTTGTAAGACACTTCACTCATGCTTTCCTCTAAAATTCTTCGGCATGCCAAACATTGAGATACAGCGACGTGTGCGCATTTTTATTCCAACCACATTGATTTAAAAATCCCGCACATGATTACTTCAATTGCTCTATGACCCGTTGCGTCATATCGTATTCAGGCTTGATATAAACCGCTTCTTGCACCACCAAGTCATAACCATCTTTCTCGGCAATTTGTCGAATCACGTTGTTGGCATTCCTCAATAAATCTTGTAGCAATTTATTTTGCGCATTGGATAAATCCGTTTCAAACGAAGCGCGCTCGGTCTCAAAGAGTTCAATATTCTTGCCAATTTCCGACTCCCGTGCGGCGCGTTGTTCATCCGTCAAGTTTGGAAAGTCTTTTTCGTATTTCTGCTGCGCATCTCGTAAATTGGTCGCATTTTGTTCCAAAGATTTTTCGCGCGATTTGAACTCTTTATCCAAAGTCGCACGTGCTTTTTTGGCAGGAGCCGATTCCGCAATCAAACGATCCAAACTCACGTACCCAACCTTAAATCCGCCCTCAGCATACGCCACGTTTAAGGTCAAAGCACCAATGATTGTCACACAGACCATCGCACTCTTGTTTAATATTTTTATCATTTGCATTGATTCAGTACCTTTCAAATTTGTGCTGTTATTGGCGCATCAGAATGAAGTGCCCATTTGGAATTGGAATTTTTGTAAAACATCGTTCGGTTTTTTCTTAATCGGTAAACCATAACTGAATTTAAGCGGTCCAATCGGCGAGTTCCAAACCAAGCCCATACCATAAGAATAGCGCATGCCTTCACTGTCAGGAATGGTGTACGAATTTTTCTCACCCCATAAGCCTGCCGCATCTGCAAAGAGGAACAACCGCGCTTGCTTACTTTTGGTCATCCCCGGAATTGGAAACTGGAATTCTAAATTGGCAATCACACGTTTGTTACCACCAGTGTATACGTCATTGCTATTCGATGTGTTCGATGGATTGGCTGCTTCACGAGGTCCAACCTTACCACTCTCATAACCACGCACTGAACCCAAGCCACCCGCATAGAGGTTCTTATAAAACGGGTACGCAGAACCAGAATATCCCTTGCCATAATCCAACTCCGTATTCAAAGCCAGAGTAAATCGTTTACCCAAAGGGATATACTGCTGATATTGATACGACAACTGGTAGTATTTTAAATCACCAAAGGGAACCACTTCACCCAATATGCGATGAAATTGACCACGATTGGGCATCAACCGTGAATCACGGGTATCGTAACTCCAACCCAAATTCAGACCATAGGTCATGAAACTGTTTTTACCTTTTCCGTAGGTGTCCATAAACTTCAAGAAACTCATTGGGCTGGCGTTTTTGTCCAGAGTAATTTTGTTGTACTCAGGGTTGATACCGAAATATACGCGATGCTGTTCTGATACTGGAATACCATACATTAATTTAAAACCCAAGGTTTTATAGATTGTGTTCGATAATTCCAGTTCTGAATAATCGGTTTTACGATAATATGCAGATACGTCTTGGCTCACACCACTTTTAGTAAAATAGGGATTACCCGTAGAAATGCTCAAATTCTGGGTGGCCTTGCTGGTGTCAACCGCAGCGGATAAGGAGCTACCAGATCCCAAAAAGTTGTTTTCGGTAATCGAACCCGCAAGTGTGACGTTATTACTGGTGTTGTAACCCAAAGAGAGTTTTAAATCTCCTGTTGGTATTTCGTTCACAACGTAGTTGACATCCACTTGATTGTTGGTGCCTTCAACAGGTACAACCTCAGCCGCCACATTATCAAAGAATCCAAGTCGATCAATGCGGTCGCGCGAAAGTTGAACTTTTTGTGCATTGAATAAAGCACTTTCCATTTGCCTAACCTCGCGGCGGATGACTTCATCCCTCGTACGTCCATTCCCACTAATATTGACGTTGCGTACGTATACACGTTCTCCTGGATTAACAACAATTTGGACATCAACAGTGTGATCAGCTGTATTAAGTTTGGGCTGAACTTCAACTTGACCCAGTGCATAACCATCTTCGCCTAAACGTGATTGTACTTTGCCTACGATTTTACTAACTTTATCACGTGAATACACACTGCCTAAACGGTATTTAACCAATTTATCCAATTCAGCTTTCGGTGTGCCTTTGGTATCACCAATCAAAGCAATGCTGCTGACACGATATTGTTCGCCCTCTTTCACTTTCAGAGCAATATCCACACCCGGGTTTTTACCTTCTGAGGGGGTCACCTTAACATCGGTCACATCAAACTCTAGATAACCACGGTCATAGTAGTAAGCGCGAATGTTTTCAATATCCGCTTTTAATCGTTCTTCAGAATACAAACTGTCTTTGGTGTACCACGAGAGAATACCGTTGGTATCTAAATCCATTACTGTTCGCAAGGTATAATCCGACACATGCGTATTGCCATCAATGGAAATTTTACGAACTTTAACCTTTTTGCCTTCATCAATCTTAATAACCACGCCCACTTGATTGCGATCTTGCTTGGTCACTTCGGAAGTAATTTTCGCTGACAACAAACCAGCCTCTTGGTACATGCGGGTAAATTCACTTTTTACTTGCTCGATTTTCGCCGCGTCAAAAGGCAAACCTTGAGCCATACCATTGGATTTCAATCCAGCTAATATCGCTTTTTTATCAAACTGCTTCATACCTTGGATACTCAACTCTGAGATAACGGGACGCTCACTCAATTTGATTTTCAGTACTGTACCATCCAACGCCACATCAACATTTTCGTACAAACCAGAGGCATACAAGGCTTTGCTAACCTGTTGTGCCGAATCTGCAAAAAAACGATCACCAATTTTGACAGGTAAAAAATTAAATACGGCCGCAGGGTCACTTCTTTGCACACCGTCAACCACAACATCAGACAAAATCACGAAGGACGTTGCACTGCTTTTTGCAGCAGTTTGGGCGGCAGAAGACTTTTTAACTGGGGTCGGTTGCGCGGCATTTTGTACCGTTGTTTGTGTACTCGTTTGTGCAAACGCTGGATTTGCCATCACAGCACCTACCATCAGCACAGCCAAGTAGCCTGGCGCAAAGCGTAAAAAAATCGGTTTGTCAGACATATTCATCCTATTTCGTTTTGTGTTTTCAATTATGTGTGTGGATTATCACAACACAAACTTAAGTAAACCAGCGCATATCGTTCAACAATGCAATTCCCATCAACATCAACAGCAAGATAAGTCCTACTTTTTGTCCGATAATCAGCATCTTTTCGGGCAACGGCCGACCTCGCACCACTTCTGCAGCGTAGTATACCAAATGACCACCATCTAATACAGGTATTGGCAATAAATTTAATGTGCCCAAACTGACGGATAATATCGCCAAAAACCCGAGAAATTGTGTGAATCCATTCTGCGCACTGTTGCCTGCTTGCTTGGCGATGGTCACAGGGCCGCCGATGTTTTTAACACTCAAATGACCCGTAAGCACCTTATACAATCCTTTTAAATTCAAGCCCATTTGTTCAATCGTGGTGTCCACCCCCAAATACGCCGCCCGTAAAATCCCGCGCTGCTCACTGACCATTTGGAAGTTTGCCGCCACTTGCACACCAATCCGACCAATCACCATCGGCTCTTGTCCTGCTTGCACCATTGGTAAAGTCTCTGCCTGCGGCACAAGTTCTAAGGTAGAAACTTGGTTATCACGACGCACCATCAGGCGCACAGGTTTATTAGGACTGGCGTGTATGGTATCTAAAATTTGATTGCCCGATGCGGGCACGCCGTTGATACCGATGAACTCATCATTGGCCTTGATGCCTGCTTTTTCTGCCACTGAATTAGGAACCACTTGCGCAATGCGAGCGGTTTTTTGATACAACGCCATGCCCAAACGCTCTTGCCAATCCACTTGATCCAAACTGATGCTGTCCAAATTCAAAGCGTCGCTTGTGTGGGTGTTTCCCTGTGTATCGCGCCATTGCAACTGCATGGACTCTTGTCCCAACAAGGCTTTAATCACCACGCGCTGTGCTTGCGAGTAGTTTTCAATCGGCGTTCGATTGATGGCAAGCAAGGTGTCGCCATCTTTGATACCCACACTTGCCAATGCGGAATTCGCTGGCGGTGCGGCCAGAACCGCGGCGGGCATTTGTGCCGTGCCGTATTGCAAACCTGCGAACACAATGGCGGCAAATAATAAATTCACCACAGGCCCCGCCACGACAATCGCCATGCGTTGCCACACCGAGCAAGCCGCAAAACTGCCTTTTTCGGCTTCGGTTTGCGCTTCTGAGGTGGCTATTGTGTATTCACCGCGCATTTTGACATAGCCGCCCAGAGGAATCATCGCCAAGCAAAACTCAGTGCCCTCGCGGTTTTTCCATGTGAACAGGGGTTTGCCAAAACCGATGGAAAATTTTTCAATCGCCACACCGCAACGCTTGGCGACCCAATAGTGTCCCCACTCATGGATGGTGACCAACACCAAGATGGCGACTAAAAACGAGAAAAAATAGACCAAAATTAAACCTTCTGTATGTATTCTGTTGCCCAAGCACGGGCTTGCGCATCGACCGCGCAAATATCGTCCAAACTATTCGGCGTGCCCAAAATCAAGGTATTGAGCGCCTGCTCGTTGACACGGGCTATGTCCAGAAACTGTATCCGCTGATTTAAAAACGCATCCACGGCGATTTCATTGGAGGCATTCAACACAATCGAAGCCGAACCACCGCCAGCGTCTGCACACAGGGCATCAAACGCCAAACGCAAATTCACAAACTTGCTCAAATCAGGTTCAAAAAACGTCAACGAACCCGTTTGTGCCAAACCCATCACATCCACCCCAGAGGCAAACCGCTCAGCGGGTGTGAAACAATGTGCCAGCGCGTGGGCAATCGGTATGCGCATATCGGCATGACCCAACTGCGCCAAACTCGAACCATCGACATAATTGACCACCGAGTGGATCACACTTTGCGGATGAATCACGACATTGATGTGTTCGGGCGCGACATTGAACAACCAATGCGCCTCGATGACCTCCAAACCCTTGTTCATCATCGTCGCCGAATCGACCGAAATCTTGCGCCCCATACTCCAACGTGGATGCGCGCAGGCCTCATCAGGCGTGATGTTTTGTAATTGCTCGATTGGCGTGTGTAAAAAAGGCCCGCCCGAAGCAGTCAAGGTCAAACTCGCCACACCCCGTGTGTTCACACCTGTCACTGTGTCTGTACTGGTTGGCAAACATTGGTACAAGGCATTGTGCTCGCTGTCGATGGGCAATAGCGTTGCGCCATTCTTTGCAATGGTGCTCGTCATCAACGCACCTGCCATCACCAATGATTCTTTATTGGCAAGCAATATTTTTTTGCCCGCGCGCGCCGCCGCCATGGTGGGCAATAAACCCGCCGCGCCAACAATCGCCGCCATCACTGTGGTGACTTCGGGTGCGCGCGACACCTCGCACAAAGCCGCCACACCCGCCAAAACCTCGGTCGCGCACGCATGTTCACGTAGGCGCACACGCAAGGTTTGTGCCACATCCTCGTCTAATACCACTGCAAATTTGGGCTGAAACTGTACGCATTGCGCTGCCAACACATCGACTTGAGAGTGTCCTGTGAGTGCAAATACTGAGAATTTCTCGGGGTGTCGCGCCACCACGTCCAAGGTCGAGCAGCCAATCGAACCCGTCGCGCCGAGTACCGTTAAAATGTGTTGGGTCATAAATTATCCGTGCTTATCCTTGTCCGTGCTTATCCGTGCGATAACCAACTGAGCAAAATGATTTGTAGCGGCAGCACTGGCAAAATCGCATCAATGCGGTCTAAAATGCCGCCGTGCCCAGGCAAACTACTGCCACTGTCTTTCACGCCCGCGCAACGCTTGAGCCACGACTCGTACAGGTCGCCCATAATGCTTTGATACGTGAGGAAAAACGCAACAAACAACACCTGCCAAACCGATACATTTAAATTTGCAAAGCCATCGGGCTTGAGCCAAAGTACAAACACCGCCACATACATCGTCACCGCAAGCCATGCACCAAGCGCGCCTTCGCGGGTTTTACCAGGGCTAATCGATGGTGCCAATTTATGTTTACCAAACGCGCGCCCTGTAAAATAAGCAGCCGTATCGGCAATCCACACCACAAATAATAAGCCCAACAAAAACCAGCCCTCGGCAGGCGATTGCCGTATGTACAAGAAACACACCCCAGCAGGCAGCAACACCAAAAGACCACACAGCCCCAAAACCCAACGATTGGACACGTGCCCATTCATAAACAACCATGCAGGCACGACCAGCAACCAAAACGCCAACGACATCAACATGACGACTGAAAATACCCACGGGTTGTTTTGGCGAGCAAAGGCAATCCACAGCAGTGCCAGCAATATCGGCATAACCATCACGTACAGCACCTTGCTCCATTGGCTGAACTTCGCCAAATCCGCCCACTCTGCGGCCGCCCAAGCCATCAGCAAACCAATGCCCGCGAACCAAACGCGTTCAGGCGCAAAAAACACCATGCCGACAAACACAAAAAACATGATTAAGGCTGTTATGACGCGCTCTTTTAACATCTTGTCCCCGAATGATTTTATTATTTGGTAGGTTGCAATTGCGCACTGGTGCGACCAAAGCGTCGTTCGCGTGTTTGATACGAATGGACCGCCTCAAAAAACGCTGCGCGGTCAAATTCAGGCCAATACACGGGGGTGAAATACAACTCGGTATAGGCCAATTGCCACAGCAAAAAATTCGAAATCCGCGCTTCGCCACCCGTGCGGATGAATAAATCGGGTTCGGGTAAATCCGCCAGTTGCAGATACGGACGCAACTCGTCCTCCTCCACATAAGCATCCACCGCAACGCCGTTGCGCGCACGTGCCGCGAGCATTTGATTCATCGCATTCAAAATATCCCAGCGACCCCCATAATTCGCACAAATCGTCAGCGTCATCACTTCGCCATCAATTGTGGTGTTGTGCGCCTGCGCGATTAAATCTTGAATGGTTTTATCGAAGGCTTCCAATGCGCCAATCACCTGCAAACGAATGCCATTGTCCGCCAAGGCTTTGATTTCACGGCGCAAACTGCGCATGAACAACTTCATCAAAAATGAAACTTCAGTCGGTGGACGACGCCAGTTTTCTGAACTGAACGCAAATAAGGTCAAATGACGCACCTTTAAATCCACACAGGCGCGCACCACTTCGCGCACCATTTGCACCCCGCGTTTGTGTCCCCACACGCGCGGATAGCCGCGTGCTTGCGCCCAACGACCGTTGCCGTCCATGATGATGGCAACATGCTGCGGAATTTCACCGACCTCGGGGACGGCTTGGGTACTGCTGATGGTGGTAGTATTCATTATCAATCAATATTAGTGGAAGCCACGTCTGCGGCAAACATTCAGTACGTTTACCCGCACGACAATACCCTTTAAAATTTTAAACCTTCAAAATTTCCGCTTCTTTTTCGGTAATCATTTTATCGATTTCCGCAACAAATTTATCGGTCATTTTTTGCACATCGTCCTGCGCACGACGTTCGTCATCCTCGGTCACTGCTTTGTCTTTCAATAATTTTTTGAGATGCTCATTGGCATCGCGGCGAATATTGCGCACTGCGATTTTTGCACCTTCGGCTTCTTGTTTGACCACTTTAACCAATTCTTTACGGCGCTCTTCGGTCAGCGCAGGCATCGGTACACGAATGATGTCCCCCATAGATGCAGGGTTCAAACCCAAATCCGACTCACGAATCGCTTTCTCAACAGGGTTAAGCATGTTTTTTTCCCACGGTTGCACGCCAATGGTGCGCGCATCAATCAGGGTCAAGTTTGCCACTTGCGACAAAGGCGTGGGCGAACCATAGTAATCCACATGGATTTGGTCGAGTAAACTCGGATGCGCACGCCCTGTGCGCACTTTTGCCAAATCGTGTTGCAACGACTCAATCGACTTTTTCATTTTTTGGTCAGCGTTTTGCTTGACTTCGGATACAGACATATTCACTCCTTACTTATTTTTTTATCAACCCATCCCATACCGCGCTCGGTGTGGACGAACTTTGCCATTTTACTTCTTTTTTGGGCTTTAAAAAAACTAAACTTTCGCAAATTATATGATAATCACGCATGTTGTTTACAATCTCTACCCACTATCTAACCATGAGGTCTAAATGAAGTCCGCCCAAGCCAGTTTTAAAGCCACATTGCTGTTCGGTGTTTGCGCCAGTTTGTTGGCGTGTTCCACCCCTGAAATTCAAAAAATGTCTGCTATGGACGCGGTCAAATTTGGCAACACCCAGTTTTTTGAAATGCCCAATTACCGTTTTGACATGAATGCTAAATTGCTCGATTTGCGCGTGACCGATAAAGGCAATAACCCAAAAACCGCCAGTTTTAATAAATACATGAATTATTTTGGCAAACATTTGACGTTTGGCAGTTCGGGGGTAATTGATACTGAAAATCAGCAGTTCCAGATGATTCCCAGTTATGGATTTCAATCAAAAAATGCCAATGTCAGCATTCGCTTTCCAATCGTATACGATCACAAGCAAAAATTATTGTTTGCTGATTTATCGGCTTTGTCAGGTTTACTCACTGACGTAGAGAATGAAGGAAAATATTCGAAATTCAGCACCGCAAACCTACCTATTCCCGCAGATGCCGATGTCAAATTGGTTCAACTGATGCGCAAATACGCCACGGTGTTTTATGATGATTTAAAACCAGAAGCCTTTATTGACCTGCCGCTCACCGATGCAGACCGTGCACAAAAAGCCGTGCGCAAAATTCAAGTGACCCTCAAACCACAGGAAGCCTTGGAGAAATTCCCCATGATGTTGCAAGACATTGCAGGGGTATTTACCCAAGAGGGTCAAAAACCCCTCACACCATTGCCCGACACAGCCATTGCTGAAATGAAAAGCGAATTGAGCAAAATGCTCGGCGAGAACTCCAAAGATATCTACTCAATCGCCTTTAACCGCGCGGGGCAAATCGTGTCAATGAACGCCAACTCAACGTATGAAATGGATTTGTCAAAAATAGGCAAAAATGACGCTTCCATAGAGGAAACCGATGCGCCTGCCCCTATGATGAACATGCGTTTTAACGTGAATATGACCGTCTCAGACATCGGTAAGGCCAAACTGATTGACCCGCCCACAACTGAGAACACGGTGGATGGCAAAGAAAATTTTAAAGGTGGACTGTTCGGTAGTCTATTGGGAGAGAAAAACGATGAGGGCGATGAGGGGTTAGCCTCGAATGAAGTCACAGCAGATGCCACCGAAGTAGATGCCGCCACCGCAGTCAGTGCGGCCGCAGAAGACGCTACCAAAGCAGTGAGCAAACCTGTGCACAAGAAAGCGCGTCGAAAATAACCCACGCGCCGTGCTCAGCCCTGCAGTATGCGCGGTATGCGAAAAGGGCAGATTGATTCTGCCCCTTTTGTTTACACTCATTTTTCCTGCAACTTAACTTTTATTGCCAGTAATATTTGGCACTACAACTTAAAGCGGTCTGCTTCACCTCGGGGCGCGCAAACATTTTTTCGCCCACCGTCCGCATGTTTTGTCGTTGGCGCATTTGCTGCCAAAAGTTGTCACGCTCAGCTGGTGAAAGACTTTGATACACATCGTGCATCACACATTGACAGGTGTATTGCAATTGCGCAGCGGGCATATTCAATTTAGATATATACGGATTACTCGGTGCTTGCGCCACACAGGTTTGTGCAGCGAGGTTTTGCCATGTGCGCGCATGATTCACAGATGTGCGCACAGCAGCTTCATCCGCTTGTGCCATCGTAAAAACGCACAACATGACACCCGCAACCCAACATCTGCGCACAACCGTTGCAACAGCCACAACAGCCATCACCAACCGCCGCGCACAAACCCACGAAAATGTGAGTGGCGATTGTAGTAACGCCCACCCCAGAATGGGTCAAAAAATGGATCATAAAAGAAACGATAACGCGGATAATCGTAATAATATGGGTCAGGTCGTGGGTGTGCGTCGTTGTATTGCTTGAGCGCGTAGAGGTACTCTTTGAGGAAAGGCGCTTCATTTTCTTTTGGACAAACGCCCAAATACGTTTCACCCAGCAAGCCCACACGCTCACCATTGGCTGGCGTACAGTACTCAGCCAAACCTTCTTGGTAGGCTTTAAGGTAAGCGTTTTTAAACGCTCCCACATCGCTCAAACTGCCATTGGATTGACAGGTCGTGATGATGTTATTGGCATTCTCCGTGGTGCGCCCCGAACGCCCGTCCAACAAACCTTGGCTTTGCGGATTGACAGTTTTACACTGTTCAGGTGTGAGCGTCGCACACCCAGTGACCAACAATAGCAATGCCCCACCCAATGCCAGCCCCAATAATTTTTTCATAGTGTTCATCCCAACCTCCAACGGATTATTCTGAATGCTTGGGCGCGAGGATTTCGCGAGAGCCATTGCTCTGCATGGGTGATACCACGCCCGAGCGTTCCATCTGTTCCAGCAGTCGCGCCGAACGGTTATAACCAATGCGAAATTCGCGTTGCACCGAAGAAATCGATGCCTTCTGAGTACGCACGATAAACGCCACCGCTTGGTCATACAACGGATCGGCTTCGCCATCGGCATCTTCACCGCCCTCACCATTTTCGCCCGCTCCACCTGTTAGAACGTCCTCAATGTAATTTGGTTGACTGTGCGCTTTTAAGAATTCCGCCACGCGAATGACTTCTTCGTCCGACGCAAATGCGCCGTGCACGCGCACAGGCAAGCCCGAACCTGGTGGCAAATACAACATGTCGCCCTGCCCCAACAAGGCTTCTGCACCCTGTTGGTCTAAAATCGTGCGCGAATCAATTTTGCTCGAGACTTGGAAAGCAATGCGTGTCGGCACATTGGCTTTAATCAAGCCCGTAATCACATCCACACTCGGACGTTGGGTGGCGAGGATGAGGTGAATGCCTGCGGCGCGGGCTTTTTGCGCAATCCGCGCAATCAACTCTTCAATTTTCTTACCAACCACCATCATAAGGTCAGCCAACTCATCAATCACCACGACAATCAGTGGCATTTTTTCGAGCGGCTCAGGTGCATCGGGTGTCAGGCTAAACGGATTGGGAATATGCTCACCTTTGGCATGAGCCTCGTCAATTTTTTTATTGAACCCAGCCACACCCCGCGCGCCGAGCACGCTCATCAATTTATAGCGTCGCTCCATTTCGCCAACCACCCAATTGAGCGCGTGCCCCGCTTGGCGCATATCGGTGACCACAGGGCAAAGCAAATGAGCAATATCCGCATACACACTCATTTCCAACATTTTCGGATCAATCAAAATCAAGCGCACTTGCTCGGGTGTGGCACGATACAACAGCGACAAAATCATGGTGTTGATGCCGACCGATTTACCCGAACCCGTCGTGCCTGCGACCAATAAATGCGGCATTTTCGCCAAATCCGCGACCACAGGATTGCCCCCAATGTCTTTCCCAAGCGCAACTGTGAGCAAAGAACTCGCATCGTGGTACACTTGCGAGCCTATGATTTCAGACAGGCGCACAATTTGGCGTTTTGGATTGGGCAATTCCAAAGCCATGTAATTTTTGCCAGGGATGGTTTCGACCACACGAATCGACACCAAAGCCAGTGAGCGCGCCAAATCCTTAGACAGATTGACGATTTGACTGCCCTTAACCCCTGTCGCAGGCTCAATTTCATAGCGCGTCACCACAGGACCTGGGTAGGCGGCAACCACTTGAACTTCAACCCCAAAATCACGGAGTTTTTTCTCAATCAGGCGCGAATTAAATTCGAGTGTCTCGTGCGCCACGCTTTCTTGATTGCGCTCCGCCACATCCAACAACGCCAATTCGGGTAAAGAGGAATTGCTCAACTCAGAGAACAAAGGCGTTTGCTTTTCTTTCTGACTGCGCGTGGATTGAGCGACGGGTGGCGCAGGTGGCTCGATGTGGACGGGGAAGGTTTTTTCAGCGCGGATTTTCTCTTGCACCAACTCGCGCTCGCGCACAGCGACTTGCGCCACGCCGACTTTTTCATCTTGTTTCTTGTCAAAGTACGACCATGCACCGAGCACGAATTGTTCAATCGCCTCGCCAATGCCTTCGCTCACGCTCAACCACGAAAAATTAAACAGCCAACTCAAACCCGCCGCAAACAGCACTGCGAGAAACAGCGTCGTGAAGATGTGTCCAATCACCAGTGTCAAACCCTTGGCAATCGCTTCACCCAACACGCCCCCATGCTCATACGGCAACGCGACATTCCAACCAACCGTGTGCATATACTCCAAGCCCACGCTGGTGAGCAGCACCACAACAAAGCCCAAGCGAAACAACAGCGTGTCTCTCGACTCGTTTTGTTGTTTGAACGCAGCGCGCTCCTGCGCAGTCAACAAACTCATCTGTGAGGTACGGCGCATCCCGCGATAAATCGCCCACGCACACAGCAGCACCCACCAATACGCCGACAAACCAAACACATACAACAAGGCTGCAGAAACCCATGCACCGAGACTGCCGACCCAGTTTTGAATCCCTACCTGCCCAGAACTGGCTTGAAAAAACGAGGGGTCATGCACATCAAAACTCACCAACATTGCCAGCAAAGTCACGCCGAGCAAGGCCAACACCATCCATTTGACCTCTCGCAACAGTTGATTGGCGCGATCAGACAAGGTGGGTGCTTTAAAAATTTCGGGTTTGCTGCTCATGGGAAATACCTGTACGCGGTGAAATGGCTTATATTCTAACGTGATACGATAAAAACCGCAGGGAAATTGATGATTTTATTCAATTTTAATCACGCATAAAAAAACCCAAACCGAGCGGCTTGGGTTGGCTTGTCATTCTGTTTTTACAATTCCAAAGCCCACAAATCCGACAAAACTTCTCGCCGACGAATCACACACACTTCAGAACCATCGACCAAGACCTCCGCCGCACGTGCACGCGTGTTGTAGTTCGATGCCATGCTAAAGCCATACGCACCCGCCGAGAGCACTGCGAGCACATCGCCCTGCGCCACTGCCAGTGTGCGCTCGCGCGCCAACCAATCGCTTGTTTCGCACACAGGGCCCACCACATCGTAGGTTTGCGCTGCATTTGCGTCACGTACCGTACAATTTTCCACGCCCATCCACGCCTCATACAGCGATGGACGCAGTAAATCATTCATCCCCGCATCGACAATGCAGAAGTTTTTTTCCTCAGTGGGTTTGAGGTATTCGACCTTGGTCAACAGCACACAGGCATTCGCCACCAGTGAACGCCCAGGTTCAAACATCAAATCCTGCGTCAACCCTGCTTCACGCAAGCCTTGCAAAGACTGCTCAATCAAAGCACTCGGCAACGGTGGGGTTTCGTCCTGATAACGCACGCCCAAACCACCGCCCAAATCAATGTGTTTGAGTACGATACCCACATCAGCCAATTGTTTGACCAAATCGAATAAACGGTTTTGTGCATCAAGAAATGGTGAGAGTTCGGTGATTTGCGAGCCAATGTGGTAATCAATCCCAATAATCTCCAAGCCCGATAACTGTGCGGCCTGCTGATACACCGCCAACGCATCGGTGTGCGAAATGCCAAATTTATTGGCTTTCAAACCTGTGGAAATATACGGATGGGTTTTGGCATCGACATCAGGGTTGACGCGCAATGAAATCGGCGCGCGTTTGTCCAAGCGACTGGCGATGGCATGAATGCGCTGCAACTCAGGCACGGATTCAACGTTAAAGCAAAAAATCCCTTGCGTGAGTGCGAATTCGATTTCGCGTTCCGACTTGGCCACACCCGAAAAAACAATGCGATTGGCGGGCACACCAACCGCCAAAACACGGGCAATTTCGCCCTCGGAAACCGTATCAAAAAACGCGCCACGCTCGGCAAACAAGCGCAAAATCGATAAATTCGAGCAGGCTTTCACTGCGTAGCACACATGTATTTGACGCTCATTCTCAGGGTATTCCCACGCCGACCAAGCGTCTTGTAACGCGGCTTTTGAATACACATACACAGGCGTGCCGAATGCACGCGCGACATCATTAAGAGCCGCCTCTTCTAAATACAGTGCATCACCGCGCTGGGTTAAATGGGTTACTGGGTATAAATCACTCATGGATTCACGACTTTCTTGTTCATGGGTATTGGGGTGCTCGTGGCATTGGGCACGCCAGGTGTGGCTGTAGAATCATTTGAATTTTCTGTGGCTGGGGCTGCGCGTGTCGGTTCAACAACACTCGGTGGCAGATACAAAGGGCCTTTGTAACCACAGGCAGACAAAACCACTGAAACCATCAGCGGCACACACAGGGGTCGGCAGGATGATGTGCGCGTATTCATATATAATCCATCACATAAAGTAAACATCAAAGGCGACATTATGACGGAAACCGAGTATTTACAACAGACCCAAATCCTATTTAATGCGGTCATGACACACATCGAAGACAATTACCCCGACTTGGACGCACAAAGCCAAGGCGCGATTGTGGAAATCGAAAACGATGAGGGTCAAAAAATCATCATCAACCAACAAACCCCGATGCAAGAGGTTTGGCTCGCCGCGCGCTCAGGTGGCTATCATTTTAAATGGAACGGCGCTAATTGGGTCAATACCCGCGATGGTGCGGATTTTTGGGGATTTTTAAATGTGGCTGTGGCGCAAATCAATACTTAAACTTAAATCAACCAAGGTGCAACGTTCGCACCTTGGTTACCCACACATCAAACTGATGGTTATTTGGCTTGTCCCACAGTGACATCTAAATTCAAACTGCGTTTGTCACGCCATACTTCCAACTGCAACTGTGTGCTCGGCTTTGCCTGACCCACGCTGCGTGCGAAATCACTGACTGATTCAATCGCGACATTATTGACTCGGGTCACCACGTCGCCCGTTTGTATGCCAGCCTGCGCCGCAGGTGAGTTGGATTCGACTTGCGTAATCACCACGCCTTGCGCTTTGGTCAAACCCAATGACGACATATTTTCTTCGGTCACAGGTGCAATCCCGACACCGATGCGCCCATGCTCAACCTTGCCATTGGTTCGCAGTTGCTCGGCCACTTTGAGTACATCGTTAATCGGTATCGCCAGTGCCACGCCTGAAAACGCGCCGCTCGGTGAGAGAATTTGTGAGTTGATGCCAATCACCTCGCCATACACATTGACCAAGGGACCGCCTGAGTTACCGGGATTGACCGCCGCATCGGTTTGAATGAACGACATATAATCGCCCGTATCACGGTTGATGGCACTGACCACGCCAGCGGTGATGGTGTTTTTCAGCCCAAATGGCGAGCCCACCGCCATCACCCATTCGCCCACACGCAGTTTATCGGAATTGGCCATTTTTAAAAACGGCAAGCCCGTCGCGTCGATTTTAATCACCGCCACATCGCTGCGCTCATCCGAGCCGATGACTTTGGCTTTGAACTCGCGTTTATCGGGCAGGATGACGGTGAGCGTACTCGCACCATTGACCACGTGGTAATTGGTTAGTATATAACCATCACTTGAAGTAATGAAACCCGAACCTTCCCCAGACAGACGCTCAGTCGGCGCGTTGGCATTGGGCGCAGAGGGTTTGACATTGCAAATCGGCACATCAGGCCAAATTTGGCAAATCGGATGGTTGCGCATATCGGGGATGGATTGCGTTTGAACCGTTTCACTCACACGAATATTCACTACCGCGGGCGCGACAAAATCCACCAAACGCGTGAAGTCAGGCAATCCTGTGACCAAAGGCGCACCTGTTTGTCCTTCGGCAGGTGTGGCGATGCTTGAGGTTGGCGCACTCGTCACAGTGGTTGGCTTGGATTCCTGCGCGTGACAGCCGCTCAATGCGCCACTGAGTGCAAAAAGCGCAGCCAACAAAACAGACCATGTGGTTTTTTGCATGGGGACTCCTTGGTTAAAAA
The DNA here is from genome assembly GCA_018261955.1 of Burkholderiaceae bacterium. Classification (GTDB taxonomy): domain Bacteria; phylum Pseudomonadota; class Gammaproteobacteria; order Burkholderiales; family Burkholderiaceae; genus CTSOIL-112. The sequence goes on from JAGTRK010000004.1 coordinate 117,254, forward strand.
CAGTCACGATGGATTATGCTCAACGGGTTTGGATAAAATATGGATGACCCAGCGAAATTCAAGTGGTTTGCTCTGAACCAAAGTTGTGACACATCATCGCGCAATTGCAATCATTTGGTGCATTTGGAAATGCTCACGCACTAACTTTAGGCAACTTGTACATCTATTGTGCGCAGATGCCTTTACTTTGAACAGTTCTCTCGTGCATAATCTGTTCATCTTCATCTCACTGCCGAGGTCAACGCTTATGAATATGCCCACTCGTTTTTACAATGAAATGTTTGCCGATGATGGTGCTGTTCGTCCTCATTATGGTCCGATGAATGACTGGCTCAAACAACAAACCTCTGAAATCATCGCTGAAAAGCGTCGCCAAGCCGACTTAATGTTTCACAAAGTGGGCATCACCTTTGCGGTGTATGGCGAGGAGGATGGTGCGGAGCGTTTGATTCCGTTCGACATCATTCCGCGCGTGTTTCCAAAATCCGAATGGTCGGCTTTAGAGCGCGGTTTGCGCCAACGCGTGCAAACCCTCAATATGTTTTTGCACGATGTGTATCACGAGCAAAACATTCTCAAAGCGGGCATCATTCCGCCCGACCGTATTTTTAACAATGCCCAATACCGCCCCGAAATGCAAGGGGTCAATGTTGCACGACAAATCTACTCGCACATCAGCGGGATTGACATCGTGCGCGCAGGCGAAGGCGAGTTTTATGTGTTGGAGGACAATCTGCGCGTGCCATCGGGCGTGTCCTACATGCTCGAAGACCGCAAAATGATGATGCGCCTGTTCCCAGAATTGTTCTCGCAATACAAAGTCGCTCCCGTGGCGCACTACCCCGATATGTTGCTCGATACCCTGCGCAGTGTTGCGCCAAGTGGGATTGACAACCCAACTGTGGTGGTGATGACCCCAGGTGCGTACAACAGCGCGTATTTTGAGCACGCCTTCCTTGCGCAGCAAATGGGGGTGGAATTGGTCGAGGGACAAGACCTATTCGTCGATGATTTACACGTCTATATGCGCACCACACGCGGACCCAAGCGTGTTGATGTGATTTACCGTCGTATTGATGACGACTACCTTGATCCATTGGCGTTTCGTGCCGATTCGAGTTTGGGTGTACCGGGATTGCTCAATTGCTACCGAGCAGGTCATGTGACCTTGACCAATGCGATAGGCACAGGCGTGGCCGATGACAAATCAATTTACCCATTCGTGCCTGATATGATTCGCTTTTATCTGTCGGAAGAACCCATTTTGCACAATGTGCCGACCTTCCAGTGCCGCAAGCCAGACGAGCTCGAATACACACTGGCGAATTTGGACAAACTCGTGGTCAAAGAAACCCACGGCGCGGGTGGCTATGGGATGTTGGTCGGTCCTGCGGCGAGCAAGGCAGAAATTGAAGAATTCCGCCGAGTGTTGATTGACAAACCTGAGCAGTATATTTCGCAACCGACATTGGCATTGTCCACTTGCCCAACCTATGTCGATAGTGGCATCGCACCGCGCCACATTGACCTGCGTCCGTTTGTGTTGTCGGGCAAAGAAGTACAACTCGCCCCAGGTGGCTTGACCCGCGTGGCTTTGAAAGAAGGCTCGTTGGTGGTCAACTCATCGCAAGGCGGTGGCACGAAAGACACTTGGGTATTGGAATAATTCAAAAAGTAAAAACCAACTTTTTTACAAGTTTAAAATTGATGCGCGGAAACTCCGCACATAAACATTAGAACAAAAGCATTGGAATATTATTATGTTACTGTCCCGCACCGCAGACCACCTCTACTGGCACGCCCGTTACATCGAACGCGCAGAAAACACCGCGCGTATGCTCGGCGTGAATTACGAAACCTTACTCATGCCACACAAAGCGCATAAAGAGCATAATTTATGGCGTGCCACCTTGGGTTTATCTGAGTTGGAGCCGCAATTTATCGAGTTATACGGCGAAATCAATACCGCCAACGTCCTGCAATTTATGATTACCGATATGCGTAACCTCTCGTCGATTCAATCTTGTTTGTGGGCGGCGCGGGAAAACGCACGCGCGGTGCGCGGCAGTTTAACGTCAGAGTTGTACGAAACCATCAACAGTGTTTGGATTGAGTCACGCGAGTGGGTAACCACCCAACGCGCAATTAACCGTGCACCAGAATACCTTGAGTGGGTCAAAATGCGCTCACATCTGATTCTCGGCGTGGCTTTGGGTACGATGCTCAAAGATGAAACCTTTAACTTTTTGCGCATGGGTACATTCATCGAACGCGCTGACAACACGGCACGCTTGCTTGACCTTAAGTTTTTTGAGCATTCCGAAATATCCCACGCCAAAGAAAAAGACACCGAGCAAACCCAAGGCGAAAACGACTCCAAAGACTTCTACCACTGGGCGGCCTTGTTGCGCTCGGTGTCTGGTTTTGAGGTCTATCGCCAAACCTACCACGACGTCATCACGCCCGAACGTGTGGCAGAGCTTTTGATTTTTCGCAAAGAGATGCCCCGTTCACTCGCTGCTTGTATGAACGATTTGCGCAAAAACATTCAATACGTACGCAATGATTACTCAGCCAAAACCGAACGTTTGGTTGGGCGCATGCACGCAGATTTGCAGTATGGACAAATTCAAGAGGTTCTGCAAAATGGCATCCACGCTTATTTGACTGAGTTTTTAGAAAAAACCTTTGAATTGGGGCAACAGATTAGCCAAGACTTTTTGGTTCCGCTCAACCCTGCACACGCTAAAGTGGCATAATTGCGCCCTGATTGATTACAACCCGACACAACCATTGAATGTTTCATCCGTTTCATCAATGTCATGATGCCGCGAATGGAATCATGGATTAAGACCCAGTTTGAATTCGTTGGGTGATGCAGTAGCAGGCCACCGCTGTTCACCCGACAAAACCCAAAGGCAGTTATGCGTTACGAAATTCTCCACAACACGCACTATGAATACGAAACACCCGTTTCGTACCTCATTCAACTCCTGCGCCTCACGCCTCGCAGCGGTGCGGGACAAAACGTCATCAATTGGAGCATCGGTGCGCCCACGCGCTTACAACCGCAAATTGACATGTTTGGCAACCATACCCATATCATGACCATCACTCAGCCAATCACCGCATTGGATGTCAATGTGCGTGGCGTGGTTGAAGTCAATGAAGATGACTCTGGACATCGATTCAGTGGGATGGATGGCATCTCACCATATATATTCACCCAAGCCACACACTTTACCGAGACCAACGAAGAACTCACTGATTTTGCCACACAATACATCAGTGGCACGCAAATTTCTGAAGCCCAAGCCCTGCGTCTGATGCAGGCCGTGCATGAAAAAATCGCTTACACCACAGGCTCAACCCAAGTGACCACCACCGCAGCACAAGCCTTCGCGCAAGGTCAAGGCGTGTGCCAAGACCAAGCCCATGTGTTCCTCGCGTGCGCCCGCGCGCTCGGCATTCCTGCGCGCTACATCAGTGGTTATTTGAATACGGGTGATGTCGGGCATGTCGCCAGCCACGCATGGGTGGACGTGTACACCGATGCGCACGAATGGCTCAGTATCGACATCACCAATACCTGTATCACCGATGGGCGACATTGTCGTTTGGCGATTGGGCGCGATTACGACAGTGCCTGCCCCGTGCGTGGTACACGGATGGGCGGCGGCACTGAGTCTATGGCGGCACATGTGTATGTATCCGCGCAGGGCGATGTGAATGTGTATGAGCAGTTTTTAAAACAGCAGCAGCAACAATAAACACATTGAAAAAAATCGGTGCGCTCGCACCACCCAATCAAATTGGCTATGGGGCGAGTTCAGTGACGATCCATCCAATATGTTTTTTACACCTCAAAAAACTGGCGAATGAGCAACACCGAGGTGGCTGTTTTTATGGTTGAATTTTTAGGGCTATGATTTAGATGGGGTGCTTTTTATTCTGCACCATCAAAAGTCGGCAAATTTGAATCATCCTCTTGCACATCATTTTCGACAGGGATTTTATAAGATTCTTGTGACCAAGCACCCAAATCGATTAAGCGACAGCGTTCTGAACAAAAAGGACGAAATGCAGACTCCACACGGTATTCATGCTTGATGCGACAAGTTGGACAACGTACCTGCATGATTACACCAAACCAAAAGACTGACGGGGTTGTTGACTTTCTAAGGCTGGGTTCGGCGCACCGCACAACCCCAAGTGGAAATTGATTTCATTGGAAGTCAATTCACGAATCGCCGCTGCAGGACGCGCCTGCAAAGCAGGCGGTGCAAAACGCAACCAAATCACATGCTTATTTGCGCTAATGTCAGGCAAACAATTTGTGGCGTTCTCAATTTCAATTTGCAAAATATCAAATTTCCGACCCAACAGGGGTTGCTGAAAAACCTTATTGAGCGTCACACACTCTTTATTGAGTGCTATATTGCGCGCAATTGACAATAAAAACACCACCGCATCAAATAAGGGCGCAAACGGCATTGCCCAACGCTCCATATCCGAGCGACGTTGGGCAGGTTCATCTTGTAACCATTGATGGTAAAACCCCATATCAAATGAACACACACCAGACGGCACCACCAAACGACTTTTAACGTTGAGCAACCATTCATTTTCAACCAAATTGCTACCAAACTTAGGGGATTGTTCAATTTGTTTTTGCGCATCTACCATTCTGAGTATGGTTTGCGTGAGTTTTTCTTCAGAGATTTCGGGGGAACTGTAGTATTGACTCAATGATTGTTTGTAGCGGCCGAGTTCCGACAATAAATCACCTTTGATGTCATTGCGAAACGTGAAATCGTATAAATCCAAAAGAGTTAGTAACGCAGTGTGGTGATCTTCCTTATGTACACAGGCCACATAATGCCGCCAGCGATGGTACAGGTTTTCAATCCGCAGAAAAGTCCGAAACCGCTCATTAAGTGGAAATTCAAAAACAATTTTCGATTCAACACTTTGCGCAGAACACGCCATAGTTTACTTTCCGTAAGTTCTTTATTTTTTTAACAAACCCACATGGTGGGTCAGTATATCCACTTGAACAATCAGATTCAAGTGGTTTGTTTCGTTTTTATTATTATTTATCAAAACGTTAGCGATATTTCTGCGCGCTTCAGGTTGCGCTTGCGCATCAATAATAGACTCGATAGTGACGATACTCAAATGCGGACTACGTGTTTTCACCCGTTCAACTTGGGTCTGGCGTGAGCAATCGACCACCACAATCCAATCCAGTCGGTCTGTCCAAAATTCACTTTCAGCCAGCAAGGGAATGTCATAAATCAAATAACGATGCGAACCCGATTTTGAGTACTGATGTGCCAATTCAATCGCATCTTGCGCAATCATCGGATGCATGATGTCCTCAAGCGTTTTTTTTGCTTGGGTGTTCTGAAACACCCACTCTCGCATCTGAGCACGGTTCAATTCACCTGTGGGCATCGCCGCCAATGCCCCGAAAGATGCGATAATTTGTGGCATCGCACGTCCATCCGCTCGTGTGAGTGCGTGCGAAATCTCATCCAAATCAATCAGCCCAGCACCGCGCTCGCGCAACAATTTGGCGACTGTTGATTTACCTGAACCAATACCCCCCGTCAATCCGATATTCACAACATTGCGTGGCAACTGCGTCCCCCATTTAGGATGCCGAAGTTCGGGATGCGGTATATTTAGGAGGGTAGTGGACACAATAACTTTCAACAATATTAAACAAACAATTTAAAATGACTGTGCATCAAAACCATTTGAATCACGGCACCAGCACTGATAAACGGACCAAAAGGAATTTTTAATGTTCGCACAGAATGATGTCGTAGAAACGCCACGAGCACCCCAAAAATCAAAGCCAAAACACACGCAAACAGCAAGACATTGGGCACTGCAACCATGCCTTGCCAACACCCAATGGAGGCCAACAATTTACAGTCACCCAAACCCAAACCTTCAAGACCGCGCCATTTCAGATAGGCAAAATAGGGAATCCATAAAATCACATACCCCAACGCCGCACCCGATAAAGCATCCACCAACGCAGCACCCACGCCGTTGTGCGCAAACGCCATCGCCACCACCAATCCGATGCCCAATAAAACATAATTTAACACATCGGGTAGCAAAAAATACAAGGCATCAATCCAACTGGCGACCCATAACACATAAAAAAATACAAAACTGCTCAAAGCCTGCCAAGTCAAACCAAACCAAAAAACACTCAACAATGCCCACAACACCGTACCCAATTCGACCAAAAAATAACGCATAGGAATCGGCTGATGACAATAGGCACATTGACCACGCAAGTATATGAAACTGAGTAAAGGAATATTGAGCCACCATTGGATAGCGTGTTGACACTGCGGACAAAACGACGCGGGAACGGCGATATTGAAGGTATTTTTATCGCGTGATGAATTTTCCTCACCCAAAAGCATTCTCGGCAAGCGGTAAATCAACACATTGGCGAAACTACCGAACGCTGCCGCACAGAGCACTACCCAGAACATATTCATCCAAAACAAGACATCATGGTTCATATCAGACCGCACCACCTAAATTAAGTATCGGTAGATACAAAGCAATCACCATCGTCGCAATGATAATCCCAATAATAACGACCAACAAAGGTTCGATGAGCGAGGACAATCGCTTGACACCTTGCTCCAACATAAACTCATTGTGCAGCGCATCTTGTGTCAACATGGCGGACAAAGTACCCGATTCTTCGCCAATTTGCACCCGTTGAATCAAACTCGGCTCAAAAACAGGATATTGCATCATTGCCAAAGACAGGCTGTGTCCATTAAGCACATCCTGCGTCACAGAAACAATGGCACGGCGCATGGTCGGACTGGATACGGTTTGCGCCGCAATATCCAAAGCGCGATGCAATGGAATCCCTGCTTGATACAGCAAACCCAAGGTACGCGCGAACTGTGCGTGCCAGCCCAAAACCAATAAACGACCCATAATCGGGGCTTTCATACGCCATGTATCCAATTGATTGTAAAGTAAATCAGCACCCCATCGCCGAACCAATGTGTATGCCAACAACAAAGCCACCACGATAATCAACCAATATTCACGAACAGTTTTTGAGCCACTGAGCAAAACCTGAGTCAACCACGGCAAAGGTTTGCCGTTGCTGCGATAAATGTCCTCAAACACAGGAACCACAAAAGCCAATACCCCCAACCACACCAAAGCGGCAACCGCCAATACAAATGCGGGATACCACAGCGCGGTTTTAATTTGTGAATGAATTTTTTGACGTTGTTCCTGCGAGTAAACAATATTATTGAGCACCTCGGAGAGTCTACCCGACTCCTCGCCGCTGGCGATTAGGTTACAAGTGAGCGTATCAAACACTTTGGGATGGTGACGCAAAGCGGTGTGTAAATTTTCACCCCGTTCAATGTCCAAGCGTATGGTTTGTATCACGTTGCGAAAATAAGGCTTGGTCTGACTGTGTAACTGAACATCTAAAATACGCAACAAAGGCACGCCCGAGTCGTACAATGCCGACAACTCCTGTAAAAATTGCGTGACTTGTGGGCCTGAGATAGCACGTATGATCGGTTCTCGACGCACACGAATCTGTAGGGCAATAATCCCACGCTGTGAGAGTTGCTCACGCACCACCATTTTATTGGCACCATACAAAACGCCAGTCATCAACTGTCCAGCACGGTTTTGACCTTGCCAAGTATAGCGTTTCAGCACAGATGACGATGCCGATGGCTCTAACGTCTCATTCATGTTTTAAATTCAATTTCAGTCTATAAAGTCACAGACATGACTTCTTCTAAAGAACTAACCCCCGCCATCATTTTTAACAGACCTGCTTGACGCAGCGTCAAATACCCCTCTTGTTCCGCCTGTTCGCTTAATGCTTGCGCCGAGACATTTTTGGCGATGAGCGACTGCATGGCACTTGAGACGGGGACCACTTGAAATACCCCTGTGCGCCCTGTGTACCCTGTTCTGTGGCAATGCGGACAACCGACTGGCGTGTACGCTTGCCAGTCGGTTTGTGCGGCTTGCGCAGCACTCATACCCGCGCTTTGTAGCAATGCCTCGTCCAATCGAATCGGCTGTTTGCACGAGCATAATTTGCGCACCAAGCGTTGCGCGATGATTAAATTCACAGAGGCCGCCACATTGTACGCGCTCACGCCCATTTGTGATAAACGGGTCAAAGCCATTGTGGCATCGTTGGTGTGCAAGGTTGAAAATACCAAATGCCCTGTTTGCGCGGCTTTCACCGCAATGTCTGCGGTTTCCAAATCTCGAATCTCGCCCACCATGAGAATATCGGGGTCTTGACGTAAAAACGCACGCAAGGCAGTCGCAAAATGGATGCCCGCTTTTTCGTTGATGTTGACTTGATTGACACCGTGCATAAAAATTTCGACGGGGTCTTCAACCGTTGAAATATTCACACCTTCTTGATTGAGTACATTCAAGCAAGCGTATAAAGACACGGTTTTACCACTGCCTGTCGGCCCCGTCATCAGTATCATACCGTGCGGATTTTTCAGTGCATTTTGTATGATGCACAACTGCTCAGGCTCGTAGCCCAAACCTTCCAAATTCAAATCCGTATTTTGTGCATTTAAAAACCGCACGACAATTTTTTCACCAAACACCGTGGGCAAGGTGCTGACACGACAATCGACCGTTCGCGTCGCGTCTATATTTAATTTAATCCGACCATCTTGAGGCACGCGTTTCTCGGCAATATCCATCTGCGCCATGATTTTCAAACGCACCATCAATTGCTCTTTCATGGACACTTCAGGACGTGCCACTTCGTGTAATACCCCATCGATGCGCGCACGAATGCGGTACTCGTTGGCAAATGGTTCAAAATGCACATCTGAGGCATGTTCATTGACCATGCGCACCAATAAATCCTGAATATATTGCACGACAGGTGCATGTTTGACATCAAAGGTTTGAACCGAGCGTTCATTGCGGGGTACGGCACTCAAGGCACGACGTTCAGTGGATAATTTCGATTCAACCTGCGTATGTTCAACCATCAAATGGCTAAAATCAGATTTTTTGTGTCTGATTGATTGTACACGCACATACTCAGACAACGACAACAAGCGCCACTCAAATGGCTCATGAAAAATAAATGCCAAACGTTGCAAAGCCTGCGCATCCGAAGCATCGAGCACGCCCAATTTGAGCACACCTGCCCCCAAATTGCCAAGCAACACCACCCCCTGAGATGCTTCGCACAATGCTTTGGGCAGTGGTTTTGCAGGTTCTTGTAGCAACATGGTTTCATACACCTGCCACTCATCTGCTTGGACACACTGTATTTGCCATGCTTGACTCAGATATTTAGTAACAGACGCTTCATCCTTGGATAAACCGTTCAATAAAACACCCAACCAGTTCGCCAAGCTCGACTCTGCGGGGTTGTGTGCCAGCGGCACACCCGCATTGGCTCGAGCAATATCATCCAAACCCACACATTTGCATCGCAACAGCGTGCTTGCAACACCTTGTGCATAGGCTGGTGTGTCTTTGAATATACTGGTGGTTGCCGTGGTCATCTCTAAAATAAACCCATCTGTTAATAAGCTCTTCCTTACGCTTTTGTGTATACCGTCTTTTCACCCTCAGTTTTTTTTAACCGTATCAATCGTGCCGAGCGCACACCCTGCTCATCCACATGCACCACTTCTATAATACAATCCTCAAACCGCAAACTCACCTGTGCATCAGGAATATCTTGCAATTCCTCTAAAATTAAGCCATTCAAAGTTTTGGGGCCATCCAAAGGCAATTTGAGTTTCAAACGACGATTGAGTTGACGCAATGGCGTACTCGCATCAACCACGACCGAGCCATCTTTTCCCCACGCGGTACGGGCATTGCTACTCGGTGCTGCCGAAGTAAACTCACCCACCATTTCCTCGACCACATCCTCCATGGTCAAAATCCCCAAGACCTCGCTGTACTCATCGACCACCACGCCCAAGCGTTGTTGGTCTTCTTGAAAATTCTGCAATTGCTCAAAAATCCCCGTCTCAGAAGGAATGAAATACGGTTTGGTCAAACTGTTTTTAATTTCATCGATGGTCAAACTGCCATCTTCTAAATGATGCAAGGCTTTTCGAATGTGGAATATACCCAAGATATTATTCAACTCGCCATCATAGACCGGCAATTTATTGTGGTAACACGTCACCAATTGATGGCGAATCGTATCAATATCGTCGTTGATGTCTAAGGCCTCGATTTTCGAGCGCGGGGTCATCAAATCATTGACCTCAACTTCTTCTAAATCGAACAAGTTGACCAAAATGCTCTTGTGCTTTTTTGGCATCAAGGGGGTTTGCTCCAAGACCAAGGCACGCACTTCCTCATTGCTCAAATGCTCTTCATCTGGATTGGGATTGATGCGCATCAACCTGAGCAAACCATTGGTGAACATATTGGTGAACCACACCGCAGGGTAAATCAGGGTCAGTAAAGGCTTGAGGATAAAACTCGCGGGTAAGGCAATTTTTTCGGGGTAGGCCGCGCCAATGACCTTGGGCGTGAGTTCAGAAAACACAATAATCGCAAACGAAATCAATGCGGCGGCAATCGACAAAGCATATTGATTTTCACCCCAATAGTGCGCCGCAATCGCCCCTGAGAACATCGCAGAGATGGTATTCACCACATTATTGCCAATTAAAATCACACCGAGCAGACGCTCGGTTTGATTCAACAATGCTTGCGTGCGCTTCGCGGCGCGATTGCCCTGCTTGGCAAGGTGACGCAAACGAAACCGATTGATGGCCATCATCGAGGTTTCAGCAATCGAAAAAAATCCCGCAACGGCCAGCAACGCCACCAAAATTAAAATCTGCGCCCAAAGGGGAAGATTGTCCACGTGATTACCTTTATGGTTGTTTCATCAATGCAAAATTCAATGTCGTCAAACTTCTCGCGCCAACGCGTAATCCGCCAAATCCAACAGCACTTGCTTGTACGCCGACTCAGGCAAAAATGCCAAAGCGGCTTTGGCCGCCGACACCTCGCGCTGCGCCAACTGACGCGTGTATTCAAGCGCACCGCCCGAAGTAATCGCGGTCAAAACCGTGCTGAAATCTGAATGGGCTTGGTCAATGCCACCGTTTTCAATCGCCGCTCTGACCATGACTTTCTCAGTATCCGAGCCATGCTCCAACACATAAATCAGTGGTAAAGTTGGCTTGCCCTCACGCAAATCATCGCCGACATTTTTGCCCAAAACCGCTGTATCGCCCGCGTAATCGAGAATATCATCCGCCAACTGAAACGCCGCGCCGAGGTGTCGTCCATACGCCGCGCAAGCATTTTCTTGCTCAGGCGTACAAGCACTCATCACCGCCGACAGCTGCGCCGAGGCTTCAAACAAACGCGCGGTTTTATAATGAATCACCTGCATATAGCGCGCCTCGGTCACATCGGGATCGTGGACATTGAGCAATTGCAAAACTTCACCCTCAGCAATCACATTGGTTGCATCCGCCAAAATATCCATCACCCGCATACTCTGCACGCTGACCATCATCTGAAACGAGCGCGAATACAAAAAGTCACCGACCAAGACACTGGCAGCATTGCCAAACAAAGCATTTGCCGTTTGTCGTCCACGGCGCAAATCCGACTCATCGACCACATCGTCGTGCAGCAAAGTCGAGGTGTGAATAAACTCCACCACCGCCGCCAATGTGTACGCAGTATCAGGGCATTCTTTCTGTAAAGCACGGGTGAGCAATAAATGAATCGCGGGACGCAAACGCTTGCCACCCGCATTGATGAGGTACTCAGCCACTTGATTGACCAAGGGCACTTCCGAATGCAGTGTCGTGCGCACCACTTCGTTCAACCGTTCCATATCAGGGCGAATCAGCGCAAGAATATCTTTTTTTGTTTGAGTGATTGCTTGAGTTTGTACAACCATTTGTGTGTCCAATGTCTTTTAACGATTGCTAAGTGCGTATGTTTAGCCTATGGCGCATTATACAAGACATAGAGGAAATTTTGAGGTTTTGCTTGGTTTGGGTGCACATCAACGATGTCCGTGGGCTACGCCCCGATGATTGGCATGATGGACTCAAAAACGAGGGCACAGCCCACGCTACGAAACTGGAATTGACGCACATCAATCTTTAAATCGTGTGAATACGCAGCCCGCCATGCGCGGTACGAAATTGATACGGGTTACGAATTAGTTACAGGATAGAACGCCCATCCTTTGTGTGTTTTTTTAAATCCGCCAATATGTATTTCATTCGCAGCGCATAATCCCACGCTAATCTTGAACTGATTAACGTCAATGATGTACGAATCAACATCATTTTTTAAAACAAATTGACTATCCCCGCATTGATACAAAGCCTCATCAGAATAACCGCCTGTATCATCGCTTAGTTTAAAGCGGAGCACTTTGTTATCTTTGCTTGTAATGATAAGATCTCTTTGATACTCCGCCAACCACGGGTGCATGATATTCAAACCTATGGATATTTTAATTGATTTTGCATCATTTAAATACTCAGCTAAATAATCATAGCCAAAACATTGTTCCTTAATATTGAGACCTGGAGCACGAAACCCACCAATCAATTGCAACTCATTCCGACTATCTGAAAAAAATATTTTTCTTAAACAACTATGAGCATCTTTTGAGTACCCTTGTGCCAAGATAAAAAAACCTTCTGAGTTCACCCCCAAAGTTTCTGACATAGTAACTCGATGTCCTGTTTTCAACTTATCTAAAACTTGCTGATAACTATCTCCGAGTTTAACACCATCCAATTGTTCCAAACTTCCAGCGCGTGCCACAGAGCATAGATGTAACAGTAGTAAAATTAATATCAAAATTTTCCGCATTGATTAACCTCTTCAAGCCACGTAGATATCATCAAATCACATTCACATCAATGCGCCAAACCCTCTGGCTGAATATCGGCAACCGTTTTCGCCGCCTCTGGCACAAGCACCTCAGGCTCGGTCACCGCAACCAATGGATTTTGCAACGCATGACTGAGCACTTCATCTATCCATTTCACAGGGATGATTTCAATGCCATTTTTGACGTTGTCGGGAATCTCCGCCAAATCTTTGACATTTTCGTGTGGAATCAGTGCCACCGTAATGCCGCCACGCAATGCCGCCAATAGTTTTTCTTTCAAGCCACCAATCGCCAAGACTTCACCGCGCAAAGTGATTTCACCCGTCATGGCAACATTCGACTTGACAGGATTGCCCGTCAATGCCGAGACCAAAGCGGTGGTCATGGCGATACCCGCCGATGGCCCGTCTTTGGGGGTTGCGCCTTCAGGAACGTGGATGTGAATGTCTTTTTTCTCAAACGCTGAATTGAGTATGCCCCACGCATTCGCCCGTGCGCGCACCACTGTTCGCGCGGCTTCCATGGATTCTTTCATCACATCGCCGAGCGAGCCTGTGCGCGTCATCATGCCTTTACCGGGCATCACCTGTGCTTCGATGGTGAGCAATTCACCGCCAACCTCTGTCCACGCCAAACCTGTGACTTGCCCGATTTTGTTTTCAAGTTCGGCTTTGCCAAAATCAAAACGGCGCACGCCCAAGTAACTGTCCAGATTGCTACTATCCACCTTGATTTTTTTGACTTTTGGGTTGACCAAAATCATTTTCACCGCTTTACGGCAAATTTTTGAAATATCGCGCTCGAGCGAGCGCACACCCGCCTCACGCGTGTAGTAGCGAATAATGTCGCGCAGGGCTTCTTCGGTCACGGCAATTTCACCTGTGCGCAAACCATTGTTTTTGATTTGCTTGGGCAACAGGTATTTAATCGCAATCGAGAGTTTTTCGTCCTCGGTATAACCCGACAAACGGATGGTTTCCATGCGATCGAGCAGCGGCCCAGGGATGTTGAATGAGTTGGAAGTCGCCAAGAACATCACGTCCGACAAGTCGTAATCCACCTCAACGTAGTGGTCACCAAAGGTGTGGTTTTGCTCAGGATCCAGCACCTCGAGCATCGCCGAGGCAGGATCGCCGCGCATGTCCATGCCCATTTTGTCAATTTCATCCAGTAAAAACAATGGGTTGCGCACGCCGACTTTAATCAAACTTTGGATGATGCGCCCTGGCAACGCGCCGATGTATGTACGACGATGACCACGAATTTCCGCCTCATCGCGCACGCCGCCCAGTGCCATGCGCACGTATTTGCGATTGGTTGCGCGCGCGATGGATTGCCCCAATGAGGTTTTGCCCACACCCGGTGGCCCAACCAAACACAGGATTGGGGATTTGTTTTTCGCCACGCGCTGCTGCACCGCGAGGTATTCAATCACGCGCTCTTTGACTTTCTCTAATCCATAGTGGTCTTCGTCCAAGATTTTTTGGGCTTTTGCCAAATCTTTATTGACCTTGGTGGCTTTTTTCCACGGAATCGATGCCAGCGTTTCAAGGTAGTTGCGCGTCACGCCCGCTTCGGCGGACATCGGTGACATGAGTTTGAGTTTTTTCAACTCGCTGTCGGCTTTGGCTTGCGCTTCAGCAGGCATTTTCGCAGTGAGGATTTTTTTCTCCAACTCCTCCATGTCCGCGCCGTCTTCGCCCTCGCCGAGTTCTTTTTGAATGGCTTTGACCTGTTCGTTCAAATAATACTCGCGCTGGCTCTTGTCCATTTGGCGTTTGACACGCCCACGGATGCGTTTTTCAACCTCGAGGATGTCGATTTCGACTTCCATTTGACGCATGACGTTTTCAAGACGGGTTTTGACACTGCGCAATTCAAGCATTTCTTGCTTGATTTCCAGTTTAATCGGCAAATGCGCGATGATGGTGTCCGCCAAGTGCGAACCATCGTCGATGGTCGCCAAGGAGTTCAAAATCTCCATCGGGATTTTTTTGTTCAACTTGATGTATTGCTCAAACTTTTGCAACACTGTGCGGCGCAGGGCCTCGACCTCGGCACTGCCGCCATCAATGTCGCTGATGATTTCTGCTTGCGCTTGCAAGAAATTGTCTTTATCGACAATTTCAGAGAGCAAGGCACGCGATTTGCCCTCGACCAACACTTTAACCGTGCCATCGGGCAGTTTGAGCAATTGCACGATGCGCGACACGCAACCGATGCGGTACACATCATTGACGTTTGGATTGTCGTTCTCAGGGAATTTTTGCGCGACCAAGACCACCATCTGGTCACGCTCCATCGCTACTTCTAAGGCGCGTATGGATTTTTCACGCCCCACGAATAAAGGCACAACCATGTGCGGCAAAACAACCACATCGCGCAGAGGAAGGAGCGGTAAAGCGTTCACAGCAGTCGCATGGCCTTCATCGCTTTGAATCATTGGCGACTCATGTGCGCTGGTTTTTTTCTCTTCGGTCATATTGATTCCTATCCAATGTGCGAATTGCGCGTTTCGGTTGCGCCATTCTTTAAAATTTGTTCAAGCATGATACAACGATTATGCTTTTTTCGCCCCACGCTGACCTTGAATGCTCATGACAAACAATTTGCCCCTTGTACTCATGGGTTTGTTTGACATGAGGACAAAGGGCAAAAATTCAAGGTGTGCGCGAGTTTAATTCTGCGCAAAGGTGTTACAGGTATTCGGGTCGCCTGACTGTAAGCCTTGTTTGAACCATTGCATGCGTTGCGCCGATGAGCCATGGGTGAAACTATCGGGCACGACATAACCTTGCGCTTGTTTTTGCAAGTAATCGTCACCGATTTTATGCGCGGCATTCAAACCTTCTTCAATATCGCCTTGCTCCAAAATTTGGGTTTTTGCATTCGCTTGCGCCGCCCAAACTCCCGCATAGCAATCCGCTTGCAATTCCATGCGCACCGATAAAGCATTGTTTTGTGCTTCTGATGAACGCGCGCGCATACTACTGACTTTTTGCTCCACGCCCGTTAAATACTGGACGTGATGCCCCACTTCATGCGCAATCACATACGCCTGTGCAAAGTCACCACCCGCGCCCATTTGCTGTAATTCATTAAAAAATGCCAAGTCCAAATACACTTTTTGGTCACCAGGGCAATAAAACGGCCCCGCCGCCGCCTGCCCTACACCACAAGCAGTTTGGGTGCGGTCGCTATA
Organism: Burkholderiaceae bacterium; assembly: GCA_018261955.1. GTDB lineage: Bacteria > Pseudomonadota > Gammaproteobacteria > Burkholderiales > Burkholderiaceae > CTSOIL-112. The sequence continues at coordinate 133,381 of JAGTRK010000004.1, forward strand.
CAACACCATCATCGGTGCGCGGTATTTGCCGCCAAATGCCTGTGTCCAAACATCTTTGGTGCTTTGAAAAACCTTGGACACAAACACACCCTGTTCGTCCTCTGTGCGCAAGCCTTTGGTTCCTGTGTTAGAAGCCGATGCCCCTTGCGTCATGCTATTGACCGCGCTCACGGTTGAGAGCGTAGTCGATGGGTTGATGCCAAAAACAAAATACGCCACCGCAGCCAGTATCATACCGCCGATACCGATTCGCCCCGCGCCGCCACTCATGATGCCACCCGATGAACCGCGACGGTCTTCGATATCACTGCTTTGTTCTAAAGGATCTAAACGCATATTGCCCCCAAAAATGATTTCAAATTCACTCTACCGATGTGCGCTGACGGACGGTTTCAAATAAACACACGCCCGAAGCCACCGATACATTCAAACTGCTGACCGAGCCTGCCATTGGAATATTAACCAATTCATCACAATGCTCACGTGTCAATCGACGCATCCCTTCACCTTCCGCGCCCATCACCCATGCGATGGGGCCTGCAACTTGCGATTGATACAGGCTTTTCGGTGCTTGATCATCGGTACCGACCACCCAAATATCGTATTCCTTAATTTCGCGCAAAGTGCGCGCCAAATTGGTCACCATAATATAAGGCACATGCTCCGCTGCACCTGATGCGACTTTTGCCACGGTGGCGTTGATACCGACCGCTTTGTCTTTGGGCGCAATCACCGCATGTACGCCCGCCGCATCGGCGACGCGCAAACACGCACCCAAGTTGTGCGGGTCGGTCACGCCATCGAGCACCAATAAAAATGCTGGCTCGGACAGATTTTCCAATACATCATCCAAGCTGTGCGCCAAAGGCAAATCATCAACCAGTGCGGCGATGCCCTGATGACGCGTGTGTCCGACCAATCCGTCCAAACGCGTGCGCGCTACCAAGCGCGGCTCAATGCGCGATTGCGCCAGCAGACCGATGAAGTTTTGCATCCGCTTGTCGGCGCGCTCGTTCTCAACATAGACCTCTTGCACGCTGCGTGGTGCAACGCGCAAGCGTGCCTGCACTGCATGAAATCCAAACAATAGTTTTTGTGCCATAAACTCTTTCAATGATAGGTTGGCATTGTAGCGTATTTCAGCCCCTTGACGACAAAAATACCCCTGTCCATATCGGGGCAAAATGCCAACTGAATCTCAAAGCACACCCACCATATCCCCGTCATCACTGCGTTCAACCCGCACCACGGGGGCTGCTTTGAGTGTAAATACATCCACATTGTGCTCACGCAACACGCGCCATGCAGCCAAATTCACCTCAGAGATAATATTCAATCGACCGTTTTCAGGATCGAGCACCCACCACGTCACCTCTAAAATATAACCCTTGTCGCTAATCGATGAGAGCAACACACTCGGTGTCGGCGACTGCGCCACGCGCGGCAATGCTTGCACTGCCTGTACGATTTTGGGCATGATAAAGTCCAAATCAATATCGTAATTGACTGGCAGTTGCGTGGACAGCCAGTTCTTTTTATCATGCAAGGACCAATTGACCACGGGGTTGACGATTAAATTCTCGTTGGGAACCAGTACCTCATCGCCACTGGCGCCTTCAATCAAGGTATAACGTGCATTAATCGTGCGCACAAACCCACGCGTACCATCTGAGGTGCTGATTAAGTCACCAATGCGCACACTGCGCTCGAACAACATCACAAAGCCCGAAACGTAATTGCTGGCAATTTTTTGCAACCCTAAGCCGATTCCCACGCCGAGCGCGCCACCAAACACCGAGAGCACGGTCAAATCAATCCCAGAGGCGGATAAACTCAACAAAATTGCAACCAGTATCAATAAACCTTTGAGAAACCGCACCAACACCATGCGCGTGGACAAGTCAAAACTGGCGAATTTTTCGTTGGGTTTTTTGAGCAACAACTCCTCAAGTTCATGCGTCAGCCACTGCACCACCAACCACAACACCAAGACGACTGCAACCAAGGTCAAACCATCCAGCACCGACAACTGCGCATTGCCCAATTTGATTTTAAAACCATCCAAACGCGCAAAAATACCATCGAGTTTGCCGACATAATCGAGCAACATCAACGCCCAAATCACCACGATGGATAGGCGTTCTAAGGTTGCGCGGCGCGCACCTTCAGGCAAAGCACGACGCACCACATAGAGGAACAAACGCACAAAGAACCAAGCAGCAAACAAACGCGCCACAAACTCAAACCAGATGATGGTCAAGCCTTTGTGCGCATAAATCACCATCGTCATGTGCGCAAATAGCCACAGCAAAAACGGCAAGGTCATGCGCATCAACACATTCATCCAATTGGGCACTTTGTGCTGTAAGTCGCGCTGTTGGTACACCCGTCGAACCACCCACGTCACGAAAAATCCCAAAGCAATGATGAGTAAGGTAATCGCCATCGAAGTCGGCGAAATTTCGGCGATGAGCGCGTGTACACCCTGTACAGGTGCGTTTTTTGAGGTCAAGGTGTGTTCTAATGTCGTCATGATTTATGAAATCGGATTGCCGGCATACGGTATGGCTTGCTCGGCGTGTTTGCGCCAATTATTAACATAACGGGCGACAATCGCGGGGGCATTGCGAATCATCACCACGTTTTCCGCATTGCGCTTTTGCGCGCTGTAGGTGAAATTATACGAGCCTGTCACCACCACCGCTTTGGCGATGTCGTGGTCAAAAATCATGATTTTATTGTGCGCGTTTTCATACTGAGTTTCTAAGCGCACAGGAATGCCCGCCTCAAAAAATCGCATGGTTAAAACATTTTTTCCAGCCAACGCCGTTTCGCTGTCCAGCAAAATTTCCACATTCACACCGCGTTTGTGTGCGGCAATCAGCGCATCGCCAATGCGTTCATCGGTAAACAAATAAGCTTGCACAAGGATGTTGCGTTGCGCGTTGTTGATGGTATTGACCAAAGTCTTTTGAATATTGTCTTCGGGGCTAAACAATGCCGTAATCGTCGCTGAACTGGACTTTGGATCTGTGGCTTGCGTGATTTCGGGTTTTGTCATCGGCACATTTTTTGCCTGCGCCCAATTGCGCAGGGATGCGCCCGCCACGAAGCCAAAAGCCAACAGCAGCAAACCCATCACCACGTATTTCAAAGATGCCAAACGATGCATCAGCTTTCCTTCTTGTCTTGAACAACAAATTCAGCAGCGGGTTTGCCGAGTTTGCTGGGTTTGCCCTTGCGCAGATACGCCGCGAAAAAACCATCGGTTTGATGCACATGCGGCAATAACTGCAAACAACCCTCGCGCTCGGCCGACTCTGGAATGTCGATTTTTTGTGTTGCCAAAACCTCACGCGCTGCGACCAATTCAAACTCAGGGTGCGCGCTCAAAAACGCCTGTACGATGTTTTGATTTTCATCGGGCAACACGCTGCACGTGGCATACACCAACGTACCGCCTGCTTTGACCAGTTTTGCCGCGCTCTCCAAAATGCTCGCCTGCACTTGAACCAAACGCGCCACGCTGTCCAAACCATGTCGCCATTTCAAATCAGGGTTGCGGCGCAAAGTGCCCAAACCACTGCACGGCGCATCAACCAGCACGCGGTCAAACTTACCCGCGAGGCGTTTGACGCGAATGTCTTTTTCACTGTCAATCGCAATTGTCTGTACATTCGACAATCCGCTGCGTGCCAAGCGTGGCTTAAGTTTTGCCAAACGATGCGCCGCAATATCAAACGCGTACAATCGACCTGTGTTGCGCATCATCGCGCCAATCGCCAAGGTTTTGCCGCCCGCGCCCGCGCAAAAATCCGCCACCATTTCGCCACGTTTCGCGCCGAGCAAATGTGTGAGCAATTGGCTACCCTCATCCTGCACTTCAATCGCACCCGTGATGAAGACATCTAATTTTTGCAGGGCAGGTTTTTTCAGCAAACGCAGCCCCAGCGGTGCGTACTCGCAAACCGCAGACTCAATCCCCGCATGTTCAAAGGCAATTTGTACCGCTTCGCGCGACGATTTAATCGTATTGACCCGAACATCCAAAGGTGCGGATTGGTTCAACGCGCCCGTTAATTTCAACGCCTCATCCTCACCATACGCACCAACCAAAGCATTGAACCACTCATCGGGCAAATTGCTGCGCACAGCCGCGGGTAAGCCATCCACAGGTGCTTTTAAAGTTTCGCTCACCCATGCGAATTCCTCTTCGGCAATCGCCGCTTGCAAACTGTCCATATCGACCACTTTTTGCGCCGCGAGCAACACCAAGCGTCGCTCCAACGCCCCCGCGCCCGTCTGCGCCAGATGCGCCAAGACACGGCGATGGCGCAGCACCGCATACACCGTTTCGGCGACAATGTGGCGGTCACGCGCACCCAATTCTTTGTGTCCGCGCAAAAATTGCGATACCTGCTTGTCGGCGGCGGCTTCAAACTTGAGCACATCCACGAGTAAAATCTGTGCGCACCACAGGCATTGCGCCAAACGTTTGCCTGAGGCCTGCGCCGCTTCGATTTTTGGAATGCTTGCGCTGGCATCGGTTTTCGCTTTGCCGCGTGCACGTGGGTTTTGCGGCGCGCCAAAATCATGCACATTGTGCGCACCCTGCGCATTCTGTGTGTCTTGCGCCTGCGCCATTTGCAAGGCTTTTTGGCGCGCAGCCAAAGCCACCGCACTCATCGCCACGCCATCCGCGCGTATCACCACGCCGCCTGCCGTTACAATTGATTGCGCCCGTGCTTTTTGTTCTTTTTGTGCCAACTCAGCCGCCAAACGTTCTTTTTTACTTGGTTTTTTGCTGTAGGATTTTTTCTTTAATTCAGTCATTTTGTCTTTCAATTGCCCATCATTGGGCGTCGTTGGCACACACCACCTGTGCCGCCGCGCCCACACTCGGATGCAGACGTATGCCCGCCTCATCCCAAATCAAACTTCCGCACACAAACCATTCCACCACCTGCGGGTAAATGATGTGCTCGGTTTTTAAAACCCGTGCTGCCAGTGTATCTGCATCGTCATCCGCCAACACAGGGACGCACGACTGCATCACAATCGGTCCGTGGTCAAGTTCCGCGGTCACGCCATGCACGGTCGCACCGTGGACTTTCACACCCGCTTTTAACGCTTGCTCATGCGTGTGCAAACCTTTGAAACTCGGCAAAATCGATGGGTGAATATTCAACATGCGTCGCGCATAATGATGTGTGAATGCGGGGGTTAGAATGCGCATAAAACCCGCCAACACCACCAAATCAGGCGCAAACGCGTCAATTTGCTTCATCAATTCGGCATCATACACCTCGCGATTAGCAAACTCTTTGTGGCTCAAAACCACAGTCGGGATGCCTTGCTCAGTGGCATACGCCAAACCGCCTGCATCGGCACGATTGCTCACCACAGCAGCAATGCGTGCCACGCCCTGCGCCTGCCACGCGTTTTTCCGTGCGAACTCGACGATGGCTTTCATATTGCTACCGCCGCCTGAAATTAAAATCACAATATTTTTCATATACGTATTGTACCGTAAGTCAGTCTTTAGAAATCGCCCAAAACGATCAACAAGTTCGTGGAATTCTGACATAATCCACCATCAAGTCTAGTAATAGGCTCGGCGGTTCTCAATCAAAGCACTGTTTTTTGATTTCATAAACCTGAAGGATTACACATGAAAAAACTCATACTACTAACACTTCTTATTCCCATGTTAGTACATGCAAAACCCAGCGTTGAAAAAAACGCTTCGTTTCAACCTGTGTTCAACCAAATGGTATTTTTTCAAGTTCCGAAAGGTTTTAATCTAGCACCAGACTGGGAGCAAACGGCAAGTGGACAATACATACAAGAGCGTGTATTGAATGGCGAAAATGTGAATACTTGGACTCAAATGATTACCTTAACAGGACACCAAAATTTAGCAAATAATCCTCAATTAAGTCCTGTCGATTTCTTGAATTTTTTTGCTCAGAAGTTTCATGACTCTTGTCCTACTTCTTTTTCTGCCTTAGCACTCAATGAAGAAAAAGTTGCAGGTATTGAAACAGCCAGTGCCGTTATTGGCTGTGGCACGCTTGGCAACACCAGTGAAACAGCTTTAATTGTTATAGTCAAGGGCAAGCAAGACTATTACACGTTGCAGTGGGCGGAGCACACGAAAGCGTCTAAAACACCCTTATCAATAGACAAGTCCCTATGGCTCAAGCGACTTAAAAATATCAACCCTATAAGATTATGTCAAATCCCTGCGAACGCGTCGGACAGCATGGTAGATTGCATCGGTGATTTAAAATCTGATTTTGGTATGTAGTTTTATCACGCCAAAAACAAAAACATCGTCGGGCGTTTGTTTAAATCCGTCATTTCCGAACCTTTGTTTTTGAACAGTTTTTGCCATTCGCCTACAGTTTTGGTGCGCAGCCATTCTGTCGGCAAGGTCAAATCCGCGCCGACGCACAGGCGTGTGTTTGGCTGCAAGGTTTTAAGCAAGGTTTCAAATAACTGCATGTTGCGATATGGCGTTTCGATGAACATTTGCGTTTGCGCGTGGGTTTTCGACTCTTGCTCCAAGCGTTTGATTTCTTTGGTTTTTTGCGCCGCATCGATGGGTAAATAACCGTGAAAGGCAAATTTTTGCCCATTCAAACCACTGCCCATCAACGCCAGCAATATGGACGACGGCCCGACCAACGGCACCACGCGCACGCCCGCCCGATGCGCCATCTCGACCAAGCGCGCGCCAGGGTCAGCCACGGCGGGACAGCCCGCATCACTGAGTAAACCCAAATTGTGCCCTGCCAACACAGACGCGAGCAGTTGCTTGACCGCATCATCGGCGGTTTTGACATTCAATTCACTGATGTGCAATTCCTGCAATGGCGTTTGTGTACCCACTGCTTTGAGAAACTGGCGCGCGACTTTCGCGGTCTCAACCACAAAATAATTGCACTCATGAACGATGGCTTGCACCTGCGTGGGCAGTACCGCATTGAGCGTATCGTGGTTAATGTCGGTGGGCGAACTCAGGGTATTGGGAATGAGGTAAAGTGTGCCGAATGGACTCATGACGCGCTACCATATAAACTCACACCCGCCTTGCGCAACATATCCGTGAGCGCAATCAGTGGCAGACCAATCAAAGCTGTCGGGTCGTCCGATTCGACTTTTTCTAAAATCGTAATCCCCAAAGCCTCAACCTTGGCACTGCCCGCGCAATCGTAGGGCTGCTCGATGCGCAGGTAGGCACTCAATTCGTCATCAGGCAAATCACGAAACGTCGCGCGTGTGATGATGTCGCGTGCATCAACGCTGTCATTGCGTGCGTCATACAGACACAACGCACTGTGAAACAGCACGGTTTGCCCACGCATGGCTTGCAGTTGCGCGAGTGCTTTGTCAAAGCCGCCTGCTTTACCGATTTGCTCACCATTGACTGTTGCCACCTGATCTGCGCCAATGATGAGCGCGTCAGGATGGGTTTGCGCGATGTGGCGGGCTTTGGCCACTGCCAAGCGCAGCGCAGTTTCAGGTGGGGTTTCGCCTGCTAAAGGCGTTTCATCAATCTGCGGGCTGACCACGGTAAACGGCAAACGCAGGCGTTGCAATAATTCGCGTCGGTACGGTGAGGATGAACCCAGTATGAGTTGTAAAGTGGGGGGATTGTTCAATCTGAACCTCTGTTATAATTCGTCCAATTCTAATGACCGACATTATCTCAGATTATGACCACTTCTATAAAAGACATTGACATCTTTACGCTGTGTAAAGAGCACGCGCACATACAGGGCAGTTTGCCTTTGGCACAGCTGCCACGTCTAAAAGACGATTTGACCCAAACCGATGGCACTTTGTCTTACACTGTGACTGGCGCGCAAGACGCCGAAAAACGCTTATTTCTACACCTTATCATCACGGGCACATTGCCCATGAATTGCCAACGCTGCGCCGAGGATTTAGCGCATGAACTTTCTGTCGACAATACTTTGGAATTGGTGCACACAGAAGCCGAGTTGGATGATGAGGAAGAAGAACTAAACGCCATCATGTCGGGCAATGCGGGTGTTGAAAAAATCGTCGGCAGTCAAAATTTTGACCTCATGGCATTGTTGGAAGAAGAAATTCTTTTATCCTTACCGATTGTGGTCGCGCACGAGGTATGCACCGAAACCCTCCCCACCGCCGTCGGCGAAAAAGTGTCGCCTTTTGATGCACTCATGGCACTCAAAAGCCAATAAATCTTTGAAATCCAGATGTTTTTTGACCAAGCACTTGGCAAAACCACGAAACTCATCTATAATTATCCATTCTGTATTTTATGTACTTAGGGCTTCAGGAGCAATAATCATGGCTGTTCAACAAAACAAAAAATCACCTTCAAAACGCGGTATGCACCGTTCGCACGACTTCATCACAGGTCCTGCAACTGCGGTTGAACCTGTAACGGGTGAAGTTCACTTGCGTCACCACATCAGCCCCAACGGCTTTTACCGTGGTAAAAAAGTGATTAAAACCAAAAACGACGAATAATCTGCCACATTTTTTCGATGGCATTCGTTGTTTTTTGCAATAGATAACGACATAATAAAGCTGGTTAATCCCAGCTTTTTGTCGTTTTTAAATGAATCATTTTACTGAATGAGTATGAGCGAAAATCAAACCACCATAGCAGTCGATGTGATGGGCGGCGACCACGGCTTGTCTGTGACCTTGCCCGCCTGTGCCGAGTTTTTACGCACGCATTCTGACGCACGATTGCTACTGGTCGGCGAGCAAACTCTGATTCAAAACGAATTGCACCATTATAAATTAGAATTATCTGAGCGTTGCCAAATCATCCACGCCTCGGAAATCGTCGAAATGCACGAAGCCGTCGAGACCGCATTGCGTCGTAAAAAAGACTCCTCCATGCGCGTGGCGATTAACCAAGTCAAAGACGGTCACGCACACGCGGTTGTCTCCGCAGGCAATACAGGCGCGCTTATGGCGATTGCCCGCTTTGTGCTCAAAACCTTGGATGGCATTGATCGCCCTGCGATTGCCTCCATCATGCCGAACATGGACGAAACGGGCACGGTGGTTTTGGACTTGGGTGCAAACGTGGACTGCACCGCCGAGCATTTACAACAGTTCGCTTTGATGGGTTCATCCTTGGTCGCCGCGACCATGGAGCACGCCACTGCCAGCAATCCGCGCGTCGGCTTGCTCAATATCGGACACGAAGACATCAAAGGCAATGAAGTCGTCAAAGCCGCAGGCGAATTGCTCAAACAAACCCCGATTAACTTCATTGGCAATGTCGAAGGCAATCAAATATTCACAGGCGGCGCGGATGTCATCGTGTGTGATGGCTTTGTCGGTAATGTGTTGCTCAAAACCTCGGAAGGCTTGAGCCAAATGGTGCGCCAACGCCTCACCCATGAGTTCAAAAAATCCATCTGGCGCAAACTCACCGCTGTATTTGCCCTACCCGCAATCAATGGCTTCAAACACCGTGTGGACAACCGCCCATTCAATGGCGCGGCATTGCTGGGTTTGCGTGGCGTGGTGATTAAAAGCCACGGCGGCGCGGACAGCTACGCGTTTGGCTTTGCCCTACAACGCGCCTACAACGCGGTGGCGCACGACATGCTCGCCAAAACCACGACGATGTTGGCGCAGGTGCATCGGTAAGGTGCGTGATTTTGCGTTAAAATCATTCCCAATTACAACGCACACAAGCACTTTATGAAAATCCGCCTTGCGCCTCAGCGCGACATCCTCCTGTTACCTGACCCACTCATCAGCCAAATTGCCGCAGGCGAGGTGGTTGAGCGTCCTGCGTCGGTGGTTAAAGAATTATTGGAAAACGCTTTGGATGCGGGTGCGACCGAAATTACTTTGCGCTTATTGGATGGCGGTAAAACCCTAATTGAAATTGCCGACAACGGCTGTGGCATCCACGCGGCGCAATTGCCCTTGGCGGTCACGCGCCACGCCACCAGTAAAATTCGCTCATTGGACGAACTCGAACACGTTGAATCCATGGGGTTTCGCGGTGAGGCACTGGCATCGATTGCCTCGGTCTCGCAAATGCGCTTGACCAGTAAAACCGATGCTGATGCGCACGCTTCAAGTATTGATAACCGCGCAGGCGCATGGCAAACCACCGCCACCGCAGGCGCGGTCGGTACGCGGATTGAAGTCGCGGATGTGTATTTCAACACGCCCGCGCGGCGCAAGTTTCTCAAAACCGATGGCACTGAGTTTGCACACTGCTCGGAGGTGTTCACCCGAATTGCCTTGGCGAACCCACACTGCACATTTAAACTGTTTCACCAAAACAAAGTGAGCGCGCACTATCCAGCAACCGACTGGAAAAACCGCATTTCGGATGTATTGGCAAATAGTTTGCCTGAGCATTGTATTTGGGTGAACGAGACTTCGGGCGAGTTCAACCTCACAGGCATGATTTTCCCCGCCGATGCAGCGCGGGCGCGGGCCGACACGCAATATGCGTATGTGAACCAACGTTATGTGCGCGACAAAGTGGTCAGCCATGCAATTCGCGCTTCCTACGCCGATGTGCTGCACCATCAGCGTCATCCTGCTTATGTGTTGTTCCTCGATGTGCCTGCCAGCAGTGTCGATGTCAATGTGCATCCTGCGAAAACCGAAGTGCGTTTTCGCGACAGCAGCGCAGTGCATCAACTCATCAGCCACAGCCTTAAAAAAGCCTTGGCGCAAACCGCGAGTGGGCGCGTTGTTTCGCAAAATTCTGAGCAAAACCCACCCACTGCATCGAGTGTGTCTGCACGCATAGATTTAACGGCGGACAAGGTTTTGGATGTGCCACAGCCACACATCCCACAATCTGCACATACTGCGCCTGTAGCGTTTCCGAGCCAAAAACAACACACCTTACCATTGGCGCAAAATGTGCGCAGTTATTTGGATTTATTGCGTGCCGAGCCACAGCCCGAGCGATTCGCGCCACCTGCCGAATCTGTCACAAACCATGACAGCAGTGAGCACCCACTCGGCTTTGCACTTGCGCAAATTCACGGGGTTTATATACTGGCGCAAAACGCGCAAGGTGCGGTACTGGTCGATATGCACGCGGCACACGAGCGGATTGTGTATGAACGTTTGAAAGTTGCATTAGATACGCAGTCTTTGGCCAAGCAGGATTTATTGATTCCGCTGGCGTTTTCGGCGAGCACTTTGGAGTTGGCGACTTTGTCTGAGCCTGAAGTGCCCGAAGTGTTGAGTCAAATTGGTTTGAATCTCTCCACTCTTGGCATCCACGAAATCGCGATTCGCAGCGTGCCCGCACTCATCAAACAAGCCGATGCAATTACACTGGCACGGGCGGTTTTAGCGGACATTGCGCAACTCGGCGCATCACACGTATTGACCGAGAAGCGCAACGAATTGCTCGGTACGCTCGCTTGCCACGGCGCGGTGCGCGCCAATCGCCAACTGACCTTACCTGAAATGAACCAACTGCTGCGCGACATGGAAGCCACCGAGCGCGCCAATCAATGCAACCACGGCCGCCCGACTTGGATACAGTTGTCGATGAAACAATTGGATGGTTTGTTTATGCGTGGGCAGTGATGCTTAAATACTCACGCCCCTACGCTTTTTACTAAGAATTATCCACGAAGTCGGATAAACGTCGCTGTAACGCTGATGAACATTTTGATCATTATTCATAGAGGTTTGCTGTTTGAGCGTTTGCATGGCAAACGCGAGTTGCAAACCGACCTAACTTAAATATTCATCTGGGTTGCGTGACCACGAATTGATTTTTTTGATTACTTTTTGCATCAAGGCAAAAAGTAATCGCCCGCCGCGCGCAGCGGCAATTTTATGGCACACCCTTATAGATTCCCACTTAGAGCGGATGAAATCAGACGATTAAGACACAACCACACTGACTTTCGCAAACCTGCGTTTACCCACCTGTATCACATACTCGCCCACCGCCAAACGGGTGTTTTTATCCTTGACCACTTCACCGTCGATTTTACAACCGCCCTGCTCAATCGAGCGCACGCCGTCCGATGAAGTATTAACCATGCCCGCCGCCTTGAGCAAGGCACCGAGTGGCAAACCGCCTTCGGGTACGCTAACCGTGACCGACTCAATGTCATCGGGAATGCCACCGTGCGCACGGTGGTTGAACGCTTGCAGTGCTTCTTCGGCGGCTTGTTGATTATGAAAGCGCGCCACGATTTCTTGCGCGAGCAATACTTTAATTTCACGCGGATTGCGGCCGTGGCTCACTTCTTCTTTAAATTGTGCAATTTGCTCGAGCGACACAAACGAAAGCAATTCGTACCAGTCCCACATCATGTCATCTGAGATACTCATGATTTTGCCAAACATTTCATTGGCAGGCTCGGTGATACCGACGTAGTTGTTTTTCGATTTGGACATTTTGTCCACGCCATCCAACCCTACCAACAAAGGCATGGTTAAAATGCACTGCGGTTCTTGACCGTATTCTTTTTGCAATTCACGTCCGACCAATAGATTGAATTTTTGGTCAGTGCCACCGAGTTCGATGTCGGATTTGAGCGCGACTGAGTCGTAGCCTTGCATCAGTGGGTATAAAAACTCATGGATGGAAATCGCCACGCCACTTTTATAACGTTTGGTAAAGTCCTCACGTTCGAGCATACGCGCCACGGTGTAACGACTGGCCAGTTGAATCATGCCGCGTGCGCCGCCAAACTCAGGCGAATCGCACCACTCTGAGTTGTAGCGAATTTCGGTTTTTTCTTTGTCCAAAATCAAACTGGCTTGCTCGTAGTAGGTTTTTGCATTGGCTTCGATTTGCTCGCGCGTGAGCGGTGGGCGCGTGGCGTTGCGCCCCGATGGATCGCCAATCATGGAAGTAAAATCACCAATCAAGAAAATCACCGTATGTCCCAAGTCTTGCAATTGACGCAATTTGTTGAGTACCACGGTGTGTCCCAAATGGATGTCGGGCGCGGTCGGATCTAAGCCCAATTTAATGCGCAAGGGCACGCCCGTTGCCGCACTGCGGGCGAGTTTTTGCACCCATTCGCTTTCAACCAACAATTCATCGCAACCACGTTTGCTCACGGCAAGGGCGTGTTTGACGGCGTCGGTGATGGGATATTGTACGGGGTTGGATTTTACCTGCTCGGTCATGGTGAACACTCAATGTATGGGTTAGAAAATTTAGCCTCATGCTAACAAACACGCTATTGTACCAATTTGTGCCATGCTCTTGCCACAATGTGCGTAGCAAACCTATTTAAGAAAACACGGGATAAACTGATTTATCACGTATTTCAGACATGCTAAAATGTGTTTCCTTAATTAACTCAATTCCCAACCATGACCGCACTCACCCAAAACGAACTCAAAATCCTTGTTGCCAAAAAAGCGATTGAATATGTCCCAGCCAACGCCATCATTGGGGTTGGCACAGGCTCAACCGCGGATTTATTCATTGACGAATTGGCTAAAATCAAAGACCGCATTGTCGGCGCGATTGCCAGTTCCAACCGCACCGCTGAGCGTTTGGCAGGCTATGGCATTCGTGTGTTTGATGTCAACGAAGTGCGCTCAGTGCCCGTGTACATTGACGGCGCGGACGAAATTGACCCACAAGGCTTTATGATTAAAGGCGGCGGCGCGGCGCACACCCGCGAAAAAATCTGCGCGTCCATCGCTGAGCGATTCATCTGCATCGCCGATGCGAGCAAAGAAGTGGACGTTTTGGGCAAATTTCCATTACCCATTGAAGTCGTGCCTCTGGCGCGCGAAGCGGTGGCGCGCCGTTTGACCGCTATTGGTGGCTTGCCGATTTGGCGTGTGAAGGACGATCAACCCGTGGTCACCGACAACGGCTGTCACATCCTTGATGTACACGATTTGCGCATCACCGATCCACTGGCGATGGAGCAAGAGTTGACTTTGATTCCCGGCGTTTTGACGGTGGGAATTTTTGCCCTCCAACCCGCGCACGTGGCATTGATTGCCACAGCAGATGGTGTCAAAGAGCGAAGTTATCGTTAAAAAATTTGGGCGGCATTGCCCCTTTCGCACACCATTGATTTTTGTTGTATGATGCGTCTGAAATAGCCAAAAAAATAAGTTGCACACACTATAAATGGCATCTTTCATTCGCATTAGGAGACAACCATGCGCATCAGTGACCGCTTGCGCCATGCGCGCATCGAAACCGAGCATCAATGGAAGGCATTCACCCTCAAGCGTGAATCGCAATACCTCAACCCGCAAAACGCGTGGTTGGAGCATTCTTGGCAGGTGTCGGCCCGCAGTATTGACGTTGAGAAAACCTGCGCGCCCATTGACGACCCCGAAGCCGTGCGCCAGCAATTCATCTCCTCGCAGTTGTACCAAGTCGCTAAACCGCTGTTGGATGATCTTTTAAACTCGATACAAGACACGGGTTTTGCGATTGGTTTGTCCGATCCGAATGCCACGTTGCAATGGACGGCGTCCAGTCGGGTGATGGAAAAACGCTTGGAAAAAGCCCATTTCATTCCATCCGCACACTGGGATGAACAAAGTATTGGCACAAATGCCGTTGGCTTAGCGGCGCGCTTGGTCAAGCCTGCCGCGGTCTTCTCGGCGCAACATTACGTGCCCAGTTTGCACGAATGGGTATGCTACGCCGCGCCCATCGTCCACAAACCCACGGGACAACTCGCCGCTGTGCTCGACATCAGCGCACCGTGGCAAAACGCCACGCCACTGGCTTTGGCCACCGTGAGCCACTACGCACAGCAAATTTCACAACTGTGGTCAGCAGTTGAAATCGAGCCCTGTTTTTACCTCAATTTATGCGGACACAAAACAGGCGTCTGCTTGGGACACACACTGTTGTCGCGTCGCTTGCAAGAAATTTTCTTGACCTTGTCCGTGCATCCTGAAGGTTTGAGTTTGGAATCGCTCCATGCCCATGTGTATGGTGACGCGGAAGTGTCGATGTCCACCCTCAAATCTGAGATGAGCCATCTGCGTGCGCACATTGGCGAACGCTTACAAGCACGCCCATATCGATTGTCGATGACCGCACAAATCGTGCCAACCGATGCCCATTTAATCGAACAATACGCGCTCCAAGGCAATGTTCAAGCCATGATGGCCTTGTACCAACACCCGTTGCTACCACAATCACAAGCCCCCGCTGTGGTTGAGTTTCGCGAATATTTACATCAATTGGTGGTGCGCACCCTTGTAATGAGCACCGATGTAGCCGCTTTGTGGCAATTTTCGATCCAGCACGAAGCGGAATACGAGGTATTGGCTCAGTTGCAGCAACTATTGCCACCATCCGATGGTCGGCGCGCTGCGGTATTGGCTAAATTAACGCAATTTGAATAATACATTTGCCTACACAAATCCTTCAACCTTTTTTCAACCTTGTTTGTGCCATCATGCGTCCCAGTGTGCAACATAGCGCACTTATCAATTCAATAGGAGACCATGATGATTTACGCTCAACCCAACGCCGCTGGCGCACCGATTCAATTCAAAACCCAATACGACAACTTCATCGGCGGCAAATTTGTCGCCCCTGTCAAAGGCGCGTATTTTGATGTGGTGACCCCCATCACAGGCAAAGGTTTCACCCAAGCAGCACGCTCAACCGCGGAAGACATTGAACTGGCACTCGATGCCGCACACGCTGCCGCGGATGCGTGGGGCAAAACTTCAGCGACCGAACGCTCAAATATTTTGCTCAAAATTGCTAACCGCCTCGAAGCTAACTTGGAATTGCTCGCCTACGTGGAAACAGTGGACAACGGCAAGCCCATACGTGAAACGCTCAACGCCGACATCCCGCTGGCGGTCGATCATTTTCGCTACTTCGCGGGCTGCATCCGCTCACAGGAAGGCACTGCCTCGGAAATCGATGCCAACACCATGGCATACCACATCCACGAGCCACTCGGTGTGGTCGGGCAAATCATCCCGTGGAACTTCCCGATTTTAATGGCCGCATGGAAACTCGCGCCCGCGCTCGCAGCAGGTAACTGTGTGGTACTCAAACCCGCCGAATCCACACCCGTGAGCATTTTGGTGCTTGCCGAACTCATCGCCGACTTGCTCCCCGCAGGTGTGCTAAACATCGTCAATGGCTACGGACGTGAAGCAGGCATGCCTTTGGCCACATCCAAACGCATTGCAAAAATCGCTTTCACAGGCTCAACCTCGACTGGGCGCGTCATCGCGCAAGCCGCGGCGAACAACCTCATCCCCGCAACATTGGAACTCGGCGGTAAATCACCCAATATATTTTTTGGAGATGTGATGGTGGCCGACGATGGTTATTTGGATAAAGCGATTGAGGGCTTGGTGTTGTTTGCTTTTAACCAAGGCGAAGTTTGTACCTGCCCATCACGTGCGTTGATTCAAGAGTCCATTTACGAGCAATTCATGGAAAAATGTTTAGCACGCATCGCGACAATCAAACAAGGCAATCCACTGGATACCGACACCATGATTGGTGCGCAGGCTTCCAATGAACAAATGACCAAAATCAAATCGTACTTAGATTTGGGCAAACAAGAAGGCGCAACGGTATTGTCAGGTGGTGCGCCCGCGCAGATGGCGGGCGAATTGGCGGATGGCTACTACATCCAACCCACCGTATTTAAGGGGCACAACAAAATGCGTATTTTCCAAGAAGAAATTTTTGGACCTGTTTTGGCCGTGACCACATTCAAAGACGAAGCCGAAGCCCTCGCCATCGCCAATGATACTTTGTACGGCTTGGGCGCAGGCGTGTGGAGTCGCAACGGCAACGTGGCGTACCGCATGGGACGCGCCATCAAAGCAGGTCGTGTGTGGACCAACTGCTACCACGCTTACCCAGCGCACTCGGCATTCGGCGGTTACAAAGAATCTGGCATTGGACGCGAAACCCACAAAATCATGCTCGACCACTACCAACAAACCAAAAACCTATTGGTGAGTTACACTGAGGAAAAACTGGGCTTTTTCTGATTTTTAAATCAAAGTCGATTCAACCATGTGGGATGCAGACGCATCCCACATCGGTCGTTCACAGGAGCACATCATGGTCGAACGCGTCATTGCCACCGAAGCCGCCTTGGCACTCATTGCTCAACTCAAAGCCGAGCACGGCGAAATCATGTTTCACCAATCAGGCGGCTGTTGCGACAACAGTGCCGCCAACTGCTATCTGCCAACCGATTTAACCATCGGTGCGTATGACGTGCATTTGGGGGATATTGGTGGTGTGCCGTTTTACATCAGCGCGTCGCAGTATGAATACTGGAAACACACCCAACTCATCATAGATGTGACCGATGGACACGGTGGCACATTTTCGTTGGAAGGCGCAACGGGCAAAGCATTTCTCACCCGCTCGCGGCTGTTTACAGATGAAGAATGGGCTCAATTACAAGCCCAAGGTGTGGTTTGAATTTTTAATCTTTTTTACCAAACCACGTCAGCCATTTTTCGCGTGCCTGCACCTTCACATCATCGGTGATGTACATCGCCACCAAAGCAATCGCCGCCGCCAGCGCGCCCAAGTCATCGCTAAAGCCTGCCACAGGAATCACATCAGGAATCGCATCCACAGGTGAAATGAAATATGCCAACGCGCCGAAAATCACGGTTTTTGCCCACTTTGGTGTTTCGGGTCTTTGCGCTGCATAGTACAGTTGCAAGGCTTTTTCAATCACCTCGCCGCCTGCTTTGAGTGCGAAGTTTTTAACCTTGTCCCAAAAGTTTGAATCCGAATAATCGGGGATTTGTGGGTTTTCCATAGAGTACTCCTAAACGTTCGTTCATTGGTTCATTACAACCATCGTGTTCAATAAAACCGATGCCGTCATTGCGAGCAGTTGACTGCGAAGCAATCCAGCGGTGTCAATATAGGCGTTTCATTAAATAGTCTGATGCGTCATTGTGGGCTTGACCCACAATCTTCTTGCAAGTAGATACCGCGTCAAGCGCGGCATGACCCATGATTTAATGGACTATTATAAAACCACCACTATGATGTTAATATGACGTTCAATCGATTTTATTCAAGGACTTGTTCAACGCTCGGCGTTCTTGAAAAAACTGTTGTAGCAATGCCCGCGCCTCATCTGCCAAAACCCCGCCGACCACGGTGGTGTGGTGGTTTAACTGCGCGTTGCCATACACATCCATCACCGATTCTGCCACGCCCGTTTTGTAATCCGCCGCGCCATACACCACGCGCGTGAGCCGCGCATGAAACATCGCGCCCGTACACATCAAACACGGCTCCAAAGTCACATACAATTCACACTCAGGCAAACGATAATTGTGTAATGCCACACCCGCCGCGCGCAGGGCTTGCATCTCGGCATGGGCTGAGGGGTCATTTAAAGAAATCGGCTGATTAAACCCCGTGGCAATAATTTGGTTGTCGTGCACCACCACCGCGCCCACAGGCACTTCGCCTGCGTCATAGGCTTGCTGAGCGCAAGCCAAAGCGTGACGCATGAAAAAAGCGTCACGTTCGGTGCTATTGGGTTCACCTTGCCAAGTGATGACGTCTGAAATCATGAATATCTCGTATGTTTAATCCGTAGGTACGATTAGCGATATTTGCGTAATCGTACGCATGTGAACAATATTAAAGTGACGAAGGTGATTACGCGAAATATATTAATCACTCCTACCGTGCTGATTAATGTGGCTTGCGAGTTATTCATCAATATACCGATTAGAAGTGTTTGTAAAATACTCATAAAACCATTGCACAAGGAAAATTACAATAAATAAGATAAGCACCAAGTAGCTTGTAGGTGGAAATTCAGGAATAAAAAAATTAAATACTACAAGTAAACATGCAAGTAACAATATTCTAATCGGACTTTGGCGAATCTTGTCTCTTCCCACACGAGCACTAAGTCGGTTAATTGGAACCAGTTTAGATATACCAACAACTCGCACATCAATATCGGGATCACACGGCTTACCCATTGTGAGTATTTTGAGTATAAATTGGTCTCCAGGGTTGAGTAAAGTTGGCACCACCTCTATCGCAGTACCACTTACAAGATTTGCTTGAATATCCAAGTTAGGTGGCACTTTGTGCGATACATCCAAAGATAACGGAATAGTCTCTTTTGGAAATACAATTTTCAATGGGGTCAAAAAATCTATAGGAAGGAAAGGTTGATTTCCAGAGTTCTTCATTGCTAGAACTACTAATCTAATATTTGGCACAGGTTTACCATCGAATGAAACTTGAACCCTATCAGCAATATCTTGTGTAATTTCTAACAAACTTGATTCGTAATACACACCAAATGCCAACTCTCTTCGCTGTTTTTGCCACTGGTAGACAATGAAAGTTACGCCAATGCCTACAACAGTTAATAATATACCAACGAACTGCCAAGCAGAATCTCGGATTATTGGGAGGATACTCATATTGAAAATCCATCTATATTAACGTTATAAAAGATAAACAATATTTCATTTAAAATCAAGCAATTAGAATTAGACTTTATTTAGAAATTTATGTGCCTATTTGTGTTTTGTAATGCACAAAATAATCAAACTACAATTAAATTATTACGATGCACCAACTCCGCCTCATCCGCATCACGCCCCAATAATTCTGCAAACTCACTGCTCGCATGACGTGCGATGCGTTGGGTATCCGAGCTGCTGTAGTTGCTCAATCCGCGTGCGACTTCCACGCCCTGCTCGTCCAGACAAGCAATCACTTCGCCACGCTCGAAATTGCCTTCCACCGCAATCACGCCAATCGGCAAGACGCTTTTACCACCCGTGCGCACGGCTTTGACTGCACCTGCATCGAGGGTCACGCTGCCGCGCATTTGTAGGTGGTCTGCGAGCCATTGCTGGCGGGCAGTGAGCAGTGGCGTGTCGGCAATCAGTTCGGTACCGATGCGCTCGCCTTTTGCCAATCGTGGTAATACTTGTGCTTCGCGTCCGCTGGCGATGATGGTGCTCGCGCCACTTTTCATCGCGCGTTTGGCCGCGAGGACTTTGGTCAGCATGCCGCCTTTACCAATGCTGCTGCCTGCGCCACCTGCCATGCTTTCTAAAAGTTCCAATCCCGCAGGTGCGGTTTGAATCAGTTGTGCCTCTGGATTTTTACGCGGGTCGGCGGTGAATAAGCCGTCTTGGTCAGTGAGTATCACCAACACATCCGCCTCAATCAAGTTTGCCACCAACGCGCCAAGGGTGTCGTTGTCACCGACCTTGATTTCATCGGTCACCACGGTGTCATTCTCGTTGATAATCGGCACGACACCGAGTTGCAATAATGTGAACATCGCTGAGCGCGCATTCAGATAACGCGCTCTGTCCGCTAAATCCGCGTGGGTGAGAAGAATTTGTGCGGTGACGATGTGGTGTTTTGCAAATTGGGTTTCATACACCTGCGCCAAGCCCATTTGTCCAACCGCAGCCGCCGCCTGCAACTCGTCAATATTCGACGGACGAGTTTGCCAATTCAGGCGTTTCATGCCCTCGGCAATCGCGCCACTGGAAACCAAAATCACTTCTTTACCCAAAGCGCGCAAGGCGGCAATTTGCGCCGCCCAACTGGCAATCGCTGCTTCGTCCAAGCCGCGCCCTTCGTTGGTCACGAGTGACGAGCCGACTTTGATGACCACACGATGGGCACCGTGCAGTCCACCGATTTTATTTAAATCCTCGGCGCGATTTATCACTTGATGGATGACTTCGTCAGACATCATCGCCCTCCGCGCTGGTATCTGTGTTGGTTTGGGTTTTCAATTCAGGCGCGCGTAACTGCGTTTGCGCCAAAGTTGCCGCTAATTTCGCTGCTTGCTCGGCTTCTTCGCGTTCACGTTGTTCAGCCAATTTGACTTGGTCAATGTAATTTTGAATGTCCAACATCAAGGCCTCGGTACCCTCACGCGTTGCCGCTGAAATTTGATACACCTTACCCGTCCAGCCATAATCGCGCACAAATTGCGCGACCTTGTCGGCACGCTCATCCTCAGCAATCATATCGAGTTTATTGAGCACCAACCAGCGCGGTTTATCCGCCAAGGCTTCATCATATTTGCGCAGTTCTTCAACAATCGCGCGTGCTTCGTGCACCGTATCCACGCTTTCATCAAACGGTGCCAAATCCACCAAGTGCAGTAAAATCCGCGTGCGTGCCAAATGCTTGAGAAAACGCACGCCCAAGCCCACGCCATCGGCCGCACCTTCAATCAATCCTGGGATATCGGCAATCACAAAACTACGCTCAGGTCCCGTGCGCACCACACCGAGGTTCGGATGCAAGGTGGTAAACGGGTAATCGGCAATCTTTGGACGGGCATTGGACACCGCGCTAATCAAGGTTGATTTACCCGCATTGGGCATACCGAGCAAACCGACATCGGCGAGCACTTTGAGTTCCAAACGCAAGGCAAAACGCTCACCCTCGGTACCGGGGGTGCATTGACGTGGCGTGCGGTTGACCGAGGATTTGAAATGAATATTACCCAATCCGCCTTGACCGCCTTTTGCCAGCAATACGGTTTGCCCCACCTGCGCCAAATCGTGCAGCAATTCGCCCGACTCGGCATCAAAAATCATTGTGCCGACAGGCATTTTGAGCGTGATGTCATCGCCACCCGCGCCGTAGCAATCCGAACTGCCACCACGTTCGCCGTTTTGTGCCAAATGTTTTTTGGTAAAACGGTAGTCAATCAGTGTGTTGAGGTTTTCATCTGCCACTGCATAAACACTGCCACCGCGCCCGCCGTCACCCCCGTCGGGACCGCCATTGGGCTTGTGTTTTTCGCGGCGCAAACTCGCCACACCATTGCCACCATTGCCTGCAATGACTTCAATTTTTGCTTCGTCTATAAACTTCATTTTTCATCCAATTGCGCCTCATGGCGCGGTCTGCTGTCTAAGGTGGGTATTATAAGCGATACCTGCCAATATCCCCAGATTATCGATACCATTATCACCACGCTTGGGCACAAAATCACACATCGGCGTAGAATACGACCTTTCATAAAAATTCAAATAATGAACACGCGCGCTTTTATCAAACAAATTCCGCCATTGGCTTGGGTGATTATGCTTACCGTGCTGTGTGCGGGCGTTTTCGGCAATTTATTGGGCAATCTGACCACCGAACTGTCCGATGATTTGCATTTAAGTGCCAAGCACATCGGCTGGTTGGTGTTCATCGGCAGTTCAGGCAGTGCCATTGGCGCATTTTTGGGCGGTGACATTGCCTATCGTGTGCGCCCGTTGATTTTGGTCTATGCGTATTTGGCAGGCATGTTGGCATCCATCGTGCTGCTCGTGAGCAGCACCCAATTCACCACATTGGCCATCGGTTTTTTATGCTATGAAATCATGTTGACTGCCTTATTGATGCTGTCTCACACGATGATCGGGCAAATGGATTTAACCAGTGCGATTCGTGCACGTATGCTTGCCCTGCTCGATGTCGGTTGGAGTGTGGGTGCAAGCATCGCACCGATTTGGGTGGTATTTTTGCTACGCGGTTATCCGAGTTGGCGTTTTCCATACGCCTTATTCATTCTGCTCGTCGTCGCGCTCATCGTGGCGTACTCGCACACCATCATCCGCAGCAGCATCAATGCGATTCACTTGCACCGCCAGTCCAGTGCAGATGCACATCCCACACAAGCATCACACACTTACTGGCAACTTATCACCTCACGTTGGACGATTTGGGCTTGGGTCGCGGCCATTTTGATTGGCTATGTCGAGTGGGGACACACGTATTGGTTCGTCAATTACGCCCATCAAGGTCGGGCGATTTCTCTGGACAACGCACGCTGGGGCTTGCTCGCGTTTACCGCAGGCATGGTGCTCGCACGCGCATGGCAGACCTTTATCCACAGTAATTTAAGTACCGAACAACGCTTGATACGCTTGGGGCTGGTCGGTTGTGTGATGTTCGCTTTAATCGCGTGGTTTCCCAACCCAACCTTGATGCCGTATGTGCTCGGAACCAATTTTTTGGCGGGGGTTGGCATCGGCATCGTGTTTCCAATTTTGCTCAACCACCTCATCGATTTTGCCCCACACGATACCGCGAAATTCTCTGCTTTGTTGATGTTGGGTATTTTAATCGGTGCGCAATTGGCAGGTCTCATCATTGGCTACATCACCGAACATTTGAACATCAACTGGGGTTATGCGACCATTGCTTTGGCGATGTTTGGCTTTACCTTCGCCACTTTGAAACTGTTTGCGGTGCACAAGCGCCATCCGTCACATTCCAATCCGTCAGATTGATCAACAAAATAATCCAAACACAACACACCCAAAACTAAACACCAACTAAACACCGCAAAAATTTGCGACGTTTAGACTGCTGACAAATTCTGCCCGTTTTTACCTTGAAACAACGGTTTTGGTGGCTTTAGCCAAGGATGCTCAACCCTGCTTGCAAATCCGCGATTAAATCGTCCACACCCTCTAAACCAATCTGATAGCGCACCATGGACTGCTGTGTCACAGGGGTGACCGAGCGCACATGCGCCAAGTGACTTGGATGCACAGGCAGAGCCAGAGATTCAAACCCACCCCAACTGTAGCCAATCCCAAATAAATCATACGACTCAACCATCGCGTTGATTTGCGCCGCGCTGTATTCGGGTTTAAATGCGACAGTGAATAAACCTGTTGAACCGAGAAAGTCGCGTTGCCACAATGCGTGTTGTGGGTGCGACGGCAAGGCGGGGTGGCGCACGTAATCCACCGCGTCTTGTGTTTCAAACCATTGGGCAATTTGTAGCGCGTTGCGCTCGTGCTCGCGCAGGCGGGTGGGCAGTGTGCGCAACCCGCGCAAGACCAAGGAAATATCCATGCCACCTGCAAACTGCCCCGTTTGATGGGCGGTATTACGCACGGACTTGTAGGCGGCTTGATTGGCAATCACTGCACCCATGAGCACATCCGAGTGACCGCCGAGGTATTTGGTCACGGCTTGCACCACAATGTCCACGCCGTGTTCAAAGGCTTTGAAATACAACGGCGTGGCCCAAGTGTTGTCCAAAATGGTCACGATATTGTGCGCTTTGGCAACTGCGGTGATGGCAGGCACATCTTGAATTTCCAAGGTCAAAGACCCTGGCGACTCAAGGAAAATCACCCGAGTATTGGGCTGAATCAAATCGGCAATGTCCTTGCCCAAAAAAGGGTTATAGTAAGTGGTGCTTACACCCAAACGTTTGAGTACGTGTTCACACAAATCACGCGTGGGGCTGTACACCGTGTCCACCATCAGCACGTGGTCGCCTGAGGATAACTGCGACAACAGCGCGGTGGACAAAGCTGCCAATCCCGATGGACACAAATATGCACGGTGCCCGCCTTCGAGTTCGGTTAATGCCTCGCACAACATGCGCGAGGTCGGCGTGCCTTTTCGCCCGTAGGTGTAGGACTCTTGACCATTTTCGTAGGCATGGTGCGCCGCAGCCAAATCCGCCATGCGCTCATAAATAATTGTTGAGCCTTGGTACATCGGTGGGTTCGCCATCTGGATGGCATCGCTGTGGCGTGCTGTGGTCGCACACAGGGTGTTGGTATTTTTTTTCATAAAAACAAGAACTTATATCGACGAAATGTGAAATAGGAAATAAAATTTTATACCCGAGTGAATTTGTCGGAATTGTGTTAGAATTTGATTAGTTCAATAACCATCTTAGCAAGGTGGTATTATGAATGACCAGATTATTTGCAAAGTCTTTTGCATTGTAACGAAAAACGGTTCTACCCGCTGTACCAAAGTTTAACGTTTAACAAGGTTGTGATGAGTGCCCTTTCTGTTAAATAAACGATGTCGTCATTGCGAGCGGTTTTATCGCGAAGCAATCCAACGATGAGTGACAGAAGGACTACAGACACAGGAGAGATGAAATGAGATTAACCACCAAAGGACGTTTTGCCGTCACCGCGTTATTGGACGTGGCATTGAGCGAGGGTACTTCGCCTGTGAGTTTATCGGCGGTGTCTGAGCGTCAAGACATTTCTTTGTCGTATTTGGAACAGTTGTTTGGCAAATTGCGTCGATTTGGTCTGGTGACCAGCGTGCGCGGACCAGGCGGTGGCTATAAACTTTCGCGTCCGATGTCGGAAATTTCGGTGGCGGACATTATTGTTGCTGTGGATGAGCCGATTGATGCGCGTCAGTGCGAAGGTAAAGAGGACTGCAAAGGCGGTCAGAAATGCATGACCCATCATCTGTGGATGGATTTGAATCGAAAAATGTTTCACTACCTCTCGTCGGTCTCGCTCGCGGATTTGGTCAAAGAACAAAATCAGCGTATGGAATTGCGCGAGGGCGCGAAAAAAGTCACCAAGAAAAAACTCATGCTACAAACATTGCCCGCATGAGTGAGATAAACGCTTTAAGGAAAAAACCATGAATACCACGACTAAAATGCCCATCTATATGGATTATTCGGCAACCACGCCCGTTGATCCACGTGTGGCAGAAAAAATGATCCCCTACATCACCGAGCACTTCGGTAATCCTGCTTCGCGCTCCCACCCCTACGGTTGGGAGGCTGAGGATGCGGTTGAAGAAGCGCGCGGTCATATTGCGAATTTGGTCAATGCTGACCCGCGTGAAATTGTGTTCACCTCGGGGGCGACTGAGTCGAATAATTTGGCACTCAAAGGCATTGCGCAATTTTATGCCGAGCGTGGCAAGCACATCATCACCGTGAAAACCGAGCACAAAGCCATTCTCGATACGGCGCGTGAATTGGAGCGGATTGGCTTTGAAGTGACCTATTTGGATGTAATGGAAAACGGTTTGTTGGATTTAAATGTATTGAAAGCCGCCTTGCGTCCCGACACAATTTTGGTCTCTGTTATGATGGTGAACAACGAAATCGGCGTGATTCAAGACATCGCGCAAATCGGTGAAATCTGTCGCGAGCATGGTGCGTTTTTCCATGTGGATGCCGCGCAAGCAACGGGTAAAGTGGAAATTGATTTGGATAAACTCAAAGTCGATTTGATGAGTTTTTCCGCGCACAAAACCTATGGGCCTAAAGGTATCGGGGCGTTGTACGTGCGACGTAAACCGCGTGTGCGATTAGAGGCGCAAATGCACGGTGGCGGGCACGAGCGCGGGATGCGTTCGGGCACATTGGCAACGCATCAAATCGTCGGCATGGGCGAAGCCTTTCGCTTGGCGAAACTTGAAATGATAGAAGAAAACGCGCGCATCAAAGCCTTGCGTGATCGCCTGTGGGCAGGCTTGTCGGACATGGAAGAAGTGCATTTAAATGGCGATATGGTGCAGCGCGTACCGCACAATTTAAATGTCAGTTTTAACTTCGTTGAGGGTGAATCCTTGATGATGGCGATTAAAGACGTTGCGGTATCGTCAGGTTCGGCGTGTACTTCTGCGTCGCTTGAGCCATCGTATGTGTTGCGCGCTTTGGGTCGTTCGGATGAATTGGCGCATTCGTCGATTCGCTTTACGGTTGGGCGATTTACCACCGAAGCCGAAGTGGATACCGTGATTGGCTTGATGCACGAAAAAATTGGTAAGTTGCGTGAACTCTCACCATTGTGGGAAATGTATCAAGATGGTGTGGATTTAAACACCGTGCAGTGGGCGGCACATTGATAAGCGCGCAATAAGGAGCAATTTATGCGTAACAAAGTGTTGTTGGGTATGACGCTGTGGTTAATACTGACCGCGCCACTTGCATCAGCATCCACGGGCGTGAGTTGTTTGATTGAGGCGCGGTTTGAAAACAGAGTGAATATCGCCGCCGCATCAAAGGGAAAGCAACTTGTTAATATTGCTAAGGTATTGGCAGCACACAACGACACACAAGCGCGCAATGATTTTAATGATTGTGCCACGCGATTTAAGAAAGGTGTTCAGGTTCAATTTGGTAGCGATGCCGTTCTGAACCAACGCCGTGGTACGAAGATTTGGTTGAATTATGTTTATGGTGATGATCGCGGAGGTGCTCGTTGGGAGCATTACACGGTCATTGATAAACACACTTTTAAGGAGCGTCAAAATGGCATACTCAGATAAACTCATGGATCACTATGAAAATCCACGCAATGTTGGCGCGTTGGATAAAGCCGATGATTCCGTTGGTACAGGCATGGTCGGTGCGCCCGCGTGTGGTGACGTGATGAAATTGCAAATCAAGGTCAACGAGCAAGGCATCATCGAAGATGCAAAATTTAAAACCTATGGTTGCGGTTCGGCAATTGCCTCATCTTCACTCGTAACCGAGTGGGTCAAAGGCAAAACCGTGGATCAGGCTTTGGAGATTAAAAACTCGCACATTGCCGAAGAATTGGCTTTGCCGCCTGTAAAAATCCACTGCTCGATTTTGGCGGAGGATGCGATTAAAGCGGCGGTGGCGGATTATAAAGCCAAGCATTCAGCGTAAAATGGTGCGAATTTTTGTTCTACTGGTAGTTGCGAGCGCACCTACTTGGGCGCATGCAGGCGTGTGGCAAAAATGTGATTTGAGCCTTCGGGTGTTGGACAAAAAGCAAAACCAGCTTCACGCAAAGGTGTTGGCGGTCAAAGCCCAAAAAGATGTAGAATGCCCTGCTGTGGGTGATGACATTGCGTTCACTCCCAACAGCAAAGATTGGCAGTCAGAACTGCCGCGCAAGCGATGGCCTCGTGTGGGTCAAAAGTGGGCAGTGCGCTATCAGTACTTAGATGGCTATTGCAAGCACGATGGTAATGATGGACCTTGCCGTATCAAAGTTTATCCTAAGATTAATTAGTTGGAGAAGTATATGTCAGTCACCATGACACAATCAGCGGCAACGCATGTACAAAACTTTTTGACCAAACGTGGCAAAGGCGTGGGCTTGCGCTTGGGCGTGAAAACCACGGGATGTTCAGGGATGGCATACAAACTTGAATACGCCGATGTGATTGAGGCGGATGATCAGGTGTTTGAAACCTTTGGTGTGAAACTCATTGTTGACCCCAAAAGCCTGCCGTATATCGATGGCACAGAACTGGATTTCACGCGCGAAGGTTTGAACGAAGGATTTAAATTCAACAACCCAAATGTCAAAGATGAATGCGGTTGTGGTGAGTCGTTTACGGTGTAAAGCCGTCATTGCGACCCTCGAATGGTTTTATCGAGGGGAAGCAATCCAGCGATGTTCAAATAATTGAAGCCATATGGATTGCTTCGCAAAAAACGCTCGCAATGACGATTTTTCAAATAATCTAAATTTCTAAAAAATGAACATCCAACCCTTCCTCCTCATGCTCGCTCTGCTTGCAGGGCAGTATGTCTTTGGACGCTACCCTTCGTTCGCGTTGATACTGGCGCGTCCGATTGGCATGGTGGCGGTGGCGACATTTTTAATCGGATTTTTACTCATGGCGTTTGGCGCGGTGACTTTAATCCGGAAACGCACCACCATTCATCCAGGACGTACACCGCAAAAACTCGTGACCCGTGGTTTATTCGCGCTCACGCGCAACCCAATCTACCTTGGTATGCTGGTGATACTCACCACCATTCCGCTGATGGCAACACAGCCGCGCTTGCTGATATTCACCCTTGCGTTTTTCCTCATCATGAATTTTTATGTCATACCACGTGAGGAGCGCATCATCCGCGCTGCCTTTGGCGCGGAGTTTGATGATTATTGTCAACGCACGCGCAGATGGTTGGGTACGCGCAGTGACGTGACCTGTTGTTAATTTTAAATCCTATGCAACAAAACTACTTTGAACTGTTCCAATTGCCCGTATCGTTTGATGTGGATACCGATGACTTGGCAAGCCGCCACCGCGCTATTATTGCGCGTGTGCATCCTGACCAATTTGCCCATAAAAGTGCTATGGAACAACGCGTTGCCCTGCAATGGGCGACTTTTGCCAATGAGGCATTTGATACACTCAAATCGCCGATTGCACGGGCTCAGTATCTGCTCAAACTCAACGCGCCTGAATTGGCGGTTGAAGGTACGCGTGTGAATTTACCGCATGAGTTTTTGATGCAACAAATGGTGTGGCGTGAAGCAATGGAAGAAGGTGCTGGGGAATCGGTACGCGAGGAGGTTGAGCAATTGCGTGCTGAAACCATGGTGCAGTTGGCGAATGAATGTGCTGGGCAAAATTGGGATGCGGTGGCTGAAACTTTAGCGAAATCTCAATTTATTGAGAACTTTATAGGGCAATTGTGAGATAAACGGTTGTTTTTTATAGGTAGGATGTAAAACGGACAACATCACAATGCGAAAAGCACCCATCATGAAGCAACCCGCAGTGTATATCCTCGCCAGCGAACGTAACGGCACGCTGTATATTGGAGTGACTTCCAATTTACCACAACGTATTTGGCAACATCGTGAAGGATTGGTTGAAGGATTCACAAATCGATACAGTGTTAAAATGTTGGTTTGGTATGAAATGCACGAAAGCATGGAGTCCGCAATTATGCGTGAAAAAGCACTGAAAAAATGGCGACGCGAGTGGAAGTTGGAATTAATAGAGCAAAACAATGCCCAGTGGCGAGATTTGTGGGATGAGGTGAAAATGGGGTAATGGGCGGTTCAGTGGCTGTCATTCAGTTGGGTATTATGGATGGTATTCGCGAATCATGAAGTGTGTGTCAAGCGAACAACTACTTCCCCCGTTTACCGTCATACCCGCGAAAGCGGGTATCCAGTTCGTCATTCTAATCAAGAGTTTTAACGGGTTTAAGGTTTAAAAAGTTAGATAACAAACTGGATTCCCGCGTACGCGGGAATGACGGTGCGGACGATTGAGGAAATAATGGCAGGAGTTTGTGAACTGTGTTTGCAGAGTGTGAATAAGTTTGTAAGGTCACATATTATTCCAAGAGCGTTTTTTCAAGAATTTGGAAAAGGTAAGTGTTTGGAACAGATGCATGAATCTGATATCAGACTAACTGGTGGGTTTAGAGTGGGAGTGTATGGTCAATTTTTATGTAACAGTTGTGAAATAAAATTTCAAACTATTGATGAGAATGCTATTAGGATGATTTTGCAAACAGAACATAAAATATTGGACTCAAGAGATGAATATTCAAAAGTGTATTTAGTAGAAAATGCAAATCAAGAAAAAGATAACTTACACAAGTTTGCCTTATCTATTTTGTGGAGAGCATCTGTTTCTGGATTGCCTGCTTACAAAAATGTTAAATTGGGTTGCTATCAAAATATTATTAGACAAGCAATTTTAGATGGTCAATTTAGTAATGATTTACTTTGTAAGACGGGATTACTTTTTAGAAAAATAAAAGATTCTCGGGGTATAGATTCAGTATTCGAGCCGTATAGAGAAATTGGTAAAAGCGGTGAGTTTAAACGGGTTTTTGGTGATTTTCATGCACATCTGTTTGGTTTTCCTTATGGTAGGCTCATCATTAAATTGGGTGGGGGAGATGTTAAAAGTGAATTATTACAACCGAATAATTTTTTATGTACACCTTGGACAAGTCAATTGACAAGTGATGTCACAAATTGGATATATTTGAGTTCACCTTGTTCAGGTGAAGAAATAATTGCTTTTCATGAAGTATTGCAAAATCATGAAAAGAGTAAAGAGAAACGAATAAATTAATGGCACTCCTACAAATCTCCGAACCCAACGAATCCACCGCCCCGCATCAGCATCGCCATGCGGTGGGAATCGATTTGGGCACGACCAATTCCCTTGTTGCCACCGTACGTCATGGCTTTCCCGAGGTTCTGCGCGACGAACAAAATCGTGCTTTGCTCCCGTCGGTGGTGCATTACAGCGCGACCACGACGGCGGTGGGTGACGACGCGAAAGCCCAACAAACCAATGACCCGCGCAACACCATCGCATCGGTAAAACGCCTGATGGGACGGGGTTATGCGGATGCGCGTCAATTGCCTGATATTGGTTACGCATTGGTGGACACCACAGGGATGGTGAGTGTGCAAACCGCGCAGGGCGTGAAGTCACCCGTGCAAGTGTCGGCAGATATTTTGTCGGCTTTGCACGAACGCGCCAAAGCAGCACTCGGTGATGAAATTACAGGTGCGGTGATTACCGTTCCTGCGTATTTTGACGACGCGCAACGCCAAGCGACCAAGGACGCGGCGCACATCGCGGGATTGAATGTGTTGCGCCTACTCAATGAGCCAACTGCCGCCGCGATTGCCTATGGTTTGGACGACCCGAGCAAAAATAAAGAGGGTATTTTCGCAGTCTATGATTTGGGGGGTGGTACGTTTGATGTATCAATTTTGAAACTCACCAAGGGCGTGTTTGAAGTGTTGGCAACCCACGGCGACACCGCCTTGGGTGGCGATGATTTTGACCATCGGGTGTATTGTTGGATTTTGGAGCAAGCGCATTTGACCGCGCTCACTGCGGATTTATCGGCGCAGGATGTGAAGTTACTGCAATCCAAAGCGCGCAGTGCGAAAGAAGCATTGACCACCAAGGGCGTGACCTCAATTCGCGCGAGTTTGTCCGATGGGCACATGGTGAATTTGATGCTCAGCCAAGCACAATTTTTCGAGATGAGCAAACACTTGGTGGACAAAACCTTGCGGGTTTTGGATGACGCATTGGCGCAGGCGAAATTAGCGAGTAGTGATTTACAGGGCGTGGTGATGGTCGGTGGTGCAACGCGGATGTTGAATGTACAGCGTGCGGTCGCAGCGCATGTGTCTTGCCCTGTGCTCAACGACTTAGACCCCGATCAAGTGGTCGCGCTCGGCGCGGCGATGCAGGCGAATTTGTTGGCAGGCAATCGCACAGCGGACGATGACTGGCTGCTGCTGGATGTGATTCCGCTCTCGTTGGGCGTGGAAACCATGGGCGGTTTGACCGAAAAACTGATTCCACGCAACAGCACGCTGCCCGTGGCGCGTGCGCAAGAATTCACAACCTTCAAAGACGGGCAAACCGCGATGGCGATTCACGTGGTGCAAGGCGAGCGCGAATTGGTCAGCGAATGTCGCTCATTGGCGAAGTTTGAATTGCGCGGCATCCCGCCGATGGTCGCAGGTGCGGCGCGGGTGCGCGTGACCTATCAGGTCGATGCCGATGGTTTGCTCACCGTATCGGCGCGTGAAATGATGAGCGGTGTGATGGCGGAAATCACGGTCAAACCTTCGTATGGCTTGACCGATGAGCAAATTGCGCAGATGCTAGTTGAGGGCAATGCCCATGCGGGCGCGGATATGCGCGCGCGCGCGTGGCGTGAGGTCGTGGTTGAGGCGCAACGTATGGTTGAGGCTTTAAACTCTGCGTTTTTTGAGGACGGCGAATTGCTTGATGAGGGCGAGCGCGTGGCTTTACAGCAGCGCATGGACACAGTGCTTGCGCTGGTGGCACAGGATGAGGACATGCCCATCGCTGATTTACGCACCGAGTTTGACGCATTGGCGAATGCTTCCGAAGACTTTGCGGCACGCCGTATGAATAAAGCAATCGGCAAGGCTTTGGCTGGACAGTCGATTGATTCGTTGTGATGAAGCTCAAGGTGTCATGCCGTGCTTGACACGGCATCTGCTTGTAGGAGATTGTGGGTTATTCGAACCCATCGGTTCTGCCCCGCAATGACCATCATTTTTTACGATAGTTTCGTAATACGCAATAAACCAAAGGTTGAAAACAAAATGACCAAAATCACCGTATTACCCCATGACGATATTTGCCCCGCAGGCAAGGAGTTCACCGCGCAAACAGGCATGTCGATTTGCGATAATCTGTTGCAAAACGGTGTGGAGATTGAACACGCTTGCGAGAAAGTGTGCGCATGCACCACCTGCCACGTGATTGTGCGGCAGGGCCTGAATTCGCTCAATGAGATTGGCGACCAAGAAGAAGATTTATTGGACATGGCTTGGGGTTTGACTTCGCAGTCGCGCCTGTCGTGTCAAGCGATTGTCGCTGAAAAAGACCTCGTGATTGAATTGCCCAAATACACGCGCAATCATGCGAGTGAGGTGCAGAAATGACTATAAGTCTTTGAATAAATCTTCTATTTTGACATTTAGTGCAGTAGCGATTGTTCCCAATACGTGCAGAGAAGGATTTGCTAAACCTTTCTCTATTCGATTCATATAGGGACGAGTAAAGCCACACGCTTCTGCAAAAGCATATTGCGACAAATCAGTATTGATTTGTCGCAATTTTTTTATCCTATATCCCAAACGCTGACTCAATGTATCCATCATCAAATAATGGATTGTTTTGGAATATTAAATGTATATTTATTATTAAAATAAATAGTATAATTATTACAGTAACAAGGTTTAAAATTTTATATTAAAGGAGTGTTTATGAAAAAGGTATTATTTTGGATGGTAGGTGTATTTTTTGGTTTGATCATTTTAGGTGCTATTTTTGGAGGGGACAATAATAAGTCAGTTACAAATGCTCAAACCGCATCATCTATTTCACAACAATCTGCTCCAAAAGCCAACCCAATAGCTGTAACAGCAAATGAATTGGTAAAGGCTTACAAGGATAACGAAATCGCAGCAAACGACAAATTCAAGGGAAAAGACCTCTTGGTGAGCGCGAAAATTGATAGCATTGATGCCAGTTTGGGTGATAAGCCCGTATTGATTTTGGCATCGGGTCTTGACTTTGGGATGAGTAACCCACAGGCTGATTTGGCTGAATCGGATCAAGCAAAAGCCAAAGATTTGAAAAAGGGACAGCAAATAAAATTGCTGTGTAAGGGAAATAGCGAAGTTGCTGGAACGCCTATGCTGGACGAGTGCGTGATTCAATAATTTATATGTAAAAAAGCATGGAACGTCAATCCATGCTTTTTTAAAACCCACTGGGCACGCGCCATTTGAGTTTGATGCTCGCCATGCGCAGCACAAACACCAAAGCGCTACCCAAGGCCAAGCTCAAAATCGCTTGCACGTTCAAGTACATCAATATCAAATACAGCCAAGCCCCTGCAAATGCGCAGGTGGCGTACGGCTCTGAATCAATCAACAACAACGGCTTTTCATTACACAGCACATCGCGGATGACACCACCGAAGGTTGCACCCATCACACCATACATCGAGGCGACAAAATACGGCATCCCCGCGTCCAGTGCGACTGCAGTGCTGGTGATGGTGAATAAACTCAAACCGAGCGCGTCCGCCACCAACATCGATTTGAGTGAAAATACGCGGCGCATAAAGTGCAAGGTTTTGCCTGCAATCAATGAAAATACAAACAGTGCGATGATGTATGCCTCATGCTCAACCCAAAAAAATGGGCGGCGATCAAGCATGATGTCGCGCAAAGTCCCGCCGCCAAATGCGGTGACAAAACCAATGATGAACACACCAATCGGGTCAAATTTGTGTTGCTGCGCGCGAATGAATCCAGACACGCAAAAGGCAATGATGCCGATGGCTTCGATGAATGGGATGAGTTTGATGACAGTGGTGGGGAACATGATTGACCCAATCAAGCATGGTTACGTGGCTCGGCCACCAACTGCGCCATCATCTCAATGTGCGCGGGTTGGGTATTCAAACACGCAATGTAGTGGTAATCTTTTCCACCTGATTCAAGGAACACGGCTTTGAGTTGATGGGCAATTTCTTCCAGTGTTTCCAAACAATCTGCTGCAAAACCAGGGCACATCACATCCACGCGTTTCGTGCCTGCTTTCGCCAGTTGCTCCAATGTCGCTTGGGTGTAAGGCTCTATCCACTTCTGTTTGCCAAAGCGCGATTGGTAGCCGATGAGCACTTGCTCGGTGTTCAGTCCCAAGGCTTGCGCGAGCAAACGATGGGTGGTTTCGCATTGGCTTTGATACGGATCGCCTCTTTTGATATTGCGTTCAGGCAAGCCATGAAAACTCAGCAACAATTTATCCCCCACCGCAAAATCGGGGCGACCGTGTGCCTGCCAATGCGTTTGTATGGATTGCGCGAGTGCCGCAATATACGCAGGGTGAACGTGGTAGTCGTGGATGGTGCTGATATTGAACAGCGATTGATTATTGCGCAGTTTGCGTGCTTTGTGCATGTCGTACAGCGCGTTGGCAATCGCGTCCAGCGCGGTTTCGGTGGTGGTGAGCGAGTATTGCGGATACAAGGGCAAAACCGTGATGTCGGTCACGCCGTCATTCGCCATGCGTTTGAGCACTGAGGCGATGGATGGGTTTTGGTAACGCATCGCCCAATAAACGGAAATATTCGATTCAGCCAAGCGCGCGCTCAATGCTTGAGCTTGCGCACAGGTGATGGCTTTGAGCGGTGCGCCGTTTTCGGGCGCGGCGGTCTTGTCCCAAATCATCTCATACAAAGGCACGAGTTTTGCAGGGCGGACGCGCAAAATGATGCCACGTAAAATCGGCTGCCAGAGCAGCTTGGGAATATCCACCACGTGGCGGTCACTGAGAAATTCGCCGAGATAACGCGCAATCGCGGACGCAGTTGGCGCATCGGGCGAGCCAAGGTTGATGAGGAGGACAGCGTTTTTTTGAGGGTTCATTTAAGAAAAATTCTGCATGGCGCGTGAGAGGAGTTTGGCGGTGACATCGACCATCGGAATGACTTTTTCATACGCCATGCGCGAAGGACCAATCACCCCGAGTGTGCCGATAATTTCATTGTTCACTGTGTAGGGGGCGCAAATCAGCGATACGCCATCATACGGCAATACCTCCGATTCGCCACCGATAAATACTTGGATGCCGCCCGCAGTGCGGGTGTGTTCCAACAGTTGGAGCAAGCGTGTTTTTTCGTCAAATAAATCAAAGGTTTGACGCAGGCGTTGCATGTTGTTGGCAAATTCAGAGACATTGAGCAAATGCCGCTCACCTTTGACAATCAGCGCGTCCTCATCCATGCTTGATTCGGATGTGCGCGCCACGGCGTGTTGCATCAAGACATTGACATCGTTTTGTAAATGCGCCAATTCGTTTGCCAACTGCGCACGGATGTGCTCAAAGGTTTTACCCGCAAAATGACTGTTGAGGTAATTGGCTGCTTGCGTGAGTTGGCTCGGAGTGTAGGCTTGTTCCAATTGCAACAAACGATTTTGCACATCGCCCTCGGGCGTGACCATCACCACCAACACACGCATCGGTGAGAGTTGCAGAAAATCAATCTGTCCAAAGACTTGCGAGCGTTTCGGTGTGGCGATAATGCCTGCAAAATGAGACAGTTGAGATAAAGTGTGTGCGGCTTGATTCGCCATACGCGTTGGTGTATCGGCAGAGAACCCCGACAAATCATGTGCCGACAAATCCGCCTCATCGTTGGTTGTAAAGGCGTTTGCGGTCATCATCGCATCGACAAAAAAACGATAACCCGCAGGCGTGGGAATACGCCCTGCTGAAGTATGCGGACTGGCTATCAAGCCCAATTGTTCCAATTCTGCCATCACGTTGCGCACAGTCGCTGATGAAATCGACAGCCCTGAATTCGCCATCAACGCTTGCGAGCCCACGGGCGTGCCTTGGGCGATGTATTGGTGAACCAACGTGGTCAACAGAATACTGGCGCGTTCGTCTAAATTCATGGTGGTGCAGTGTGGTGATATGGTTTGATTGAATATGTTGTATTGTAACCCACAGCACGGGCTTTGGGTGGTTCGCACAGGTGAGTGGAAAAGACTTGTGGTACAACTGGCATCCGCGCACACATTCATTTACAATGCGGGCATGAATAAGCCCACCCCACTCACTAAGCAAAATCCCACCGATGTGCGCACGGTCGCCATTGTTGGGCGCACACAATCCGATAGTTCGCTGGATGCGCTTAAACGCGTCATCCATGCGGTGGTGGATTTGGGCAAGGCGGTCATCATTGAGGAAGAAACCCACACGCATTTTCAACTGTCAAATTATCCCCGCGCCAGCATCAAGGACATCGGTCAAGCGGCCGATGTGATGATTTCGGTCGGTGGTGACGGCACGATGCTCGGCAATGCGCGTCAGGTTGCGCCCTATGGTTTGCCGATTATTGGGGTGAATCAGGGACACTTGGGGTTTATCACCGACATCGCATTGGCGGATGTAGAGAGTGCTTTGCGAGAAATCTTGGTGGATAAACACTATGCGGTTGAAACACGAGATTTGTTTATCGCGCAGGTGGTGCGCGAGGGCGAAGTGGTGTTTGAAGGTTTGGCACTCAACGATGTGGTGGTTGCACGCCGCAGTGTTGAGGGGATGTTGGATTTGAATGTACGCGTGAACGAGCAATTTATGTACCGCCAGCGTGCCGACTCCTTGATTATTGCCACGACCACGGGTTCCACTGCGTACTCGCTGGCGGCGGGTGGGCCGATTTTACATCCGCAGTTGGCAGGGATTACCCTCGTGCCTGTTGCGCCGCAGTCTTTGTCCAATCGCCCGATTGTTTTGCCGAACACCTGCACGATTGAGATTGGTATTGCGGGTAAGCGCGAAGCCGCGGTGCACTGTGATTCACAAGTGTTTTCGTACGCGCGCCAAGGCGACCAATTACGCATCGCATTGGCACCGTTTTCTTCGATTTTTTGGCATCCTTTGTCGTACAACTATTTCGCCACGCTGCGCCAAAAACTCAATTGGCAACTCAATCCATCTCGTCCCCTTTAACCTGAATCAATTTCGAATCACTTCTGCATTACTTAAAACGCCACCATGCTCCAACGCCTGTCTCTTAGAAATTTTGTGATTGTCAAAGCCCTTGATTTGGACATTGAGGCAGGCTTCACCGTGCTCACAGGGGAAACGGGTGCGGGCAAATCGATATTGTTGGATGCGATTGGCTTGCTACTCGGTGAACGTTCGGATGCCTTATTGGTGGGGCAAAACGGTGATAAAGCCGATATTTCAGGTGAGTTTTCGCTGTCCGATGAAGTGCAATCGTGGCTGTTGGCGCAGGATCTGGTCGGTGAAGATGAGACCTTGCTCATTCGTCGCACGATTGACAAGCAAGGCAAAAGCCGCGCGTTTATCAACGGCATCACGGTGACACTCGCGCAGTTGCGCGAATTGGCAGAACAACTCGTCCACATTCACGGACAGCACGCGCATCAATTGTTGCTCAAGCCTGCTGCGCAACGAGACCTTTTGGACCACCATGCGCAGTTGCACGAATTGCGCGAAACAACCCGTGTGGCATTTGCTGCGTGGCAACGCGTGCAGGCGGCGCGCGTCAAAGCCGAAACTGATATGGCACAAATTGGCGAGCGCATGGATGCTGTGCAGTGGCAGTTGGCTGGGTTGAACGAACTTGCGCCGCAGCCCAGTGAGTGGACAAATTTATCGCATGAACACAATCGATTGTCACACGCCACGACCTTGCTGCAAGGCACAGCGCAAGCGGCAGAAGCACTCACGCAGGGTGACGAATCGCTCGCCGATGGTCTGCGCGCAAAGATTTCCAATCTATCGAACTTGGCACGTTTTGACGAACGTTTGAATGAGGCGGTTGAACTGCTCGACTCCGCGCTGATTAATATCCAAGAAGCAGGGCATACTCTGAATGGCTACGCCTCACGCGCCGATTTGGACGAAGGGCGTTGGGCGGAAATCGACTCGCGCGTCAGCCTGTGGCACGAGCAGGCGCGTAAATTGCGCGTGGAACCCGAAGAACTGCACGCACATTGGGTCAGTTTGCAAAACGAATGGGAACAATTGCAACACGGCATGGACATAGATGCCTTGAAGGCTCAAGAAGCGCAGGCATTGAGCGCGTTTACCCAATCTGCGCAAGCATTGAGCAAAGCCCGTAAAGCCGCCGCGAAAAAATTGGCGAGCCAAGTCACTGCCAGTATGCAAACCCTCAACATGACGGGTGGGCAATTCGAGATTGCGATTACCGAGAGCGCGCCGTCGCAAAACGGTGTGGATGCGCTTGAGTTCAAAGTGGCAGGACATGCGGGCGTACCGCCACAAGCCTTGCACAAAGTCGCTTCGGGTGGCGAGTTGGCGCGCATCAGCCTTGCGTTGTCGGTCATTACCAGTGCCGCCAATCCCGTGCCAACATTGATATTTGATGAAGTGGATTCGGGTATCGGTGGCGCGGTGGCTGAAGTGGTCGGTAAATTATTGGCAACAATCGGTCAAAACCGCCAAGTGCTGTGCGTCACCCATTTGGCGCAGGTTGCGGCGCAGGGCATCCATCATTGGCGTGTGAGCAAAGCCACCGTCGATGGTGCGACCTATTCGACCATTGAAGTATTGGATAAGCCTGAGCGCGTCGATGAAATCGCGCGCATGCTCGGTGGAGTGACGATTACCGAGGCCACGCGTGAGCATGCGCAGGAGATGTTGGGTTGATATAAAACCACAGATTCATGCAAGGCATTGATTTTGATTGCTTTTGTTTAAAAACTTGAGTATAATTTCGCTTCTTTGCGTAATGGTGCGCAAAGGAAATGAATTTTTTAAGGATTTAAAATGTACGCAGTCATAAAAACTGGTGGCAAACAGTACCGT
Organism: Burkholderiaceae bacterium; assembly: GCA_018261955.1. Lineage (GTDB taxonomy): Bacteria > Pseudomonadota > Gammaproteobacteria > Burkholderiales > Burkholderiaceae > CTSOIL-112. The sequence continues at coordinate 172,793 of JAGTRK010000004.1, forward strand.
GTTGTCGCTGGTCAAAAATTGAAAATAGAACAGATCGCTGCTGACATTGGACAACAAATTACCTTGGATGAAGTTTTGGCTGTGGGTTCTGGCGAAGGCTTGGTTGTGGGTACACCGTTGGTGTCTGGTGCGTCTGTTATCGCTGAAGTGTTATCACAAGGTCGTCACGACAAAGTTCGCATTTTCAAAATGCGCCGTCGTAAACACTACCAAAAACGCCAAGGTCACCGCCAAAATTACACAGAAATCTTGATTTCTGATATCGCTCACGGCACTCAATCTGCCAAAGCCAGCGCAGCCGTTGCCGCGCCAGCGAAAAAAGCAGCCAAAACCAAAAAAACGGGTGACGATTTGACGATTATCGAAGGCATTGGTCCTAAGATTGCTGAATTATTTATCGCAGAAGGCATCACGACATTTGCGCAATTGGCAGACACTTCAGTTGAACGCATGACTGAAATTTTGCACGCAGCAGGTTCACGCTTTGCAATGCACAAGCCAGATACTTGGGCGCAACAATCTGCTTTGGCACGTGATGGCAAAATGGACGAACTCAAAGCGTTGCAAGACGAGTTGAACGCGGGTAAGGCTGAGTAATCATAGCCAAGTAAAATTGATTGAATTTCGAAAGGTGACATCATGGCACATAAAAAAGGCGGCGGCTCTACGCGAAATGGTCGCGAATCAGAATCGAAACGATTGGGCGTGAAAATCTACGGTGGCGAACACATCGTCCCAGGCAACATCATCATTCGCCAACGCGGTACTGAATTCCACCCAGGCGAAGGCGTGGGCATGGGTAAGGACCACACTTTGTTTGCTAAAGTCGAAGGTAAAGTACAATTTGCAGTCAAAGGCGCGCAAAAACGTCGTACTGTGAGCATCGTTTCTTAATCATTACGACGCTGATGTACTGAAAAACACCGCATCTTTTGCGGTGTTGAATCACTGATAAACCCCTGCATTTTGCGGGGGTTTAGTATTTTCAGAAGGTTAGATAGAAATTAGGTCACAGACGATTGAGGTTGGCTATCGGAAAAAACTTCTGAGATTACATGGGTATGGCTCATTAAAGCCTCACTGCCCCATCGCTCTGTATGTATAGAGCGCATAAAAACGCGCGCTCTGCTATAAACTTGTAAAAGCAAACCCCTGCAAAAATATAGGGTCAGCGCTCTGAATCGGCAGAATTTGATTCAGATGATGTTGCGCACGACGCACATGCCGCACACAGGCACCATTGGTCATCCTCGATACCATGCAATACTTGCGCATCCATCGTCACCTGCGTGCACCAACAATCGTCTATGCGTCCACCTTGAGCAACCACGCAACGGTTACCCTGCCCGCATTTCGGACACAACAGGCTCAAGTCTTCAATCACTGGCGCACGATATTCATTCATGGTGGAGATTAAAACACCACCATTTCAAAATCGCCTTTGCTCGCACCGCATTCAGGGCAAGCCCAGTCCGACGGCACGTCTTCCCAACGGGTTCCTGGGGCAATGCCTTCTTCGGGCCAACCTTGTTCTTCATCGTAAATCAAACCACACACCACACACATCCAAGTTTTCATTTTCGTCCTCAAAATAATCTATTGACGGATACCATATGCCCGAGTAGCGCGGTACAATATGGACACTGTAGGAAATACCTCTACGCCACTCTATTTTAGCAAGGTTTGCCATGACATACCCCATCGTTTTGAGTTTTAATGCACACGACCCGACAGGTGGCGCAGGCATCGCCGCTGACGCTCTGACTTGTGCGAGTTTAGAAACCTGTGCGTTTACGGTTGCCACCGCGCTACTGGCGGGGGATTTTTCGCGCTTGGAATCGGTCGTACCTTTAGACGCAGATTGGATTGACGATCAAGCGCGCACCTTGCTTGAGGATTCGGTGGTCAACTCGATTAAAATTGGTGTCCTGCCCGATATTCAAATTGTGCGCGTGATTGCCGAAATCATGGCAGATTACCCCGATGTACCCGTGATACTCGCGCCGTCGATTTTGGTTGCGGATGATGATGAATCCAATAGTTCAGAGGACATCATCGCTGCGACGCATGATTTATTATTGCCCAATGCCAATTTATTGATTGCACAACGGCATTTATTGCGCCAACTCGCTGAGGTCAAACACGATTTTTCATCGATTGAACAAGAGCACCCACAATTACTCGCCAATGCGCACGCACAAGCCCTGCTCTCAACGGGTTGCGAATACATTTTCGCCACCGATGCCCGATCGCCCGACAGCCAAGTCGTACACCAACTGTTTTCATCCGATGGATTGCTGCGCACCGACACCACACCACGCCTGAAAGACGCATTTTTGGGTGCGAACAGCACACTCTCGGCGGCGATTAGCGCACTGATTGCCCACGGGCAACCCACGCCGCAAGCCATCGGTGAAGCACTTGAATACACGTGGCAAACCCTGCGCTTTGGCATCAGCATGGGCATGGGCAAAAAAATTCCTGACCGTTTTTACTGGACGCGCCAAACCGAAAACGAATCCGAAGAAGCCGAGCAAACACCGAACAAACGCCCTGCGCCTTCATCCAATACCTTACAATAATTTTCAACCACATTTCGATAACACATCATTATGACCGACCAAAATCAATCCCTATTTGACCGCGCCCAAATCACCACCCCAGGCGGTGTGAATTCACCTGTGCGCGCATTCCGCTCCGTTGGCGGCACACCGCGCTTTATCAAACACGCCAAAGGCGCGTATTTCTGGGATGAAAACGACACAAAATACATCGACTACATCGGTTCGTGGGGACCGATTATTGTCGGTCACGCACATCCACGCGTGGTCAAATCCGTACAAGAAGCCGCGACCAAAGGCTTGGGTTACGGTGCACCGACCCGTGCTGAAGTTGAAATCGCCGAAAAACTCTGTGCCATGTTGCCCCAACTCGAACAGGTGCGTCTCGTCTCATCAGGCACTGAAGCCACCATGAGCGCGATTCGCCTTGCCCGTGGTTTTACGGGGCGAGATTTGCTCGTCAAATTTGAAGGTTGTTACCACGGGCACTCTGACAGTTTGTTGGTTAAAGCAGGTTCGGGCTTGCTCACCTTTGGCAACCCCTCATCGGCAGGCGTGCCGCAAGCGGTGTCTAAAGATACTTTGGTTTTGCCGTACAACGATGTGGATGCACTGCAAACCCTGTTCAAAGAAAAAGGCGACCAACTCGCCTGCGTGATTCTGGAGCCGATTGCGGGCAATATGAACTTCGTGCGCGCATCGCAAGAATTCATGCACACCCTACGCGAACTCTGCACAAAGCACGGTACTGTATTAATCATTGATGAGGTGATGACGGGCTTTCGTGTGGGACTGCACTGCGCACAAGGCGTGTATGGCGTTCAAGCCGACATCACCACGCTGGGCAAGGTCATCGGCGGTGGGATGCCTGTGGCGGCGTTTGGCGGACGACGCGACATCATGGCGCACATGGCTCCACTCGGTGGTGTGTATCAGGCAGGTACGCTGTCGGGCAATCCCGTCGCGGTCGCCGCAGGCATGACCACGTTGGAAATCATTTCTGAACCATTGTTTTATGAAAAATTGTATGAGCGCACGCGCCAACTGATGAACGGATTGGAATACGCCGCCAAAGTCGCAGGCGTACCCTTCTCCACCGACTGCGAAGGCGGGATGTTTGGCTTGTTTTTTGCCGAAATCCCACCGAAATCGTTTGCCGACATGATGGCATCGCGCACAGATTTATTCCCAACCTTTTTCCACGCCATGCTCGATGAAGGCGTGTACCTCGCGCCCTCAGCGTTTGAAGCAGGGTTTGTGTCGGCGGCACACACCGAAGAAGACATGATGAAAACCGTGGTAGCGGCGGAAAGGGCTTTTGCGCAGTTGAAGGTTTGAGTTTGAACCCGTGGCACGGGCAAGACAAAAGAATAAAATAGAATATTTTGCCCACCATTGGTTCGTCATTGCGAGCGCGCGTAGCAATCCATCGGCTAACGTTGTATTGATTTGGCGTATTGTGGATTGCCGCGCTGCGCTCGCAATGACCATTCAAACACACCACCTCAATTCAGGGTAAAATCGCATCCTACCAAATAAACAATAATATTAAAGCACATGAACGCACTGTTTCACTGGTTCGAATCCCGTATCAATCCCTATCCCGACACCGACCCCACACCACCACAGGCGGGGCTGTTGCCATTTATCCTATCCTGCACACAAGGTTTGCGCGGATGGATTTTTTTATTGATGTTTTTAACCGCAGGCATCGGCGCGTTTGAAGCCTATTTATTCCAAATGATGGGACAACTGGTTGATTGGCTGACGCATTTATCCCCTGCGCAATTGTGGGCGGAGAAACGCAGCGCAATTGTGCTGATGCTCGCGGCGGTTGCCATCAGTCCGCTGTGGGTGTTTTTTTCTTCGGCAGTGAAGTTTCAAACTTTGCAGGGGAATTTTCCCATGCGTCTGCGTTGGAATTTTCACCGTTTGATGCTCAATCAAAGTTTGGGCTTTTATCAGGATGAATTCGCGGGACGCGTCTCTGCAAAAGTCATGCAAACCGCGCTGGCAGTACGCGATACGGTACACATCTTCGCCGATATGTTGGTGTATGTGTTGGTGTATTTCCTCACCATGGGGGCAATTCTAATCGGCTTTGATGGCTGGCTGGTGTTGCCATTTATTGCTTGGATGGCTCTATTCATCGGTGCAATGAAATTTTTTGTCCCGCGCCTGCGCACCACTGCCGAACGTCAAGCCGATGCACGCTCGCTGATGTCGGGGCGCGTCACCGATGCGTACAGCAATATTGCCACGGTGAAATTATTCTCGCACGGGCGGCGTGAGTCGGACTACGCACGCTCTGCTATGCGTGAATTCATGGGTACGGTACACGCGCAGATGCGTTTGGTCACACAGTTAGAAACCACCAATCATGCCATCAATATGCTGTTAATTGGTAGTACAGCAGCATTGGGGCTGTGGCTGTGGCAACAAGGTGAAATTGGCGTGGGCGCGCTTGCGGCAGCGACGGCGATGACTTTGCGTTTAAATGGTTTATCGCACTGGATTATGTGGGAAACCGCGCAATTGTTTGAAAATATCGGCACGGTACAAGATGGTATGAACACTTTATCCAAGCCCCACACGGTATTGGATGTGCCCAATGCGCCTGATTTAAACATCACTCAAGGCGAAATCACATTTAACGATGTGGTGTTTCATTATACACCTGAGAAACCTTTGCTCGAACACCTCAATCTGACCATTCACGCAGGCGAAAAAATCGGCTTGGTCGGTCGCTCAGGTGCGGGCAAATCCACCATCGTTAATCTGCTGTTGCGTTTTTATGATTTAAACAGTGGGCAAATTTTGATTGATGGGCAAGACATCCGCGCGGTGACACAAAACTCCCTGCGCGCAAAAATCGGCATGGTGACGCAAGACACTTCGCTACTGCACCGCTCGGTGCGTGAGAACATCACCTACGGTAAACCCGATGCCGATGAAGCGCAAATGATACAAGCCGCACAACGCGCCCAAGCGCATGAGTTCATCAGCACGCTCTCGGATGCGAAAGGGCGCACGGGCTACAATGCACATGTCGGCGAGCGCGGGGTCAAACTCTCAGGTGGACAACGCCAGCGCATCGCGATTGCCCGCGTGATGCTTAAAGACGCGCCGATTTTGCTATTAGATGAAGCGACCAGCGCGTTGGATTCGGAAGTAGAAAGCGTGATTCAAGAGAGCCTGTACGAATTGATGCAAGGTAAAACCGTGATTGCCATCGCCCACCGCTTATCAACCATTGCTGCAATGGATAGACTGATTGTATTGGATGAGGGACACATCATTGAGCAAGGCACACATGCCGAGTTATTGGATAAAAACGGTTTGTACGCGCGACTGTGGGCGCATCAAAGTGGTGGGTTTTTAGGCGAAGAATAAAAAAAACCAACGCATGGATTTATGCGTTGGTTGGATTTTTAAAGAGGTTTGATTGCTCAAACACACACCACAAAAGCCATGCGTTTGAGCAAAACACTTACTGTTTCACCGAACCATTGATCGAAATCTCGACACGACGATTTTGTTGCAAACAAGCAATCACCGAGACAGATTTAGGTCCACTACAAGTAACCAATGGATGTGTAGAGCCGACACCTGTTGCTGTAATCAATCGGGCAGGCACACCTTGGGAAACTAAGTAGGCTTTGACTGTATTGGCACGCGCTTGAGACAACATCAAGTTTGAAGCAGCAGAGCCGATGCGGTCAGTATGACCCGTCACGGTAATTGATTCCAAATTATAACCTTCACGAATTTGTTGGCTCAAACGTTCCAACTTCATGCGCCCCTCTGGTAGCAAATTATTTAAGGATGATTTACCAAAAGTAAACAAACCATCCGCACCCAACGAAATCGTATGCATTGGCTGTTTTTGTGCAGGGTTCACAAATTGAGCGCACTCATTGCTATTCCAATAAGTACCTTTGGTTTTATTGTGCTCATCAAAATGCACTTGATATTGGCAGGTCAAATACGTGCCATCAGGCTTTTTAAAGTTAAAAATATAGTCCCATTGTTTCGGACCAAACAAGCCTTCAGAGAAGTGCGGGTATTGGATAATTGAGCGCACTTGATTTTTGGTCAAGCCCAAACCCATGCTGCGCACATGCATCGGATCCATAATTGCACCCGATTTTAACCACGCACGATCCATATCTGGAAACACCACATCTTGGGTATCCGAACTGTCAAACGAAATCGCCTGCGCCGAGACCTGCATCGAGCAAGTTACCCCCACCAATGCAAGTACCATACCCCACTTTGAGTATACATTCATCATTAATCCTTTAATTCAAAATACGTTCATGTGTCGCACACGACCCGTGAACACAGGTCGTGTGCATCCATTGCATTGGTTGTATCAATTACCGCCAAACGAGAAGCCTGCACCGACGCGCACCAATGCGCCACCGCCGCCAGAGCCCCAACCCACACCCGCATGCATGGTGGTACGACCACTGTCTGAACGTTTCAACAAGTTAAAGCCAACCCCGTAACCACCGTTGTAGTAAGCCGCACCACCACTCAAGTGATAAGTGCCTGGTTCAACTGGGGTCACCACCGCCAATGCGGCAGAGGCAGCAATACCGCCTGAGAGTTTGTCCTCAATCTTACCAACATGATTGGCAATGTTTTTGAGTTGACCCACATTCACCGCATCGGTGTCCGCCACACCTGCACCCACATTCTGGATGACATTACCACCCATATTCACAGTTGCGCCTTCAGCCACTGAGAGGTTTTGGTTCACAGTCACATTATTGAAATCGAGGTTATTAGAAAGCCCAATTTGAACACCATTTTCTGTAGTCGTAGTAGTGATATTGCCATCACCCGTGATTGCCACAGTATCACCCAACTTACGATTCACCACAGCACCACTGTCGGCACTGAAATTTAGACCGCTATTTACTGTTCCAGTTATGGTGCTGATACTATTGTCCACATAAGTTTTGTTGACAATACTGTTGTCATTGGTGACTGGACCCGTGTAGATTACAGAGCCATCATTATTGACTGTGAAATTGTCACCCAGTTTGGTTTCGCCTGTGACGGTTAAGTTGGTGGTGTTCACATTGGTAAAATTCACATTGTCCGATGTTGCCACCGTATAATTGGTACTGCCATCTGAGTTAAGAGATGAGTTCACAACAATGTTATTACCTGCCGATACGGTGCTTTTTGCTTGTGTTGCCGCCGTACTTACAGAAGCGATGGCTGCATCAATCGTGCTCTGTCCTGTACCACCAATATTGGTATTCGTGTAGGTTCCAGTGGTTGGGTCATAAGTGGTCGTACCACCAATGATGTTTTGCACACCTGAACCCAAGGCATATAACTGATTACCATTGATTGCGTCTGTACTGGTCGCACTCACGGAACCTGCCGCCAAGTTGGTGATTGTTTTGCCCGCCATATCAATACCACTGGCGTTGATGGTTGGACCACCTACGATAGATACGCTGTTCAACCCCGTTAAATCTGCAGACAATTTTACAGTCAACGTATCCGTGCCATTTGCTACCACACCGATGTTGCCATCCGTTAACGTGCCGGTACTACCGCCCACCACATTCAACGTTTCACCCAATTTACGAACAACATTGGTGCCTGTATCACCTGTGAAAGTCAATGGATTGCCTGTCACAGTGTTGGTGATGCTGGTGTCCACATAAGATTTATTGACAATATTGGTATCACCTGTCATCGGACCTGTGTAGGTGGTATTGCCTGTGATGGTGGTGTTGCCCGCTATGGTGGTGTCACCCTGTAAATTGGTAATCCCCGTAACATTCAGGTTGTTCAAATTGGTGTTACCTGTCGCAGTCAGGTTGGTGGTAAACACATCGGTAGTGGTCACACTGGTGCCATTGATAACCGTACCGCCAATGGTCACACTACCATCTGTGCCCAAATTGAGGTCTTTGTTCAATTTAACCGTTAATGTTGCTGGATCAATCACACCACCAATCACATTCAACGTTTCACCCAGTTGACGCACAACATCAGTGCCCGAGTCACCACCGAAAGTTAATGGGCTGCTTGCTATAGCATTGACGATACTGGTGTCCACATAAGTTTTGTTGACAATGTTGGTATCACCTGTCATCGGACCTGTGTAGGTGGTGTTGCCTGTGATGGTGGTATCGCCTTGTAAATTGGTAATCCCCGTAACAGTCAGGTTGTTCAAATTGGTGTCACCTGTTGCAGTCAAGTTGTTTAAATTGGTGTCGCCTGTCGCCGTCAGATTGGTGGCAAACACATCCGTAGTGGTCACGCTGGTACCATTGATAACCGTATCGCCAATGGTCACACTACCATCTGTGCCCAAATTGAGGTCTTTGTTCAATTTAACCGTTAATGTATCTGTACCATCCGCGACCACACCGATGTTGCCATCCGTTAACGTGCCAGTACTACCGCCCACCACATTCAACGTTTCACCCAATTTACGAGCAACATTGGTGCCTGTATCACCCGCGAAAGTCAAGGGATTGACTGCCATGTTCGCCACTGCCTTCAACTGACTCACATTGACCGCATCATCATCTGCTGTACCTGCGGCAACGCTGGTGATTTGACGACTGCCTACATCCACCGCAGAACGAGTTGCAACCGTAGCATAAATCGCTGTTGCATCGGCTCCTGTGGGTACATAACCCAAAATACCTGATGCAGTATCTGCCGTTGAGCCTTGACCCAATGCCACGCCACCAACTTGGGTCACACTGGTGTTGCTGCCCAATGCCACACCATCCACTGCACTAACCGTCGCACTGTTACCCATAACCATCGCGCCATTGGCACTGACTGTATTTGCATTGCCAATTACCCGCACGGCTTCCAATGCACCTGTGATCGTATTATCATTGCCAAACACGCCGCTGTTGTTCGCAGCAATTGTGCCATTGTCGTTACCCAGAGTGTATGTACCAGCACCTGTGATTGTGGTCGGATCACCGATTGCACCAGAACCCTCACCACTCACAATGTTTCCTGTACCAATGCTAATAGCGTTTAAGCCACTTGCAACAGCACCCGTACCAATTGCAATAGCACTATTGGCATTAGCCAAAGCCGAACTACCAATGCTCACCGTATCATCTGCAATCACTGCTGTTGCTCCGGCTGTACTGCCTGCAGAATTACCAATAGCTACATTTCGGTTGCCCTCGACGTTGTAGCCAGCAAACGTACCCATACCAATATTATTGTTTCCTTTGACCGTTTTACCCGCGAGAGCACCAACGCCAACGTTTTGATCACCGGTAACAAACCTACCCGCTTGCCAACCTGTACCGACGTTCAAATCACCCGCCACACTCCACCCAGAGCCAGTCCCGAGAGCGGTGTTTCCGCCATGCACGAAACCGTTGCCAGTGGTAATATTTTGACCCGTGTATAAACCAATCGCCACATTACCCGTACTGAGTGCCGCAATATTCTGTCCAGCCTCTTGACCAATTGCAACGTTGGCATTCGACAACACTTCCCGACCCGCTCTTGAACCAATTGCCACATTCATAACCCCAGCACTGGGATTGAGCACTTCAGCTGCTGTTAAGTTGGCTTGCGCAGTTAAACCCGAACTCTCGCCAATCGCGACACTCCCTACTTTTCTCGCTTGGGCGTTATTGCCAATCGCCACTGCATTCCCTTTAGCACCGTTTACACTTTGCCCCGCCGAGGCACCAGATCCAATCGCTACACCATTCCCGCCAGCAACGATTGTATTCGATCCAATAGCGACACCTCCACTCGCAGTAGCTGATGCAGCCACACCAGCTGCCAAAGCATCCACACCCGTTGCTCCGTCGTTGTTGTAGTTGCTACCAGCGGCAGTATTGGTTGAATTGACACTGTAGTAATGCGTTGTCGCAGCAGCAGCCACATTGTCCACATAGGATTTATTGACAATGTTATTGACATTGGTCATTGGTCCTGTGTAGGTGGTATTGCCTGTGATGGTGGTATCGCCTTGTAAGTTGGTAACACCCGTAACATTCAAATTGTTCAAATTGGTGTCGCCTGTCGCAGTTAGGTTGGTAGTGGTCACACTGGTGCCATTGATAACCGTACCGCCAATGGTCACACTACCATCTGTGCCCAAATTGAGGTCTTTGTTCAATTTAACCGTTAATGTAACATTGGTGCCCGTATCACCTGTGAAAGTCAATGGATTGCCTGTCACAGTGTTGGTAATGCTGGTGTCCACATAGGTTTTATTGACAATGTTGTCACCACTGGTCATCGGACCTGTGTAGGTGGTGTTGCCTGTGATGGTGGTGTTGCCTTGTAAGTTGGTAATCCCCGTAACATCCAGGTTGTTCAAATTGGTGTCACCTGTTGCAGTCAGGTTGGTAGTAGTGACACTATTGAAAGTCACATTGGGATTGGTGGCAATGGTCAAATCGGTGCCCGACTGGGTGATGCTGATGTTGTCGCCTGCCGTCGTTGTAACGGTGGCACCTGGCGTGTCTTTGGTCGTTTGGCTCAAATCCACTGAGTAATCGGTCACGTTGTTTGCATCAGGAACGCTTTTAACGACAGTGAGCGCACCTGAAGCCGCCGCCGAGACGGTTGCACCATCCGCATTCACAGTATAGATAGTGTGCCCATCGATTGCATCCGTTGTGACACCTACACTCGCCACATTGGTACCTGCCGCAACTTCGGTTGTCGCTGCAGCGGCTACACTGTCCACATAAGATTTATTGACAATGTTGTTGACATTGGTGATTGGACCTGTGTAGGTGGTATCGCCTGTGATGGTGGTAGTACCTGCAATATTGGTAGGACCTTGCAAATTGGTGGTACCTGAGACGGTCAAGTTGGTGAAAGTCACATTGGGATTGGTGGCAATGGTCAAATCGGGTCGTTGTAACGGTGGCACCTGGCGCAACATTGGTCACACTCGTGCCGCTGACAGTACCTGTGCCAGTTGCTGCTGTGGTGGTGTTCCAACCTTTATCCGCATTTGCCAAACTGGCTTTAGTTGCGGCACTTAAATCCACTGCGTAATCTGTCACATTGTTGGCATCTTTGGTTCCTGCTGTGACCGTCACGGCTGTCGAACCCGCGCTGACCTTTGCACCATCCGCATTCACAGTATAGACAGTGTGCCCATCGATTGCGTCCGTTGTGACACCCACACTCGCCACATTGGTACCTGCCACCACTTCGGTTGTCGCTGCCAAAACCTGTTGTTGGACTACATATAATTGACTGCCGTTTATGGCATCATTTGAGGTAGCACTGATTTGCCCAGCGGCAATCCCTGCAACAATAGTATCTGCAACTGATGTTGTCAATGTTAATGGATTGTATATGCGGGTGCCCAAGTTAATGACTGGCGCACCCGTACTGGTCACACCCGTTCCTTGCGTACCATAGGAATAGGTACAGGCAGCAACCGAACCCGTACAACCTACCGCAGCAGCGTCACTGGGGTTGATGATTGTTTGCCCTAATATTGCGTTATAACCATAACCCGCAGAACCCGATTGACTAATGATTGATCCGCCGCTATTGGTGGCTGAATAACCCACAGGTACTGAACCGTCGTTGGTAATCACTTGAGCGAAACCCACGCTTGGAATAACCATCGCTGAAACACTGGCTAAAATCGCCCAAACTATTTTTGATAATTGAAATTGCTGTGCGCGGCTGGAATGACTGAAGTTTAACCCACTTGCATTTTTAGAGGAGCCCTCTTTACCTCGTGCTGCAACATTTTCAGATACAGCCACCCATGTGCCCGCAACCTCATTCCATACTGTATGGTAAATTTTGTTCATCATCTATCCTTAAATAAACATTACTTCTGATCATCAAAACAAACTGTTGAGATTTCATTCTACCTTGGTAAATTTGTCTCGTTAAACTCAATTTGACAATAATTAATATTTATTAATTTTTTGATGGTGCCTCATTAACAAAAAACAAAGGGGTTTATTATTTTTCTAAAGAAACAAATAGTTACAGCGAGTTTGAAGCAAAATTAAAACATATATCCATTGAAAACACGCATGTTTTTTTATTGGATTTATCTTAAATCCGTTAAGATTTCGACGCTTTAATGCAACAGTTTGATTTATTTATGTGGCAAATGAACTGCTTTATTATTAAGGAAACACGGAATAACCCATGCCAATTGCGCTGGGTGTTTGTGGCATGAGACGCGAGGCGCAAGGTGCAGCGAATGGTTATTCCCTTCGCAAACCTTGTAACGAAGCGCATCGTGTCGCAAACGCCCAGCCCATAGGGTTCGGATAAAAACAGCCCTGCACTTTGTCGAAATAAGTGGGCTGTCGTAGAATGACTACGACCCACTCATTTCTTCGCGTTCAGAACTGTTTTTATCTCGAACGCAGATTGGATTGGGTTGCTCCGTGTTTCCTTAATTTTTTGCAAACCAAATATTACGGTTGTACCCATTTGCGCTTGGGTTTTGATGTCGATTGAACCATTGTGTTTATCGATAATGGCGCGAATCATGCGCCAGCCTATACCCATGCTTCCTGCTGCATCAGGTTGCGTTCGTTTTGTTGAATGGTGCTTGGGTTTTGTATCGATGCTGTTTGCATGGTCAGTGTTGGATGGGGCTAAAAGTTGCGCGCTAACAGCGGCATCCATACCCACACCTTGATCTGTCACCGACACAAAAATGCGATGATCTTTTTGTGTCAACCCGATGGTAATCTCACTGTGCTCAGGGCTATAACGTATGGCATTGGTGATTAAGTTGATGAGGGCGCGCTCAATCAATGCACCATCGACATAGACCCACGCCCACTCTTCGTAGTGGTCATCAAATTGACGGGTCAGTTGTATGTGTTTACTTTGTGCTTGGATGTAGGTTTTTTCAAAAGCAAAGTAAATGAGGTGACCGAGGTTGTGCTCTTCACACTGCATTCGGTTATCACGAATTTGACTGAGTTCAACGATGTCACGTGCGAAATTGATGGTCTGCTGGGCATTGCTTTTAATTTGAACCAATAATTTTTGGCGCTCAGTATCTGTTTGCCACGATGTGTTTTTTTGTTCAAATAAATGTACGGCCGACAGGATACTGACTTGTGGCGTGCGCAAATCGTGTGAGAGAAATGCAATCATCTCGCGATTGCTTTGATCCAGTACATTGAGCCGAGTTTGTAAACGGTCTATTTCGCGTATGGTGCGTTCAACGGTGTAATCTTGTACGCGACACACCGATGATTTAGGCTCATCAGAAGGGAGTTTATCTTGCATATTGGCAAGCTGTTGCTGAAGGTGGCTGACAATGGTAGATAGACGACGCCAATCCCAGAATAGGTAAGCGATCAGCAAATTAAGCACACCCACTGTCGGCGCAAACCATACGTGCATACTGCGAAAGCCGAGTAGAATGCCTGCGTTGAAAAAAGCAATACTCAGCACCAGAAGCATCAAATGAAATCGCTCATTGCTGAGCAAAAAAACCAGCATAAGCAAACACATGGGTACGATACTGCCAAGATACTGCGCTATGGGTGATGCTTTGACCCATTGGCGATGATTTAAAAAACCATCCAATAGATTGGCGTGAATCTCTACACCAGACATAAGCCCGTAAGGGGTCTTATGCAAATCATTCATCCCTGTGGCGGTTGCACCGATGAGGACATACTTGCCTTTAAATAAATCTTTGGGGATGCTGCCACTGAGCACTTGGGCATAACTGTAATTGGCATAATGCCCCATCGCCCCCGTATAAGGAATGAGTAGATTGCGCGTATCCCCCGCTGAAATATCTGTCTCCAGTAATTTCGCACTGATGAGATCAAAACTTTGCGTGGGCAGATGTACGCTCAATCGCGCAGAGCGAATGGTATTGTCCGAGTCGGGCTGAGTGGCGGAATAGCCGACTTTCGCGGATGACTGCAGGATGGGAATCGGCTCATACACCTCAATATTTTTTGCATCGTCGAGATCCAACATGTTTTGTTTGGTCGTTAACAATGCTGGGAGTACGACATTTTTCGTTGCACGAAGTGATTGGCTCAATGCCTTATCATTTTCCGAATCCACAGAAGGCTCAACAAACAAAACATCCAACAATACACCCGCGGGATGCTGCTGATTAATCCGCTCAATTAAACGAGCATGCTGTGCCCTGACCCATGGCCACTGACCGTATTGATTGAGACTTTGATTATCTATTTTAATAATAACGATGCGTTCATCGGCAGGTTGAGGGCTGAAACGAACCACTGTATCGTAAGCAATGCGGTCAAAAACCTCAGAAATATGCAACCACTGAATAAAGTAAGTCCAGACGCACAAACTGAGAATAATAAGCAACCACTCTACTCTGAGTGGTAACTTACCAACGCGAAAAAGCGATTTCATGGCTTGAGGAAATCTTCAAGCCAAAGGTCGGAATTAGGCGGTGGTTGGTATAAAACGGTACGCAAGTCTGAAAAGCCCTCCACACCATTGGCATCAATCGCACTCAAGCGCACAAAGTAATAGCCATTGTCCAAACCTTCTAAAACTAATTTTGGCGTTGTGCCATGGGCTTCTTTAACCACCAACAATGCCGATTCATCAAGGCTCGCTTGCACACGATATAAGACTGCATTTAAGACAGGCTTTGCAGAAACCTCCAAGGTTTTACTTTTTTCCACTGGGGATAAAGCAATATCGACAGGTTCCGACAACATGTCTTTGACGTGAATGTAGGTCGGGCTCGCAACCGCGCCCTTACCTTCACCCAATAAAACAGGTTGACCACATGCTTGTCTGAGTTGGACTGCAACCAAGCCATCTTCGACGGACACATTGGTGTTGCCACTGTTTTGCGAGTGCATCACCTTGAAACGAGTACCGCGCACACTCAAGGTCACGGCAGGCGTTTTGATTTGATAATTGCTCTTGCGCTCAGTTGCTTTTTGTTTGGTGACCAAACTCTCGACATTTCCCTGTGACAATTCGAGTTGTATGGGTGATTGTTTGATGTTGCTCAACACTAAATCAGTATTACTGGCAATGGTTAAAAAAGTATCGTTTTTGGTTTGTAAAGTGGCGAAGCTTTGAGCACCTGTGCGAATCCGATCACCATCCATCAAATTAGAACTGCCATCGCTTTTCGTCGGTAATTTGTTTTGCCCAAATTGGTTTATGAACGTTACATCACCTTCGCTCATAATCAAACGAGTTTCTAATGCAGGTCGTGGCATTTGGACTACGTACGCAGATGGTTTGCGTCGGATGAACCGCTTTTGAGAAGCAGTACGAATTTTCTTTTTTACTATCGATTGATTTTGCTCAACCGTCGCAAAAGAATCCACAGTGCAAGCAGTGTTTTCCTGTGCCCACCCAATTGATGAGCCACATAAAATCAACCCAAAACCACACACCAAAATGTATTTTTTAAGTATATGGATATTCATAACCCCACCTCTTCATTATTCGCCAGATAGTCTATCTAAACGATAACCAAAACCATACACTGGGCGCAATATCCAACCATTTTCTATGGTTAAGTCCAATTTAATTCGGATATTGTGAATGTGCGTGGTCAAAGATCGAGTGCTCTCGAGATTATCTTGAAACCAAATGGCATCCAAAATCGCTTTTCGCGACACATTCAAACCCACATTATTGAAAAAAAACTTTGCCAGTTGATATTCACGTTCTGTCAATTTTACCAATTGCTCACAGTGATTCACCGTTAAATCAAAATCATTGAAAATCGCATCGTGTAGATGGTGAGTGCTATCCACAGCATCCGATGCAATGTCGTGCAGTATATTTTTCTGAATTTCTTGCTGCACTTTGATGCGTTCAACCAATTTTTTAACGCGCACCAACAACTCGGCAGGAAAAAATGGCTTGGTTAAATACTCATCGGCACCTGCTTTCAGTGATTCCACCACATCCCGCTGCGCATCGCTGCTGGTCAACATCACAACACCCGTTCGATTCGGACGGTACTGGCGTAGCCAATTCAAAATCACATCACCACTCATATCAGGGACTGCACGATCTAAAACCACGCAATCATAGTCCATCTCTTTCAACTCACGAAGCAGTGCCTCACCACTGGAGAATCCTTTGAATTCAACTGGCACAGACCAATTAATTGCATCGCCAACCAAAGCTTGCTCCACCATTTGCAAATGAGTGGGATTGTCATCCAATGCGGCTATTTTAATTCTCGTCATATCTATGAAAATCCTCCAATCTCTTTCAGCATACCATAAAGAAAATAACTCAAAAAAATATTTTTTACGATTTTTAATGTTTTACGATATAAGTTGTATTCAATTTTCTTTAACTAATGTTAATTTACTTTAAAATATTTATACAACACATGGCGTAAGTGCGCAAAAGTATTATCCACAAGCAATAATCGATGAGAATCAAGTAATATTATTTAAAATAATATGCCAACTTCTATTATAAAACTTTGATGACATCAAACAATATTTTTACCTACAGAACAGACGGAGATATTTCTTTGGTTTAATTTTTAATATGTATGAAGCGGCTTATACGCAATCGCCTCATCTTGCCACTCGGGTTGCAATGTGATGTGCTCGATTTTATGTTTATCACGCAACATCAAGCGTGCAGATTCAAGCAAAATTGGCCAACGCACATCGGACTCTAAAGTGACGTGCGCAATCAACACAGGTTGATTGGGCGACATATTCCAGATATGCAAATCATGCACCGAAGTGATGCCCTCGATACTCTGCAAATCTTCGCCCACATGCTCGTATTCGATTTCGTGTGGCACGCCATCCATCAAATGCCAACCCGATTCTTTAAGTAGCCCCCACGTAGAATTGAGCAACAACATCGCAACAATCATCGATAATATTGGGTCAATCGGTAACCAGCCTGTGTACCAGATAATCAAACCCGCCGCAATGGCTGCCACCGAGCCGAGTAAATCGCCCAATACGTGGATAAACGCTGCACGCGCATTCATCGAAGTCTGGTCACGAAGTAACAACCACGCCACCAATAAATTCACACACAACCCGATGGTTGCAACCCACGTCACCGTTTCGCCCTGAACGGGCGTGGGGTGCAAAAGTCGCGCGACCGCTTGCCACACAATCCATACGATAATCCCCAACATGACCAACGCATTGATAAATGCCGCGATGATTTCCACGCGGGTATAACCGAAAGAGAGTTTGTTCGATGCGGGTCGTGCGGCGAAACGCTGTGCAATAAACGCCAATGCCAGTGAGGCTGTGTCAGTCATCATATGCCCAGCGTCCGAAAGTAAGGCAAGCGAACCTGAAGCAAAACTTGCCAAGGTTTCAATCACGGCATAACTACCCGTGAGTAGCAGCGCAATGCCGATATAGCGCGCAGCGGTGTAATGCGTTTGGTGTTGATGGTGTGCGTCGCCCGCGTCGTGTTGGTGGTATTGGCTCATAAAAATCCTATGGGTTGAAGAAAGTGCGGAATAAATTTACCGTTTAATTTGACCGATTCCGCAGGTGACTAATGCTCTTCTGATTCGTCAATATGTTCGAGCATATTACCTAAAATAGTACGGATGTGCTCATCCGTTAAACTGCAAAATACGTTTTTGCCCACGCGCTCGGCGTGAATAATCCGCGTGGCGCGAAGCAAGCGCAAATGATGGCTAATCAGCGAAGCCGATACATTCATGTCCATCGCAATATCGCCGACCGTTTTTGGCGCATCAAAACACGCCAACACGAT
Organism: Burkholderiaceae bacterium; assembly: GCA_018261955.1. Classification (GTDB taxonomy): domain Bacteria; phylum Pseudomonadota; class Gammaproteobacteria; order Burkholderiales; family Burkholderiaceae; genus CTSOIL-112. Next base: position 191,080 of record JAGTRK010000004.1, read on the forward strand.
ACGTAAGCGCGTCGGCTCGCCAAGTAAACTAAAAATATCGCTCAATTGCGCAACAGATTCATCGTGCTTCATCATGTACTCCATATCCATATGTTGCGCCATTATATTAACATGTGAACAAATGTTCAACTGTTTATTTATGACGTAACAGCAAGGGTTGAGCATCGTTTGATTAATTGTAGGCATGTTTGGAATAAAGAAAAGTAAAACCCACGCCGCGTCCATTTTTGTAGCGGCTCTATTGATACATTCACAGCCGTTGCGAGCGAGTTTTATACACACATGAGATCTGTTTTCAGCGAAGCAACCCGCACGACAACACTCAATCAGACACCGATGGATTGCCGCGCTACGCTCGCAATGACGATACACAAATTTTTAGGATGTTAATCCGCATCGAGTCATTGCAAGCAAGGTTTTATTAGCGAAGCAATCCATACTGTATCAAACCACTTAATTTCTATGAATTGACTGACGATCAATTTGCTCGCAATAACCCTCCATGCTCGCAAAAAAATCGATGGATTTAAACATGATTGGCGACTTGGGCGATGGCTTCAACCTCAAACAACGCGCCCTTGGGCAAACTCGCGACGCCAACCGTCGAGCGCGCTGGAAATGGCTCTGACACGTATTTTTGCATGATTTCATTGACCTTGGCAAAGTCATTCAAATCGGTGAGGAACAAGGTGAATTTAACCACGCTGGCGAACGAGCCGCCCGCTTGTTTGAGAATTTCACCCAAGTTGGTGAATGCTTGATTGGCTTGCGCTTCCAAACCCTCGACCAATTCACCCGCAGGGGTCAAACCAATTTGCCCAGAGGTGAACACCAAGCCACCAAGTTTAATCGCTTGTGAATAAGGACCAATGGCGGCAGGTGCGTTGGCTGTATTGATAACGTGACGGCTCATAGGGTTCTCCTGTGATGGGTGATGATGGGGCATTGTAGCAAAAGTTGACGGTACATACCACCCGATAAAAACGAAACTCAAAATTGCCCATCTACCTCACTTTTTGCGGAAAAAATACGCACCAAACCCCTTGCTCAAAACCACGTTATAATTTGCCCCAATAAAATTCTGTTGGTACGATTAATGCGAGACACCTCACTCACAGCAAATGCAGCATCTACTTGGCAATGCGGTCGTTATGTTTTAGACACATCGCGTCCATTGGTCATGGGCATACTCAACCTCACACCCGATTCGTTTTCAGACGGCGGGCAATTCATTGAGCCTGAGTTGGCGGTACAGCGCGCTCTGCAAATGATAGCCGATGGCGCGGACATCATTGATATCGGCGGTGAGTCCACACGCCCCAACGCGCCGAAAGTATCTTGCTGTGAGGAGTTGTGCCGCATCCTACCTGTCATTGACGCGCTGATGGATTGTGGCGTGCCAATTTCGGTGGATACTTGCAAGCCCTATGTGATGCGCGAAACACTGCAACTTGGGGTGGACATCATCAATGACATTGGCGGGTTCAATAACCCCGTATCAATTGACACAGTGGCAGATAGCAACTGCGGACTGTGCGTCATGCACATGCAGGGCACGCCACAAACCATGCAAGACGAGCCGCACTATGACGATGTGGTGGCAGAAGTGGCAAAATTTTTAGCCCAACAGGTACAACGCTTGTCCCTCGCGGGCGTGGCGCACAACCGCATTTGCTTGGACGCGGGGTTTGGCTTTGGTAAAAATTTGGCGCACAACCACGCACTGATGCGCGGACTGCATGAACTCCAAGGCGAATATACTTTGCCCATGTTGGTGGGTGTGTCGCGCAAACGCATGATCGGCGCAATCACTGGACACGATGCGCCTGCCGAGCGCATTTCAGGCAGTGTTGCCGCTGCACTGTGGGCACTGAACAACGGCGCACACATCGTGCGCGTACACGATGTACGTGAGACCGTGGACGCAATTCGCACTTGGCGTTTTTTGAATACGCCGTAGCATGGATTTATCACGCAAGACTACCTTTTATTATCCCATTCATCTATAATGCGACAATATGTAAATCTCAGAAAACCATAACCCTTTCATTTCACACGAGGAGCGCCTATGTTAGATTTCTTCACCCTCAAAGGCACATTACTCTCTGAAATCGAACAGGACGATGCCGACTATAAAAACAATATTGGCAAAGCCGTTTGGATAGATTCGCTGACCCCGTCGCAAGACGAAAAAAACCTCCTGCAAAACATGCTCAAAGACCTCATCCCCGATGCGGATGATGTCGATGACATTGAGGATTCTGCTCGCCGATTTGTGGATCAGACAGGCATTCACGTCCACTCGTTGTTTTTATCCAATGTCGCGGATAAAACCGAAACCGTTTCGGTGGCTTGTATTTTACAAAACGATAAATTGGTCACGATTCGTGACGATAAAATTGCCGATTTTCGCTTGTTTCGCCTGCGTGCGAAACGCGGACAAATCTCGTGTAATTCGCCCGCAGAAATTTTACTCAACTTGATGGAGCAAAAAGTTGAGAACTTGGCAGATTATCTTGAAGACCAACACCGTCAACTCGAAGAGGTGAGCACTTTGGTGCTGTCCGAGGAAATCGACAACCCCGAAGAGGTGATCTACTCACTCGCTGAATCTGAAGATTTGACGGGGAAAATTCGTTTGTGTTTGATGGACACCCAGCGCGACATCTCATTTTTGCAACGCCATTCCAAACAGATGCACGAATACCACGACACCTACCGTGAAATCGTGCGCGATATTGACACCCTGCTCTCGCACACCACGTTTTTATTCGATAAGATTAACTTCTTGATGTCGTTCCTGCAAGGCTATATCAATATCGAGCAAAACAAAATCGTGAAAATCTTTACGATTGCATCGGTGGTTTTTCTACCACCGACTTTGGTCGCCAGCATTTATGGGATGAACTTCGAGTCCATGCCTGAACTAAAAATGGCACTCGGTTATCCGTGGGCATTGGGCTTGATGTTATTATCGGGCTTTGCACCGTATTGGTATTTTAAGAAAAAGGGTTGGCTCTAAGATTTAGTTTCACCCCCACTCATCCACATAGAGAATATTATGCCCCGTAAATATTTTGGTACCGATGGTGTGCGTGGCAAAGTTGGCACAGCACCGATTACCCCTGATTTTGTCATGCATTTGGCGTACGCCGCTGGCTTGGTATTGGCGCACGACGAAGAGGTCAAACCGACCAAGGGCGCACGCCCGCGCGTACTCATCGGCAAAGACACACGCATCTCTGGTTATATGCTCGAAGCCGCCCTCGAGGCGGGCTTTACTGCGGCGGGTGTCGATGTGCTGCTCACAGGTCCGATGCCCACACCCGCAATTGCCTACCTGACCCGCGCATGGCGACTGCAAGCAGGCGTAGTCATCTCCGCCTCGCACAACCCCTACCATGACAACGGCATTAAGTTTTTCTCCGCATCGGGCGATAAATTGCCCGATGACAAAGAGCGCGAAATTGAGGCGTTGTTGGATGAACCGATGGGCTGCGTGGAGTCCGACAAACTCGGTCGCGCCAAACGTCTGGACGATGCCGCAGGTCGCTACATTGAGTTCTGTAAATCCACTTTTCCATCCGATTTGGATTTACGCGGTTTAAAAATTGTGGTCGATACCGCCAACGGCGCGGCTTACCACATTGCCGAACATGTGTTGCACGAACTCGGCGCAGATGTCATCACCATGGGCAATACACCCAACGGCTACAACATCAATAAAGAAGTCGGCGCAACCGCACCGCGCGCGCTGCGCGCGGCGGTGATTGAGCACCATGCGGATTTGGGCATTGCGCTTGACGGCGATGCCGACCGTTTGGTGATGGTCGATGCGCGTGGCATTGAGTACGATGGCGACCAATTGCTGTACGCGATTGCCGCAACCGCACACACAACCCAGCCCGTCACAGGCGTGGTCGGTACCTTGATGAGCAATCTTGGTTTAGAAAAAGCCTTTAAAAAACTCGGCATTGCGTTTGCCCGCGCCAATGTAGGCGACCGTTATGTATTGGAACAACTCAAAGAACACGGCTGGATTTATGGTGGCGAGAGTTCAGGGCATATATTGTGTTTGGACAAGCACACCACAGGTGACGGTATGGTCAGCGCATTGCAAGTATTGTCTGCGATTCGTCGCTCCAATAAAACCTTATCAGAACTGGTCGCGCCTGTACAGATGTACCCGCAAACCATGATCAATGTGCGCGTCACCAAAGGTTTCGACTGGAAAAACCACGCACCACTCAACACAGCGCGTGCTCAGGCCGAAGAGGTGCTGGGTGACACGGGGCGTATTTTGATTCGCGCTTCGGGTACAGAGCCTTTAATTCGGGTGATGGTGGAGGCGCAAGACGCAGCAGTGGCGCGAACCCAAGCGCAATTGATGGCAGATGCTTTGGCGCAAAAATAAATACCGGAAAGTAAATCACAAAAAGCACGCGTTCGGCGTGCTTTTTTGAGCCTCGTTTTGACCACGAATTTACATCAGCCACACACTGAGGGTGTACAAGCCCAAACCAATCAATCCACCAATCAATGTGCCATTGATGCGGATGTATTGTAAATCATTGCCGATGCCTTCTTCGAGCGCGTCGTTCAAACGCTCTTTACTCCACGCGTTCAGTTGCGTCGTCATCCAAGCACGAACGGTTTCCTGTTGCGTATCCAACACACGCGCGCTAATGTGGGCAGCGGCATCGGTCAGTTGCGCTCGGCGCAGCGGTTGTGCGAGTTGATGGCTGAGCGCATCGTGCAAGGTTTGCGCGATGAATTGTACTTGTGGCGTGTTGCCCACACTCATCTCGCCCAACCACGCATGGATGCGTTGCCACATTTTGCCCAACCATTCAGCGAACATCGGGTGGCTCAATCCTGCTTGGGCGTTTTTGTACAACCAATCATGCACCTCAGCACGGTCATTTAACTGCCGTTGCCAGTCAATGCACTGTGCTGAGAACCACAGATGAATTGGATGTGCCTCATCAGCCAGCACGCGCTCGGCCAAACTTTTCCCGCCCGCCAAAGCTTTTTCAATCAGCCAGTCATCCAGCCAATCGACCGCTTGCCCTGTCATCGAGGTTTTGATTTTGTCCCACCACGTGGCGTTTTCATCATTGGCTTTGCGAATGAGTTCAGACAGCCAAGGGCGCACACGCTCCGCCGCATCCTGCCCACTGCAAAAATCATACAAGGCTTGTGCCAAGCGGTTAATCAGCCAGCGATCTGTATGCTCATTTTGCGCCCACTGAATCAATTTGCCCGCGCCACTGCCCAGTCGCTCACCTGTCGCGTAATCCATGAGGGATTTTTGCCCTGCTTGCAACCACGCCTCTGGAGCGGTTTGCGGGATTTTTTCGATGACGGCTTGTAACACCGCAGGCACGCGCTCTTGTATCATTGCCACGGTGATGTGTGTTTGTGCGTAGTCGGCGACACGCTCACCGACTTGGTATTTGCGCACCTGCTCACCAACCATCTGCGCATCGAGAAAATTCGTGCCAATGAAGTTCGCCACGCCGCGCGCCAACTGTGCCTGCTTGCTTGGTAAAATCGCTGTGTGTGGTAAAGGCACGCCCAAAGGATGACGAAACAAGGCGGTAATCGCAAACCAATCCGCCAGTCCACCAATACACGCCGCTTCGGCAAAGGCTTTGAGATAACTGACCCACGACCAATCGGGATGCACCTTTTGCAACCACAGCGTCACACCCCAAGTCGCCACACTGAGCAACAATAACCCCAAAGCCCAGTGACGCACGGGTGGTTTCTTATGAGGGGTGTTCTCGATTTTATCGCACACGTTTCACCTTTATCCAAAACAGCCAAAAAACAAACAATCCCAACAAAACAAACACCGGCACATTGCCCCAAGCGGCATACAGACTCAAACCCTGATAGGGTTGCACCTGCCAATCGCCTATGCTTTGCACCTGCGCAGGCAAACGCTGCACCACTGCGCCATCGGGCGCGACGTGGGCACTCACCCCTGTGTTGGTGGCGGTGAGCATGGGGCGCGCCAATTCCATCGCCCGCACGCGTGACATGGCTAAAAATTGCTCGTGCGCAGCTGAGGTGCGCGCATCACCGAACCAGCCCAAATTGGTCAAATTCACCCAGACATTGGGCGCGTGCGCATCCTCGGTATGCCACGCCGCCATTTCCTCACCAAAGACATTTTCGTAGCAAATATTTGCGCCAATACGCACAGCACCCGACGGGGTTTTTAACTCAAACGGTGTGCGCGACTGACCATAACCATAACCGCCGAGCGGAATATTCATGGCATCGACGAACCACTGAAACCCCCAAGGCACCATTTCACCAAAGGGCAATAAATGAATTTTGTCATACCGCGCAGGATTCAATACATCACCCGAGCCATCCAACCAGATGCCGCTGTTATAGAAATGACGGTCATCCACACCAACACTGCCGATGAGCAGCGCGCGGTTATTTTGCGCCTTTAAGGTATTTTGCACCGCATTTAAACGCTCTTCAGGCGCTTGATTCCACGGATACGGCATCATGGTTTCAGGGAAAATCGTCAACTGCGCAGGGCTTTGAATCGCGCTGTTGAGGGCAAAATCCGTCGCGCGCAAAATCTCATCGCGGTCAAACTTAATCGTTTGCTCAATATTCGGCTGCACCACGCGCACAGCAATCGGCGCGCCCACGGCTTGTCCCCAATTCACCGCCTGCAACACCCAACCCGACACGCCGAGCGTCAGCAGCACCATGATGGAGACCACTGCTTGGCGTGTTTGATACGCCAAAGTTCGCTGACGCAAACCCACCCAAAACCACGCCAACACACCACTGACCATCGCCGCCAACGCGCCGACACCATACACGCCCAACACCGCGAACCAACCTTTGAGCAAGAAATTGTCCACCTGCGCGTACCCCGTCACCAACCATGGAAAGCCGCCAAACACATAGCCACGCGCCAACTCTGCACCCAACCACAAGGCAGGCATCGCAATCAAATAATCCGATAATTTTTGCCCCGTGAAAAACCGCCGCCACAGCCACGCCGCCAGTACATAAAATCCAGCCAAATACGTGCACAACGCCACTATCGCCAGCACCGAGACCACCGTCGGCAAACCACCGATGTCGTGCATAGAAAAATGCAACCAATATAAACCCGCACAAAACCACGCCAGCGCGAATACAAACATCTGACGCACAGGTTTATCCTCGAGACGCGCCACCGCCATCAGTGCCCACGCCAAACTAAGGATTAAAATTTGCAAGCCACCCGATGCCCATGCGGCAAAGGTCTGGGCGTGCGCCACGCCGAGAGCCATCATCAAACCGTAGAGTAGCCAACGTTGTTTCATAAACACCTATTAAAATTCACTCAAACCAAATCAAACTCGCCATGCGCCCTGTCACACCATCACGCCGATAGGAGTAAAACTGTTGCGCGTCCGACACCGTACACAAGCCGCCACCGTGGATATGACTGCCCAATAAGCCTGCCCATTGTAACCGCTGACGCGCCAGCGCATAAATATCGGCTGTGTATTTTTGATCGGGGTTTTGTGCCGTGTTTTGCTCAAGGTTTTGCTTAAACTTTTTCTTAAAGCACGCACGGGTTAAATCCTCTGAAATACCCAAAGCCAAGCCTTTTTGAATAAATTCTGCGCGCACCTCAGCCCCCACTTCAAACTGCGCCGCGCCAATCGCTGGCCCCATCCATGCAAGCATGTCGGCGCGCTGTGCGCCTGCCTCACACATTGCGTGCACGGTGTTTTCTAAAACCCCATTGATCAAACTGCGCCAACCTGCGTGCGCGCCCGCCACCATATTGCCCTGTCGCGTGGTGAATAAAACAGGCAAGCAGTCGGCAGTCATAATTACTGCGACTCGATTCGGTTCCATGACGAGCACCGCATCGGCTTCAGGAACGCCATTGCAATGGGTTTGTGTGCTTGATTGATACACCGCCACACCATGCGTTTGATTGAGCCACAGCGGTTCGGCCGGCAAAATTTCGCGCAACAAGGCGCGGTTGTGCATCACTGCTGACGCATCATCACCCACGTGGGTGGCGAGGTTAAAATCATCAAATGGCGCAAGGCTCACGCCTTTTTGACCCTTAATCTGTGTCGTGCGCGTGGTTGTAAAAGCGTGAACGTTGGGCGGGCTTGTCCAGTCGAGGGTGATGATGTTTTTCAACATAGATGCCTTTCAAAAAACCTTGGTCATTGCGAATGATGGTTCATCCGTACAGCAATCCACACCTTAATCGTCTTCTTGTTATCGCTGGATTGCTTCGCGGTAAAACCGCTCGCAATGACGTGATTGGATAACGCTAAAAGCATACTCATCACTCCGCCAATAAGGCTTCCATTTCCATATCCGCATCGGGCAGTGGCAAGTCATCCACGCCCATATGTGCCAATAACGCCACCATGTCCTCTGGCAATTCGCACTGCCAACTCATATATTCACCCGTACGTGGATGGATTAAGCCCAGTTGATACGCATGTAAGGCTTGGCGGTTGAATCCCTGCTCACCGACTACGTCTTTGGCAATGCTGCCGATGCTACGACGGGCACCACGCTTTTCGCCATACACAGGGTCGCCAACCAATGGAAAACCTTTGTGTTGCATGTGCACGCGAATTTGATGCGTGCGTCCTGATTCGAGTTGGCAGACCGCAATAGAGTAGGGTTTTTGCTGAAATTTCCAATAGCCCATGCTTTGATAATGCGTGCGCGCAGGTTTGCCACTTTGCCCGATCAGCACCGCCATTTTTAGTCGGTCTTGTGGACTGCGGCCAATGCCCGCGTCTATCGTGCCAAAGGCATCGAGTTCACCTTGCACGATGGCAATATAGCGGCGTTTGACGGTACGCGCTTGCAACTGACGTACGAGGTCGATTTGCGCCATCACGGTTTTTGCCACCACCATCAGTCCAGAAGTGTCTTTGTCCAGTCGATGGACAATGCCCGCGCGTGGTACTTGCGAAATGTCGGGATAGGCGAACAACAGCCCGTTGAGCAAAGTGCCTTCCCAATTGCCACTGCCTGGGTGCACCACCAGACCCGCAGGTTTGTTGAGCACCAAAATATCATCGTCCTCATACACAATGTTCAACGGCACTTCCTGCGCAGTGTAAGCCTTCATCTCATCCGAGGCTTGCGGCTGCACATTGAGTACATCATGCACATATACAATCCGCCGAGGTGAGGTCTCCACCACGCCGTTGTACATAACCGCGCCCTCTTTGAGCCATTTTTGCATGCGTGAGCGTGAAAAATCGGGTAAAAGCAAACCCAATGCGGCATCCAAACGCTTGCCGCTGGCGGTTTCGTCCACGGTCAGTTCAATGGGCTCTAAATTAATCGTATTTAGTGCCAAATCATCATCCCATGCGCTATAATCGTTGCTCAAATCGTTGTCCAATTCATTTACAGAAGGTACTGACATGGCTTTATCTATCCTAAAAAATATCACGCACAAAACTGTGCGCTCGGTGATGCTGATGGCTGTTGGCTTTAGCTTATTAACAGGCTGTGCCACTAAAGACAAAAATGAATTCGCTGGCTGGAGTGTGGATAAACTCTACACCGAGGGACGCGATCAAATGAATGCGGGTGATTATACCCGTTCGGCACTGCTCTTAGAAGCCACGATTGCACAATATCCATTCTCCGCGCAAGCAACACAGGCACAATTGGAATTGCCGTATGTGTATTGGAAAGACGAATCCCGCCTCAAAGCACTCGCCGCCGCAGACCGCTTCATCACGCTGAATGGCTCGCACCCGCAACTTGACTACATGTATTACCTCAAAGGCATCATCAACTATAACAACAACACAAGTTATATTAAAGCCTTAATCACACGCGATGCGGGCAGCAATGCCAGCGATCCGAGAGCAGCGACAGAGGCATTTAATGCGTTTAAAACCTTGGTCACCAAGTTTCCAAACAGTCGTTACGCGCCCGATGCCCGCAAACGCATGGTTCAATTGGTGAACACCTTGTCTCAACAACAGCTGAAAATCGCTGAATACTACTACGACCGTGGCGCATATCTTGCCGCCATCAATCGTTCACAAGGCATTCTGAAAAATTTTGACGGCACCCTTTCCGTTGAAAATGCGCTGATTATCATGATGCAATCCTACGATAAACTGGGCATGAACGACTTGCGCGACGATACTCGCAAAGTACTGCAAACCAACTTCCCGAACAGCAAGGGTATTTTGGACGTGCGCGCCACCAGTAAACAATTGGCGAAAACCCAAGAAAAAGTGGATGCCCCCAAACCTCAATAGCGCTCATGGTTCAGCACCGCTTATTCCCTGCCGCCACGACGCCAGCGCGATTTAATATCGTGCTGGTACACGGGATGGTGGAGCACTCAGGGCGGTATGATGAATTTGCACAATTTTTAGCCCATCAGGGCGGCAACGTCATCACCTTTGATCTGCGCGGTCACGGTCATTACAAATCCGCCGACCTAAATGTCTTGGGCAGTTTTGGCAATTTAAATCCCAACACCGCGCAACAAATCCTCACGGATATTGAGCAATTATTTGCCTCATTCAAAAACAACCTACCGAATATTTTATTCGGTCACAGCATGGGCTCAACCATCGCCCTGCGTTACGCGCAAACCCACACAGGTTTGCGCCAATTGATATTGACAGGTGTGCCGTTTCAATCACCTACACAACTATCCATCGCCTATCAAATTGCTCGTTTAGAACATCACATCAAAGGCGATAAACTTTCCATTTTTGACCGAATTTTCAAGCAATACAACCGAGCGTTCAAACCCACCCAAACTGAATTTGATTGGTTGAGCATCAATGCCACCAACGTTCGCAACTACATCAACGACCCATTGTGCGGCTACCCCATATCCACGCGCTACTATCGGGATATGTTTGAATTCATGCGCCTGTGTTTTCGCCACGATGAGATTGCAAAAATTGAAAAAGCCACCAGCATACTGGTGGCATGGGGCGCGTCTGATCCGTGCACACAATTTGGTAAAGGCACACGCGCCTTCATCCAACGACTGCAACGAGCGGGCTTGGCAACTGCGCAAATTGAGTATCCAAATATGCGCCATGAAATTCTCAATGAAGACAACCGCGCACAGGTCTATCAAGACATCGCGCGTTTGATTCAGGCTTAATTTTCAAACAAGTTAAACGCCCAGCGATTCATTGTTTTTTGAACGTCGCCACGCATTCGCACTCGAAAAGCCCGCCGCAATGGCGGCTTTTTCTTGGCTCAAACCCTGCGCACGCCACTGCTCAAACAGCGCATGGCGCAAGGCAATTTGATAGTCGTGCACGGTCATCCCTGTATGTTGCTTAAAAACCCGTGTGAGGTGGCGCGAACTGACACAGGCTATTTTTGCCAAAGTCATTAAATCGTGCGCCGCATCAGGCGCGGCAGCAATCGCGTCTTGTACCCGATGCACCGCTGGGTGCATGTGACTGCGCGCAATCAACCACGGCGAGAGTGCGGCATCGTGGCTGGTTCGACGAAAGTACACATTCATGTGGCGCGCCACTTGCAAAGACACCTCCGTGCCAAAACGCTGCGCCAGCCAATACAAAATCACATCAAAGCCCGCCGTCACACCCGCGCTGGTTAAAATCGCGCCATCATCGACAAACACACGATTCGCCTCAACCTGTGCGCTCGGATGCTGGTCACGCAAATCATCGAGCAAGTTATGATGCGTGGTGCATTTAACGCCTGTGAGTAAGCCCGCTTCACCGAGTAAAAACACGCCCGAGCACACCGTGATGATTTGATGCTGTTGCGGGTCAAATACTCAACGTAGTCATTGGACTGGCCATAGATACCGAAGGCAATATGTTTGGTCTGCATTCAATAAAATAAATACCTAATGGAAGTCAAACATAGTTGTCATTTGCCCTGAATGTGTACTGTTTGAAATTACCACAACCACGCAACAATGCGCTCGCATTTTGGCTTGCGTAGCCGCTAACTCAATTACATGCACATCCAAAAATCCGCATCGGTGGTAGAAGTATGCAGTAGCAATTCAGTGGCGATAGGAATTTTTTTAGTGGGCAAGCATAGTGGTTTTTCAAAATATTGTGGAACGACTGTTAGTATAAATAATTGGGCGATGATTCGTCATGAAACCTGCTCATACATTATTGATTTCGGGCTTTGTTAATTGAGACAACATTTTTTAAATTTCCTCCCGCTTCCACAAGGACACTGTTCATTCCTCCCCACTTTTGCTCTTTTCACAATTGTCTTCGTGTTTATTCGTTGTTGAAACTTAGGAAAATAACTTGTGAAATCTTCAAAATTTGGGTCAAATTTCCATTTGGCTTGAGATTCAATAACATTTAATAACTTCAGCGATGGAGATATTTCCATGCCAAACCAATGATTAGCTTTTGCTCGGTATTTAGCACTTTCGGCATGAACTATTAACCTATTCATAGATGTAAATGTTGAATCACTAATAACGTGAATTGTTATACCTGTTTCCCCTTGTTGAAACTCAAGCGTCAAATCATGCAATTTACCATCTTGTTTTGCTTTTTCACTGATGTGTAATAAGCCCTTATTTAATTGATTAATCGCATCTTCACTAAGAGTCAACAACAAAAAACCCAAATTAACCATTCCTGCAAGTTTTAAATGCTCTATTTGGGTGATTAAATTTTCGTATGGTGTATTGGTAAATTTAGTTAATAGACCTTGTGGAGTTGCAGTGTTATTTTTCTCAATATTACGCTTAACAAAAGCGGTGTCTAAATCTATAGTGAATCCTTCATCTAACATTACTTTGAAAAGTTTTTTATCTCCTTCAAACCAAAGGTTGTTTTTTAAATGAAAGGCCAGAAACGTCAACTCTTTAGTCGCACGTAAAAAGTTATGATAAGACACTCGCCGGTTAATATAACTTAGAAATCTTAAGGGTGAACTCAAAAACTCTGCCATCACCTCGAGAAAAAAAACATCTATAACAAATGGATTTTGTATAGTCTTAGTGCATTCATACTTTAGAAATGAGTGTGATTGAGTTGTTAGGGATGGATAATGGTCTGAGACGACACAAATGGGATAAATCTCTTTAAATGACTCTTCAAAGTTAAGCTTACGATTAGAAGAATCAAAAAGCTCACATTCTGAGTTGCATAAGAACTGTGCACACTCTAAAGCTTGGTTATATGAATCTTGAATTGCACTATTAAAATCAGAAAGTAGTTTGTCATATTTCCCTTGTCTTGCCTCTATTGTTAGTCTTTTTGACTTTGCTTGTAAAACAACAACTCTATCGGCAAAAACAACAAGCACATCAATCTCACCAACTATTGTCTTACCTTTCCTAACTTGCACATTTTTAAAAACACTTTTATCTCCAAAGACTTTGATTAGTTTTTCGTTGCAAAAATTTTCTACGAATTCACCCCTATGAGTAAGCGCTATACTTTTATAACTTGATTCTTCTATGAACCAATAAAATGGAGACTCATATATTGCTTGTGCTAATGAATAATTTTGGAACAGCACATATGTATCATCGTTTATTTTTAAGAACGGTCTAGCAGATATAGGCTTGAAATCTGTGGCTGTGTCTATGTCATAGGTATGAATACCTATTGTAAAAGCCTCTAGGAATCGTGAAACAATGTTTTTATCAATGTGACTTCCCTCAACAATTTCGTCTACTGTTATTACAAAGGCTTCTAACAAAGGAATATTTTGATTACTTTTCTGTACAGCATCAAAGATATTATTTAGTTTGTCGAGTTGAATTTCCTTGACCGTAGCAGCGATACGAACTGCATCCAGCATTGTGAATCCTTTGTTCGAGAATAGCCAATCACCATCATTGCTGTATTTTAACTGACTAAAAGAAAGATACTGGAAATCGTATGCTGATTCTCCATCATAAAAAATAGCCTCTCTAGCAATTTCTGGGATTTGAAATAAATTGAATAATGGATCAGATGCTTTCGATAGTAAATCAACGTTATTAATATTGAAATAAAACGAATTATGCAATTCGCGCAGAAGGCGTTCAGACTGTTCAATTAAAGAATAAAACTTATCATGGCTAGGAGGAGCAATCGACAACGTTACAGCACAAACTAACTGAATTAGTAAAGATATCTCCTCTCTAATTAGTATGTTACTACTAGATTTTTGTATAGGGTTGGGGATAGGGTTTCCTTCAGATACTATCGTGATGTTATCTCGAAAACAAAAATAGGCAATTACATGCAAAAAACCATCTGCTTGAGCTAACATTCTTAAGTCTTGAAGTACTTCCGATTCGCTTCTTTGCATTTCATTCATATGTCACCCTTATGTAAAACAAAAGCGGGCATTGCCCGCTTTTGTTTATTGATACACAGGAAACGCATCCGTCAATGTTTTCACATCCGCTTTCACGCGCTCAATCACTGTGGCATCAGTCGGATTGTCCAACACATCAGCAATTAGATTGGCAATGCGCTCGGTTTCTTTTTCTTTAAACCCACGCGTGGTCAAGGCTGGCGTACCGACACGGATACCACTGGTGACAAATGGAGTTTGTGGATCGTTTGGAATCGCATTTTTATTGCACGTCATGTGTGCTTCGCCCAAAATGCGCTCAGCTTCTTTACCAGTGAGGTTTTTGCTGCGCAAATCCACCAACATCACATGCGACTCGGTGCGCCCCGATACGATGCGCAAACCACGTTTGATCAATGTATCTGCCAACACTTTGGCGTTTTTCACCACTTGTTCTTGATAGGCTTTGAATTCTGGCGACAGGGCTTCCTTGAATGCCACGGCTTTACCCGCAATCACGTGCATCAGTGGACCGCCTTGAATCCCAGGGAAAATCGCTGAGTTGATTTGTTTTTCAAACTCGGCTTTCATCAAAATCACGCCACCGCGTGGGCCACGCAATGATTTGTGCGTGGTCGTGGTCACGAAGTCCGCGTGCGGCACGGGGTTCGGATACACACCCGCAGCAATCAAACCTGCGTAGTGCGCCATGTCCACCATAAAGTAAGCACCCACTTCTTTAGCGATTTTTGCAAAACGTTCAAAATTAATGCGCAATGCAAACGCCGATGCGCCTGCGATGATGAGTTTGGGTTTGGCTTCGTGTGCGAGTTGCTCCATCGCTTCATAATCGATGTCCTCGTTCGCATCCAAACCATACGAGACCACATTGAACCATTTGCCCGATTGGTTGAGTTTCATGCCGTGGGTCAAGTGACCACCTTCAGCCAAACTCATGCCCATGATGGTGTCACCCGGTTGCAATACCGCAAAAAATACACCTTGGTTGGCTTGCGAGCCTGAGTTCGGCTGCACATTTGCCGCTTCTGCACCGAAGAGTTGTTTCACACGGTCAATCGCCAATTGCTCGACCACGTCCACATACTCACAACCGCCGTAGTAGCGTTTGCCTGGATAGCCTTCGGCGTATTTATTGGTCAATTGTGAGCCTTGCGCTTCCATCACCGCTGGGCTGGTGTAGTTTTCCGAAGCGATGAGTTCGATGTGGTCTTGTTGACGTTGGTTCTCTTGAGCAATCACCGCCGCGATTTCGGGGTCGATGTTACTGATGGTGTGGGTGGCGCGGTTAAACATGGGGAAATCCTTTATCGAAAGGGAAAAGTAAAAGGCGTATTTTATAGGCTATGGGGGTATTTATCAAACCTTAGTCGAAAAACACGCCAATTATTTGCACGATGTGTTCATTCAAACTGCCGTATCAGCGCGGACGTGTCCTCGCGCCCATGACCTTTGGCTGAAATGCTTTGGTAACGCGCCAGTATTTCTTGCGTTGCAGCCAAGTTCAAGCCCAGCGATTGCGCGCAATCTTGCACAATGCCTAAATCTTTAATCGCCCAATCAATCGCAAAGCCAAAGTTAAATTTGCCCTCGCTCATGGTCAGACCACGGTTTTCGAGTTGCCACGAATTGGCTGCGCCGCGTTTGAGCGTGTCCACCAAGGCTTCAATATCCAAGCCCAGAGCCTTGCCCAAGGTGATGCCCTCAGCCAAACCTTGCACCACATTCACGACCAAAATTTGATTGACCATTTTCGCGCCCTGACCCGCGCCTGATGTGCCGAAGTGGCGTTGGTACTGCGAATACAACGCCAGAATCGGGCACACGCGCTCAAAGGTTGCCTCGTCACCGCCACACATGATGGTGAGCAGGCCGTTTTCTGCGCCCGCTTGACCACCCGACACGGGGCAGTCGAGAAACTGTACAGCGTGCTTGGCACACAGCGCGTGCATTTCTTGTGCCAGTGCCGATGAGGTGGTGGTGTGGTCGAGGATGACCGCGCCTGCTTTGAGGTGTGGCAACATGGCGTTCACCGTTTCGCGCACATCGTTGTCATTGCCCACGCACAAACTGACCACATCAACTGCCCTCGCCAATTGTTCCAATGATGTGCAGACTTCGCCCTGTGGAAAGCGTACTTGCCATGCTTGCGCCTTTTCGGGGCTGCGGTTATACGCCAAAACGCGCAAGCCCGATTTGAGCAAATGTCCCGCCATCGGCGCACCCATCACGCCCAAACCGACAAAACCCAAGGTTTTCACTGTTTCGCCACCCATTGCACCACCTCCGATGATGTTTTTTTGATAAGCGCACTATAACCAAGCCCAGCCCTTTTGCATAGAGACACACGCGCACTATTTCACCAGTACAGTTGTGTCATCCATCCATGTTATTGATTGCCGCACCAAGCGTTTAACGCAAGCAATTAAAATTCAGACCCGTGAATGCGCTAAAATGTGATTTTACAGAAAAAAACACCATGCTGATTTTAGGTATCGAATCCTCTTGCGACGAAACAGGCGTTGCCCTCTATGACGACACGCGCGGTCTGCTCGCCCACGCCCTGCACTCACAAATCGACATGCACATCGCCTATGGCGGCGTTGTGCCCGAACTCGCCTCGCGCGACCACATCCAGCGCGTCATTCCACTGACGCAAAAAGTCCTTGCGGATGCGCAATGTACATTGGAGGATGTGGACGCGCTCGCAGTCACCACGGGGCCAGGTTTGGCGGGTGCATTGTTGGTCGGCACGGCATATGCGCACGCGCTCGCGTTCGCACTCAACAAACCCATTATCGGCGTGCACCACCTTGAAGGTCATTTGCTCTCGCCAATGTTGTCGAACAATCCACCTCAGTTCCCCTTCATCGCGCTACTGGTTTCGGGTGGACACACACAACTCATGCGCGTGGATGGGGTGGGACAATATCAATTGCTCGGTGAGACACTCGATGATGCCGCAGGTGAAGCCTTTGATAAAACCGCAAAAGTGCTGGGTTTAAACTACCCTGGAGGCCCAGCCGTCTCCAAACTTGCCGAACTGGGCACACCGAAAAAATACACTTTTGGTCGCCCGATGTTGCATTCGGGCAATTTGGATTTTAGTTTTGCGGGGCTCAAAACCGCCGTACTCACCCAAGCAAAGCGCACGCAGCACACCAATGCGGACGGTGTACTGAGCGAGCAAGACAAGGCTGACATCGCGCTTGCATTCGTTGATGCCACGGTCGATGTGCTCAGTAAAAAAGCCTTACAGGCACTCAAACAAACAGGATTGATGAGCATCGTCGTTGCGGGCGGTGTTGGAGCAAATGTGCAATTGCGCAGCCGCCTTGATACACTCGCTGCGCAACATGGCTTTTCAGTGCACTATCCTGAACTGCACCTATGTACTGACAATGGCGCGATGATTGCCTTTGCGGGCAGTTTGGCGATTCAACAAAATCCTGAACTTTTGCAACAGCACGACACCTTTACCGTGTTGCCGCGCTGTCCACTGCGCAACACAATTTAATGAAAAACCTTAAAATGAAATTGACAAGGTTCGTAACTGCCGCTATAATTTCAAACTCAATTCCCTGATAGCTCAGTTGGTAGAGCGACGGACTGTTAATCCGCAGGTCCCTGGTTCGAGTCCAGGTCGGGGAGCCAGTTTTATACTTTAATGACTGTGCTGGTAAGTCCAGCATAGTCCATTAAAGACCTAAATTTATAATAATAACAATAGGTTAATCTTAGCAATACCCTCTTTTGAAGTCCAGCAACTTAAAATAACGTCCATTGACCTCCAGCAAACAACGGGGCACAATTCGGGTGTTAGATTCAAGTTTTCGGGGCAACTCTATAATTTCCCGTTTTAGTGCTTTGGTTTTATCTTTGCAGCCCGTTAGCCTTTACTGTTTAATGAGGTGCAAATAAAGACATTCGTGGGTTGATTCACGATAATGTTGTTTTTTAGTAGCGGCAAAATAAAAACCTTACTATCTCAAAGATAGTAGCCGACTAATAGCATCTTATAAGTTCCGAATAAGTCTTGTAAGAGTAAGTTTATAAAGTAACAAAAAGGAAGCAAGTGTATAGATACTAAAAATTATACACATTGACTTTTAATGGTTTTGAGCGTATAATGCCGTCAATTGATAACGAGTTTTGGAGCAATTCCGAAACGCAGTTCATTATCAATTTCTACTCTTAATTCCCCTTTGTTTACTTTACATCCTTACCAATAATGGAGGTTTCCTCATGTCTAAAACAAACATGCTCAACGTTCGCGCCTGTGATAATTTCAAGCCACTACCTGATAAGTCTTACCGAAAGTTTGATGGTGGCGGGCTTTATTTAGAAGTTATGTCCAGCGGTGCGAAATACTGGCGTTTCAAATACTCATATCTCAAAACTGAAAAACGCATCTCATTT
The DNA here is from genome assembly GCA_018261955.1 of Burkholderiaceae bacterium. GTDB lineage: Bacteria > Pseudomonadota > Gammaproteobacteria > Burkholderiales > Burkholderiaceae > CTSOIL-112. The sequence goes on from JAGTRK010000004.1 coordinate 209,827, forward strand.
GGTGTTTACCCTGAAGTATCGTTAGCCAAAGCAAGAGAGTTACGTGATGCTGCTCGTTTACAAGTTAAAGAGGGTAAAGACCCAAGTGTAGTTAAACAAGAAAGTAAACGACTTGCAACATTGAATGCTTCTAATACGTTCAAAGCGTTAGCCCTTGAGTGGTACGGCAATAAACTAACAGGATGGGCAACCAAAACAGCCAAACGACAAAAGAAAATGCTTGATGATGAGTTGTTTCCGAGTTTAGCCAATCGCCCTGTTACTTCAATTACTACGGCTGAATTATTAGAAGTTATCCGCAAAATTGAGGCGCGTGATGCGTTAGAAGTTGCAAAGCGCAGTTTGCAAACGTGCAACCAAGTATTTTTATACGCAGCACAAACCAGTCGATGCGAAACAAACCCAGCAGCCAACTTAAAGGGTGTGCTAAAAACAAGAAAGGTGCAGCACTACAAGTATCTACGTGATGAGGACTTACCCGAATTTGTCGAGAAGTTAGAAACCAATAGCGCAGACCTTGAGCCCACTACACTACTTGCCATGAAGTTACTCGCTTTGACTTTTGTACGCACTATAGAGTTACGCGGTGCAAAGTGGAGTGAATTTAACTTCGATAAAAACGAGTGGCGCATACCTGCCGAGCGCATGAAAATGAAAGTTGAGCACATTGTGCCGCTATCTACTCAAGCATTAGAAGTAATAGCAAAACTTAAAGTAATCAATGGTCATCGTGAGCACCTATTTCCGAACGTCAAAAGCCCACGCAAGACAATGAGTGAAAACACTATTTTATATGCGCTGTATCGCATGGGTTATCATGGTAGAGCTACAGGGCACGGCTTCCGTGCAACTGCAAGCACCATCTTAAACGAGCAAGGTTATAACCGTGACCACATCGAACGCCAGTTAGCACATGGTGAGGGTGATGCAGTTAGAGCCGCTTACAATCATGCTCAATACTTACCCGAACGGCGAAAGATGATGCAAGACTGGGCAGATTATTTTATGGGTGCGCGATGTCGATTTACTAAAATCAGAGTTGCACAACTTCCAGTTACTAACCCCGAATTGAAAACCGCTTAAATAGGCGGTTTTCTTATTTTGAAACGCTGTATACACTAACCAAAACGAGTTACTTACTCAAACAAAAGGACAAATCATGTTTACCGAGAATACAAGCAATAACACAATCAACGAACAAACAACAAAGCAAAACCAAGAATTACGCTTAATCAGCCTAAAGGATGTTGTGGCACGTACCGCATTAAGCAAGTCAACAATTTATCAGTTGATTAAAGATAATGCGTTTCCAAAATCAATCAATATCACCACTCGCCGCGTTGCTTGGGTAGCGCATGAAATTGATAGTTGGTTATCTGAACGAATCAATGCACGTTACTAAAATCAACAAGAGGAGAAACTAAAATGTATCATTCAACAGCTAAAAAACATTTAGAGTTAGTAGATACTTTATTTAAAGCTGCCCTTTTCAAAGTATACCCCAATGAAACTATCCCCCGTAGTAAAAAGATACTGGGCTTTGACTCTCCTGATAAAGAGGCGAGTAAGAATAGTGCAATAGCACAGCAAAATAAAATGATAAGAGACTTAAAACCTTTTAACAAATTTCAATGGAGTCATCTACCTCCTAATCAAAAAAGAAGATATACAGTTAGAAAAGAGTATCTAACAGCAGAAGAAGTAAATAAAAGACTTAAAGAAAATCCTGAGCAGTTAGAATGCCCTGAGCTAAGTTACTTTCCAAATGTTGCAGGCTGGCATTTTTGGATAGAAGAAACTCCTTCACAAGAGGAGTTTTTTAGTATGCAATATCAAACTGAAATGAGTAACAGCAGTGCAGCAAAAAATCAATAAAAAACTTTAGAAAATTTTTTCTTCTGCTATATAGCCCATAGCCCACTCCACAAACTAAAAAAGTCTTACCCCCACAGGTAGTAGGTATAGGATAATATGGGTGGGTAGTTTAGTAAGTATTATAATAGATAGTTACTGATGTTTTATAATGCGGCGACGGCTATTTGTAATTAGGCATGGGGGGATTATAGTAATTTATTGGGGATAAATCATTTGATAATAAATAATAAATAATAAGACACCCCCCTGCTACCCGTTACCCCCCCCTCTTGGGCATTATTTCAAGTAGTTACTACTGGGTAGGTGGATATTGTGGGGTTAGTAGTAGGGGTATATTAGTAGTAGTTACCTATTCATCCCCCTATTAGTAGTGGGGGTATTTATTTTTTTTAAAATTTTGATTAGAGTCAAAAAAGAAAGAACTACCATAGACACTGAATAACTTACTAACAGAGAGACAATAGACACCCTATAACTACTATACTTTTTTCAAACACAGACAGGGGGGGTGTGGGCATGGGGTAGGTCACTTATTATTTATGATTTATTACGGAATGATTTGCCGCTTGCGTGGCAGTTAAAAATTATTTCTTTCTTTTTACTAAAAAAATATTGACAACTTGCAAAATTTTTACTTGCTGCCCTCTTTGATTATTTTTGCAATTTCGTCTTGTACTTGCATTGTTTTGGACAGCACCGCCGCCCGCTCTGAATTGGCTTGACTATCACACTCCAAAAGTTTAGTTTCCGCCGCCAACTCATCGGGTGTTAAATTGTTGGCATTACTTTTTGCGATACTTTCAATCTTTCCGAAAACATTTCGCTTTGATTTAATCCATGCGCGTTGCAATTTTAGTACACCACTTTTTTGATTATCGGGCAAGGTTTGGATTAAGTCCTCCCACGTCTTATTGATATACTGCCGTGAGGTTTCATTGTCAATTCTTGCCGTTTGGTAGGCTTGCAATAACTCGTTATTTGCCGTTCCTATGTTGGAGTTGTTAGCAGTATTTGTGCTTGTTGTTTGAGTAAGTTTTTTTGCTTCATCTAAACAAAATTCATAGAGTTTATTGTAGTCCTCACGCTGCTCTTGATAAGTTAAAGTGTATTCTTTCCTTTTGTGTGCCGTGGCGTAACTATCACATTGCTGCATTAGAACAGGATTAACAGGGGCTTCTGTGAGGGGTGTAACTAATGGTTGATTATTATTAGTTGCTGCTGTAGTAGTTGTGCTTGATGTAGTGGCTGATGGGATGTAAGTTGATTGAGATTTATCTTTGTTATCCTGCATACTAACAACAAGCCCGACTATCCCAACAACAACCATTACACCAATAAATATGCCTATAGCACGCACGGATTTATTCGTTAAAATAGCCTCAAGAAGCAAGTCCACCTCTTCATCCACGGCATCCGCAACATTAAGTTTTGGCTTATCCTTTTTATGCAAAATAGGGTCGTAATTTTTCGATAGTTGCGTGTCTTGATTATCTAAATTAGTTTCTAACTTTTCCCAACTGTTTGTTTCTTGGTTAAAACGTTCAACTTTTTCGCTGTAATTTGTGGGGCTAATATTCTGCTCACTGTTTTGTGTGGTTGATTGTTTGGCTGGCTTATTGGGTGGGTTTGACTGATTGGCGTTTTCTTTCAATGCCCTAATAATACCAACAACTAACGCAAATGCAGCGGTTATCATTATTCCAATTGGAATAAAACCTAACCAATAAAGCAAGCCGCCTGCAACGATAGCAATAGTTGCAGCAATAGGGGGCTTACGAAATTCATCATCCGCCGCAACCAATAAAAAGACAAATAATAAGCCTGAACAAATAATAGAAGTTATCGCTAATGTTGAACTATCAACGGGCATACTAACCATAGTCATGCGTTACCTCAATTGTTTTTAGTCATGGAAGCAATACATGCTTTCATAAACCTATTGTATTGGTTGCTATCCAGCACTACTTTATATTCGGGTTCGCAAACAGTTTGGGTGTTCAAGCCGTATATTGTATCTTTAGTAGTGGTACAAACTACTTTTTCTGTTTTCACTCTGACTTTTTTAACTTCCCCTGACCATGCGCGATTGTCACATGCTAAATTAGCCCCGAATCGTGTCGCACAACCTGATAAAACAAGCGTACTTATCAAAAATAAATTTGCTATAATGAGCCTTTGCTGCATACTGCCTCCTTATACAAGTCCGATAAAATCCATAGTGGTTTTATATGAAGTATAAAGGGGGTTGAAAAAGCAACACGGGGCATAAATCGGGGCATCAAGCAAGGTTCATGTTTTCAATGTTGTTATTTATCAATTGGTTACGGCTTTACTGTGTAGCGAGGTCGGGCCACGAATTTAAAAGCCACAGAGTTTTCTGTGGCTTTTTTATTTGAATCTTATCCAGCCATCGGATTTGTGATGAATATTGTTTTCACGCTGCATTATGCAACCCAATTTGGAGAAAATATTTTTCTCCATCTATCACAGGATGGTGTCGATGGCATCGCGCGTGAAATCCCTTTGGGCTTCGTTGATGCGCACACTTGGTCGGTTTCTATTGACTGCGCACACCCTGCATTCACTTATCATTACAGCATTCAAAATTCATCTGGGCAAATTCTGCGCGAGGAGTTGCCCGTGCGCACTTGCTCGTTGGTAGAGTACGCCAACAAGCCTGTGGTGCATTTGGTTGACCGCTGGGATTTGGCGAGTTTTCCTGAGCATTTTTTGTTCAACAAAATTTGGAACATTCATCAACCATCCTTTGCAGATGAGCTCTCACCGTCGTTAAACCCAACTGCAAGCCATTTGTTTGAAATTCGTGTGCCCTTGTATTCGCCACATTGGGCAGTCGGTCTGATACGCTCAGGCAGTAACAATTGGATACCCATGCATCGGGCTCCAGAAGGTTTATGGCAAATTAATTTGGATTTATCCGTATTCGACTCTATCGATGATACAACCCATTGTTTTGAATACCAGTATTGTATTTTTGACACGGTGACCCGTCAGCGCATCCACACGGAGACACATTTACGGCACATACAACTGGATGATGATGCACCCAAAAAATTAAATGGCTTTCTGACGATTGTCCATGATTTGGGTTATGAAGCTTCGCCCGATTGGCTGTGGCGCTCTGCGGGGGTGGCAATTCCTGTGTTTTCGTTGCGCAGTGAGCACGCGCTCGGCAGTGGTGAGTTTGCGGATTTGAAGTTATTGGGCGACTGGGCGCGGCAGGCGGGCATTTCGCTGTTGCAATTATTGCCCATCAATGATTCGACCGTGAATTATTCTTGGGATGACCAATACCCTTATTCCGCCATCTCGGCGTATGCCTTGCACCCACAGTATTTGTCTATTCATAACCTACCGTATGCCTTACCTCAGACGGATACCGAAGTATTTGAAGCGGCACGCGCCCGATTAAACGCTTTGGAAGCCATTGATTTTGAATCCATGATTACGCTTAAGTGGCGTTTGATTCGTTCTATTTTCAACACGCATCGGGATGAGATATTGGCGGATGAGAACTTACATCGTTTCATTGCAAACAACGACTGGCTCAAGCCCTACGCGGTTTTTTGCGTGTTGCGTGATGAATTTAACACTCTGGATTTTTCGCAATGGCAAGCATTCGCTCGGTATGATGCGGCTGCCATTCAAACATTTTTTATCGACACACATCCGCAGTATTTGGAAGTGGTATTGCACTGTTTTGTGCAATACCATTTGCATGTGCAGTTGAGCGAAGCGGTTGACTATGTGCACGGTTTGGGCATCGCACTCAAGGGGGATTTGCCCATCGGCATTCGCCGCTACAGCGTCGATACATGGGGCAATCCTGATTTATTCGCGATGGATTTTCAAGCGGGTGCACCACCCGATATGTTCACCGAACTGGGGCAAAACTGGGAATTCCCTTTATATAATTGGTCACGCATGCGCACCGATGGTTATCAATGGTGGGGTCAGCGCATGTCCACGTTGGCGCAGTATTTCGATGCGATGCGCATTGATCATGTGTTGGGGTTTTTTCGCATTTGGTGCGTCCCGATACACGCCATTCAAGGATTGCTCGGTTATTTTTCGCCTGCTTTGGGCATCACGACTACTGAGTTTGCCGAGCGAGAAATTGAATTTGATGCACAACGCTTTTGCGAACCCTTCATCACCACCGAGGTTTTAGAAAGTTTATTGGGTAATCAAGCCAAAGACATTATCGCCACGTATTTACAACCACACGACACCGATGCATCACGCTATCAGTTCAAACAAGCTTTCGATACACAACGCAAAATCGCCGATTGTTTTCGCGATGCGCCCAATACCGATTTAGAACAAAAATTATTGGCACTGCATGCAGAGGTATTATTCATTGCAGAGCGTTTGGAACAAGGCGCGAATCAAGTGGTGTATCACCCACGCTTTAATCAACACAAGACCCAATCTTATCGGGCTTTAGACACCCGAACACAAGAAAAATTGCATGACTTATACGTAGATTATTTTTTTGTGCGCCAAGAGGCTTTATGGCGACAAAATGGCTTGGAAAAATTGCCCGCACTCAAAAATGCCAGCGATATGTTGATTTGTGCCGAAGATTTGGGGCTTGTGCCTGCGTGTGTGCCAGAAGTCCTCAATGAGCTGGGCATGACTGCGCTGAAAATTCAACGCGCACCTTCGGATGACACCGAGTTCTCTGACCCGCTGCGTGCAGGTTATTTGAACGTTGTGACCACGTCCAGTCACGACAGCAGCACCTTGCGCCAGTGGTGGTGTGAAAACCCAGAACTCACGCAGCGTTATTATGAACAGCAATTGGGTCAGGTCGGCGATGCGCCCACGCAACTGACCCCAGAATTGGCCAGTCTCATCATTGAACAGCATTTGAACTCGCCTGCGATGCTGGCGATTTTCCCATTACAAGACATACTCGCCACATCTGCGCACCTCGTACCCACCGACCCAAATGTTGAGCGCATCAACAACCCTGCAAACCCCCACCACCGTTGGAACTACCGAATGTCGATGGGCTTAGAACAATTGATTTTGGAGCGCGAGTGGAGTGAAAAAGTGCGCGAACAAATTTGTCGCGCACGGCGGATAACAATTTAAATCAACACGGCATTACTCAAATAGATGAACTTGCTCTGACAACTTTGGCGCTTGTTGGTCTTTATCCGACAACAGTGGTTGCCCATCAAACGCTGGCCACTCAACCCCAATCTCAGGGTCATTCCAAACAATCGCTTGCTCGCATTCCTTAAACCAATAGTCCGTGGTTTTGTACAAAAATTCCGCGTGCTCAGACAGGGTCAAAAAGCCATGCGCAAAACCAGCGGGTATCCAAAATTGACGTTTATTCTCCGCAGACAAATGCACGCCGACCCACTGACCAAAGGTCGGCGAGAATTTACGAATATCCACCGCCACATCAAACACTTCTCCGACCACACAGCGCACGAGTTTGCCCTGTGGATGCGGCGGTAATTGGTAATGCAAGCCACGCAACACGCCGCGCGCGGAGCGCGAGTGATTGTCCTGCACGAAATTAACCGCGTAGCCCACGGCTGATTCGAATTTGGTTTGATTGAAACTTTCAAAGAAAAACCCACGCGCATCGCCAAACACTGCGGGCTCAATGATTTTCAATTCTGGAATTTTGGTGTCGATAATCTTCATATTATTTATTCTTTAGATACTTTCAATAAATACTGCCCGTAGTCACTTTTCAGGTACGGCTGCGCCAATGCCACCAATGCGTCTTGATTGATATAACCCATACGGTACGCAATTTCTTCGACACAGGCGACCTGCTGACCTTGACGTTTTTGTATCATCGCCACAAAGGTGGACGCATCGCGCAATGAATCGTGCGTGCCTGTATCCAACCATGCAAAGCCCCTGTCCATGGTTTGCACGTGCAAGGTGTCATTCGCTAAATAAATTTTATTCAAATCGGTGATTTCGAGTTCACCACGTGGCGAAGGCACAATAGTTTTCGCGTGTTTGACGACATCGGCATCATAAAAATACAGTCCTGTGACCGCAAAATTCGATTTCGGTTGGACGGGTTTTTCTTCAATACTGATGGCTTTTTTGTTCTCATCAAATTCAACCACACCATAACGCTCGGGATCATGCACATGATAGGAAAACACCGTCGCACCGTGCTCTTGAGTGTTTGCGTCCTGTAACAAAACCTGTAAATCATGGCCAAAGAAAATATTGTCACCCAAAACCAGAGCGGCTGGATGCCCGTCTAAAAACGCCTCGCCCAGCAAAAAAGCCTGCGCCAAACCATCGGGCGAAGGTTGCACTTGATAACTTAATTTCAAGCCCCAGCGTGCGCCATCACCGAGCAACTCTTCAAATCGACCAATGTCCTGTGGCGTACTGATAATCAAGATTTCTTGTATGCCCGCGAGCATGAGTACCGCCAAAGGGTAATAAATCATCGGCTTGTCATACACTGGCAACAATTGTTTGCTGACCGCTTGGGTAATCGGGTATAAGCGCGTCCCCGAACCGCCTGCGAGGACGATGCCTTTGCGCTGATGGGGATTGAGGGGTTTATTTATCATTTTAAGCACCTGTTATCGAATCAAAGTGAACGCGTGGCGCACAGCATCCTGCCAATCAGGCAAGCGCAGACCAAAGGTTGTTTGTAACAAATGGGTATCCAAACATGAATTCGCAGGGCGTTTGGCTGGGGTTGGGTATTCTGAACTGGGAATGCCTTTAATCTGAGAACTGGTCATTTTTAACGCAACACCTGCCTGCTCTGCCAAAGTTGCAATATATTGCGCATAGCCATGCCACGAAGTCGCACCATTTGCAGTTAAATGATATGTGCCATAATCGGGCAACTCACCATTTTGACGCTTTAGCCAAGCATCACGCAGTACGTGCGCGGTCACATCTGCGAGTAAAAACGCGCTGGTGGGCGCACCAAACTGGTCGTTGACCACGTTGAGCGCGTCGCGGGTTTTCATTAGATTAAGCATGGTTTTGAGAAAATTCGCACCATAGGCTCCAAACACCCAACTGGTGCGGAAAATAAAATGCGCCTCGCACGACTCGCGCACGAGTTGCTCGCCCTGCGCTTTACTCGCACCATACACCGACTGTGGTGCAATCGGGTCACTCTCAACGTATGCGCCCGACTTCGTACCATCAAACACGTAATCGGTCGAATAATGAATTAATATCGCGCTATGCTTTTGAGCCCAACGCGCCATCACGCCTGCGGCTTGGGCATTCACAGCATATGCCAAATCAACATCCGACTCAGCTTTATCGACCGCGGTATAAGCCGCAGGGTTAACGATGATGTTAGGCTGATGTTTATCTAATACGATCAATGTTGCAGCCGCGTCGGATAAATCCAAATCCGCGCGCACCAAGGCAATGATTTCACCCAAAGGCGCAAGCGTGCGCTTTAGCTCAAAGCCAACTTGCCCGTCTGTGCCGGTGATTAAGATTCTCGGTAATTTCAAATCACGCACCATATTGCCTCGTAGTCCACTCACGATACGCACCCGTGGTCACATTGCGCGTCCATTCGGTGTTGTCCAAATACCATTGCACAGTTTTACGAATACCCGATTCAAACGTCTCAGCGGGTTTCCAGCCCAACTCACGCTCTAATTTACGCGCGTCAATCGCATAGCGACGATCATGCCCCGCGCGGTCGGTCACAAAGGTGATTTGCTCTGCATACGATTGACCATCTGCACGCGGTTGCATTTCATCGAGCAAGGTGCAAATGGTTTTGACCACATCCAAATTCGCCTTCTCGTTCCAACCACCGACATTGTAGGTTTCGCCCAAACGCCCTGCTTCAAGCACCCGACGAATCGCGCTGCAATGATCACGCACATACAGCCAATCGCGAATTTGCTGACCATCGCCATAAATCGGCAAAGGTTTGCCCGCGAGCGCATTGAGAATCACCAAAGGAATCAGCTTCTCGGGGAAATGATAAGGGCCATAATTGTTACTGCAATTGGTGGTCAGCACAGGTAAACCGTAAGTATGATGCCACGCCCGCACAAGGTGATCAGAGGCCGCCTTACTCGCAGAGTATGGACTGTTCGGCTCGTAACGATGGGTTTCCGCGAACGGCGGATCATCTTTTTCTAACGAACCATACACCTCATCGGTCGAGACGTGTAAAAAGCGAAAATCAGATTTTTCAGGTTCAGGCAAGTCATTCCAATACGCCCGAACCGACTCCAGTAAATTGAACGTCCCCAGTATATTGGTCTGAATAAAATCCGCAGGGCCATGAATCGAGCGATCCACATGTGACTCTGCGGCAAAATTCACCACCGCGCGTGGTTGATACTGCTTGAGCAATTGGGACACCAACTGAGTATCGCCAATATCGCCATGCACAAACACATGCCGAGCGTCATTTTTCAACGCGTCCAAGGTATGCAAATTGCCCGCATACGTGAGCGCATCTAAATTGATAACAGGCTCGTCTGAACCCGCCAACCAATCCAACACAAAATTCCCACCGATAAAGCCTGCTCCACCTGTAACCAGTATCATTTAAACCTCTAAAAATTGTTATGACCACTATATATCAATCACCCGCTGGTGTTGTTCATTGTTAACCCGCATTTTATCAAATAAACGTACAGTATCTGCGCAGTTTTTGACACAATATCAATTGGTTGTCGTCTGATTGATGACTTTAACTCTACAGTATATTGACAATCAAATGGCTTTTCGTATGTGTGTTTTGTCATGGTACGCGCTATTTATTCCGAAAAAAAGCCCAATGCGTGCATTAGGCTTATCAATCGTATTTTAGTATTTATCTCTGGCTTGGACACGCCATGTGTCGAATTATTTTTTACGTACCCCCGTAATCTCAACCGCAACGCGACGATCAGGTTGCAAACAGGCTTTAAGTGCGGGTGTTGGTTTGACTCCTACACAATTGGTAATTGGTTGAGTCTCACCCGCACTTGCTGTGGTTATCGGCGCAGTCACACCCAGACTTTGTAAGTAGGCTTTAACCGTTTCTGAACGACGCAAGCCCAACTGATAATTGTATTTGTCATTACCCAAACGATCCGTATGACCTACCAAGGCAATTTTATCGACCTGTACATAACCATCTTTCAGCGTTGCTGCCAACTTTTCTAAAGTCGTTTTTCCTGCTGGTAATAAGTCAGTTGATGACGCCTTGTCAAAATTAAACAACGCATCAGCCGCTAAATTCACCCGCTCTGTTACAACAGTTGGGGCAGTGACCTCGGGAGGGCACCATTTATGATCAACATCACGCACGCCAGCGCAAGCACTGAGCGACAATACCAAACCTGCCATAATTAATTTATTTTGCATATTCATTTTTACCCCATCAAAGCACTTCATGGATTGATGAAGTGCTCATTTGTTATTCAGATATGGTTATTTCCAAGTGTGTTTAAAACCAATCGTGCCACGATAACCTTCACGCTTACTGCTACCCAAATCACGCTCATAGCGTGCGTCCGCATAAAGATAACTGTGCTTACCCACTGGGAACTGCACACCCACACCAACCTCACCCCAAGTGGACGCGTACTTTTCACTCAGATTATCTCGACCAATCCCTATTGATTTGGGATTAATGAAGTCATGCCATACATTGGCGACCGCATAGAAGGTTTTCGTCTGGTAATTTTTTTCAGAAGTTTGGGCATTGTGCGCCAAACGCACCCCCACTCGACCGCGCAAACCATGCTGTCCCTGTTCATTCACTTGACGAACACCATCATTAAAGTCATTTAAACCCACATATTGATAAATCAATTGTGCTTGTGGTTCCAATAACCAACCCGCTTCACCTGACGTATGTTTACTGATGGCATATGGACGACCCACTTCAGCAGACAATGCAGCACCCCAACCATTTTGATTGGCTTTATAGCCATCGCGCGAGTTGTATTTGTTACGCAGATAAGACAGTTGTCCCACCAAGTCCAAATAACTGCCATTGGGCGCATAACGCGTATGGGTCACGCCCAAACTCACAGCATTGGTTTTACCATTGCCTGTGTATTTGTCGGCACTGACGATGCCGTTTTCCGCGCGATAGCGATCAGAAAAATCCGTGTCAGCATGACCATACGCAAGATAAACACCCGTTAAGCGATGACCACCCTCGTCTGTGCGCTTGATTTTAAAGTCATGCCCAAACTGGAAACCATACATATCCGTATCCATATTCAAACGGGTTTTACCGTTTTGTTCAAGATGCTTACCGAATATCCGTCCCCATGTCTGACCTTTTGCATCGGAACCACAAGTACCACACTCGTCCCAAGCCAAGGTTTGATTTTCACCACGACGCTCATGCAAAGTACCCAAGGTCGCATAACCAAGCTCCATGTCAACCACGGGCATTTGCACATACGCTGGCACTGTTGGCGTATAAATTGGAATCTCAGGTGGTTGGGGTTTTACAGGATCTACGGGATCAACTGGATCTACTTTAGCTGACATCGTCCAATAATATTCCCGACCACCATTTGCAACTTCTCGGCTGGTCAATTGAACTTCAGTTGCACCCGTCGTTTGTGCAGTCCCGACAAAAGTTCCTGCTGCGTTAGCACCATCAACCACCACCACAGGCACCGTATTGATTATTGAGGCGATTTGTTGAACACTGCCGTCTATGATGTTTGCCGTTCCATCCGCAGCAATCGGATTAACAGAGGTTTGACCATCTGCAGTTCCAATAATATGCAACACATCGGATTCCGAATCAACACCACCTTCGGCGACAGTGATGGCCGAATCTCCAGGCGCATTCCACAAGGTATTCATGCGAACAGATGCGCCATTTGAACCACTGTAATTGCCATTGATTGTTAAAACATCGTTGTATTTTGCATGGGTTGCATTGTCCAAGTTAATCACACCACCATTGCTCACGACATTACCAGACAGGATGTAATTATTATTACCAGCGTCGTCAAATGCACCATTGATAACAGCGCCGTTTGAAATATTGGTAGTATCAAAAAACGCAGTGGTTTTATCGCCATTCGGTGCTGACGCATTCGCATTCAAATTCCACGTAAAGCCATTGCTTAGATTTAAATTAAGCGTTGGTGTTTTACTTGAATCCAATGTTTGAGTATTTTTAACCAACCCTTTATAAACCAAACCCGTCATGCTTCCTGCATCACTCGCATTGAAAGTAACGGATGAGCCTTGAAACAGATTTTGCCCCTGCAACTCCACCCCAGAAGCATCGTATGTGTTTGAATAATATGAATAGTTAGGTGCTGTATAGTTCCCACTGACATTGAGAATATAACCGTTGGGATTGGCGGTTAGATTGGTATTCGCACCCGTAAAATTAAGTTTGGTGTCCACCTGTCCTTGATCCACAAAAATCAAGTCGCGACGCGTACCAGTTGCTGTAATCAATGGGTCAATACTGGTGCCATTGGTCGTAAACACCGCGTTATTAAAACTCGCCGTCACACCATTTGATGCGGCTTGTTCAAATGTCATTGTGCTTCTTGAACCATCATCATGCCCACCGATTTCCAATGCATAACCATTTGTTTTGATTTGAGTGCTGGCGTTTGCATCAGATGCGTCAAAAATTGAATTGCGCATCATCTTAATTCCACCACCTTGCAATGCATTCGTGGTGTCAATGGTCAAATTACCATGCGATTCTAAAATTCCTGCGCCCTCACCCGCATAGCGAATTTTACCCAATTTAACGCCATGACTGTCCCAAACGATAGAGGAAGTATCCGTGCCCTTATTGATGGTGATATTTGCATCACCATTGAGTACCACCTTGGGAGTGAGAGAACCATTGGTTCCAGTGGCGGTTGCATCACCATGATTGCTTTGATTACCCGACACATAAATACCAATCGAGCGATTGCCTGTCAGCGTCATATCTAAATCACCGTTGACAATCACTTGCCCAGCAGAACCATTACCCAAATTTTGATAGGCACCCTGAATGGCGCGTATGCCATTATTCAAAATCGGATTGACCTTACCACCCGTTGCCGTTTGATTAATGGTTAAATTCTCAGTGGTAATCGTTGAATACTGACCATTGTAGGTAGCACCTTCACCAGAATCCACTGTAGAACCAGTCAAAACACCGTATTGGGCAACTCCACCACTACTGTTACCACCTGAGTAGTTATCCGTTAAGTTTAAAGTCACATTTTTTGTGGTCATATTCACATTTGAATGCGTGCCTAAACCACCAACACCACCATTTGCCTTGACATTAAAGGTCAAGTTACCCGTGTTAATTGCGGCACCAGAAGCACCCGTGGCGTACTGATTACCAATACCACCATATCCACCTGTCACATTCGCAGTAACGACAGTATCCCCTACAGTCAAGGTTTCGTGCAGACGAGAACGGGTTAAAATGTAATAGCCCGCCCCACCTGACTGCGTGGTCGTTGCAGCCACCACATTGTTACAAGAGGGAATTGTATTGCCTGGCAAATACGAGCCATCCGCAGCGGCCACACAATCGGCAGCAAAAGCATTATTGGACAACACCATCAACGAAACAACTGCGGCCGCTTTTCCCATTCCTTTGGTCAGTTCTGACGTGGCCACCCAAGTTTGCGTCACACGACTCCACTTAGACTTATAGATTTTATTCACAATTTACCCTTCATACTCAAAAGACAATACGTCAACGTGAACATGCTACCACGTCATAAACTCTATTAATTATCCTTTTAATATTAATTTTTGTTAAAATGTGCTTTATTTTATAAATTGATTTACAAATAAACTGTATAAAAAATCACCCCGTAAATTTATATCCCCTGAGCGATTTCACCATGGTTTTTTGGTCGTCAGGCGTTTTATGATACGCAAAATACACAGTTTGCCTTGGAAAAACATACTTTTTAACGGCTGTGCGCATAACGAGTTGATGTTTCATTTGGGGAACACAAAACCAAGACAGAATCCATACTTTTTTATCTGGTCCAGGTTGATTGAATTGTGTAAAAAACTCATATGGCTGAGTTCGATTGAGATACGCCAATTCCTGCTCTGGCGATAAATAAGCCCAATTAATATAACCTAAAGGCTGATTTTTATAAACCAAAAAAGCAAAGTTTTTTGATTGAATAATTGGCAAGATAATCGACATAGCCGATTCAATGGATGCCTTGCGATAATAATCGTGATACTGCCACAACCACACAAAACCGCCCAAAACCTCTGCTTCATTCCATGGGGTATCCGCTAAAATGGATGGTGCAATAATTCGAATTTGATTATTTGCTAAATTTGTCATTTTTTTGTATTTCAAAATAAAAAATCGGTCGGATAAATTAAGGGGGCAATTACAAGCCACCGTGTTGGATACACAATAGATTGTATTACACGGCGCAAATTAAAGCACGCATCACCATTAAGAAACACAAGTCAAATAGGGTATTTGTTTTTTATCAGAACAGCATCATACAACCTACTCAGTACTTCCATTTAGTTGGGACGAGAAAACAAAAGCCCATCCAATGGCGTAAACCACTGATGGGCTTATTGACCAACGCAAGGTTATTTTTAGTTAAAAAATCCTTTTACTTTATTAAACCAGCCTTGCGCTTTGGGATTATGTTTGTCTCGATTGCTGTTTAGGCTGGTCTCTAATTGCTCAATCAATTGTTTTTGCTCGGCGTTTAATTTAACAGGCACTTCGATTTCAACGTGTACATATAAATCCCCCACCGTTGAAGCAGAGCGCACATGCGGCATGCCTTTACCGCGCAAACGGAAGCGTTGTCCCGTTTGTGTTCCTTCGGGAATATTCATACTCGCTTTGCCGTGCAAAGTTGGCACTTCAATTTCACCACCCAATGCAGCTCTGGTAAATGCCAGTGGTATCGTACAATGTAAATCTGTACCTTCACGCTCAAACACATTGTGGCGTTTGATGTGAATCTCCACATACAAATCACCCGCAGGTCCGCCATTAATACCCGGTTCACCCTTACCCGAGTTGCGAATGCGCATACCGTCTTCTATCCCCGCAGGTATAGTGACCTCAAGGGTTTTTTGCGTTTTGACTTTACCTTGCCCATGGCATTTTTTACATGGATTGGGGATGTGCTTGCCAGTACCATGACATTTCGGACAGGTTTGTTGGACTGAGAAAAAGCCTTGCGACATGCGCACCTGACCTTGACCCTGACAGGTTGGGCAGGTTTCGGCTTTCGTCCCCGCTTCTGCGCCCGAACCGTGGCACGCGTCACACTCATCCCAATTGGGCACACGTATTTGCGTGACCTTACCCTTGGCTGCATCTTCCAAATCGATTTCCATGGTGTAGCGTAAATCCGAGCCGCGATAGACCTGTGGTCCACCACGCTGCTGACGCCCACCCATATTGCCAAATATATCGCCAAATATGTCGCCAAAGGCATCGCCGAACGGCTGACCACCACCAAAACCACCGCCACCCATATTCGGGTCAACACCTGCGTGGCCATATTGGTCATAGGCGGCGCGTTTTTGCGGGTCAGAAAGCATTTCATAGGCTTCTTTGACCTCTTTAAACTTCTCTTCGGCACTTGGGTTGTCCTGGTTGCGATCGGGATGGTATTTCATCGCCAATTTGCGATACGCTTTTTTAATCTCATCATCCGACGCATTGCGCGCCACGTCCAATATTTCATAAAAATCTCGTTTTGCCATTTTTTAATAACTCTTGCTGTTGGTTAACTCGTTGTTGGTTGATTTTGGTCCACAATTTTTTGCAGACAGCATGATAGCCTAATGATGGGGGCAAAGCAGCACATTACAAGGGTGATTGTTGAATTCTGAATGAGATTTTGCGACAAATACCCTGCTTTTATGAGAAAATATGCGCCATTCAATCACATGGAGCAAAACATGAGCGATTTTCCCAAAGATATCTATACCGAACCTCAAAACATTGATGTCCACACGTTAAATAATTTAGGACCGCTGACCCCCATGGCGGGCATTTGGCAAGGCACGCGTGGCTTGGATGTCAAGCCCAAAGCCGAAGGCGCAAAAAAACAAGTTTATGTTGAACGCATTGAGTTACAACCCATCGACCCACAAACCAATGGGCCGCAATTGTTGTATGGTTTGCGTTACCACACACATGTGACCAAACCCGATCAAGTCAAAACCTATCACGATCAAGTGGGTTACTGGCTGTGGGAGCCTGCAACAGGCACGATTATGCACACCATTGCGATTCCACGCGGACAAATTGTGATGGCTGTGGGACACGCCACCCCCGATGCCGCTGAATTTGAATTGGTGGCGACCAATACCGATGTGAGCTTCGGTATTCGCTCTGCGCCATTTTTGGAACACGCGTTTAAAACCGTGGAGTTTCGCATCAAAGTGACCATCAACGCCGATGGTACGTGGGGTTATGACGAAGACACGGTGATGTTGATTGCTGGAATGGACGAGCCATTTCACCACACTGACCGCAACATCTTGCACAAAATTGCCGAGCCCACCCCCAACCCACTGGCGCAATCCATCTAAATTTTTTTAAACTTCCAAAGGAATACCATGTCAACACCTCCAGCATGCCCCGTCTGCGGTATGGAAAACACCTATTTTGATGGCGAACAATACGTGTGCCCTGATTGCACACATGAGTGGTCGCTCACTGACGACACAGAATCAACCGAATCAGAACGCGTGATCAAAGATGCCAACGGACAGGTTTTACAAGACGGCGACACCGTCACAGTCATCAAAGATCTAAAAGTCAAAGGCTCATCCTCTGTGGTGAAGGTCGGCACCAAAGTCAAAAACATCCGTTTGGTCGATGGCGACCATGACATTGATTGCAAAATCGATGGCATCGGACAAATGGGCTTGAAGTCGCAATTTGTGAAAAAGGCTTGAACGCAAAAAAAATCCCTCGACCAAATGCCGAGGGATTTTTTAAAACAGGTTCAATAAAAACCTAAAACCGATTTATTTTTCCAAAACAACTTCCACACGACGCGCTTCTGCATTATCACCCGTACCTTTTGCGTCTTCTGGCTTTTTCAACTCAATGCTGTCAGTGGGTACACCTAAGGCAATCAAAGTATCGCGCACTGAGATGGCACGTTTTTTGGCCAACTCTTGATTGGTAGCCAAATTGCCTGTGCTGTCGTGAAAGCCTGATATCACCGCTTTTTGACCCGCTTTAACACCTTTAACCACTTCAGCCAAAGCCTCATTCGCACCTTTTGCCAAATCGGATTTACCCGTCGCAAAGTAGAATTTCACCACACCATTTTCAACCACCACTTTGGCTTCATCGGCTGCGATGGTTACCGCGCCGACGGCCGCAGTTGTCGCTGCCGCCACCGTTGCTGGTGCTGCAATCGCGGGCACATCGGCTTTTTTCGCGCCCATGGAACTATCGCCACTTACCCAAGTGCACAAAGCCAAAACACCACCAATCACCAATGCCACAATCCCTGCCAAAATACCCAACAATAGACCTTGGTCTTCGTCTTTATCTTCGTAACTCATGTCTGCTCCGCAAAAAAGTAAATAAATCACGGACAATTATACGCGATTTATCCATAGTTTCAGTAAAAAGTGCCGACTTTATTGATGTGATTTGAATACATCTTGCCCCAGCACGCAAACTGGTACAATGAGCGCATCTGACAGCGACCTCCAGCCACCACCATGTCACCCAACACCATCAGTATTTCTGAACTCAACCAACGCATTGCCACGCTCTTGGAGCGCAGTGTGCCGTTGCTGTGGGTGCAAGGCGAGATTTCCAATCTCAAGCAATACCCCAGCGGGCATTGGTACTTTTCGCTCAAAGACGAAAACGCCCAAGTGCGCGCAGTGATGTTTCGCCAAAAAGCCGCTTTGCTCAAATGGCAACCGCGCGAGGGCGATGCGGTGCAAGCTTACGTCAGCGCGAGTTTGTACCCTGCGCGCGGTGAGTTTCAACTCACGGTTGAGTCCATGCGCCCCGCGGGTTTGGGAACTTTGTACGAACGCTTTGTGAAACTCAAAGAGGATTTGGCGCAGCAGGGTTTATTTGATGCAGCACACAAAAAACCATTGCCCACTTTTGCCCGTAAAATCGGCATCGTCACCTCCCCGCAAGCGGCGGCACTGCGTGATGTGGCGCACACTTTGGCGCGCCGCGCGCCACACATTGAACTGTTGGTATACCCAACCTTGGTACAAGGCGAGCAAGCAGCAGGGCAAATTGCCCGTGCGATTGCACTGGCAAATCAGAACCCGAAATTAGATGCCCTGCTCATCATTCGTGGCGGCGGCAGTTTGGAGGATCTGTGGGCGTTTAATGAGCCTGAAGTGGCACACGCGATGTTCAACAGCCATTTGCCAATCATCAGCGGTGTGGGGCACGAAACCGACACCACGATTGCGGATTTTGTCGCCGATGTGCGCGCCGCCACGCCGACTGCGGCAGCCGAACTCATCAGTTCGCCCACGCACGCCGATTGGCATGAAACTTTGTCCAATCAAGCACGCACCTTGCAACGCAACATGACGCACAAAATCACGCAGGCCGAGCAAGGTTTAGACCGCGTGATCGCACAATTGCTCACCCCTGCGCAACGACTTTATCAACAATCCACACACTTGCAACACTTAACACTGCGTTTACAAAACAGCATGTCCACACAATTTCAAAACCTCGAACGTCGCCATGAATACGCTGCTCAAACCGTTCAGCGCCTACGTCCTGCGTTGAGCATACACGAACAAACCTTGTCGCACAAACAGGTTCAACTGCATCAAGCCCATGCCCGCTTGTTCAACACACACACGCAATCCGTTGAGAACATGGCGCAGCACTTAAACCAACTCAATCCAGAAAACGTCTTAAACAGGGGCTTTGCCTACGTGCAAACACAAAACGGGGACATCGTTTATAATGCCAGTACACTGCACGCAGGCGATGGCATTCGCATTCAACTGGCACGTGGACGCGTGATTGGCACGGTCAATCATACCGAGACAGAATAAAACCGAGAGGACAAAAAATGGAACATACTTTACCCGCTTTACCCTATGCAATGGACGCGCTCGCGCCGCACATTTCGGCTGAAACTTTAGAGTTTCATTATGGAAAACACCACCAAGCTTATGCGACCAACCTCAATGGTTTGATTAAAGGCACTGAGTTTGAAAACGCAACGCTCGAAGAAATCGTTAAAAAATCTTCAGGCGGTATTTTCAACAACGCGGCGCAAGTTTGGAACCACACATTCTACTGGAATGGCTTGGCACCAAACGCTGGTGGCGCACCCACAGGTGCTTTGGCTGACGCCATCAACGCCAAATGGGGCTCGTTTGAAGCCTTCAAAGAGGCCTTCACCAAATGCGCGGTCACAACCTTTGGCTCAGGTTGGGCTTGGTTGGTGAAAACCCCTGCGGGTGAGTTGGATTTGGTGTCGACCTCAAATGCAGCCACACCGCTGACCACTGACAACAAAGCGTTGTTGACCTGTGATGTGTGGGAACACGCGTACTACGTGGACTACCGCAATGCACGCCCTAAATACGTTGAGAGTTTTTGGAATTTGGTCAACTGGGAATTTGTGGCGAACAATTTCTCTGCATAAAGATGAATTTTTCGCTATCAATCGATAGTGTCGCTTGAAAAGCCATGCAACTGCGTGGCTTTTTCATGCACCATTTCTATGCAACAATTGATTATTCTATGTAAAGGCGTATGACTAATTCTTGCTATAATGCAAAATCAACACTGACACAGCCATTGAACATCGCCCTTACAACAATCAACCATAGACATTATCATCGCCATGCTGCTCAAATCAATTCGCGCCATTGAATTTTGCTTTGCCCTCATCTCTATACTGAGTGCTTGGTTGATTGCGACTGCATGTAATATTGCTTATGCGACCGTGAATGTCAACCAATTGGTCAATGACAGTGCCGCATCCATCGTTCAAGTGCAAGGCATACAATGGGTCAAAATTAAAATCCCTGAACAGTATAAAAACATTACCGATGACCCTGTATACCGTTCATTGTCGTCTATTTTATTGGACAACCAAACCCCCAACAACACGCAAGCAGCACCCGTTATCAAAAAACGCATCAACGGCAGCGGTTTTATTATCAGTAACAACGGACAAATAGCCACCAACTACCAGTGGGTCAAAGACACACACGAAGTGATTGTGACCTTATGGGATGCGCGCCAATTCAAAGCGAGCATCACACGTAGCGATCCGAAAAATGATGTGGCATTGTTGCGCATCCGCGCGAGCAACTTAGCCGCGCTCAGTTTGGCGCAACAAGTCGAAGAGGGCGAAGGGGTGATTGCCATCGGTGCTAAAAAACACGGCACATCGGTTGGGGTGATTGTCAGTACACCCGCGCAAACACCTGGAGTCGGCTTGGTCAGCGACGTGAATGTCTCACCCGAAAACAGCGGCGGCCCCTTACTCAATGTGTATGGTCAGGTATTGGGGATTAACTCCACCCGCATGAAAACCGCTTTGAATTTATTTCGCCACCCCATGCTTGGCAAACTCGCATCCGATGGTTTTGACACACACTCAGCAACGTTCAACTCCATGTCCTACATTGGATTTTCGGCCGCAGATATGAATAATGCCCAAGATGTGGCGCTTGGGTTGCCCAATGCTTCGGGTGCGATTGTGCTACAAGTGCGATCGGGCAGTATGGCAGCAAAAGCGGGGTTACTCAAAAACGATGTCATCATCTCGCTTGAGTCACAAAGCGTGGTCGGTGCCACTGATTTGAGTGCTTTACCTGATTTTTTACGCCAAGATTATCAGGCACGGCTAACCGTTTTTCGGGATGGCGAGAAAATCGAATTGCAGTTGATCAACCCCAAACCCAAATCAGCAATTGCATCATGGTCGTGGCGCAAGCTGGGTTTACGTGCCCGCCCGTTATCGATTGCCCAGAAAAATGCCACAGACATCAACAGCGGTGTGCTTATCACTGAAGTCAAAGACGATGGCTTGAACAACGAAGTTCAAGCAGGCGATTGGATTATCAGCATCAATCAAGTTCCATTGACCAGCGTCGCTCAACTCAATCAAATCGCACAAAATTTGAACGATGGCGACTCAGTGGTGCTCTACATCATCCGTGACAACGCGCGCCAATTCGTCAGTCTCATTGCACATGAATAAACCTGTTTTATATTTATACGGGCGCGAAACCTGCCATCTGTGCCACGATATGTGGGCTGATGTGCGCGTGTATTGCGCCCAAAATCAATTGGATTTTGAACTGATTTGGGTGGATATTGACGATGCGTCTGAGTGGCAGAGTTTATACCACACACGCATCCCCGTATTGACCAACTCAGCACACAGCGTGCTGTGCGAGGGACGTTTGGACACCACCAAACTTGCCGAAGAGTTCACCCAATAATCGCAACTGATACCATTTTTATTTTTCAGTGCCATGTGCCATGGGTTTTTTGGGTAAAATACGCCCGATTAAATTTTCTCTATTGCCCCTCCATCTTGCATACATGACTCAAATCCATACCAACACCCCGAAAAAACGCACCCAGTGGTTGCTGATGGCCACACTGGTTGTGGTCAGTATGTTTATCCTTTGGCCGATTTTGCGCGAATTGGGCTATCGCTCGGGCGATGATGCAGTGGCATTGCGCGTGTATGATTGGCGCGATGAATTGAAATTAGAATCCTTGGAGCAAGAATACAAATTACCCAAAGGTCTGCTCTCGGCAGTGATGCACCAAGAATCAGCGGGCGACCCACAGGCGCAAAGCCACGCAGGTGCAAAAGGTTTGTTTCAGTTCATGCGACCCACGGCTAAAGATATGGGTTTGAACGATCGCAGTCACCCACAGGACTCTGCAGTCGCCGCCGCAAAGTATCTGAGTCAGCTATACCTTCGTTATGATAAAAATTTAGAGTTGACCTTGGCGGCCTATAACTGGGGTTTGGGTAATGTTGATCAATATGTCAAACCCAAGAACGACGACACTGACAGCAATTACTCAAAATTTCGTTTGAGTAAAATGCCCAATGAAACGCAGGGCTATATTGCGCGAATTAAGATGTTGCGCACCACCTATTATTTGCGCTGAGTTCACTCTGAGTCCCGCTCCGAGTTCCGTTAAGTGACACCGATTTTAAACACAACCAATCGCGCGCACCACCAACTCAAATCCCGCCTCGCCCTGCACACGCAATTGTGCTTTGTGTCCAACAGGTAAGGTGGCTTTTTCGCGCACGTGACCATAGGGCAAACCCGTTAAAATCGGCACATCACAACGCGAGCGGAAGTGCTCAACCATCGCACCGAAATCATAGCCCGCGTCTGAATCATACAACTGGAAACCGTTGAACTGTCCCAGCAGTATCGCAGATTGTTGTTCCAATATACCCGCATCGCGCAATTGATATAGGTTGCGCTCAATGCGGTACGGATGCTCGTTGATGTCTTCTAAGAATAATATACCGCCTTCAATCTTTGGCAAATACGGCGTACCAATCAATTGATTGACCATCGTCAAGTTGCCACCCCACAAAGTTTGATTGACATTGAAGGTGTATGGCTGCGCAATTTTAACGGATATGGTGTCTTCACCTTGGTTGAGTAAATTCCAAAAATGCGACAGCATGAATTTTGAGGGTGCATCCGCGCCAAAATCGTAACTCATCATTGGACCGTTGTAAGAAGGCATGCCCGCCTGCGCCAGATAAGCCAAATTAAATGCCGTAAAGTCACTGTGCCCCATAAAGCATAATTTCGCCTTGGCAATTTCTTGATAATCAATGCGATCGAGCAAACGCGACAAACCATAGCCACCGCGCAATGCCATCACCAAGTCAGGGCGTTTGGATTTGAGTTCTTCAGTTGGATTGATAAAACGCGTGAGGCTGTTGATTTCTTGCAAACGCTCCTCGTCTGTGCCCGCGAAGCGTTGCATTTGGCGCAGTGCGCAGGCTTGCCCCGTGACGCGCCAACCTTGGCGCGTGAAGTAGTCCACGCCACGCGCTACTGCGTTGCGGTCGTGCGGATTGCCCGATGGGGCGATGAGTTGAAGAACGGGCATGATGTCTCCTGCTGTCTATGATTGGCTTATTTTACCCTTCAATCCCTTGGCTATCTAAATATTCTTCATAATCACCTCGGAAGTCAATAATCGTACCATCACCTTTGACTTCAATCACACGGGTGGCCACATTGTCAATAAACTGGCGGTCATGTGACACGATGAACACTGTACCCTTGTATTTTTCTAACGCCAGTTGTAACGACTCAATGGATTCCATATCCAAATGGTTGGTGGGTTCATCCAGCATCAATACATTGTGACGACCCAGCATCAAGCGTCCAAAACTCATGCGGTGTTTCTCACCACCTGACAAAACTTTAACCTTTTTGCCCACGTCCTCACCGGAAAACAAAAGTTTTCCAAGCACACCTCGAATCGCTTGGTCATCATCGCCTGCTTGACGATAATTGCCCATCCATTCCATCACCAATTCGTCTGAGTCAAAATGCTCGGCAACATCCTGCGCCATGTAACCCACATCGGCATTTTCTGACCATTTGACGGTACCGCTGTCGGGTGCAAGTTCACCTTGCAAAATGCGCAACAAAGTGGTTTTACCCACACCATTACCGCCGATAATCGCGATTTTATCGCCCGCATCAACCATGGTTGAAAATTTGCTGATAATCGGACGATCAAAAGCTTTGCTAATGTGCTCGACCTCCAATGCCAAACGGTGCAAAGGCTTGGTTTGCTCAAACACAATATAAGGATTTTGGCGCGACGACGGCTTGACCTCTACTGTTTCGTCTTTGATTTTCTTAATCATTTTCAAGCGTGAAGTCGCCTGTGATGCTTTGGATTTATTCGCCGAGAAGCGTGCAACGAATTCTTGCAACTCAGCAATGCGCTCTTTGGATTTGGCATTGGCAGACATCTGACGCGCACGCGCCTCGGCCGATGCGAGGCTGTAATCATCATAATTACCCGCGTACACCGTCAGTGTGCCATAGTCCATATCCGCCATGTGCGTGCAGACCGCATTGAGAAAATGTCGGTCATGCGAAATAATAATCATGGTCGAATCGCGCTCGTTAATCACACCTTCTAACCAACGAATCGTGTCGATGTCCAAGTTATTGGTCGGCTCATCCAGTAGCAGCACATCAGGATTCGAGAACAAAGCCTGAGCCAACAACACCCGTACTTTCAAACCTGGTGCCACCGCACTCATCAAACCTTGATGCAATTCAATCGGCAAGCCCACACCCAAGAGCAATTCACCTGCGCGCGCTTCGGCGGTGTAGCCATCGTACTGCGCAAACACGCCCTCGAGTTCGGCGGCGTGCATATAATCATCCTCAGTCGCTTCCAGATTGGCATAAATCGCATCGCGCTCAGTCATCGCTGCCCACATATCAGTGTGCCCCATCAACACCACATCTAAAACGCGCACGTCCTCAAAGGCGAATTGGTCTTGGCGCAATTTACCCAAACGCACATTGGGCTCAATCACCACCTGACCTGCCGAAGGCTCTAAGTCGCCACCGAGGATTTTCATCAAGGTTGATTTGCCGCACCCATTCGCGCCAATCAAACCGTAACGGTTGCCTTCACCGAATTTGACATTGATGTTTTCAAACAATGGCTTTGCGCCAAACTGCTGGGTAATATTGACTGCTGATAACACTGCGACTCCAATTTGATGAACTAAAAAATACTTTAAAAATGCAAACACGCTCATCCGTAATGAGCGTGTTCAAGAGGGTTGAATTATTGTGCGGTCAGTTTAATCCGCTCAGGATACATCTTCGCACCCATGCGCTCGCGCAGGGCACTCATATAAGCGTTGAATGCCAAGTTATCCGCAGCTCCAACCCAATTGCTTTGCGCCCATTGGCTGACCAAATCCATCTGGGCGGCTGGTAAGGGTTGCTCATTGAGCACACGAATCAGCGAGACGCTGTCTTTATCCGAGACCACCGCCAAGGCGGGGAAGTTTTTAGCAGGCAGACTCATGGCTTTGAGGGCAACCGCTTGCGATACCTTGTCATTCACCAACCACGAAACAGACTGTGCCGCACCAATGGATGCGCTCGCAGACAAACCGCCCAATGCTTTTTGGGCTTCATCACTTGCCAGTTTAACGGCAGCTTCACGGCGCAGTTGCTGCTCAATCTCGGCTTTGACCTCATCAAATGAACGCGTTCCCGCCGCTTGGTATGCACTCACTCGCGCCACCAATAACTCACCCGAATCCAATGCCATCACAGGCGCAATTGCTTTGGATTCGGCTTGCGTGCCATTCAAGATCGCTTCGCGCACCTTGGTGTCTTTAAACAACGTTGGCGTGTTTGCCTCGACGTTGCGCGTGAGGCGTGCGACCTTTTGCACGCTGGTATTGAATGCTTTGGCAACTGCGGCGAGGTCTTGCGGTGATTTATTCACTTGAGCATCAATCTCTGCCGCACGTTTTTTCATCACCACTTTTTCGATGACCACTTTCATTTGCGTCGGGTCTTTGCGCACTTTATCCAACTGCGCGGCGGTTGCGTCTTTGCCAAACACCGATTTAATGTCGTCGTCCGTGACACTCACTGCACCCGCACCTGTCATCGGCACCAGAGTGTACTCAACATCAAATAAATCGGGCGTGGCAAACTGGGTTTTGTTTTGCTCATAGTAGGCTTGAACTTGCGTTGCATTCACATCTGCTTTTGCCATATACGGCGTTAAATCGACAGGTTTAATTTCCACGGTGCGCGCATTCGCGAAAAACCGCTTCATGAATTCAGTACTCACGGGTAAACTCAGCGCAGAGTATGCGGGAGCCAATTGCCCTTTGACCAAGTCCGCGCGCACACCCTGCTGATGTTGGGCTTGGGTCAAACCTTGCTGCGCCAATATCGCTTGATATGCAGGCACATCAATCTCGCCCTGCGCATTTTTGGGCATGCCCTGCATTTTGGCCAAGGCTTGGGCCACTTCATTATCTGTTGCGGTCATTTTACCCGTCGCCATCATGTCCTCGATGAGTGCTTCATTGACCAATTGCGTGAGAAAGGCGGCTTGGGTTTCTGGTTTTTGAAACATCGACGCATCAAAATTTTCACCTGCTTGCGCACGTGCCGCTTCGACCATTTTTTGATAACGCGCAGCAAATTCGCGCTGCGTGATTTGACGCGTACCCACTTGCGCCACGGTATCGGCACTGCCCGAGCCACTGTTAAATGTCGCCACGCCCGTCAACACAAAAGCGGGCAATATCAAAAGCAGTAAAACCACTTGCAACCAACGTTGGTGCGTGCGCACGAAATCGAACATATTGAACCTTTTTTGTCATTGAATGTATGGCAGCGTTATTTGCCGATGAAAGAAGCGCTATTATATCGGAGCGCAACAAAAAAGGCGAACCGAAGTTCACCTTTCATGTCAATACTGGCGGAGCGGACGGGGCTCGAACCCGCGACCCTCGGCGTGACAGGCCGATACTCTAACCAACTGAGCTACCACTCCAAAACACGTTCGAATTATATGCGTGGTGGGTGTTGAGAGGCTCGAACTCCCGACCTACGCCTTGTAAGGGCGCCGCTCTACCAACTGAGCTAAACACCCGCATACAACTTAACGGCTACTACAAAACAACGAATCCCTTTTTGAGGGAACAAAAAAACGAGCGTGGCTCGTTTTTTTGCCTGACAACTTGGCGGAGCGGACGGGGCTCGAACCCGCGACCCTCGGCGTGACAGGCCGATACTCTAACCAACTGAGCTACCACTCCAAAACCATCACTACAAAAATCTACAACTGAATCTAAAACTAAAACAACTCTAAGACTGGTGGGTGTTGAGAGGCTCGAACTCCCGACCTACGCCTTGTAAGGGCGCCGCTCTACCAACTGAGCTAAACACCCAATCTTACAATCAATTAGTTTACTGCTTCTTTCAATGCTTTACCTGGACGGAACTTAGGCACTTTAGCTGCCTTAATTTTGATTTCCGCGCCAGTTTGTGGGTTACGACCAACGCGTGCCGCACGTTTGCCCACAGAGAACGTACCAAAACCAACCAAAGTGACAGTGCCACCTTTTTTCAATGTTTTCTTAACCGCTGTCGTTACCGCATCCAATGCACGACCTGCTGCTGCTTTTGAAATTTCTGCTTCACCCGCAATGAAATCTACCAATTCTGACTTATTCATGTATTAATCTCCAACTGCTAAGTTTTTGCTATCCTTCATCAGATAATCGTTCTGCATTTCGCGCAGTCCGCACCAATCAAGGCTCCGAGGTCATTCACAACAGGGCGAATTAAATCACACTTTGAATAACCACGTCAAGCAATTTGCTGATTTTTGTTTTTCTCAAATTCAAGATTGATGGGGCATTGCGCGCATTTTACGGCGCAAACCCACGTAAAATCAGTGACTTAGTTGGCATTGTTGATTATTTTATTTTTAAACTTTTTTTCAGCGATATTATTGATGTCCGTTGTATTTGCATTGAATGCGTCACACGCGCAATTTTAAAGGCATGCGCGCTTTATTTGCTTTAAAATGCAGGCTTGTTTTAACAAAGGTCAACCATGAGCCATCAAACTTCCAATTCCCAACTTCACAATAAATCCGCAGGCTGGTCTGCACTGTTTTCAGAACCCATGAGCGAACTGGTCAAACGCTACACCGCCTCGGTGTTTTTTGACAAACGCTTGGCATTGTTCGACATTGCGGGTTCGCTGGCGCACGCACAAATGCTCTCTGAACAAGGGATTGTTTCAAACCAAGATTTTTCCGACATCCAGCGCGGATTAGAACAAATTAAAAGTGAAATTCAAGCGGGTACATTTGAATGGCAGTTGGATTTAGAAGATGTTCACTTAAACATTGAAGCGCGCCTCACTTCACTGGTGGGTATGGCAGGCAAACGCCTGCACACAGGCCGCTCACGCAATGACCAAGTCGCCACCGACATTCGCTTGTGGCTACGAGCCCAGATTGATGACATCATTGTGGCGTTATCGAATTTGCGCACCGGTTTGCTCGATGTCGCTGAACGTGAAGCCGCGACGATTTTGCCGGGTTTCACCCATCTACAAGTGGCGCAACCCATCACTTTTGGTCACCATTTGCTCGCGTATGTGAATATGTTTGCGCGCGATGCTGAGCGCATGGTGGACACCCGCAAACGCGTCAACCGTTTACCGCTCGGCGCGGCGGCATTAGCAGGCACGACTTATCCAATCAAACGCGAACGTGTGGCAGAACTCTTGGGTTTTGATGAAGTCTGCACCAATTCTTTGGATGCGGTGTCTGACCGTGATTTTGCGATTGAATTTTGCGCTGCCGCATCGCTCATCATGATGCACATTTCGCGTTTGTCCGAAGAATTAGTCAACTGGATGAGTCCGCGTGTCGGCTTTATTGATTTGGCAGACCGTTTCTGCACGGGCTCATCCATCATGCCACAGAAAAAAAACCCAGACGTACCTGAACTGGCACGTGGTAAAACGGGACGTGTGTACGGTGACTTGATGAGTTTATTAACTTTAATGAAAGGTCAGCCACTGGCATACAACAAAGACAACCAAGAGGACAAAGAACCTTTGTTTGATGCGGTCGATACAGTTTTAGAAACTTTATTGATTTTTACCGAGATGGTGCAAGGCATTACGGTTAAGCCCGAAAACATGCGCGCAGCAGCCCTACAAGGCTTTGCCACAGCCACTGATTTGGCTGACTACTTAGTGAAAAAAGGTTTGCCGTTCCGCGACGCGCACGAGGCGGTGGCGCATGCGGTCAAAATCTGCACGCACAAAAAATGCGACTTGGCGGATTTGAATTTAGCCGAGCTGCGTGCGGCGACCGATTTATCCGCTGAGCAACAAACCTTGATAGAAGCCGATGTCTCGCATTGTCTAACCTTAGAAGGCAGCGTGGCGGCACGCAACCATGTCGGCGGCACGGCACCCGAGCAGGTGCGTGCGGAAATTGCCAAGTGGCGTAGTCAATGAGGCTTTTTGCTCGCTTCCAAACTAAAAAGTGGATGCTCGCGCACCCACTTTTTTATTTGCAACCACATCGTGCTTAAAATTGCTCAACCGCAAAATCCCCAGTGACCTCACCCGCATTTAAAATCGCTTGCGCCCATGCGTGCGCTTGCGGCAAGATTGATTGTATGTAAAACGCACCCGTCGCGATTTTACCCTGCATAAACACAGTATCCGCATGCCCCGCGTCCAACTGCGCTTGCGCCGCGAGCGCGCCACGTGCGCTGTGCCACGCAGAAATCAACAAGCCCGCGAGTTTCAAGTACAGCACCGAACCCGCAAACACCACATTCGGTTGGGCTTTGGTGTTTGCCAAGACAAAAGCGACCACTTCACGATAAGCGGCGTTCGCCTGCGCCAAAGGTTGCGCCAAATGCGCCAGTGCGCTTTTTGCTTGCAATTGCGCCACTGTGGCATCAATTTCATCGGCAAAATACACAGCCACCGCGCCGCCATCACGTACCGTTTTACGCCCAATCAAATCATTCGCTTGAATCGCCGTCGTGCCCTCGTAAATCGGCAAAATTCGCGCATCGCGGTAGTATTGCGCCGCACCCGTTTCTTCGATAAAACCCATGCCGCCATGCACTTGCACCCCAAGGCTTGCCATCTCCACCGACATTTCAGTTGAATAGCCTTTGACCAGTGGCACCATGAATTCAAATCGCGCTTGCGCTTGCTTGCGAGCGTTCTCATCGGGATGGCGATGCGCCACATCGAGCAAGCCCGCAGTGTGCAACGCCATCGCGCGACAGGCCTCGGTCGTGGACTTCATGGTGAGCAACATGCGTTTGACATCGGGGTGATGAATAATCGCTACTGCCTCGCGCGCCGAACCATCGACTGGGCGACTTTGTACGCGCTCTTTGGCATACGCCACGGCTTTTTGATACGCGCGCTCCATAATGCCAATGCCTTGTATACCCACACCAAAGCGCGCCGCATTCATCATGATGAACATGTATTCCAAACCACGGTTTTCTTCACCAACCAACTCACCGACCGCGCCGCCGTGATCGCCAAATTGCAACACCGCGGTTGGGCTGGCTTTGATGCCAAGTTTGTGCTCAAGCGACAGCGTTTGCACATCGTTGCTTGCACCCACGCTGCCATCGGGGTTAATCAGATTTTTAGGCACGATGAACAACGAAATCCCTTTGATGCCTTCGGGTGCGTTCGGTGTGCGTGCGAGCACCAAGTGCATGATGTTGTCGGTGTAATCATGGTCACCATAGGTGATAAAAATTTTTGTGCCGAATATCTTATACGTGCCATCGGCTTGGGGCTCAGCACGGGTGCGCACCAGTGCCAAATCAGAGCCCGACTGCGACTCGGTCAAATTCATAGAGCCTGTCCATTCGCCACTGATGAGTTTGGGAATATAGGTTTGTTTTTGTGCGTCTGAACCTGCGGTCAAAACTGCTTCAATCGCACCATCGGTCAGCAACGGGCACAAGCCAAACGAGGTGTTGGCACCGTTAATCATTTCATTGCACACAGCCGCAATCAACTTGGGTAAATCTTGCCCACCGACTTCTTCTGGGTGGGACAAACCTTGCCAACCTGCTTCAACGTATTGTTTGAATGCTGCTTTAAAACCCGGTGTGGTCGTCACTTTGCCATCTTTGAGGAAAGACGGTTGCTCGTCGCCAATTTTATTGGTCGGGGCAATGATGTCCTGATTGAGTTTGGCCGCCTCGTCCAAAATCCCAGCGACGGTGTCCATGTCTAAATCCAATTTCAAATCTTGGATGATGGCGGGCATATTCGCGATGTGCTCCAAGGCGAACAACATGTCCTTTTGGGGGGCGGTGTAACTCATGGTGGGCTCCTCATTCAATGGTTGATTCCTAAACCGAACAACCGTTCTATTTTTAGATGTAAAAAAAGGGCGCAAGTCATCAACCTGCGCCCGATAAAATTAAATCGCTGCGGTTAACTGCGGTACGATTTCAAACAAATCGCCCACGATGCCATAATCAGCCACTTGGAAAATCGGGGCATCTGCGTCTTTGTTGATAGCCACGATGACTTTGGAATCTTTCATCCCCGCCAAATGCTGAATCGCACCTGAGATACCAACAGCAACGTACAATTGCGGTGCGACAATTTTACCCGTTTGTCCCACTTGCAAATCGTTGTTGACGTAACCCGCATCCACGGCAGCACGCGATGCACCCAAACCTGCACCGAGTTTGTCCGCGAGTGCTTCGATGATTTTGAAGTTCTCAGCGCTGCCCAAACCACGCCCCCCCGAGATCACAATTTTCGCAGTCGCCAACTCTGGACGATCGGATTTAGCCACTTCGCGAGAGATGAAACTCGTACCGTTGCTCACAGATTGCACGGTCTGTGCTTCAACCGCGGCTGAACCGCCTGCGGCAGCGGCTGCATCAAAACCTGTCGTACGCACCGTGATCACTTTAATTGAATCGCTCGATTGCACGGTTGCCATCACATTGCCCGCATAAATCGGACGAACAAAGGTGTCCGCACTGACCACTTCGACGATTTCGGAGACTTGCGCCACATCGAGTTTCGCGGCAACGCGCGGCAATACGGATTTCGCCATTGAACTGGCTGCCGCAACGATGTGGCTGTATTGACCTGCAACACTTAAAATTTGTGCCGCAACGGCTTCGGAAGTTTGCTCTGCCAACGAGGCGTCATCAAAACTCAAAATTTTGCTCACACCCGCGATCGCACTGGCGGCTTGCGTGACCGCGCCAACGTTTGCGCCAATGACTGCAATGTGGATGTCGCCACCGATTTTGCTCGCGGCAGTGACTGCATTGAGCGTCGCACCTTTGAGGGATTGATTATCGTGTTCTGCAATAACTAAAATACTCATGTTTTATTCTCCTCAATCAACCCAGCACTTTGGCTTCGTTGCGTAATTTTTCAACCAAAGTCGCTACATCAGGCACAATGATGCCCGCCTTACGCACAGGTGGCTCTGCCACTTTAAGCGTTTTCAAACGCGGCGCAACATCCACACCCAAAGCCTCTGGCGTAGTGGTATCCAACGGTTTTTTCTTGGCTTTCATGATGTTCGGCAAAGTCGCATAACGCGGCTCGTTCAAACGCAAATCAGCAGTCACCACGGCTGGTAAAGTCATACTGATGGTTTCTAAACCACCATCAACTTCGCGCGTGACCGTTGCTTTATCCCCTTCGACCACCAATTTGGACGCAAACGGTGCTTGGGGTAAATCCAACAAGCCTGCGAGCATTTGGCCCGTTTGATTGGCATCATCGTCAATCGCTTGCTTACCCAAAATCACCAACGAAGGTGATTCTTGTTTGACCACTGCTGCGAGCAATTTCGCCACTGCCAAAGGTTGTAACTCGGCAGTGGTTTCAATCAAAATCGCACGATCCGCGCCCAATGCGAGGGCAGAGCGCAAGGTCTCTTGACACTGTGCCACACCCGCTGAAACCGCAACGATTTCGGTCGCAATACCTGCTTCTTTCAGGCGAACCGCTTCTTCCATCGCAATTTCATCAAATGGGTTCATCGACATTTTGACGTTCGCGATGTCCACATCCGTGCCATCGGCTTTGACGCGCACGGATACGTTGTAGTCCACCGCACGTTTAACAGCTACCAATATTTTCATGTTTATTGTCCCTATTGTTTTGGGGTTAAGAATAAATTTGATGATGTCAAACACCATCAGCACTACGGTGAAAAACCACTTTGAATAATCAAGCAGACCCAAACAACTTATTACTACAACAGTTTTGCGAATTATACGAGTTTTTATATAACCCCGCGCATTCGGCTTGATAAATACCGCTCATACGACAAAATAGCACACTCGTTCGATTTTTACAAATGCTTTTTTTATTTTTTGAAAAAAAAGAAATCGATGTGCAATAAAATTGGTGATAGCATCGCAGCAAATAAATTTGGCGACTTATTTGACCATCCAAGGAATAATCAAACTGTCGCCAAAATCAGACGCTATCTATCTGTCCATCTATTTCTATTACACATCCAAAGTTTGTAACAAATTAATCAATTCGACAGCGCCTTTGACACCCATTTTTTTAAATAAATTGGCTCGATGAATTTCAACCGTACGCACAGCCATTTCCAATTTATCCGCTGCTTCGCGATTGGTATAACCATCTAATACAGCCTCCATAACAGACAACTCTCGCGTACTGAGTGAGTCCAACTTTTGTTTGATGACCTCAGACTGCGCAACCACATTCAAACGCCGCCCGCTGTGGTGCAAGCCTTCTAAAACCCGATCAACCAGTTGATTGTCTGCAAAAGGTTTCTCAAGAAAATCAAAAGCACCTTGTTTGACCGCATTAACCGCCAGAGACACCTCACCATGTGCCGTGAGAAAGATAATCGGCCAACGTTCTCGAATATCAACCAAACTGTAGAACAATTCCATCCCTGACATCTTGGGCTCCATTCGAATATCCAGCACGATGCAACTGGCTCTGTTTTGATCCAGTTTGGGCAATGCCGCCAAGAAAGCCTCACCAGAATCGAATGTTTGGCAAGCCAAATCCCTTGATTCAAACAAGAAACTTAAAGAATCACGCAAAACCTCTTCATCGTCTATCACATAAACCTGCATATTTTTCTCACTTTACAAAATCGTCAATATTTTTGGGTCGAATAATCACCTTAAACACGCCTTTATATCTGCACCTAAACACATATTTAAATCATTAGTACCATACCACTTTATGTCAATATTGGCAAGGTAATATAGAACCCACCACCTTCTTCTCTCGATTTAGCCCAAATATGCCCACTCATAGACTCTATCGCCGTGCGACAAATATTTAGACCAATACCTACCCCTTGCTGTTTGGTGGTAAAAAACGGCTCAAAAATACTGTCAATAATCTCCTTGGGCACACCAGGTCCCGTGTCGTTGATAATTAAACATATGAAATATTCAGAATATTGGGTGATTTCAATATCTATTTTCCTACATGGCGCACCCGAATCTATCAATGCATCCATAGAATTGCGCACAATATTGATAATGGCATGCTGTACCATGGAGATATCAACATACACCTCTGGCCACGAGTTCTCTAAACCGTGTATGGTTAGTTGACATTTTTTTTGCCTGAGTTCCAATTCCATCAAATCTGCTGTTTGTTCCAACAAAGGCTGAACAGGCATACAAGCCAAATTTAAGTCTTTACTCTTAACAAAGCGTTGCACCCGATGCGTGACTTTTGAGGCTCGCTCTGCTTGGTTTTTCAATTTTTCGGCTATTTCGGAAACCTTGACAACATCAATATTTTTTGAGCGATTCAAAAGGTAGTTATGTAATCCTGCCGCATAACCAGAAATCGCGGATAAGGGCTGATTTAACTCATGCGCGATTGCCGATGCCATCTCGCCTAAATTGATTAAATATTGTAGTGTTTCCAAACGCTTGGTCTCGTTAATTTTAAAATCTTCTAAACGTTTTCGTTCGGTCACGTCTTCTACTGAGGTCACCCAGCCGCTGATTTTACCATTCTCATCAACCATCACACCACCGCGCATCATCATGTCTTTGATGGAACCGTCCTTGCACCTGAACTTCAATGGCATAAAATAACCACGCGATGATTGCATGACAATAATGTCCTGCGCATGTTCAATACAAAAGGCAATTAAATCTTTTAATTTTCCCTGTTCCTCAGCCAAATAATAAGGCGCGTCATGAAACTCAGTACCAATGACCTCGTCAGCCCCATAACCCACCATCTCATAAAAAGCGGGATTGGCATAAATCACGCGCCCATTGATTTCATGCACGCGTACACCAACGTGTAAGGCATCTTCAATCGCTCGTCGCATACTGAATTCTTGTTTTAACTCACTCTCGGTTCGGATTTTCTCGGTCACGTCTTCAACAGATGTCACCCAACCTGTCAGATTGCCTTGCACATCGAACAGTGATGCACCTCGCATCAGCGTAGTAATATACTGACCATCTTTACGTTTAAACTTTGTGAGGCGATGATAATTCTGTGTGGAACCTTGCGCTATTTGCTCGGCAATTGGTAGGGTTTGCGCACGAAAAGCATTGATATTGTCCACTTCTTCAGGTGGAACATAGGGTAGCAAATGAACGGGGCGATGCAATATTTCCTCAGCATCATAACCGACCATCTTGGTAAATACTTCATTCACATAGGTCAAATACCCATTCGGCGCGTGAATACGAACACCAACATTCAGTGAGTTCTCAAATGCTTGACGAATCTGGAACTGTTGTTTGATTTCACGCATCGTTTGATGACGTTGATACTTTTCCAACATACCCACAACCAATGCCACCATCGACAAACCAATGAGTCCCAATATCATCAATAAACCCCAGTATAAAACCTTCGGCTGTTGATACGCGAGCGGAACGACCACCACCAAAATATTTGAATCGCACATCTGCACACGTTGTTGTGACTTAATCCTCTGATTAAACACCGCACGGTCTGAAAAGGTGCTTAGATTGCTGTAGACCAATTGACCATCAGAATACAGTTTGATTAAATGCCCTTGGGTGAACTCATTTGGAAGCAGCAACTCGAGTAAATCGTTTATTTTTGCCCGTGTCTGTAAAAATCCAGCGAGTATCATTTGACCATTCGGTCGTGTCGTGGGAATCGGCATTAGACACTCAACGATGGTTTGATGTTGAACATCGTCGTCAACAAAATTAAGGAGTTTATCCCGTGTGACTTTGTGAAGCGAAGGGTGACTACTCATCATGGATTCATTGCGCTCTTCGTTTGAACTCATGCCGTACATCCATTGCCCACGCGCATCAAACCAACTGACTTGATTTAATTCTGGATATTGCGACAGCAAATCCCCCGCAGATGCTTGAAAAATTTTGGCATCCACTTTGCTTTTAACAATCACATCGCCCTTGGCAAAGGCTTCTTTGCGCAAGTGTGCCACGCGATTTTCCACATTTTCTTGCGCCCAAAAGACTTGGGATTCAAATGCTTTGCGATAAATCATTTCTTCTGCTTGACTGTAGCGTGAGAAAGCATATGCAATCGCCAACGCCAGTACAATCAACAACGCTATGGGCACAATATGCCAATAGTCTATTTGATATCTTTTGGGTGATTTTCTATCAAACATATGGATTGTCCACTGAGGCGGATAGCAAACACTCGGCCAACTGCGCTACATCATGCACCATCACATCAGGTTCAGCACACTTTAAATCATGGGCAGAGTGCGCGCCATAGGTCACTGCAATACTTCGCATCTGAGCCGCATGCGCCATCTCTATGTCGAATTGAGTATCTCCAACCATAATCGCTTGGCCTGCTGCCATATTGTGCTCATCCAGTAACTCCTGCAACATCAGCGGATGTGGTTTAGAAGCAGTTTCATCGGCAGTGCGTGTGCTGTCAAACAATTGTGACATGGCTGGATGTGCTCGAAACAGTCGATTTAAACCCATGCGTGATTTGCCCGTCGCTACCGCAAGGTATTTATGCTGATTTTTTAATTGTTGCAACAAAGGCAAAATTCCTGCAAACAATGTCAGAGCGTTTTCATCAGCGAAATAGTATTGTCGGTATTTTGCAACAAAAGCGTTTAAGGTTTTTTCAGACACTTCGCCCACCAATATGCGCGTTGCTTCAGCAAAGCCCAAGCCAATCACCTGATGCGCTTGCTGAATACTGACCTCACCCAACCCCAATTCGCGTGCAGCACGAGATAAACTGTGGGCAATGGCAGCAGTTGAGTCAAACAATGTTCCGTCCCAATCGAAAACAATCAATTGAGCCTCACTAAATCTTTTTGTGGAATGAGATGTATTTGACATGATGAGCCATTTTTATTGTATTGGGCTCATTGTATCATTTGTGCAAAATAAAGGTATATGCAATCGTACTATCGGCTAAAATCACACCTTAAGCAACGCACTGATTGCACGCAGTTCATCCAGAACCACTTGAATACCCATGTTTTTGATATGTATTGACGAGACAGGTTCTGGAAATTCACCGTCCTGCTCTATAGGACTTGTAGAAATATTTTTTTCAAACGTTTCAGCAACCTCTAAGGTTTTAATATGAGGCACTTCGGGTGGTGACAACTCAAACACCGAAATGTCCTCTGCCATTTTTTGTTCCAATTGCAAACGCGCCCCTGCAATCGTAAACCCTTGTTCGTACAACAACGCACGAATTTGT
Source organism: Burkholderiaceae bacterium (assembly GCA_018261955.1). Lineage (GTDB taxonomy): Bacteria > Pseudomonadota > Gammaproteobacteria > Burkholderiales > Burkholderiaceae > CTSOIL-112. The sequence goes on from JAGTRK010000004.1 coordinate 247,984, forward strand.
CGCACCAATTCAACCTCATGCAACTGATAATAGCGGCGGTTGCCTCGACGCTTCATTGGACGCAGTTGCGCAAACTCTTGCTCCCAATAGCGCAACACATACGAGCGCACATCGCACAACTGACTGACCTCACCAATGGTGAAGTAACGTTTGGCAGGAATTGCGGGCAAATCGCGTGTGAGTATATAGCCTTGGGGCGTCGTCATGCTGTTGTCCTATGCGTGTTAAACATTCGGTTCGACATTCGTTAGGCATTCAATGGACGGGCTTGTTCCACTTGTTCTTTGAGTTTTTGACTGGCGTGAAAACTCACCACGCGACGCGCGCTGATGGACACCATTTCACCCGTTTTTGGATTGCGCCCAGGGCGTGAAGCTTTATCGCGCACTGAAAAATTACCGAAACCCGACAGTTTCACCGTATCGCCCATTTCTAAACCTGTACGAATTTCTTCAAAAAATGCCTCGACCATTTCTTTGGCTTCGCGCTTATTCAAACCCACTTGCGCAAATAACAACTCCGCCAGTTCTGCTTTGGTCAAGGTAAATGTACCATCATCCGCTTTGCCCTCCTCGATTAATTCATCGAGGGTGTCTAAAATGAGTTTTTCGTCTTGGTTCATACGAGTATTCCTTGCATCTTCTGCTGTTGTTTTTTATTTGACTCTTGTCCTACACGGGCTTATCTCAGACGCGCCCCGACTTTCGATTGCAACGCATCCAAAATTTGTGCCATCACCTGCTCAATTTGTGCGTCTTGCAGGGTATTGTCCGCGTCTTGCATTTGCACGCGGTACGCCAAACTTTTCTCATCATCCGCCACACGTTCTCCCTGATACACATCAAACAATTGCACCGATTGAATGATAGCGCAGTCTGGGTGGGTACTTGGCAAATCCGTCATAAGTTGTTGAATTTGTTGCGCTAATACATCACGTTTGACAATAATTGCCAAATCGCGCGTCACCATAGGCTGTTTGGACACCATGCTCGCCACAGGCAAATCGCGTTGTAAAACTGCTTGCGCATCCAACTCAAACAACATCGGTGCGCGCGGCAAATCATAACTGTGTTGCAAACGCGGGTGCATCTGTCCAACCCAACCGATGACTTTGCCGTGCAATGACACCGAAGCGCAACGCCCTGGATGAGCAGAAGGATGGGCAAAAGCCTCAAAAGCCAAGACCGCAGGTGCGAACAAACGCTCCAAATCGCCTTTGACATCGTAAAAATCCACATCGCTGGTTTTGCTCGCCCACTGCTCAGGCAAGGCAGAACCATACGCCAAACCCGCAAGTTTCAAGGGCTGAGCAATATTCGGCACGGTGGTTTCGGACGCTCGAATAGTTGCGTCACGGTGAAACACCTTGGCGATTTCAAACACCCGCACGCGGGTTTGTGAGCGCGCCAGATTGGTTTTCAAATTGTGTACCAAGGAGCCGATTAACTGCGTGCGCATCACCGCAAGACTGCTGGCGATGGGGTTCAACAACTCAATCGCATCTGCACCGCTCACACCAAAATCTTTTTCCAATGCACCATCGACGAAACTGTAATTGATGACCTCTTGATAATCCATCGCCACCAACGCATCGCGCACCGCATCCGCCGCGCGGGTTTGCTCGGGCACATCAAGGATGGATATTTGCGCCACAGGCGCGTGGGTCGGGATGTTGTTGTAACCAAACAGGCGCACCACTTCTTCAATCAAATCCTCTTCAATCGCCATGTCAAAGCGATATGAAGGGGCTTGCACTTGTAACACACTGTCCTGTCCCGCGCCCACTTGTTTCACGTCCAATTGCAAACGCGACAAATCCGCCACCATTTGCTCAACGGGAATATCCACACCAATCACCTTGCACGCACGCGCCACACGCATGGTGATGTGTTCGCGTTGCGGCAGCTCACCGACCAACTCAGACACTGAACCGATTTGTAGCGCGTTTTCGTCACCCTCGCCACCGCAAATCTCTTGCACCAACTGCGTAGCGTATTCAAGGGCTTCGATTTGCCCCATAAAATCCACGCCACGCTCAAAGCGATGCGCCGCATCCGAGGTCAATTTATAACGACGGGTTTTCCCTTGGATAAATTCAGGCGCGAAAAACGCCGCTTCGAGGAAAATATTTTTCGTGTGCAACTCGGCTTTTGAATCAAAACTGCCCATCACGCCCGCCATGCCGAGGATTTTTTCATCGTCGGCAATGACCAATACATCGTCTTGTAACTCGTGGGTTTGCTCGTTGAGCAGTTTCACCGATTCGCCACTTTTTGCCATACGCGCGGTGAGTGTGCCTTTAATCGCATCCAAATCATACACATGCATCGGTTGCCCCAAGGTCAACATCGCATAATTGGTGATATCCACTAGCGCACTGATGGAGCGATGTCCAGCGCGCTCCAAGCGTTGCACCATCCACAGCGGCGTTGGCGCATTCGCGTTGAGATTCTTAATCACACGCCCTGTCAAACGAGCACACGCCACAGGGGCATCAATTTTAATTGGCAAAGTGATATCTGCATTCGGCGCAACCGCATTGACCACCAAGGGTGTCAAAGGCACAGCATTCGCGCCACCGACCAAGGCACAGACATCACGCGCGACACCGCGCACCGACAAACAGTCCGCACGGTTCGGCGTGAGTTTAATCGTGTACACCGTGTCGTCCAAACTCAGATACTCGCGGATGTTTTGACCGACAGGTGCATCCGTTGGAAGTTCGTACAAACCCGAAGCATCGGGATTGATACCCAACTCTTTCGCCGAACACAACATGCCTGATGAAGCCACCCCGCGCAATTTCGCGTCCTTGATTTTAAAATCATTCGGCAATTCAGCCCCCACCACCGCACACGGCACACGAATGCCCACACGCGCATTGGGCGCACCGCACACGATTTGCAAGGGCTCGCCTGTGTTGATATTCACCTTGCAGACATTGAGTTTATCCGCATCGGGATGACGCTCGCACTCAATGATTTCACCAACCACCACGCCTGTAAAGTCAGGCGCGGCTTTCTCCATCTCCTCGACTTCCAAACCGCCCATCGTCAATACATCCGCGAGCTGCTCGGCGGAAATATTCGGGTTAATCCATTCACGTAACCATTTTTCTGAAAATTGCATTTTTTACCTTTGGCTTTTGCCACATTAACTTAATTCATTACCTATACACACCATACGCATAAAGTCATTGCGGGCTGATTTTTAAAATTCGCCGTGCGTTGCCCGCCACGGTATGACTTAATGACACGCTCCACCGTCATTGCGAGCGAGGCTTCATCAGCGAAGCAATCCATACCACGTCCCTCGAAATGACCCACTGGATTGCTTCGCGATAAAACCGCTCGCAATGACGGAGATATTTTTCAACGTTCGCCTAATCCGTAGGTTGGCGGTGAGAGAGGAGCACAGCTCCGAGTAAACCCCAACAATGCCAGCATACCAAGGATGTTGGGGTTCACAAAAACGCTCACCCCAACCTACGCGCTTAGCCCGCCATGAGCGAAGCGAATAGCGGGTTACGAGTTACGGTCAGATACCCAGTCCGATAATTTTTCCTCAAAATCAAAGATGCGTTTAACAATACCAAAAGCCCTTAATAGCCCATAAATCAACACGGGTAGCAAACACATGATAATTGTTAAAATTTTGACAGTGACATCTATATCGCAGCCAAAAACAGACAAATCACAATCCTCAGGGTACTTGTATCCAATTGTAGCCCTTGAAAAGTAGTCACCCAAATACACCCAAAATGGAACATCAGGGTTATACCGACCTTCAATAAATCCACTGTCAGTCAACAAGGTCAAAATCATGAAGGCAAAAATTGTAATTGCGACAATCACTACACCTTCTTTTCTTTGCATATTCATTCTCTACTCCAAAAATTATTTCAAATGATTTTCACATTTCACAACAAGCCTTGCGCTCCAAATTTTTGCTTCACTCCAACTGTATATTTGGTTATGGCAAATTTCACAATTGATAACATCTTTGTCTCTCATTATCGTTCGGGTATAAGAAAGTTCATATACTGAACCACACTTTGCACACGTTATCTTTTCCATTATTGAGCCTCCTCTTTTATAAAAAGAATTTATTTAAACTGCCCCAAAAACCGTAAATCATTTTCAAAAAATAAGCGTAAATCATTCACGCCATAGCGCAACATCGCCAAGCGCTCCAATCCTGAGCCAAAAGCGAAACCCATGTATTCTTCTGGATCAAGCCCAAAGTTGCGTATCACGGTCGGATGCACTTGCCCCGCACCTGAAATTTCAAGCCATTTGCCTGCATTTGGACCACTACCAAACGCCATGTCGATTTCCACCGAGGGTTCAGTGAAAGGAAAGTAGGACGGGCGAAAGCGCGTTTGTAAATCGGTGGTTTCAAAGAATTTTTGTAGAAATGCGGTATAGACCGCTTTCAAATCCGCAAAGCTTACCGCCTCGGCGATCCACAATCCTTCGACCTGATGGAACATCGGCGAGTGGGTCGCGTCCGAGTCCACGCGATAGGTGCGACCAGGGGCGATGACTTTGATTGGACTGCCTTTTTTCAATGTACCCGCATTCATTTTTGCCACCTGCGTGCGTGCATAGCGCACCTGCATCGGCGAGGTGTGGGTGCGCAAAACCAATGGATTGCCGCGCTCGTCTTTATCGGCAACATAGAATGTGTCTTGCATCGAGCGCGCAGGGTGGTTCATCGGCGAGTTGAGCGAGGTGAAGTTGTACCAGTCGTTTTCAATCTCAGGGCCATCGGCCACATCAAAGCCCATAGAGCGGAAAATCGCTTCTACGCGGCGCGTCACACGCGTCACGGGATGCACGCCACCACGATTTAAACCACGCCCAGGCAAGGTCACATCGAGTTTTTCGGTTGATAAACGCGCATTGAGTTCGGCATCTGCGAGGGCTTGGCGCGCTTCATTGAGCAACTGTTCGACTTGAACACGCACCGCATTGACTTGCGCACCACGCGTTTTTTTCTCTTCAATCGGCAGTTTGCCAAGGGCTTTGAGTTCAGCGGTGAGCACACCGTCTTTACCCAAAAATTTGGCTTTTTCGTTCTCTAAATCAGCGGGACGGGTGGCACTGGCGAATGCCGTGCGGGCTTGGTCTATGATGTGTTCGAGGTCAGGCGTAACGGACATGATGGGCGCATTCGTTGTAAAATTCAAAGAGCGTGATTTTAACCGATGGCGCAACAAACGTCTATGATTTATCCATTTTTATCTTGAAAATCATTGGTTTAGAGGGGTTTATACATCAATCCGCACGCCTTGATTAAGGCATGATTGGCTCAAATTGACGCAGTCGCCGAATGCGCTCCTCGGTGTTTGGGTGACTGGCAAACCAGTCAGAGATTGAGGATGGTTGGTTTTCTTCTGCGCTGGGTTGTTTGCGCTCGTGCGTGCTTTCTAATTTTTCAAACGAGCGGATAAAGGGGGCAACGCCGATGCGTTCAGCATTGAGCTGTCGCGCTGCAAAGGCATCCGCCTCAATTTCCATTTCGCGTGAATAACTCATATTGGCCACCAATGTCCCTGCCGAGACGACCGTATTGGCAAGGGTGCTGGCATCGCCAACCACCACCGCCACACCAATCGACAACAACGAAGCGCGCACCACTGAGTGCATCACGTGGTTGCCATGCACATGCCCCAATTCATGCAGTAGCACGGCATACACCTCATCGTCATGATCCAATAATTTGAGTAAGTCATCGGTGATGAGTATGTGTCCATCGGCCAAAGTGACGGCATTGGGCACGCCTTTCCAATCACGAAACAGCAATTTGGGCTGCGACTTGCTAAACCATGTTTCATGCGCCTGAACATAGGCATTAAATCTTTGCATCAATGCAGCTTGTCGCTCAGCAGGCACTGTGCTTGCCTGTACATCCAATTGCTCAAGGGTGCGTAAAGTTTGCTGCCCCATCGCTTGATAGACAGAACTCGGTAAGGCATTGCTCACCCCGACCACCAAAGGCGGTATGACGAATTGATAAAACGCCACGACTGAAAGCAGCGTGACCGCAATTGCCCCGACAATCCACAGGCGGTGTCGTTCAAAACCATCGACCCATTTGACCCATGTGGGCACAGGCGCGAGTGCAAACACAGCGGACAGTTGTTCGGGCGCGTACGCGTGAAACACCCAATCATCGGGCAAGTGCAAGGCTCGCGGCACGCTGCCAATTGCATCGGACAAGCGCACATCCTGCAGGCTGAAATTTGTGTGGGTTTGCGCCATCCACAAAACCACTCGCCCATCGTCTGTGAGTTCAACTTGGGCAGGGATACGTTCGCTGTTACCCAATCGGTAGCAATAGCCGTCTATCATGATTTAAAATTGAATGTCTAAATTGAACACATCACTCAAAGCATCGGCAGTTGCCCCTGTCTGAACACCGGCTTGTTCTTGCGTCACCAATGCATCTAAGTCGCCTTGTATCGCGGTGTGTTTGGCCAAAAACTCAGCAATACGCACCCGAACAAATGGCGTGAGAAGACCCAAACTAAAAATAACCATCAGCGTATTTGTGAACAGCAACACAGCATAGTCACTCGGCATAATGTTTGATTCAAACGCATACGCACGTTCTGCGCCAATAAGGGTCTGCCCATAGGTGTAATTGCGGATTTTTGCATAAACCAAAGCACGCACATACAACATAACCGCAAACATGCCAATATACAAGCCCAAACCCGCCAAGGGCACAAGAGCAAACATTTGTGTACCAGACTTAAAGGCATATATCAAGCCACCCATAATCGCCGCCGCAATCAATACAAAAACGACGGCAACCTTCGCCCCAGACCAGTAAATTTTATCAAATTGTTTCGTTTCTAATTGCGCTGAAAAAACATGTTCCCCATACAGATAACCATTATGAATATAGGATGCAATACCTTGATTAACCCATGCAAACATCTGTACAAAGGCGAATAGGGTCAAAATCAACACCACCAAAACAATCAGCGAAATGCCACTTAATAAGTCTTTGGGCTGGGATATTGCAACGCCCATAATGCCCAAAACAAACACGACTCCACTCACCCACAACGCAGCGATCACGTATGCCAAAATCGGTTTACCCAAGAAGTTTACATATGCGTCTTTGATTGTGCCCACAAACCCAAAACGCACACCACGGTAGCGTGTCATCACAGCGTTAAAACGTAAACTGCGTTGCACCACCCACGGAAACGCTACCATCACAAAAAGAAAGATAGCCCCCGACACTATCGGCATCGAGTTCGATAATGAGATATACGCGACAAACAATATCCCCGCAATCAGTCGCCCCAAAAATATTTGTTTGCCTGTTGCCAAATACTCAAATCGCTCGCCCGCCAACTCGGTGTTGCCATAAAAATATTGCTTGTTGCGCACATGTGCCCACGGGTTGTACAAGCCCAAAGTCACGATGGTCAACAATATATTGACGATCCAAATGCCAAAATATTCGCCACCACGCCCGTGAAATTGAAATGCATTTTTCATACTGCCCTTTTTTTATAGTGGTTAAACAATCGCATGCGTCATTGCGGGCTTGCCCCGCAATCTCCTTGCAAGAAGATGCGTTGCCCGCCACGGCATGACCATGCTGCTCAATGGAACGATCATCCTTTTTGTACCATCAATGACGGCTTAACTGCCATTGTAATGGATGTGTGTACCTGTGTTTTCCACGTTCGGTATTTTTATGCGCAAAAAAAGCAAGTCCGAAGACTTGCTTTTCTCATGGTCACACTGAATGTGCAACCGAACGGATGACCTGTGGCTTGATGACAAATTAAGCCAACGCGGCTTTTGCTTGCGCCACGATGGCGGCAAATGCTGGCTTGTGGTTTCGGCGCGCTTCGCTTAACATTTGTGCCATAAAAATCATGGCACAAAGTGAGCCTACACCGCAAAGCGGCAATGCCGCTTTGAAAAAGGTTTATGCCAATGCGGCTTTTGCTTTTTCTACGATTGCGGTAAATGCCGCTTTGTCAAACACCGCCAAATCCGCCAAGACTTTACGATCCATTTCAATCGAAGCTTTTTTCAAGCCGTGAATGAATTGGCTGTAAGTCATGTCGTTGTTGCGTGCTGCCGCATTGATACGGGCAATCCACAAAGCGCGGAATACACGTTTTTTGGTGCGGCGATCGCGGTAGGCGTATTGACCTGCCTTCATCACCGCTTGTTTGGCAACGCGATAGACATTATTGCGACGACCACGGAAACCTTTTGACAGTTTCAGTACTTTTTTATGACGGGCCCGTGCTGTGACCCCACGTTTTACTCTAGGCATAGTTTACTCCTTGAAATTGTTGGGTTAAGCGTAAGGCATCATTGCACGAACTGCTTTGATGTCGGATTTCGCGACAGCAGCAATTCCACGCAATTGGCGTTTGTTTTTAGTGGTTTTTTTGGTCAAGATGTGACGTTTAAACGCTGAGCCGCGTTTAACAGTTCCACCCGGACGAACCACGAAGCGCTTTTTCGCGCTGCTTTTGGTCTTCATTTTAGGCATAACAACTCCGTTTTATTGGATGAATTTAGGTGGTTTTGCTCACTTAGCGAAACACTTTTTGACCCAATCCACTTGTGCATCTGTTCAACATGCCTGCCGAGCAGATGATTTGAGGTGCCCCTCAAATTCTTTTGTGTCATTGCGGACTTATCCGCAATCTTCCTAACTAGTCGATACCGCGTCAAGCGCGGTATGACGATACAACTTTACTTCTTACGTGCGGGCGCAATCATCATGACCATTTGGCGACCTTCGAGTTTGGGCATGGATTCCACTTGAATCAATTCGCCCATCTCATCGCGCACCCTTTCTAATTGACGCATACCGATTTCTTGGTGCGCCATTTCGCGACCACGAAAACGCAAGGTGATTTTGACCTTGTCGCCGTCTTCGATGAAACGTTTGATGTTGCGCATTTTGACTTGGTAGTCATTTTCATCGGTACCTGGGCGGAATTTAATTTCCTTGACCTGAATGACTTTTTGTTTCGCGCGGGCTTCGGCGGCTTTTTTCTGCTCTTGGAACTTGAATTTACCGTAATCCATCAAGCGGCACACGGGCGGTGTGGCATTTGGCGATATTTCCACTAAGTCTGTATCGGCTTCCTCAGCCAATTTCATGGCTTCACGTCCAGACATCACGCCAATAATTTCACCGTCCGTACCAATCAAACGCACCTCACGCGCGTTTATTTCACCGTTGATGCGATGCTGCATCTTAGCTTGCGTAGCGATAGTTTACTCCAATCATTTGTGTTACTCATCAAGCAAAAAACCCCCAAGCACGCTATATAAAGCGCGTTTGGAGTTTTTGCTTCGCTTATTTTTTACAGTTTACGTCGACCAAAATATGCTCGATAAACGCCGCAACGCTCATCACGCCTAAGTCTTGATTGCCGCGCGCACGCACGGCGACTGAGTGGGCATCGCGTTCTTTGTCGCCCACAACCAAGATGTAGGGAACTTTTTGTAAACTGTGCTCGCGGATTTTATACGTAATCTTCTCATTACGCAAATCTAATTGCACCCTAAGTCCTTGTTTTTCCAATTCTTGTGCCACTTGCGCGACATATTCGGCCTGCGCTTGTGAGATGTTGGCAATCACCACCTGAACTGGAGCGAGCCAAGTCGGCAATGCACCCGCGTGGTTTTCAATCAAAATTCCGATAAACCGCTCCAAAGAACCCACAATCGCTCGATGCAACATCACGGGGGTTTGTCGTGCGTCATTCTCATCAATATAGGTCGCGCCCAAGCGTTGCGGCATGAAGTAATCGACTTGCATCGTGCCACACTGCCACGAACGACCAATCGAGTCTTTGAGGTGGTACTCAATTTTCGGACCATAAAAAGCACCTTCGCCAGGGAGCTCTTCCCAAGTTGCGCCTGACGAGCGAATCGCTTCGCGCATGGCGTTTTCGGCTTTATCCCAAGTTTCGTCCGAACCAATGCGGTTTTCGGGGCGCAAGGCCAATTTGAGCGACACATCGGTAAAACCAAAATCATCATAGACTTTACGTGTCAGCGCATTGAACGCCGCGACCTCGGATTGAATTTGGTCTTCGGTACAGAAAATATGTCCGTCATCCTGTGTAAACCCACGCACACGCATGATGCCGTGCAATGAGCCCGAGGTTTCATTGCGGTGACATTGACCAAACTCGCCATAGCGCAAGGGCAAATCACGGTAACTATGCAATCCGTGGTTGTAAATTTGAATGTGTCCTGGGCAATTCATCGGTTTGAGCGCGTAGTTGCGATTCTCAGACTCGGTGGTAAACATATTGTCTTTGTAGTTGCCCCAATGACCTGTTTTTTCCCACAATGTGCTGTCCAAAATTTGCGGCGCTTTAACTTCTTGATAACCATTGTTACGGTATACGCGCCGCATATATTGTTCGACCTCTTGCCAAATCGTCCAACCTTTGGGGTGCCAAAACACCAGACCGGGGGCTTCATCCTGCATGTGAAATAAATCCATGCTTTTGCCGAGTTTACGGTGGTCGCGTTTTTCGGCTTCCTCGAGCATGTGCAAATACGCCGCTTGGTCCTCTTTTTTCGCCCATGCTGTGCCGTAAATGCGTTGCAGCATTTCGTTGTTTGAATCGCCGCGCCAGTACGCGCCCGCCACTTTCATTAGTTTAAAAACCTTGAGCTTGCCTGTCGAAGGCACGTGTGGTCCACGACACAAATCAATAAATTCACCTTCGCGGTACAAACTGATTTTTTGATCGGCAGGAATCGCGGCGATGAGTTCGGCTTTATAGGCTTCACCTTGCTCCGTGAAAAACTTCACCGCATCGTCACGCGACCATTCTTCACGTGTTACCACTTCATCTTTTTTCGCCAACTCGCTCATTTTGTTTTCGATGGCGATTAAATCATCGGGTGTAAACGGACGTTTGTAGGCGAAGTCATAGTAAAAACCATTTTCAATCACAGGACCAATCGTCACTTGCGCATCGGGATAGAGCGACTTGACCGCATAAGCGAGCAAATGCGCGGTTGAGTGGCGAATGATATCCACGCCTTCCGCATCTTTGTCAGTAATGATGGCCAAATGTGCATCGGCAGAAATTAAATACGAGGTATCGACCAACTCGCCATTGACCTTGCCCGCCAACGCGGCTTTTGCCAAACCCGCGCCAATGCTGCTCGCGACTTGTGCGACCGTGACCGCACTGTCAAATGCGCGTTGCGAGCCGTCTGGAAGCGTGATTGTGATCATAATTACCTCGATGATTGTATGTGTTAAAAATGTATTGCTAAATTATTTAGACATAAAAAAAGACCCACCAATGTGAGCCTTTTGTCGTTTGTGTTGTCTAAAAAACACCATGACTGCTCACCACGCGACGGTAACCGTCGTGGTTGTTGTGCGGGTGTCTGTGAACAATGTCATGGTGATATAAAATTTGGTAGGCGAAATTGGATTCGAACCAACGACCTCCACGATGTCAACGTGGCGCTCTAACCAACTGAGCTATCCGCCTGTGTGTACAAATAAACAGGACGCGCATTATAGCACGCAGATTTGCCTTTGACAATTGAAAGGGTACGCAATCTACCTTAACGACGCTTTAGCACAAAAATCAGCCACAGTAACGCCACACCCGCCAAACCAATCAGCGACCACATGGGAATTTGCAAACCGAATATCAGAGGCAACTGCGCAGTACAACTGCCACTGGCAGAGAACCATTCGGGGAACCAACGTGCAGTGGGCAAGGCATTCATCCATTGTTCGACTTCATCTTTAACGCATTCAGATGCAGGGTGGGCGATAATCCACAGGTGATAAACCGCGACAGCCGCACCCAACAAGCCCGCCAACACCGCCAAACCATCTGCCCAACGGGGCAACCGCCCTTTAAGCAAGCCCCACAATGCAAACAAGCCCAGCAACCAAAATCCATAACGCTGAGCCACGCACAATGGGCAGGGAGCCAAATCCAAAACGGACTGTAAATAATGCGCCACCACCAAAGGCAACGCAGACAAGACCAATAACAACGCATACATACCGCGATAGCGTGCAGGTTTTGTGACAAACATTCGTTTTTGTTTCATATCGTAGATTAATTAAATTGAATTTCACTTGTTACTGTACAAGATATTCGCAGTGAACGCCACAAAAAACCAGTAAAATAACGGCAATCATTTTAATTAGAGGATTTTTATGAATGTATTGGTCATCGGTGGTGGTGGACGCGAGCACGCTTTGGCGTGGAAACTATCACAGTCATCCAAAGTCAGTGCGGTGTTTGTCGCACCAGGCAATGCAGGCACAGCGCATCTGCCCAAAACCACCAACGTTACACAGGTGGACAATGCCGCTTTGGTGCAATTTGCCAAAAACAACCACATCCACTTAACCGTGGTCGGACCTGAAGCGCCTTTGTCAAAAGGTGTGGTGGATGCGTTTCGTGCAGAAGGTTTAGCCATTTTCGGCCCCACCCAAGCCGCAGCACAATTGGAAAGCTCTAAAGCATTTGCCAAAGACTTCATGGCGCGTCACGACATACCGACGGCATTTTATGGCACATTCACTGATGCCAAGGCAGCCCATGATTACGTCACACAACACGGCGCACCTATTGTCATCAAAGCCGATGGCTTGGCAGCAGGCAAAGGCGTGGTCGTGGCCATGAGCGAGGACGAAGCACATCAAGCGATTGACGATATGCTGGAAGGCAACCGCTTGGGCGATGCGGGTGCGCGCGTGGTCATCGAAGAGTTCCTCACGGGCGAAGAAGCCAGTTTCATTGTGCTGTGCGATGGTGAACACGCACTGCCTTTGGCGACTTCACAAGACCACAAACGTTTACTCGACGGCGATGCGGGACCGAACACGGGCGGCATGGGCGCGTATTCGCCCGCACCCGTGGTCACCGATGCAGTATACGATCGTGCCATGCGTGAAGTGATTCATCCCACATTGGACGGCATGAAAGCAGATGGCATCGTATTCACGGGCTTTTTATACGCGGGCTTGATGATCTCGCCCGATGGCGCGATTAAAGTTTTGGAGTTCAACTGTCGTATGGGCGACCCCGAAACCCAACCGATTATGCGTCGCTTGGAGTCTGATTTATATGATGTATTGCTCGCGGGTGCTTTGGGTCAACTCGACCAAGTACAATTGCATTGGTCCAAAGACGTTGCACTCGGCGTGGTGCTCGCAGCGGCCAAATACCCCGAAACCCCGCGCACGGGCGATGTGATGACGATTGCCCCAGACACGGACGACTGCGTGACTTTCCACGCAGGGACGGCTTTGGATGCACAGGGCAACACTGTCACCGCGGGTGGACGGGTGTTGTGCGTCACCGCCACTGCGCCCACCCTACGTGAAGCCCAAAACGCCGTGTATGCCCACATTAAAAACATCCAATTTGATGGCATGCAATACCGTAGCGACATTGGCTATCGCGCTGTGGATTTGATTTAAACTCATGGACAGCGCACGCACTATTTTGCTATTCGGCGGTAGTTTTAACCCACCGCATTTGGCGCATTTTGAATTGGTGCACGCCGCGTTATTCGCTTTAAAACTCAAGCATTGCGAAATCATTCCCAGCGGCAATCCATGGCAAAAACCGCACATCATTCCAGTAGCGCATCGTTTGGCAATGCTAAAATTGGCGGTACAAGACGATACCCAACGTTGGCAAGACCTTCATCCCAAACGACCCTATCCGATTGACATCAATCCAATTGAAACCCTGACCCATCAAGCGTCCTACACCATAGACACTTTGAACCAACTGCGTTCACTCAACCCCCATGCCACGTTTATTTGGCTGATTGGCTCAGATCAATTGGTCAATTTCCACACTTGGCGCGATTGGCAAGGTATTTTAAAGCGCGCGCACATCGCCGTAGCACAACGGGCTGGACACGAGACATCCTCTGAGCAATTGAGCGATACCACCCTGCGCGCCTACTATCAAGACCACCATTGTGCCGCATCGTCTGAGCAATGGCGAAGCCAAACACACGGACTATTCATCGAATTTGTAGCCCCACTGATGGATGTCTCATCGACCCAAATTCGCAAGCAACTACAACAGCATCCTTGCTCACCTGATTTGGACAAATGCCTCACCAAAAATGTGCAAACTTACATATTTGAGCAAGATTTATACCCATAATTGATTTTTAATGTTGCATTGCAATACAGCAAATCCAACACACAATCATTACTTATAGCAGCAAATTTACTATTTTTACCCCAAATTGCGCCACTTTACAGCCATACGCCTCATAAAAACCTCATGTCTTTATAGACGCACCACAATAAGGCATTGCAACGCAACAACGAAACATGAAATACACCTTGTCAAGAACAGCAAGCCTTGATATAGTCTGCAAACTCTCAAGTTTCTTTGATGTACTGAGGATTTCACAAGTCGGTTTTTTCGCACTCAATGGGTGCTCACTTCGCGCTAATCGACTTGGCGAATACAACTGAATTGATAAAGAAGTTTGGTAGGAGACAACAACACGACGAGCGTGCTCGTCGATTATAAAAAAACAAAAGGCGACCTGATGATTCAGGTCGCCTTTATAATTTTAGCGATGGGTTTTTCAGTTTACAGCGCGCCCAAAATCGTCCCCACACACACCGCGAAACCCAACCAATGATTGTGTAAAAACGCTTTAAAGCACGCCACACGTTCGCGCCCGCGAATCAGTGTGTAGTGATAAACCGCAATCAATGCCGCAACAGCCAAACCCACGAAATACCCAGCACGCCAACCCGCCTGCACACCCAAAACCGCCATCATTATGATAAACACCGCGTAGCACAGCATCACCGCCACCACATCAAAACGCCCAAAGGTGATTGCCGAAGTTTTGATGCCAATTTTTAAATCATCGTTTTTATCTACCATCGCATACTCGGTGTCATAAGCAATGGTCCAAAACACATTGGCGATTAACAACCACCATGCCACCGCAGGCACTTGGTTTTGCACGGCGGCGAACGCCATGGGAATGCCAAAGCCAAACGCGATGCCCAAATACGCCTGCGGAATCGCAAAAAATCGTTTGAAAAATGGGTAGGAGCCTGCAAGCACCAAGGCAATCAAAGACAACTGACGCGCCAAAGGATTGAGAAACAATAGCAACAACGCGGCACACAAGGTCAACACCAATGCCAACAACAACGCTTCTTTACCACTCACTTGACCGCTGGTCAAAGGACGGTTGGCTGTGCGCTCAACGTGCAAATCAAAATCTCGGTCGGCATAATCGTTCACTACGCAACCCGCCGAGCGCATCAATACCGTACCCAAAACAAACACCAGCACCATGCTTACTGGAGGCACTCCCGAACTCGCCCAAACCAAGCCCCATAAAGTTGGCCACAGCAACAATAAAATGCCAATCGGTTTATCCAAGCGCGCCAAACGCCAATACAATTGCAAACGATTCATTTGACCCATCCCAATCTCAATCCATCCCACTAACAAAGCACATCACCGCATCCAAATGCCCACCGAAATCAGTGATGTTGTGGTCTGCACCTTTAACAACTATTTGACGCGCACCCGCAAGGTGGCGGATGGACTGTTGCGCATCCAGTACCTCATCGGCCGTTCCGACCAACAGCAAATACTGGTCCAATTGGGTGAACTGCGCCGTGTAATAGGGCTTGAGTTCATCGACATAGTGACTGTGGTCTGTATCCAATTCATCAATATTGTAGCGCGCATGATTGTCATCACGCTCCAAATCCACCCACGGCGTGATGGCAGGGTTGATGAGCGCGCAGCGCAAGCCGAATTTTTCTGCCAAATACAGAGCGTAAAATCCGCCAAGTGATGAACCACAAACGGCTGTAATCGCGTGCTCCGCAATGAGTTGCTCACACAGCGTAATCGCTTCAAGCGGCGAAAGTGGTAATTGCGGCACGATGGGCGCGGGCAATTGATGTGCCGCGCAGTAGTCAACCACCGCAACCGCTTTGTCTGAATTGGGCGAGGAGCGAAAGCCGTGAAGGTACAGTAAAGTCATGTCTCGGTCTTACTGGAGTGCATCCAACAGTTTTTGATGCACTCCACCAAAACCACCGTTGCTCATCACGAGGATATGATCGCCCGCTTGGGCTTGAACTTTGACCGCTTGCACCAATTCATCCAAATTGCTAAACGCCTGTGCTTTGTCACCCAGCGGCGACAAAGCCTCAGCCAAATCCCAGCCGAGCGCGCTTGAGCCTTCGGTTGCACCATAGCCAAACACAAAATCAGCCGCTTGCAATGAGTCAGGTAAAGCCGCCTTCATCACCCCCAGTTTCATGGTGTTCGAGCGCGGCTCAAGCACCGCTAAAATTCGCCCTGCGCCAACCTGCGCATCGAGTCTTTTACGCAAACCTGCGAGCGTCGTGGTGATGGCAGTGGGGTGGTGGGCAAAATCATCGTACACCGTGATGCCATTGACCACGCCTTTGATTTCCATGCGGCGTTTGGGCATGAGGTAGCGCGAAAGCGCATCAACCGAGGTTTTCGGCTCCACACCCACATGACGCGCAGCAGCAATCGCCGCCAGCGCATTCAAGCGATTGTGCTCGCCTGTCACATCCCAGTGCACACGTCCTTGCAGTTTGCCCTCAAACAAGACATCAAAACTGTCATCATCGCCCACACTGGCGATTTGCCAATCGGCTGTATCGTTATTGGAGCCAAAGCGCGCAATCGGTGTCCACGCGCCTTTACTCAAGGTTTCATCAAGTGATGCTTCATGGGCATTGGATACAATCAAACCATTGTGTGGCACGGTGCGCACAAGATGGTGAAATTGGGTTTGAATGGCGGCAAGATCGGCGAAAATATCCGCATGGTCAAATTCCAGATTATTTAAAATCACCGTGCGTGGACGGTAGTGTACAAACTTACTGCGCTTGTCAAAAAACGCCGTGTCGTACTCATCTGCCTCAATCACAAAAAATGGATCACCGGTCAAACGCGCCGAAATGCCAAAATTATTCGGCACACCGCCAATTAAAAAACTTGGATTTAAACCCGCATCTTCGAGCAACCACGCGAGCATTGAGCTGGTAGTGGTTTTGCCGTGCGTGCCTGCCACCGCGAGTACCCATTTGCCGTGCAAAACATTTTCCGCCAACCACTGCGGCCCTGAAATGTATGAAGCACCCGCATCCAAAATCGCTTCCATCAAGGGATTGCCACGCGAGACCACATTGCCAATCACAAACACATCGGGCTTCAAATCCAATTGACCCGCATCAAAACCACTGATGAGCTCAATTCCTTGCGCTTCCAACTGCGTGCTCATCGGCGGATAGACATTCGCATCACAGCCCGTGACACGATAGCCCGCTTGTTTGGCAATGGCAGCAATCCCGCCCATAAAGGTACCGCAGATGCCGAGAATATGAATGTGTTTTTGCATGACGATTCACTGATGAGACAATAAAGGTGTATTGTAGCCGATAGCGAAGCCACATATAAACAGGGTTCTGAATTTATCGACGCAAATCACACTATGCACGCGTATAAAAAAACAGACCAACGTGTTGTCAGTCTGTTTTTTCACACTCAGTCGTTCAAAGTGCCAAACGCGCACGCGCGGCTCGGTACTCTGCTTCCAATTGATTGACCAATTCGGCGGTTGGCAAGACCTCATCAATCACCGCCACGCCTTGACCCACCCCCCAAATGTCTTTCCATGCCTTCGCTGCCGTATTGCCACCGCTGCCAAAGTTCATTTTTGATTTATCTGCTTCGGGCAAGTGATCGGGATCTAAACCTGCATTGACGATGGATTGACGCAAGTAATTACCATGCACACCTGTGAATAGGTTGGTGTAAATCACATCCGACGCGCTCGCTTCAGTGATACCTTGTTTGTACGCATCCGAAGCATTCGCCTCAGTGGTGGCGATAAACCGTGTGCCCATATACGCCAAGTCTGCACCCATGGCTTGTGCCGCGAGCACCGCACTGCCATTGGCAATACTGCCAGAAAGCACAATCAAACCATCATAAAATTCGCGAATCTCACCGACCAAGGCAAAAGGACTCAAGGTACCCGCGTGTCCGCCCGCACCTGCTGCAACCAAAATCAAGCCATCCACGCCTGCTTCAAGGGCTTTTTTCGCATGACGCGCATTGATGACATCATGCAGTACGATGCCACCATAAGCGTGTGCACCATCGACCAATTCTTTGGGAGGGGCTTGTAAACTGGTAATGAAAATCGGCACTTGGTGTTTGAGGCACACGGTGATGTCTTCTGCCAAACGTGCATTCGATGGGTGAACGATTTGGTTGACGGCAAATGGTGCGGGATTGCCACCCGCGGCTTTGTCTGCTGCCAAATCGGCTTGTAAATCCGTCAGCCAAGCGTCCAATGCACCCTCACCGCGCGCATTCAGGGCAGGAAATGAGCCAACAATCCCCGCCTTGCACTGGGCTTTGACCAACTCAGGATTGGACACGATAAACATCGGCGAGCCGATGATGGGCAGTCGCAGTTGCGACAATACGGTGGGAATACTCATGGAATCTCCTTTGTGGTTATGTCTGATGATGTCGTGCCGCTCTATTTTTAGAACGGTCGTGCGAAAATTATACCCGAATCGTACAACTTGAGATTATTTTTTTCAGCCCAGCAAAAGCCCCAGAGAAGTGGGGTGGTTTCATCCCCATGAAAGGGTTGCGCCCTAGCGCAAACCCAAATAACTACCCGTGCTTTTTATACATTTGATATCACACGAACTGAATTTTTTGTTCCGCAAACCCCTCGACCTTTTCTTCTGATTGCCGAGGCACTTCGCACGCCGACTCATCAAACGCAATATCACCCTCAGCGACCACCGTGTTGACCGTCAAATTTTTAAAGTCAAATAAATTCGTGTCCATCAAATGCGAGGGTACAATCGTGCTCATGGCGCGAAACATATTTTCCACCCAACCTTTTTTGCGCGACCACTCTTGAATCAGACCTTTCATCACTTGACGTTGTAGATTTTCTTGTGAACCACACAAATTGCAAGGAATGATGGGAAACTGCTTGACCTCTGCATAGCGTGCCAAGTCGGCTTCTTCGCAATACGCCAGTGGACGAATCACCACATGCTTACCATCGTCAGACACCAGTTTGGGTGGCATGGCTTTGATTTTCGCACCGTAAAACAGATTGAGCAAAAAAGTTTCAAGGATGTCGTCGCGGTGATGTCCAAGCGCAATTTTGGTTGCACCCAGTTCATCGGCCACTCGATACAATATACCACGGCGCAGACGCGAACACAGCCCGCAGGTGGTTTTGCCTTCCTCTATCACCCGTTTGACAATGCTGTAGGTGTCTTGATTTTCGATGTGAAACGGCACGCCGATTTCTGTCAAATAATTGGGCAAAATTTCTGCGGGGAAATTCGGCTGCTTTTGATCCAAGTTGACCGCGACCACATCAAAGTGTATCGGCGCACGCTCGCGCAGTTTGAGTAAAATATCCAACAAACCATAACTGTCCTTACCACCAGAGAGACAGACCATGACTTTGTCACCGTCTTCTATCATGTTGTAGTCGCCAATGGCTTGCCCAACCTGCCGCGTCAGGCGTTTGTCGAGTTTATTGTTTTCGTAGTTTTGTTTTTGTTCGGTGGACATCATTTTTAATCGGTTGTTTTTTTGAAATTAACGAGCAATATTTTTAAGCAAAATACCACGCACCGACACCAATCGCATCGCAATCACGATAGATATTGGTTTTCGCGCTGGCGATGTACACGGCGACAATGGCGGGTTTGGTCAATAATTGCTGAGCAATCTTGTCGCACAGGGTTTCTTGCAATTGCACATGCTCGCCATGCACCAAATCAACCACTGAATTGCGAATGAAATCATAATCAACCACTTCGTCCAAACCATCGTGGCTTGGGCTGGCGTTTTCGCGTTTGACATACGCCACCACGTTGAACACCATGGGTTGCGCACCGTATTTTTCGTGGTCGTACACACCGATTTTGACATTCAAACGCAGATTGCGCACATAAATACTGCGACAGTGTTCGATGGTTTCGGTGCGTGCTTGACTGATGGGGTGGGTAATGAGCATAAGATTGTATTCGATAAATTTAATGTTTGAACATCACATCGCGTGCAGAAGGCGTGAGGTGCTGCCCGCCATCGACTTGCAACACCGTACCCGTCATGCTGCGCGCGGCCATCGCAAACAACATCGCCTGCGCAACATCGCGCGGCGTTGAACCCCGCTGCAAAATGGTTTGCTGATGCACTTGGTTAAACGTCTCGATGCTTTGCGTACCCGATGGCAAACTCAAACCCAAGGCAATGCCGACCACGCGCACACGTGGCGCGAATGCTTGCGCAGATAATATGGTTGCTTCCTTCAATGCTGATTTAGATAACGTATAAGAGAGAAAATCTGGGTTGGGGTTGTAGAGTTTTTGATCCAGTAGGTTGATAATCACACCCTGCGCATCACTCGGTAATTGTTGGCACAACTGCTGTGACAAAACCATCGGCGCAAACGTATTGGTGCGCCAATGCTGCTCAAACAATGCTAAATCCAAAGGTGCTGGCTGCGTGAGTACGTCGTATTCAAAGACCGAAGCATTGTTAATCAATACCCCCACAGCACCGAGTTGTTGCGTGACTTGCGACATCAAGCCTGCCACAGCGTTTGCATCCGATAAATCGGCCTGCACTGCGCACGCACGCACCTTGCATTTTAGCAATTCCTGCACCAACTGCACCGCCTCATCACCTGAGCGTCCATAATGCACCGCGACATCAAAACCCGCACGCGCCAATGCCAAACACAACTCACGCCCGATGCGTTTCGCGCCGCCCGTAACGAGCGCAACTTTGGGGAGATGGTCATCAAAATGCCAAACATCATTGGCACTGTGGTCAGTATTTGTCATATTCATGAGGAAGTACACGTTCGACATCATTTACAATAGCGACATTGTACTTGATGAACCTGATTTTATGCCAAACAAACTACCCACGCCCTCTGCTGAGCAAATCGCGCGCTCAGCGCAACTGTCCGCACACATTCGCGAACGCATCGCGCACAATGGCGGCTGGTTGCCCTTTGACGCATATATGAATGCTGCACTGTATACCCCCGAACTGGGTTACTACACCAACACCCTATCGCCCTTCTCAATGTGGGCGCAGGACGGTGACTTCATCACAGCGCCTTTGCTCACGCCGCTGTTTGGCGCGTGTTTGGCAGAACAAGCCATTGAAGTGTTTGAACTCACGGGTCAAGCCAATATCTTGGAATTCGGTGCGGGCACGGGGCGATTGGCGGCGGACATTTTGCGTCATTTGGCAGCGCAAAACATCGCTGTCAATTACCAAATTTTGGAATTGTCCGCCACCCTGCGCGCTCAACAACGCGCGGAAATCGAGACTGTGTTGCAAGGTGTGGCGCATCAGCACACCCTCACATGGTTGGACGCATTGCCCACCGACTTTGTGGGCTTGATGTTGGGCAATGAAGTCTTGGATGCGATGCCCGTTAAACTGATTGGCATGGACAAAGGCACATGGTTCGAGCGCGGCGTGGCAGTTGAGGAAGAGACACTCGTGTGGCAAGACCGCCCCACACACCAAACCTTGCCCATGCCGAGCGAATGGTTGGATGCGCTCAAACGCAGCCAATCGCGTTACCTTTCAGAAACCCACGACCAACAAATCGCGTTCATTGACAGCCTATCGCACGCACTCAAATCAGGCGTGATTCTGATGATTGATTACGGCTTTCCTGCGCACGAATACTACCATCCCGAGCGCAACACAGGCACGCTGATGTGCCACATCCAGCATGTGGCGCACGACGATGCGCTGTATTATGTGGGCACACAAGACATCACCGCGCATGTGAATTTCTCGGCACTGCTGCCCACACCGACATCCAGTTTGCAAGTGATTGGCTACACTTCTCAAGCCAACTTTCTCATCAACAACGGCATTCTGAATCAACTGGCACGCATTGAGCCAGAACAACAACGCATCCACGCCAACCGAGTGCAACGCCTGTTGTCCGAGGCAGAAATGGGCGAATTATTCAAAGTGATGGCGTGGAGCAAAGGACTGGATTTTGCTGAAGATGAAACCATACAAGGCTTCTATCGCGGTGACCGTTTGACACGACTATAACCAACGCCAATCTCTTCGTATCAAAACCGAGTAAACATACAATCTAAATCACCGTTTGTATTTCCTTAATTGCCTTGATTGGATGCGCCATCCGCCTTTAACATTTGAGCAAATGCTTGAGCGCGTCCATAAAACGGACTGTGCGCTATGCGCTGTATGTCTCCGTCTCGCTCCAGCAAAAACGTGGGATAGCCCTGTACACCGTGCATCGCCATGAGCGTGTGGGTTGCCTGAGTCATCGCGTGAACATCCATTGAATCATAAACGGTGCGAAATGCAGACCTGTCCAAACCCAAATCGCGTGCAATGTGGCTCAATGTTTCAAAACGACTGACGTGTAAACCCTGCATAAAATGTGCTTGCTGAATCCGATGCAACATATCCAAGCCTCGCGCGTCTAAAGTCTGCGCCGCCATAATCGCGCGGATTGGCGGTTCAGAATCGAGCACCGCGTTAGAATCATTGAGCAAACCATCAAAATAAGCCGTGCCAAACGTCTGACCCGTCATCTGCGCAATGCGCTGATCATTGCTCAAAACGAATTGACGCAACTGTGGCGTGACGTATTTGATGTTTGCGCCCGTCCATAACCCCCCCGCGTGTAGCTTGATTTCAAATTCATCGTTGTGTTCAACCACTTGCCGCGCTGCCCCCATCAAGGGCGCAGCACCGTAACACCAGCCACACAATGGATCAAAAATATAATGCAGTGTATTCATCATATTCCTTCAGATTTAAAACAGGCGGGACATGCCCGCCCATATGTATTGGTATCGATTGAATTACCACTTCATCTCGCCTTTAGCCACTTTAGCACCCAACTCCAAACTATCGACTCCCGCCGCGTTTGGATAAGCCTGTTTCATGGCTTGAATCACTTGCGTGCTGTCTTTGGACGCGCTCATGGCTTTTTCAAATGCCACTAAATAGTCGCGCGTATCGTCAATTGCATTCGGGCTCAATGCGGTGTTGGCAACCATGTGTCCAGGTACCAATGTACTCGGTTGCAAAGCTTTCATTTCATCCAAACGTTTGATCCATGCGTTGCGCAAAGCGGGTGTGGCCGAGTCTGCTGTCCATACATGCATGCCCGCATAGGTGTTGACATCGCCCGCAATGGTCTTAATCGATGGAATCCAAACATAAGGTCGATTGGCCAATGTGCCTGTGGTGCCGCGTATCTCAATGGTTTTACCTTCAATGGTCAAGGTATTGCCACTCATGAGAGAAGGCATGAATGGCGTGCGTGGTGCATTGTGACCCATTTTAGGTGACCAAAATGCCACTTTGCCCGCGACTTTGTGTTGGATTTCATTCAGAACAGCTTGTGAACTCACAATCTTGGCGTTGGGGAAAACCTCGTGCAACACTTCAGCACCAAAATAATAATCAGGGTCGGCTTGGCTGATGACAATCGTTTTGAGTTCTTTACCACTGTCCAAAACATTCGCAGCAATTCGATACGCATCACTGCGGGTGAAGCCTGTGTCAAGCAAAACCGCTTCTTTTTCACCCATAACCAAAGTTGAATTGACATTGAAACTGCTGGCAGGTGCGTTATAAACTTGGATGGTCAGTGGGGTTTCGGCAAATACGGGGGCGGCAAAAGCAGTGGTCGCAGCAATGGCAGCGAGGGTGATGGATTGTTTCATGATGTACTCCTAAAAAATTAAGTTGAATGAATTCAACAGCATCTGTTGATAAACGAATCATACCCACTTGCATTTAATAGATAAATACGATTAAAATTAAAACATTGTTATCTAAAATAGAATAATAAAATGAAACTGGATCAACTCAGACGCATGGCTTTATTTGCGATGGTGGCGCAGCAAGGCTCATTTACCGCGGTCTCGCAGCAGCAAAACATCGCCACATCGGCCATCAGTGCTGCCATCAGCCAATTAGAAAGCGAAATCGGTACGCGCTTATTGCATCGCACCACGCGCAAAATCAGCCTCACCGATGCGGGCGCGGTGTTTTTGATTCGGTGCCAAGCCATGCTGTTTGAAGCGAATACGGCGCACGAAGAACTCGCGCAAATGGTGGATCAACTGGTCGGCACGTTGACGATAACCGCCTCGCAATGGCAGGCGGATGTTTGGCTTTTGCCCGCGCTCACGCCGTTGCTGCAAGCCAATCCAAATCTGCGTCTACATCTATTGGTCAATGACCGCCGTCTTGATTTGGTGGAGAACAATATCGACATTGCCATTCGCAGTGGCGTTTTGGCAGACTCCAGTTTGATTGCACGCCCACTCGCCAATTTACCTGAGTGGGTGGTCGCCGCACCGCGCTATTTGGCGCAAAATAGGACACCACAAAACATCCATGACTTGAATCAACACCGCATCATTGCGTTTACGCCATTTGAACATCCACAGCATATTAAATTGATTGATGCCAATGGGGTGCCGCAAACCGCTCAACTGTCTATGGGTGCGCAAACCGACAGCGTCGAGATGGTGCGCCAACTGGCGGTGATGGGCTTGGGTATTGCGCGTTTGCCGCAAAAAATGGTCGAACAAGAACTGGCTCGTGGTCAATTGGTACAGGTTCTGCCGCAATACAGTTTGCCAGCGATTAAAGTCTATGCGATGACGAGCAAACGGGATTTACAACCTGCTAAAGTACTTGCGGCATTGGTAACCTTACATGATTTTATGGCACAGGTCTGAAAGCAAAACTCAATCACTCGGCATGTCTGATGATATTGATGATATTTGAAAGTTTGACTCGTCGATTGTGGTCATACCCAGCAAAACACGCGCCCATCGTTCGAGCGGCAAAAGATCATGAGCCTATTGTTCCGCTGCCGCGCAACGATATGGCACAAAAAAATCCCAGTCCGAGGACTGGGATTTTGCACACTTGGTGCCGGTTGCAGGACTTGAACCCACCACCCCCTGATTACAAGTCAGGTGCTCTACCAGATGAGCTAAACCGGCTAAGAGGTGAAATTATAGCCACTTCATTTCGCTTTGGCAAGCCTGACACTCAATTTTTTTATCATTTCACAAAATGCGTTTTGGGGCTTGGCTCAAGGACGGTATTTAACTGATGCGCATACCCACTTCTGCCCCCGCTATTGGTTCGAGTATGTAAATACCTTTATTGCCCGAGCCATCCTTGTCTGAAGCCGCCAACACCATGCCTTCGGAAATGCCGAATTTCATTTTGCGCGGTGCGAGGTTGGCGACCAACACGGTCAATTTACCCACCAAGTCTTCTGGCTGATACATGCTGGCAATGCCCGAAAAGACGTTGCGCGTCTTGCCTTCGCCCGCATCGAGGATCAGTTGCAAAAGTTTGGTCGAGCCTTCCACAGCCGTACAATCCAGAATTTTTGCGATGCGCAAATCGACTTTAACAAAGTCTTCAATGCCAATGCTCGGTGCAATCGGTTCAATATCGCGTGGCACTACCTGCACGGTATTCTCGGTGGCTTGCAAGGACTGTTTATTCGCATCCAACAATGCGGACACATGCGTCGGCTCAACACGGGTGAGCATGTGCTTGTACGCATTGATGGTGTTGACACTGCTCAATGGCACATCAAGATCCGCCCATGTTTGCGCGGGAATGTTGAGAAAAGCGTAAGCCTGCGCCGCCACCACGGGCAACACGGGCGAGAGGTAAATGGTGAGGATGCGAAAGGCTTCCAAACACATGCTACACACACGATGCAACTCTTCATCTTTACCTTCTAATCGAGCCAGTTCCCATGGTTTGTTTTCGTCAATGAACACATTGACCGCATCGGTTTGCGCCATGATTTCGCGCATGGCTTTACCGTATTCACGCGCCTCATAAAATTCGGCGATGGTTTTTTGAGCTGAACGCAATTGCACCAGCAATGAGTCGTTCATCGCCGCATCGTTGATTTTGCCCACAAAGCGTTTAGACAAAAAGCCCGAAGCGCGGCTGGCAATATTCACGTATTTACCCACCAAATCCGAGTTTACCCGCGCGACAAAATCGTCCAAGTTCAAATCCAAGTCTTCCATGCTCGCATTGAGTTTGGCAGCAAAATAATAACGCAGCCATTCAGGATTCATTTTGGTTTGAATATAGGATTCCGCAGTGATAAATGTGCCGCGCGACTTGCTCATTTTCGCACCATCGACCGTGAGAAAGCCATGCGCAAACACATTGGTGGGCGTGCGATAACCTGAAAACTTCAGCGTCGCAGGCCAAGTAAGGGTGTGAAATGCAAGAATGTCTTTACCGATGAAATGGTATTGTTCGGTCGTGGTGTCGGGTTTGACCCAATCGTTGAAATTCGTTTGAATGGCTTTGCCATCAAACGTCGTTTTCTTAACTTCCACCAAATTTTTAAAACTTGCATAGTAGCCAATCGGCGCATCCAACCATACATAAAAATATTTGTTCGGCGCGTTGGGAATCTCAAAGCCAAAATACGGTGCGTCACGAGAGATGTCTTTGTCTGCGAGTTTGTGCTCATCACCCTCACCGAGCCATTCGCGCATTTTATTGGTCGCTTCGGATTGTGCCAAGCCTTTGACCCAGTCGCGCAAAAACGCTTCGCAACGCGCATCCGACATCGCAAGGAAATAATGCATCGAGGTGCGAATTTCAGGCGTTGCGCCTGAGATGGTGGAGTACGGTTTAATCAGTTCAGTCGCCGAATAGGTCGCACCACAGACTTCACAGTTGTCACCATATTGGTCTTGCGCATGGCATTTGGGACATTCGCCTTTAATGAATCGATCCGAGAGAAACATTTCTTTGACGGGGTCGTAATACTGTTCAATCTCACGCTCGGCAATCAAACCATTTTTGTACAAATTCAAATACATGGTCTCACACAACTCGCGGTTTTCATCCGAATCCGTCGAATAATAATTATCAAACGAAATATGAAAGGCATCGAAATCTCGTTTATGCTCGGCCCACACGCGGTCAATCAATTGTTTCGGCGTTAAACCTTCTTTTTCCGCGCGCAACATCACGGGCGTGCCATGCGTGTCGTCCGCACCGACGTAATACACCTCGTGCCCTTGCGCGCGCATGAAGCGCACCCAAATATCGGTTTGAATGTATTCGACCAAATGCCCGATGTGGATTTGTCCATTGGCATAAGGCAGGGCAGAGGTGACTAAAATTTTACGTGGAGAATTCATATGGGCTCAAATTGTGTTCAGTGCATGAAACCGTTGAACGGGGTAAAATGCGCTCTTGACGTTTTACCGCCACGGTTGCTGGTTTTAATATCAAAACAGAGGCGAATTTTACCATAGGGCAAGACCATGAATGATGCAGATTTACTCGCGCAATTGAACACCATCCCCGTATTGAGCGGTTCAACAACCACTTTGGGGCAACTGCGGGCGATTAAAAGCGTCAAGGACAACATCGTCAACGTCATTTTGCCTTTGGCGTGTGCCAGTACACACAATGATTTGCGTGTGCGGATGCAGGCGGTGGCGGATGTGCCCTTGCACATCGATATTCAAACCCAAATCCATGCGCACATCGCACAGGCAGGCGTGACTGTTGCGCCCAATGTCAAAAATGTGATTGCGATTGCTTCGGGCAAAGGTGGCGTGGGCAAAAGCACCACGGCAGTCAACATCGCGTTGGCACTGGCACACGAAGGTGCGCGCGTGGGGATATTGGATGCGGATATTTATGGGCCTTCGATGCCAACCTTGTTGAATCTATCAGGCAAACCCGAACTCAATGCACAGGAATTGATGGTGCCGCACACGCAACACGGTGTGCAAGTCAATTCGATTGGCTTTCTGATTGACAACGACAACCCAGTCGCGTGGCGCGGCGCGATGGTCTCGCAAGCGTTGCAGCAATTGTTTTACCAAACCGCATGGACGGATTTGGATTACCTCATCGTCGATATGCCACCAGGTACGGGCGATATTCAACTGACCTTGAGCCAAAAAATCCCTGTCACAGGCGCAGTGATTGTGACCACGCCACAGGACTTGGCACTGATGGATGCACGCAAAGGTTTGGCAATGTTTGAAAAAACCCACATACCCGTGCTCGGCATTGTCGAGAATATGGCATTGCACACATGCTCGAACTGTGGGCACGAAGAAGAAATTTTCGGTGGAGGCAAACTCGGCGGCGCGCACAAAATGAGCGCGGATTTTAATGTGCCGTTATTGGGACAACTGCCTTTGGCGATGGACATTCGCGTGCAAGCCGATGCGGGCAAACCGACCGTGGCGGACACTCCAAACAGCACGCACGCACAGCATTATCGTAGCATTGCGCGACAGTTGGCACTCACTTTGGCGATGCGCCCACGCGATTTGAGCCATAAAATCAAGGTCACCACCACAAGTCAATAGCCGCCACCGCCAAAGCCAAGATAAACAAGCCCGCAGAACCGCGAATTAAATTCAACGCGTGGCGCAGGCGATTGGCAGAGATTTTAAAATGCACATGCTTGAACTGAGTCTGAAAACTCAAACGTGCCAAAAAACTAATCGAAATCGCGGAACAGGTTGCGCTTAAAACCAACGCCGCAATTGATACGAGAATCCAGCGGCTGTTCTGAGAATGCGCCGTTGCCAACGCCCCCATCAATGCAATCAATGCCACCGAAGCCAATATGCTCGCTGACATAATCGCATTGCGGATGGTTTGCACCACGGTGATTTGACCTTGATTTTGTTGGCTGACGTGTGCCAACCATTGTTCGATTTCTGAATTTTTCATGGCATGATGAGTAACGGAAAACCGCTATTTTACGCCCATTGCGGTAAGAATTTGGTCAAATAAAACAAACAAAAAATCGATGCCATCGCCAATCCGATACCCACGACATTCACGCGTGAGATTTTTTCACGAAAAGCCCACGCGCCGACCAGCGTGCCCAAAGCAATCACGCCCATATTCATGCCCGCAAACACCAAGGTCGGATTGTCCTTGAACACTTGATGCGCACGCACATAAAACAAAATATTGCCAAAGTTCAAAACCCCAAGCACGATGCCTGCAAGCAGGTTTTTGAGTTGCCACTTCGTGCGTTTAAACAACAAATACGCGAACATCAACAAACCTGCCAGTACAAAAACCACGAATAAATTGCCCGCAAATGCGGTTTTATCCAACTTTGCCAACTGCTTGAATAAAATATCAATCACGCCATAGCCCAACCAAACACCGAGCAACGCAGTGACGACCCCTTTACCGTTTGACGAAAATGTTTTGCTTGCGGGTTTATAAAGCAAGCACAATAAAGCCACAAACGCCAACACCACGCCCAAACCGCGCGCAGGCGTGAGCATCTCACCAAAGAACACCAACGCCCACACAATCGGGATAAACAGCGACAGTCGCTGCGCCGCATCTGATTTGACAATGCCTGCACGCTCCACCGCGCGCGCCATCATGATAAACACCACGGGCAATAAAATCCCCAATGCCATGAATATCGGTGCGGAGGCGGCGTACTCGCTCACACTTTTTATGTTGGGCTGGAGCACAAACCACGTCATCAAAGTCGCAACGATGTAATTAACTGCAATTGCCTGCGCAATTTGAATCTGATTTTTGCGCGAGATTTTTAAAAAAACCGACACCGCGACACTGCACAACACCGCAAAAATTAAATACGTCATTATTTATCCTATTGTTTCGTTAACTGCTTAGGTGAGTTTTTAGTCTTCCGTGGGTGGCCTGTCCCCACAAAAATTGCACTGAAATTTCACTGATAAACTCATCGGCGCATCCTACCGAAAAAAGCAAGCGTCGGCAAATAAAAAACCCCAAACGATGGGCTTCGCTTGGGGTTTGTTTCTATCTGTGCTCAACGTCACTGAACTGCGCCCAACTTCAACAGACTTCAGGCTTTTTAAAAACCATCATCATTTATACGTTAAACAAGAAATTCAAAACATCGCCATCTTTAACCACATATTCTTTGCCCTCGGCGCGCATTTTGCCCGCCTCTTTCGCGCCCGCCTCGCCTTTGAATTGGATGAAGTCCTCATACGCAATGGTTTGTGCGCGAATAAAGCCGCGTTCAAAATCGGTGTGAATCACGCCCGCCGCTTGCGGCGCGGTGTCGCCAATGTGGATGGTCCACGCACGCACTTCTTTCACACCTGCGGTGAAGTAGGTTTGCAACCCGAGCAATTTATAGCCAGCACGAATCACGCGGTTCAACCCCGGTTCGTCCATGCCCATATCGGTCAAGAACATTTCTTTTTCATCGTCATCCAAACCTGCAATTTCGGCTTCAATCGCCGCACACACCGCAACCACGGGAGAGTTTTCTTTGGCAGCGTATTCTTGTACCGCTTGCAAATGTGGGTTATGTTCCAAACCATGCTCTAAAATATTCGCCACATACATGGTCGGTTTGGCAGTGATGAAGCAATACGGCTTAATCATCGCCAATTCATCCGCGTCTAAATTCGCATTGCGAATGGCTTTGGCTTCGTTGAGCACAGGCAAGATTTTTTCTAAAATCGCCACCAACTTTATCGCGTCTTTGTCGCCTGCGCGGGCGATTTTTTGTTGACGCAACAAGGCTTTTTCAGCTGTCCCCAAATCTGCCAAGGCCAATTCAGTATTGATGACTTCAATGTCGGAAATCGGGTCAATTTTACCCGCGACGTGAATCACGTTGTCATCATCAAAACAGCGCACCACATGCGCAATCGCATCGGTCTCACGAATATTGGCGAGGAATTGATTGCCCAAACCTTCGCCTTTGGATGCACCTGCGACCAGACCCGCGATGTCGACAAACTCAACCGTGGCAAACTGCATGCGTTGCGGTTTGACAATTTCAGCGAGCGCGTCCATGCGCGCATCGGGCACTTCGACCATGCCGACATTTGGCTCAATGGTGCAAAACGGGTAGTTTTCGGCTGCAATGCCTGCCTTGGTCAATGCGTTAAAAAGGGTGGATTTGCCGACGTTGGGTAAACCGACGATGCCGCAGCGTAGTGTCATGGTAGATATTCCGAAAAGTTAAGCGGTGAATGCAACAAAGCCGTCATTATAACGGCTTTGGCTGTGTTTTACGATTTTTAAAGCGTCGGGTTATTGTGCGCGTGGTAACGCTTGGCCAAAATCAACCAGTCCACCTGCGCCACCACCGCGCCGATCAGGGCATACAAGGCAATGCTTTTGTACGATAACTGACCGTCACTAAAAATTTGGATGGCGGCAATCACCCCAGCAACCGACAATGCGGTGGACAATAAATACAAAAAACGTCCACGCGCTTTGAGTTTTTCAAACCGAGCGATGTGCGCAGGTTTCATCAATGCCCTCCAGTAGCCGCCGCACCTTTGACAGGTTTGGCAAAAAAAGTCAAAGCAATCATACCCACAAACAAAACTGCCGTCAAATACAAGACATCGAGGGTCGCCTGTGTCGCCGCTTGTTGTGAAATCAATCCATCCAATAGTGTCAATCGTTGAGGCGCACTCATACCGGCACTGCCGAGTTTTACCATAAACTGCTCGTACATCGGATTACCGGGAATCGCCACCTCGGTCAAGCGCGCATGGTGAAAACTCGTGCGTCGTGACCAAATGGTGACAAACACTGCCGTACCAATCGCGCCACCCAAGGTGCGCAAAAAATTCGACAAGCCCGCCGCACTGGTGATTTCTTCACCTTCCAAGCCGTCCATAATTAACGAGCCCAATGGAATAAAGAAAAACGGTATGCCCATGCCAAATAAAAACCGCGTCAGCATGATGTGCGTGATGGTTGAATCAGGTGTGAGCAAACTCGAATACCATGCGCCAAATGCAAACAAGGCAAACCCCGTGGCAATCAAATAGCGCAAATCGACCTTGTGCATATTCATACCAATCACAGGCGAGAAAAACAAAGCAAACATGGCCACAGGCGCGACCGCAATCCCCGAGTGAAACGCGTCATAGCCCATCACTGTTTGCAGCCACAGAGGTATGACCACCATATTGCCAAAAAACATGGTAAAACCGATGGTTTGCATCGATGTGCCCAATGTGAAATTGCGACTGCGCAACAAATGCAAATCCACCACGGGGTGCTTTTCAAACCATTCCCAAATCACCATCAAGACCAAGCCAATCACTGCCATCACGGTCAAAACCACCACTTCGGTAGATTCATACCAGCCCAAATCATTGGCATGCTCCAACATATATTGCAACGAGCCCACGCCCAAGACCAACAACGACAAACCGACATAATCAATCGGCTGACGTGTAATCGGGGTCTCACGCCCTTTGAGCAAGGTGTAAATCGAGAACGCGCAAAACAATCCAATCGGTACATTGATATAAAAAATCCACGGCCAAGAGTAATTTTCGGTCAGGTAGCCGCCCAAAACGGGCCCCATCACGGGCGCAATCACCACCGCCATCGCAAAAAACGCCATCGCCATGCCGCGTTTGTGCGCAGGATAACTGTTCATCATAATCGATTGACCGAGCGGCACCATCGGCCCTGAAACGAAACCTTGCATCAAACGAAAAAACACCAGTGTGTTGTAATTGGGCGCAAGCGCGCACAGCACCGAAAACACTGTGAACAGCAACACCGATAGGATGATCAAGCGCACTTCGCCTATTTGACGCGACAGCCAACCCGTCAACGGCACGGCAATCGCGGCGGCCAATGAGTACGAGCTGATAATCGAAGTGCCTTCACGCGCCGACACGCCCATCGAGCCCGCAATTGTCGGCACGGCAACATTCGCAATCGTGGTGTCTAAAACCTCCATAAACGTCGACAACGAGGTTGCGAGGGTGAGCATGACCAAAGCCGCGCCCGCAAGCGGTTTGAGCGAATGTTCGTCCTCAACCACCTCAGGCGCGGTTGTGGTGTTTCGTGTGTCGTGGGTTTGCCCCATGGTGTATCCTGTGTGAAATCAGTGGCGATTGCGCGCGATATTTGATGAGTAACGCAATCCATACCGCATCGATTCAATTGACATTCATCAAATTAACATCCAGCGAATGGCTACGCGATGACGGCAAAATGGTTTTAAGTGGTGAATCAATGCAAATTGGCGTTGATAATTTTGTCTGCTTCGCGGTTGGCTTCTTCTTCATCCTGCGCATAAACGTTGGTGGTGAGATTGGACAGGCCATCACTGCCAGCCACCGTACCCAATACCGCGCCATTGCGTTGGTGGGTGTTGACATTGGCAATCATCGACATCCCGACGCGTAAAGGATGCGCTTTGAGTTCTTCGGCATTCAGTTGAATGCGCACAGGAATGCGCTGAACGATTTTAATCCAGTTGCCCGTCGCGTTTTGCGCGGGCAATACAGAAAAAGCAGAGCCTGTACCGATGCCAATCCCTTGCACCGTACCTTTGAATTTAACCCCACTGCCAAATACATCCGATGTCAGCTCAACGGGTTGCCCCACACGTAAATTCGCCAACTGGGTTTCTTTGAAATTCGCTTCTACCCACAATTGATTGGCAGCCACAATGCTCATCAGTGGCACACCTTGTGAAATTTGCTGACCGACTTGAACATTGCGTTTGGCAATCACGCCATCGGTTGGCGCGAGCACGGCCAACCGTTTGCTGTTGATGTACGCGCTGCGAAAAGCCGCTTTGGCGGCCTCAATCGCAGGGTGATTTTGCGTGGTCGTACCTGCAACTTGCGCACCTGCGGATTTATTTTGCTCCATCGTGGTTTTTTGCGCGGCGAGGGCTTGATTCAGCGCATTCACCGCTTGATCGTATTCTTCGCGGCTGACCGCACCTGTTTTGACCAAGACCGCGCGGCGATTGACTGCGTCTTGAGCCGTTTTAACCGCGGAATTCGCTTGCACCATTTGCGCACGGGTCACGCTAACGGTATTGAATACATTTTGAATTTGGCGTGTGGCATTTGCCAATTGTGCTTGCGCCTGCGCCAATGCCACTTGCGCATCGGTCGGGTTGAGTTTGACCAACACATCGCCTGCTTTAACCACTTGGTTTTCTTCTGCCAAAATCGCCTCAACCGTACCAACAGTCTGTGCATTAACCACCACCATACTGCCTGCAACATAGGCATTTTCAGTTTCCTCATGATAACGCGCAATAAAAAACCAGTACAACGCCCACAGCAAGCCAATCAGTAAAAAGATGCCAATTGCAATGCTCATACGTTTTTTACGCTGGCTTGATTTTTGCGCATCGATGATATCCTGTTCTTGCGTCATGTTTGGGGCTTCAATTGTGCTCATGTTGTTCCTTATATTCTTGTGTTCTTGTGATTTTTTGCGTTGATTCGTTGATGCTGTGCTAAGTTCAATCAGCGACGCTCATCATTTATCCGTTAATTTATCCGTGATTAAGTCTGAGAACTCAGTTCCCAAACTGCTCGCCAATCGCGCCTCTTGTGCACGACGCATGGCGTAACCCATCACCAGTGCGTCTTGCTCACGCAAGGTTGCGGTTTGGTACATCAAACTTTCCATTTGCGGACTCATGCCCGCCCGATAACGTTGCGCGGATAAATCCGTCAGTGTTTGGCTGTCTTTGACCATCCGCGCTTGCGCCGTCAAATAAGCCTGCGCTTGGCGGTATTGTGCCAATTGCTGATGCGCATCCGATACCGCTTGAAACACGGTTTGATTGTATTGTGCAATGGTGTTGTCCAATTGCGCCTGTTGTTGACGCAACTTAAAATCCAAAATATCTTGCAGATTGAGCAATTGCAAAGCGGTGGACAAGCCAATATTGATGTTCGGATAAAACTCTGCTTTGACCGCATTGACCTGCTCGGTCGATGCGACGATGTATTCACGCGCGGCGGCGATATCGGGGCGCGTACCGAGAATTTGCGCAGGGATTTCCTGCGGAAGATTAAGGGTTTGCCAAGTCGACTCTGGCAAAAACTCTGCCAACTGCTCAGGCGTTTGTCCAATCAATGCGGCCAGTTGCGCCCGCGCCACGGCTTTTTGTGCCATCAGCGATTGCTTGAGTTGCGCCAATTGTGCCAAGGTCATATCCACTTGCACGCTGTTTTGCGTGGGTTGCAAACCTGCCTGCTCACGCTCTAACCAACGTTGACGCAGCGTGGTCTGTGTGGCGATTTGCTTGTCAACGATATTAGCGCGCTCGGTAAACGCCATGATTTGCGCGTGTAAACCGACAATGTTGGCAATCACCCCTTGACGCGCCGCTTCGTATTCCAAAGTTTGTGCTCGGCTCAGACCCAAGGCCGCACCATACAATGCGCGGTTGTGCCCCCATAAATCCAAATCCCACGAAATTCCCGCGCTGATGTTGGTCAAAGCGATCAATTGATCCGCTGGGTTGGTTGGAATGCCACGACTGCTCAAGGCCGCTTGAGTTTGTGGTGTCGCACCATTGATGCGGGTGTTGAAAAACTCCTGCCCCGTCCAATCGACTTTGACTTGCCCCATTGGATATGAGAGTTTGCGCACCGCGTCGGCAGCATTTTGCGAGGCATCAATCCGTGTCGCCAAAACTTTTAAACTCGGACCGTCGCGCATCGCTTGCTCAATGAGCGTGTTTAAAGTGGGGCTGTTGTACTGTGTCCACCAGCCTTGCTGTGGCCATTGCGCCAAAGTTTTCCCCGATGCCTCAGGCAAATTCAAGCGAACGTTGTCGACTTGAGCGAGCGTTTCATGCTTGCCCGTCACAACCGCGCAGGCACACAGCGTGCTCACTGCCAACGACCATACGCCGATGCGAAATGCTTTTGAATAAAACGTCATAAACACCTTAATTTGTTTTAGTAGTATCAGTGGGGCGACTGCGCAACAGTGCTTGCATATGTGCCGCCTCAGGACGCACGTGAAACATACGCATACGCATTTCATACGTATCCAAATTCACACGCGCAACAATAAATTTGCCCACTTTCTCAACATCAATCAAACGCGCCGATTCCATAATGCGAATGTGGTGCGAAATCGTCGCTGCGCAGATACGCCAATCAGCAACCATCTCGTTAATCAAACAACCCTGCTCTCGCCCATGCGCGTGCTCATGCGCGACAATCTGCAACAGCAATTTTAATCGATGCTCGTTCGACAACGCTTTAAACTGACGCACCAGTAATTTGAGGTCTTGTTCCATAGTTGTAACCTGCTTGGGTTGAGGAAAGTATGGATTGTTAAAAAGCACCCATCAATTCCTTGGTATCGCATTTGAGACCCATGCGAAGTGCGCGCATTTTATCGAACAATTCGATAGTTGTCAAACTGTCTTTTGGGTGACATTCAGGATACGTGACCCAACTTATCGCATTACGAGTCAAACATGGCACCTACACGATTCAACCACTTTTGACGCTGGGCATTCTTAACGTAACTGATAGGTGACAGAGCCACCCATTTGACATTGCGCACACCACATTTGCGTAGCGTACCGCGCACCAATGCACGCTGCACAGCATTTCCGTACAACCACCGATAAGCCCATTTAGGTGTATTCATGGTAGTCACGACAACCGCTCGCTGAATGTGGGTTAAAAGCCCTTTAACACCATGCTTAGATGGCTCATAGGCCCAGCCATTGGTAAATACTTTGTCGATAAAACCTTTGAGCAGAGCTGGCATAATCTCCCACCAAATAGGAAAAATAAAAACCAATTGTTGTGCAGCATCAATTCGTGCTTGGTAGAGTGGGACGGCCGGGTCGGCACTTTGACTACGAGCATACACCGCTAAATCTGCGCTACGCATAATCGGGTCAAAATTTTCCTCATCCAGATGCAAACAGTCCACGATGTGACCAGCTTGTTCGAGTTGCTGCACTACTTTATTGTATAAAGCATGACAATAACTCTTGGAATAAGGATGCGCTAAAATGACTAAGGTATGCATGTGTATTCTCCATCAAATGTTGTGATGGATTGATGATACGACCAGCGAACCATGTCGTCATTAACAAATGTTTAGACGGACGAAATCATTTTCAGTTTGCGTCGAATTCGACTCAAGTGTACAGCACTCACACCCAGATAAGTTGCCAAAATGTGTAACGGAATACGCTCTAATTTTTGTTGGTACGTCGCCAGCAAAGCGGCATAGCGATGAGTGGGCGAGTCGGCAATAGCACTGGTATAAAGATTAATATAGTGAATGAGACGCTGTTGCGTCAGTGCCTGCACATCGGCACGAAGACTTGGGTCATTCTGAACCCGAGCCATGACAGCAACCTTTTCCAATACGCGCAACTGACAGGCCTCTATGGTGACTAAATGTAAGACACTGGGGCATTCAGACAAAAAACTCTCTAATGAACCGACCACTTCACCCTCAAAGAAAAACTGGGTACTTATCTCACGTCCATCAGCATCAATCAAATAAAGTCGCACGCATCCTTGCTCAATGAGATACAGACGCTGCGCCACATCACCAGCACGCAGTAAAAAATGCCGCGCTTCGACCCGACTACTCACGCCCAGTTCAAGAAAAGTTTTGTAGAGAACATTCATAATGAACGGTTGCATCCACCTCGATAACTCAATGTTTATGTGGTCTTTGATTTGTCAAAAAATGCCGCAAGTATAAATTTGAATAACTCAACTCCTTATGAGAGATGCATCAAATGTACTTTTATCAACTAAACTGCAAATAACCCAACTAATTATTACAAAGTAACATAAAAAACCCCGAGCATCGTACTCGGGGGAAAATCGTCATTGCTGACGACCCCGTTTAGGGAGGAAAAAACGAGGGGGCTCGCGCCCGCCGCCAGTGTACGCGGTTTCAAATTGATTGACAAGTATCTCACCATGATATCCAGCAATGTAAAACAGGGCTAAAAAGCCCTGTTTTACATTGTGTGCATTGACAACGCGTTATGGTTTTTTCGCGTCTGCTGCGGGTGCTGCCGCGGCTGGATCGGCTGCTGGGTCTTTTGGCTCAGGAAAACTTGCACCGCCTTTGTTTGCCATAAACACCACTGCGCGAGCGATTTCTAAATCGCTGTTGGTACCGCCACCTTTGGCAGGCATCACACCCGTTTTACCCGTGTAGCCCTCCATCGCGTGTTTTAAAAGCAATGGAAAACCTTGTCCAATACGCGGCCCCCATGCGCCAGCATCGCCCAATTTTGGCGCGCCTGCAGTACCTGCTGCATGACAAGCGGTACACAAACCGTTGTAAACCTCTTCACCTGTTTTAGGCCCTGTTGATGCCGCACCCATAGAAAAACCCGCCACTGGGCGCAAACGCTCTACGATTTGTTGCTCTGCTTGCGAGTTATCGCCCGTGACACTCGGGCTGAAAATCTGCGCCAAAATGTACAACAAAGCCACAATTGCCAATACGGCCGCGAGCGCGACCCACATAATTCCCTTTGCACCTTTTTCTGAAAGGTGCTCTACGCCTGAATTTTCGGCATAGGTTGTTGTATCTTTTGCGTTTAAGTTCATATCAAAGTCCTATTGCAATTACTAAAATTCGGTTTGTGTTTGCTTGACTGCTTGCCTGCGCTTTAAAATGCCAAACACCAATCAGCAATCCAATTATTTAACAGCGGTCATTGTAAGCCTAAAACCTTAAAAAATAAATGGTTTGTGCGTGATTTCAGAATATGTTTTGCGCAAAGGCATATATTATGGTTGGCATTTAACCACATTTATTGCACAAACTTGCCTCAAATATTCCGCTCATTTGAACGAGACTTGATTATACTTTGGCATAATGGGTTAAATTTTAGCGCAATAGTGTCTGCGCTGAGCCACGGGAAGTGGTGCTTTTGGTAATGTGGTACTTCCAGATACAGTGTGACCATCCAACTTTATTTAGGTGCAACATGATTTTACCCAAGACGAACGATAGCAAAACCATTAAAAAACCTTTGATTCTCATACCAACAGGTGCGCGTGTTCTTTCTGACATTCATTACCAATTGTTGGCAAAAAAATATTCAGACCCCATCGTTCGCTTTTCGGATTGTGTCCCTTTATTGGTACCCACTTGTTATGGCTACGCTCAGTTGGAGCAATATTTAGATTTGGCGGATGGCGTGTATTTATC
This sequence comes from Burkholderiaceae bacterium, assembly GCA_018261955.1. Classification (GTDB taxonomy): domain Bacteria; phylum Pseudomonadota; class Gammaproteobacteria; order Burkholderiales; family Burkholderiaceae; genus CTSOIL-112. Next base: position 287,150 of record JAGTRK010000004.1, read on the forward strand.
AGGCGCATCAACCAATATCGTGCCTTCGCTATACGGTGAAGAAAACCAGACACCCAATGTGCTGCAAGACCCCGATCGCGATTATTTTGATGCACAACTGATTCCTGCTGCGTTGGAACGCGGTTTGCCATTTTTAGGCATTTGCCGCGGTCACCAAGAACTCAATATTTCACGGGGTGGCACACTACACCAAAAAGTACACGAAGTGCCCAATATGATGGATCATCGTGAAAAAGACAGCACCGCGCCCAATGAAATCCAGTATGGTCCACACCACGACGTCAAATTAGTGCCTAACACATGGTTTGAAAAATCCCTGGGCGTATCTGAGTTCTGGGTCAACTCTTTACACGGACAAGGCATCAAAACTTTGGGCAAGGGTCTGGCACCTTTGGCACACGCACCCGATGGTTTGGTTGAGGCGATGTATTGCACGGACGTGAAACAATTTACACTCGGTATGCAGTGGCATCCCGAATGGTTGACCCATGAAAATCCTCTGTGGATTAAAATCTATGAAATGTTTGGCGATGCGTGTCGTGATTTTCGTGAGTCACATCGCTCGCATCAAGTTTGAAGCCACGTCTGAATGTACAAAAGCGGGTATCACCCGCTTTTGCTATTTTTGTCACTTGAAAAATCAATTTCTGATCTCTACCAACGACGCTTTGCTGGCATCCAACTCTTTAAAATATTGTTCTGTCGCCTCTTTTTGACGCATAGACATCAGCGCGTCTTTCGCCATGGCTTTTTTCGCATCATCATTCAAAGTAAGTGTCGTGCGCTCAGAAACTTTAAATAAGTGATAGCCGTTTTTAGTTTTGACGGGCTCGGAAACCGTGTTCAGTGGTGCCGTTTTCGCCAACTGAACCACACTGGGGTCTGCTTGCTTGTCATTCAAGCCAATGTACGGAATTTGACCGTTGTTGGCTGCGGTTTCTGGGTTTTCGGAAACTTGCTTGGCAAGCATGCCGAAATCTTCACCTTTATCCAAACGGGCTTTGATGGCTTGAATTTTTTTCAAAGAAGCACTGTTGGCATTTTTAATGAAAATATGTTGTGCCACAGCGACTTCTTGCGGTGACATCGGGCCATCTGGCAGTGCGCTCACGCGTGCAACTTCTGCATCGATTTCTTTGGCAGTCGGCTCTTTAACTTTGCTAGAAATTTCTTGCTGCATCAAGGCTTCAATCATCATTTGATTTTTCAAATCATTATTGAGATTGCTCCAACCATTCACACCCCCAATTTTGCCGACGTGTGCTTTGAACTGTTCCATCGTCATGCTATTGCCTTGCGCCATGTCTTGCAAAGCTGCATTGATTTTGTCATCACCCACTGTAATGCGCGCATTTTTCGCTCGATTCAATAACAAATGTTCGTTAATCAACTCATCACGAGAGTAATTAACCAACTCAGACTCACTGACTTTTTGCTTGGTGCGGTTGGCCACTTCGCGGTTTACTTTAACGCGCTCGTTCAATTCACTTTGTGCAATCGGTTCGCCCGCCACAACAGCCACGACTTTATCAATCGCCACTTGTGCAAAAGATACAGCAGGTAAACTGTTGGTCGTCAATAAAGCGGCTAATAATGCAAATTTAATGCGTTGATTCATGTGTCATCCTCAATAAATGAATGGAAGTAATACTGCTCTTATAATCGTCAAATGTTTCTTGTCACTGCGACCATTATAAAGGAAAAAAATCGCGTCAAAGCAATTCACGCCTGATAATGAACACCAAGCGACTTGGGTTGACGCGCACAGTATTCTATCCATCTGTGGAAATAAGATGGATGTCGGATTTATTTGTGCGCATGTTGAACACGCCAATGAAACACCGCATACGTAAGACAACCCAAAACAATGCCCCAAAAAGCACTGCCCATTTGCCACAGCGTCACACCAGAGGCACAGGTCATAAACGTCACCAAGGCCGCCTCGCGGTCAGTGACTGAGAAATCTGCATGAAAAGCATTACTGATATTACTCAAAATCGCACCGAGCAAAGCCAAGCCCGCCAGTATCGTAATCAAGGCTTTGGGCAAGGCAAGGAAAAACACCACCAACACCCCCGCCAGCATACCAATGATGAGGTTCAACACGCCATACCACAAGCCTGCGACATAGCGTTTGGCAGGGTCAGGGTGGCAAGATTTTTCGGTGCAAATCGCGGCGGTGATGGCCGCCAAATTGATGCCAAAGTTACCAAATGGTGCGGTCAATGTCGACAACAACGCCGTCAATCCCACCAAAGGCTTTGCGGGTGCTTGTCGCGCAGAATAGCCCGATGTGCGCAATACCGCGATGCCTGTGATTTGTTGCCCCGTAAGGGTAATCAGGGCGAGGGGCAAACCGATATTGATGAGCGCATTGAACGAAAACTCAGGCGCAGTCCACACTACCGATGATACATGCAAAGGCACGTGCGGCACAGACACACCTTGCCAGCCAAACACATACGCGCAACCGACCATCAGCACGGCCAAAGTCGCATAGCGTGGCAACCATCGTTTGCCCAACACATACGCCGCCAGCATCACCAACATCAAAGCGGTGTCCGAGCCCAAACTGGCAAAGGTATTCACGCCAAAGCGAAACAAAATCCCCGCGAGCAGTGCGGCGGCAATGCTTTTGGGTAACTTGTTCATCACTGTGTCAAACATTCCCGTCGCGGCGATGGCGAAAATAATGCCGTTGGCAATGATAAACCCTGCAATCGCTTCGTGATAACTCACCGTTGGCAATGCCGAAATTAAAAACGCCGCACCAGGTGTGCTCCACGCAGTGATGATGGGTGCGCGGGTCAGATAGGTCAAAATCAAACTCGCCAAACCAAAGGTGATGCTCAGAATGCACAACATTGAAGTGGTTTGCTCAGTGGTCAACATCCCCGCCTGCGCCGCGCCGATGACAATCGCCAGTGGCCCGCCGTAACCCGCAAGGTTGGCGATGAATGGCGCGATGAAAGTGGACAGTGCGCTGTCTGTGCGAATGTCAGCGACTGTGGGCGGATTGTAATTTTTGAGCATGATTGGGTGGGGTTTTTGATTTTTTGAGAATATTAAAAAGCATTCAATTGCCCTTGTGCAAACGCCATCACGCGCCCGCCGACTTGAATTTGACCATCGGCATTCACGCTTAGATACAAATGATTGAGGCGGTCAATCGCTTGGGCTTGAATGATGACCACGACAGATGCGCGGCGTGTTGCCCATTTGCGAGCGGCGTGATGAACACCGTTTCGGATAAATTGAATTGCCGCGCGATGCGCTGCATGGTATGTGTATCGATGGATTGCGACGCATCCAATAACGGCACGATTGCCAAAGGATTGCCGCCCCAATTGGATTCGGCAAACACGTTGAAAATATAAAAAGGCAGTTTCATCTGCATATTCCACTCAATAGGGTATTTTATGAATTGAGCAAGCGTTTTGTGTCTGTCAGCAATTCGTCCACCATCGCCATCGGCGTGGCCCACGAAAACACAAAGCGCACCACCGACTCACGTTTATTGAGCTCCTCCCATGTGTAAAAGCCATAATCTTTTTGCAAGGCTTCAACCACCGCATTGGACAAAATCGGGAACTGTTGGTTGGTGGCTGAATCGGTGTAAAAAACCACGCCCAACTCAGACAAACCTGTGCGCAAACGCATGGCGCAATCATTGGCATGTTGCGCCAATTCGCCATACAAATCGTGTTCAAACAACGCGACAAATTGACTGGCAATCACCCGCCCTTTGGCGAGCAGCGCACCGCGTTGTTTGAGGGCGTAGCGAAAATCGTTGTTTAAAATCGTGTTTGGAAAGACAATCGCTTCACCGAGCAAAGCCCCGTTTTTCGTGCCGCCGATATAGAACACATCCGCAAAACGAGCGATATCCTGCCAATCGCAGGCGGCATTTTCGCTGCACAACGCACTGCCCAGACGCGCACCGTCAATGTAGAGCCACAAGTCATGCGTATCGCACACCGCACGCAAAGCAAGCAGTTCGGTGCGGCTGTACACTGTACCCAATTCAGTCGCTTGCGAGACAAACACCATGCGTGGTTTGACCGAATGCTCATTCGGATGTGTGCGCATCACCTGCTCAATCGCAGCGGGTGTGAGTTTGCCATTGATATGGGGCATCTGAATGACTTTATGCCCTGTCGCTTCAATCGCACCCGTTTCGTGTGTGGCAATATGCCCTGATTCCACCGCAATCACCGCCTCGTGCGGGCGGAGCAATGCGCCGATGACCGTCAAATTCGCTTGTGTACCGCCGCTGATAAAATGCACGGGCGTGTCATTGACCACGCCCAGTTTGGCGCGAATGAGTGTCGCGGCATGCACGCTCACGCTGTCTAAGCCGTAACCAGCCTCTTGTTGCAAAGTCTGCTCGGAGAGTTTTTGAATACACGCAGGGTGGGCGGTTTCAGCATAGTCGTTGAAAAATTGGTGTTTGTAGTTCATGGGTATCTTTCAAATGAGTGTTGAAGCGTTGCGCCATTATAACCACACCGACAGCGCGCAATACACGGTCATCAGGACTATCGTCACATTGGCAATCTGCGCATAGTGTGGTTTGTGTAGCACGCTTTGCAACATTTCACCGCCACGCGCCCACACGGATACGCTCAATAAATTAATCACCGCGCACAGCGCACAGGCAATCAAGGTATTCGCCCACAGCAAACCTGTCTGAGGCAAATACACCGCAGGCAAGGTCAGCGCCATCATCCACGCCTTGGGATTAACATATTGAAACAATGCCGCTTGCATCAAGGTCATCGGTTGCGCTGTGTTTTTATTCTGTGCATCGGGCAGATTGCCATCTGGGTTGATGTTTTTCGGCACAGCACCGTTTTTCCACAACTTGACAGCCAGCCACAGCATATACAAACTGCCGATGATTTTGAGCACCCAGTTGGTTGCAGGGTAGCCTAAAACCACCGCCGCCACGCCGATGCAGCACAACAATATCATCACACAAAATCCCGAAGCGATGCCCACCATGTGCGGGATGGTGCGCTTAAAGCCAAAACGCGCGCCCGAATGCAATAGCATCAGATTGTTTGGACCGGGCGTGACCGAGGTTACGAAGGCAAATGTCGCCATGGCGAATAAACTGGTTAAGGTGTAGGCAGAAAACACATTCATAGCCAATCCAATGCTTTAGGGTTCGATCAAAATAAACGCAGCCAATGCCTGCGCATGAATGCGAGTGCTGTCCAAAACCGGTAACACACAAGGTGTGTCTTCACCGAGTAACATGACCAACTCAGTACAACCCAAAACCACCGCTTGTGGTGCTTGAGCACCGCGCGCAACACAGCCTTCAACGCAACGCTCAATAATATCAAGCAACGCCACTCTGTCTGCGTCCCGCACCTCGCCCTGACACAGTCGCTCAAAAATCATTTGATGTACTAATTCGCGGTCTTGTGCATTTGGGACTTGCCAATCAATATTCCGATGTGCATAACGTTGACGCAAAAAATCATCGCTCATCGAGAACTGGGTTCCAAGAAACAACACCCGCGAAATCCCGCGTTGGCTCGCCTCATCACACACCGCATCGGCGATGTGAATCACGGGAATATCAATTTGGCTTTGAATGGTGTCATAGACTTTGTGCATGGTGTTGGTCGCAATCCCGATGGCTTGGCAACCCGCCGCTTGCAGACACTGGGCTTTTTGCGCCAAAAATTCGCCCGCACTGTGCCAATCCCCCGCGCGTTGCCACACCGCCATTTGCGCAAAATTCACACTATCAATGATGACGGGTGCGCTGTGCAATCCGCCATGTGCTTGTCGCACCATACGGTTCAAATGCTGGTAATAAATCGCAGTTGATTCCCAACTCATTCCACCCAAAATGCCAATTGTGTGCATACATCCTGCCTTATGTAAAGTTTGATTTGTTGACACAATACGCGAAAAATGCAGTACAGTAACGGTACAATTTCATAAACAATTTTTAAACTGTACCGATATGGAACACAATACACTTTCGCTTGAGAGCACAGAGTCAGTTGCGGCAGGTTTATCCAACCTTGCAATGAGCCCATCGGCTTTAGACCCCCGATTTAACAAGGTTGATGCCGTGGTCGCATGGCTCACCGAGCGCATCGAGATGCGTTTTTATGCACCCAGTGCACGTGTGCCTTCGGTGCGCCAACTCGCCGATAAACTCGAAGTCTCGCGTTTTACCGTGGTCAATGCGTATGAAAAAATGGTCGCCTCGGGCGTGCTGCACTCGCGCGCAGGTTCGGGGTTTTACGTGGCGCAACCCTTGCACGTGCCGCGATCCGAGCCCGAAACCGCACAGCGCAATTTGCTCGCATTTCAAGAAACGCAGGTGGTCGATGCCAAATGGTTGCTGCGTCATTTATTCTCCGATTTGCCTGACGATCGCACCCCAGGCAGCGGTATTTTGCCGCGCTCATGGTTAGAAAACGAGCGCATGGGTGTCGCCGTGCGCGCTGCAACGCGCGTTTCGGACGCGCATATTTACGACTATGGCAATGTCGCGGGCTACGCGCCACTGCGCGAGCAAATCGTGGTGCAACTGCACCCCATCGGCATCCACGCCGCGCCCGACCAAGTGGTCACGACCAATGGCGTGTCAATGGCGATTGATTTGGTGGCGCGTTATTTTCTCAACCCCGGTGATGCGGTGGTGGTCGATGACCCGTGCTGGTTTTGGCTCTACGGCTGTTTGCAAGCGCAGGGCTTGCGTGTGGTTTCTGTGCCGCGCGATGTGGAGGGGCCGAACATCGAAGCCCTGACGCGCCTCATGCAACTCGAAAAACCCAAGCTGTACGTGACCAACAGCGTACTGCACAACCCGACTTCTTACGGCATCACGCCTGCACGTGCGTACCAAGTGTTGCGTATTATGGAGGAATACGATGCGTATGTTTTGGAGGACGATATTTACGGCGATTTACACGCGGGTTTGTCCAAAGGCGCGCCTGCCTTGCGTTACGCCGCGCTTGACCAACTCAAACGGGTGTTTTACATCGCCAGTTTTTCAAAATCCTTGGGTGCGGATTTACGCGTGGGCTTGCTCTGCTGTCCGACCGAGCATGTGCAAGGCATCCTGATGCGCAAAATGCTCTCGACCATGGTTTGCTCTGAAATGAACGAACGCATTGTGCACCGCTTATTGGTCGATGGTCAGCATCGCCGCCACCTCGACAAACTGCGCACACGCCTTGCCGATGCGCACGCGTATATGAAAACCGCCTTGCCTGAAATCGGTTTAGAGTATCCTGAACACGCGCAAGAAGGCGTATTTCTGTGGGTCAATACGGGTGTGGATACCAACGCGCTGGCTTTGGAAGCGAAAAACGATGGTTGGCTGGTCGCCCCCGGTTCGCTGTTTTCACCCAAACAAGGCGCATCGAGTATGATGCGTTTTAACGTCACGCGCACCACGCCTGAGTTTATGCGGTGGTTGGGGGATTATTTAGAAAAACATCGGTGACATGGTTTTGTAAAACAACCATACAAAACACACACAAGGAGACAAAATGGCGGTATCCGTATTTGACCTATTTAAAATCGGCATCGGCCCCTCGAGTTCGCACACCGTTGGGCCCATGCGCGCAGCCAAGATGTTTGTCGAATACCTGCACAAACACGACTTGTTGGCGCAGACCGCGCGCATCTCGGTGCAACTGTACGGCTCGCTCGGCTTGACGGGTTTGGGGCACGGCACGGACAAAGGGGTGTTGCTCGGTTTAATGGGGTTCAATCCCGAGGACGTGCCCATTGATGAAATTCAATCTGAATTAGACCTCGTTTTACTCGATCAAAAAATTAAACTATTCGGGCAGCACGAAGTCGCTTTTATGTTCAAACGCGACTTGATTATGCACAAACGCGAAGCCCTCGCCGAGCACCCCAATGGTATGAAACTGGCGGCGTTTGATGCAGACAATCATTTGCTGGTTGAGAAAAAATACCTCTCGGTCGGCGGTGGTTTTGTGGTCACGGTGGGCATGGACACCGCGCCTGTATTGGAAGCGTTTGCCGAAGTGCCTTATCCATTTAGCAGTGCGAAAGAATTGCTGGCACTGTGTCAAACCCACCGCATCAGCATTGCGCAATTGATGTTGGCCAATGAATTGACTTGGCGTACCGAGCAGGACATCACTGCGCAACTCAATCGCATTTGGCAGGTGATGCAAACCTGTGTGGCACGCGGTTGCGGCATCGGCAACCCTGATGCGTTTGGTATGCTTGCAGGTGGTCTGAATGTCAAACGCCGTGCAGGCGAGCTGTATCGAGCACTCACGCGCAGTGCTGAGCGCGGTTTATCTGACCCACTCACCGTGATGGATTGGGTGAATCTCTATGCCGTGGCGGTGAATGAAGAAAACGCCGCAGGCGGACGTGTGGTCACCGCACCGACCAATGGCGCGGCGGGCATCGTACCTGCTGTGCTGCACTACTACGACCGATTCGTGCCCAATGCCAATATTCAAGGCATACATGAATTTCTGCTCACCGCAGGCGCGATTGGCATCCTGTATAAACTCAATGCCTCCATCAGCGGCGCGGAGGTGGGCTGTCAAGGTGAAGTGGGTGTCGCGTGCTCCATGGCAGCAGGCGGGCTCGCGGCAGTGATGGGCGGAACAGTTGAGCAAATCGAAAACGCCGCCGAAATCGGCATGGAGCACAACCTCGGTTTGACTTGCGACCCGATTGGCGGATTGGTGCAAATCCCCTGCATTGAACGCAATGCGATGGGTGCGGTCAAAGCGGTCAACGCTGCGCGCATGGCCTTGCGCGGTGATGGCACGCACCACGTGTCGCTCGACATGGTGATTAAAACCATGCGCGAAACGGGCGCGGACATGAAAAACAAGTACAAAGAAACCTCCAAAGGCGGCTTGGCGGTCAATCGGATTGAGTGTTGAGGCGCGTTTATTTGAGTTTTATGTCAACGATGCTATTTAAAAACTGTGCTGTATTGGTTAAATAATAACAATCTGCACATCGCATATAAAAAATGCCACAGATGGTGGCATTTTTTGTGAAAAATATAAACACTCAAGATTCTTTTTCGAACTCTTTGGCGTGCGCGTTAATGAGTGCGTCGGTTTGTGCATGTGTCAGTACTGTGGATCCATATTTCTCTTTTTTCAATTGACGCAATGCTTCTCGATTACCCACAGTTCCACGGAACCCGTTGTGACGCAGGCGACGATCCAATTCATAATCTTGACTAAAATTTGTAGTTTCGTTATCAGCTGGCATATGACTCTCCTAAAGTTATGAAAACATCCAAACAAAACAAACGACAGTACAAAATAAATACCAAACAACAAGAAGCAAATCAACTCTCTACGCTATCTGCTTGCTCCATCATATACCATCAAAATGAGATTGTGTGTGAACGTAAGAATTTAATGTGGTGAAAAATGAGTTTGAGCATAATTTCTCATTTTTATCACCTTGGGATCCAGTATCCATTTGGCTGGCTATCCTTTATAATGCACAGAATCAATATTAACCCGTATTTACGTCAATTAGGATACCCATGCAAGTCGCTGACATACGTTCTAAATTTCTCCAGTTTTTTGCCGACAAAGGCCACACCATCGTGGCGAGTTCACCCCTTGTACCGCAAAATGACCCAACTTTGATGTTCACCAACTCGGGCATGGTGCAATTCAAAGACGTGTTTCTCGGTCAGGACAAACGTCCGTACAAGCGCGCCACCAGCGTACAAGCGTGTTTGCGCGCAGGCGGCAAACACAACGATTTAGAAAACGTCGGTTACACTGCGCGTCACCACACATTTTTTGAAATGTTGGGCAACTGGTCTTTTGGCGACTATTTCAAACGCGACTCGATTAAATGGGGTTGGGAATTATTGACCCAAATCTATGGCTTGCCTGCTGAGAAACTGTTGGCAACGGTGTACCATGAAGACGATGAAGCCTACGATATTTGGACAAAAGAAATCGGGTTGCCGCCTGAGCGCGTGATTCGCATTGGCGACAACAAAGGTGGCAAATACAAATCCGACAACTTCTGGATGATGGCGGATACGGGGCCTTGCGGGCCTTGCTCGGAAATTTTTTACGATCATGGCGAACACATTTGGGGCGGGCCTCCAGGTTCGGCAGAAGAGGATGGCGATCGTTTCATCGAAATTTGGAACCACGTCTTTATGCAATTTGAAATGCACGCCGATGGCAGCGTGAGCAAACTGCCCGCGCCGTGCGTGGATACGGGCATGGGTTTGGAGCGCCTGGCAGCGATTTTACAAGGCGTGCATTCCAACTACGAAATTGACTTGTTTGCCGCTTTGATTGGCGCGGCGATGACAGCAACGGCTTGCACCGATGTGACGAATCCATCCTTACGCGTGATTGCCGACCACATTCGTGCATGCACGTTCTTAGTCGCCGATGGGGTGATTCCATCCAATGAAGGGCGCGGTTATGTGCTGCGCCGCATCATCCGCCGTGCTATTCGTCATGGCTATAAACTCGGCGTGCGCACGCCATTTTTCCATAAACTCGTGGCTGAAGTGGTCAATCAAATGGGCGCAGCGTATCCAATTATTGCTGAAAAACAAGCCCTCATCACTGCGGCATTGAAGCAAGAAGAGGAACGTTTTTTTGAGACCATCGCCAAAGGTATGGAAATTCTCGATGAGGAACTTAATCCATTAGGTTATGTTGGCAAGCAACTAGGAGTAGAAAACTTTTGGTCGGATGCAAGTTTTCCATTTCCTTTAGATTTAAACAATATACCAGCGCACATTAAGAACGCCCCTCTAATCAAGAGAACATTTGGAACGGGAAATTACGTTAATTTTAATTTTGTTGATAACAAACAGGAAAAAATATACGTGACAGTAACAAACTTCATTAGCAAGCAAGATGAGCAATCTGTATTGGAAGAATCTGAGCACTATACAAAATCGGATTATTTTTTTCATTTAAAGGGAAGTTATCCGTTTAACCAGTACAGTAGAGAAATAGAGTTAGATTCAAAATATAAAGTACTTTCTGGCACATTTGCATTTCAACTACACGACACATTTGGATTTCCTTTAGATTTGACCGCCGATGTGTGCCGCGAACGAGGATTTACTGTAGATAATGCGGGCTTCGAAATAGAAATGAACGCGCAAAAAGACACCGCACGCGCTGCAGGCAAATTCAAAATGGATAAAACCATCGTCTACGATGGCGCAAAAACCCAGTTCACGGGCTATACAGGCACGCATGGCAATCAACTCAAAGTATTGGCTCTCTACAAAGACAGCGAGCCTGTAACCAGTCTGAACCAAGGCGAACAAGGCATTGTGATACTGGATGTCACACCGTTTTACGCCGAATCAGGCGGACAAGTTGGTGACAAAGGTTTGCTCTCAAATCCAAACGCACAACTCTCGGTACAAGACACCCTCAAGGTTTTGCCCGATGTGCACGGACACTTTGTGACCGTGGACAGCGGCACAGTGAACGTCGGCGATGTGCTGAACGCCACCGTATACGCCGAGCAACGCGCCGCGACCATTCGCAACCACTCGGCGACGCACTTGATGCATAAGGCTTTGCGTTTGATGCTGGGCGAGCACGTGGCGCAAAAAGGCTCATTGGTCGATGCGGACAAAACCCGTTTTGACTTCACCCACAACGCACCTGTGACGGCTGAGGAAATCACGCAAATTGAGTATTGGGTCAATGCGCAAATCCTTGCCAATACACCTGTGGACGCGCAAGTGATGGACATTGAAAGTGCGAAAAACTCAGGCGCGATGATGTTGTTTGGCGAAAAATATGGCGATGAAGTGCGTGTACTCTCGATTGGGGAGAGTAAAGAGTTGTGTGGCGGCATTCACGTCAAAGCCACGGGCGATATTGGTCAATTCAAAATCATTTCAGAAGGTGGCGTTGCCGCAGGGGTGCGCCGCATCGAGGCGGTGACTGGCCTGAATGCCTTGGCACACACACAACACCTTGCCAATCAGGTCAATGCCGCCGCCGCCGCGTTGCGCAGCGCGCCAAGCGAATTGGTCGAGCGCATCGTCGGCACACAAGAGAGCATCAAATCACTTGAAAAAGAACTCGCGCAAGCAAAAAACAAACTCGCCGCATCACAAGGTGGCGACTTGGCCAGTCAAGCGGTTGAAATCAATGGCGTTAAAGTTCTGTCCGCCATCATCGACGGCGCAGACATCGACATGCTGCGCACCACCATGGATGGATTGAAAGACAAGCTTGGCAATGCGGTCATCGTATTGGCAAGCGCGACCGATAAAGCCACACTTTTGGCGGGTGTGACCAAAGACTTGACCAGTAAAATCAAAGCGGGTGAAGTCGTCAACCACGTCGCCCAACAAATCGGCGGCAAAGGTGGTGGCCGACCCGATTTAGCACAAGCAGGTGGCACGGATGTGGCGGGTTTGTCAAAAGCCATGGCAAGTGTGGCGGGCTTTGTGCAGGAAAAGTTCAATTAAAAAGCCCAGAATCGAATACTGAATACCCTGCGAACTTCCCGAGTTGTGTATAGGTGTCGGTTATCAACGAGCGGGTTAATGGCCTTGATTTTTGTGCCTATGGGCTTCGTTTTGACACCTCAAAATAAATTGTGGGTAACTTTTTTGATTATTATATAAGTTACCCACAGACGACAAAAAACCCCGTAAACATTGAAGTTTTCGGGGTTTGCTTGGTATTACGAGGTGTTATTTGTCAAATCTGTTGGTGCCCAGGGCCGGAATCGAACCGGCACGCCCCTTATTCAGGTAAGCGGCGGATTTTAAGTCCGCTGTGTCTACCAATTTCACCACCTGGGCAACATCTTGAGACTTGGAGGCGGAGGCCAGAATCGAACTGGCGTAGACGGCTTTGCAAGCCGCTGCATAACCATTTTGCTACTCCGCCGATGTTATGCTTGTTACTATGAATAAAGGGAAGCATGACGTAAACGACTGCTTCCCTTAGAAAACTTGGAGCGGGAGACGAGGCTCGAACTCGCGACCTCAACCTTGGCAAGGTTGCGCTCTACCAACTGAGCTACTCCCGCGCTACAAGAGATTGAAATTATAAGGGTTCATTGCAATGCTGTCAAGCATTTGTTGCGAGTTTTTGTAAATGTTTTGATGCGCCTTGTGTCCACATCTCATTTAGAACAACGAGTTTCCGTTTTAACTGCTTGTATTTGTTGGGATTTATGTGTAGCATTTTGCGTGTGTTCGAAATCTATAAGAAATGGTCAACAAGCATGGCGATATTGCCTATATTAAAATTCCCTGATGTGCGTTTGCACACCGTCGCGCAACCCGTGACGCAATTTGATGTGGCTTTACAGCGCATTGTCGCAGATATGTTGGAGACGATGTATTCTGCGCGCGGCGTGGGTTTGGCAGCCACTCAAGTGGATATTCATCAACGCATTGTGGTGATTGATACCTCAGAGGAGCGCGATGCACCGATGGTTTTAATCAATCCCGAAATCATTGCCCAAAGTGCAGAGAAAAAAGACTGGGAAGAAGGCTGTTTGTCTGTCCCTGAAGTGTATGAAGTGGTTGCCCGTCCTGAGCGCGTTCGGGTGCGTGCGCAAGATGCCTCAGGAGTTTTTTTTGAAATGGATTGTGACGAGTTGCTTGCGGTGTGTGTGCAGCACGAGATTGACCACCTCAATGGCAAGGTGTTTGTACAGTATTTGTCGAACTTAAAACTCAACCGCCTTAAAAATAAAATCAAAAAACAGCAACGCGAAGAAAGTACATCATGAAGGTGGTGTTCGCAGGTACGCCCGAGTTTGCCGCGCAGGCATTGGCAGCCATCATTGCAGCGGGTTTTAACGTGCCTTTGGTATTGACCCAACCCGACCGACCCAGCGGACGCGGGATGAAGTTGACTCCATCTGCTGTCAAACAAATTGCCTTGCAGCACAGCATCCCCGTCGCACAGCCGATTTCACTTAGGTTAAACGGTAAATACCCTGACCAAGCCGAGGAGGCGCGCGCGCGCCTCGTCGCTGCGCAAGCGGATGTGATGGTGGTGGCCGCTTATGGTTTGATTTTGCCAGAGGATGCATTGAATCTGCCCAAACACGGTTGCATCAATATCCATGCGTCATTGCTGCCGCGTTGGCGCGGCGCGGCGCCGATTCACCGCGCCATCGAAGCGGGCGATGCGCAAACAGGCATCACGCTGATGCAGATGGATGCGGGCTTGGACACGGGGGATATGCTGGCGGTCGAAACCATGCCTATTTTACCGACACATACCACAGCACTGTTACACGATGAATTGGCGCAAATCGGTGCGCGCATGGTGGTCAACTATTTGCAACAATTACAAGCAGGTCAAGCCCCCAAGCCCGTGCCACAACCGACAGACGGTATCACATACGCTGAGAAAATCAGTAAAGCCGAATCAAAAATTGATTGGCATCAGTCCGCCGAGGTGCTTGCCCGTAAAATTCGCGCATTAAACCCTGCACCTGTCTGCGTCAGTGAGTGGCAGCAGCAGCCTTTGAAAATTTGGGCAGCGCAAGCATTGCTGACACCCCACGCATCTGCGGTGGGTACGATACTGGCGATTAATCAATCGGGCGTGCATGTCGCCTGTGGGCAAGGGGTATTGTGTATCACCGAAATGCAAAAAGCAGGGGGCAAGCGTGGTTTGGCAACACAAGTGGCAGACAGTTTAAAAATGTCGGCACACTCTCAGTTTGCCACCCATTAAACAGCCCTGTCGCACCCATAGCACTGACCCCATCGCGCATTATTTTTCGCCCGCAATCGTGCTAAAATGCGCCATGAATTCACAAACACCCCCCATCGCCATCACCACGGGCGAGCCTGCGGGCATTGGTCCGCAAATCAGTATGCTCGCCGCTTTGGCATGGCAGGCAACGCAGCCGCAGTCGCCCCTCGTGCTCATTGGTGATTTATTTCATCTGCGTGAAGTGGCGCAACGTTTTAACATCCACGCCGAGTTAATCCCCTTGACCGCGTTGGCATCTTTGGGTGACATGAGTGATGCCGAGAAATCCACCACACTCGTCGTCTGGCACTGCCCATTGTTTGCACCTGTGCAATTGGGTGAGTTGGATGTGGGCAATGCGCCGTACGTTTTAAATACTTTGGACATTGCCTTATTGGGTTTAAAAAATGGCACGTTCTCGGCAATGGTCACCGCCCCTGTGCATAAAGGCATCATCAACGATGCGAGCATCGCTTTCACAGGGCACACTGAATACCTCGCCGAATTTGCTGGCGTGAATCAAGTGGTGATGATGCTCGCCGATGGGCGCGAACTTGAGCACCCTTTACGTGTGGCTTTGGCGACCACGCATTTGCCTTTGTCCGCAGTGTCAGCCGCCATTACGCCTGCGGGTTTGACGCGTACCATCGACATCCTCGCTCACGATTTAATTCACCATTTTGGCATTGCGCAACCGCGCATCTTGGTCACGGGTTTGAACCCACACGCGGGCGAAGGCGGCCACATGGGGCGCGAGGAAATCGACATCATCAACCCCACAATCGCCGCCGCACAAGCACGCGGTTTGGATGTGCGCGGCGCGTATCCAGCCGATACACTGTTTCAACCGCACTATCTGAACCAAGCCGATGCGGTGCTGGCGATGTACCACGACCAAGGTTTACCTGTGCTTAAATACGCCAGTTTTGGGCATGGCATCAACGTCACCTTGGGTCTGCCATTTATTCGCACCTCGGTCGATCACGGCACTGCACTGGATCGAGCCAGCAGCGGCGCGGTGGATGCGGGCAGTATGCAGGCCGCCATCCGCACAGCGGCGGGCATGGTGCAGACAAAATCAATTACCAAGGATGTTTTATGAGTCAACACACCGCGCACATCGCCCGCAAACGTTTTGGTCAAAACTTTTTACAAGACGACAACATCATCGCCAGCATTGTGCACGCCATCAACCCATCGGATGACGATTGTCTGATTGAAATTGGTCCAGGTTTGGCGGCATTGACGGAACCTTTACTCAAAAACATTTCGCACATGCACGTGGTTGAACTCGACCGTGATTTGGTGGCTCGCCTGCAGCAGCGTTTTACGCCCGAGCAATTGACCATCCACAGCATCGACGCGCTCAAATTCGATTTTCTCTCGATTCCCGCCGAGGGCAAAACGCGCAAAGTCGTGGGCAATTTGCCCTACAATATTTCCAGCCCCCTGCTGTTTCACCTCGTTGAATTTGCACCGCACATCGACATGCAGGTATTCATGCTGCAAAAAGAAGTCATCGAACGCATGGTCGCCGCGCCTGCGACCAAAGCCTATGGACGTTTGTCGGTCATGCTGCAATACCGCTACGAGATGACGCATTTATTCGACGTGCCGCCGCACGCATTTGTGCCCGCACCGAAAGTCACCTCGGCAATTGTGCGCATGGTGCCACGAAACCCCGCGAAACTTTTAGCCACAGACGAAGCACATCTATCCAAACTCGTGACCATGGCATTTAGCCAACGGCGCAAAATGCTGCGCAACACCCTCGCCGACATGGTCACGCAAGAGCAACTCATCGCCTGCGACATCGCGCCAACCGCGCGTGCAGAAGAACTCTCAGTGGCGAAGTTTGTGCGGTTGTCGAATTATTTGTTGGCACAATAAATATCTGAGACGCTTTATTTGTGCGCTATTAAGTATTAAGAGGTACACTGGGGATATGAACAGATACATCGCTTCGCTGTGTTGGTTGCTCATCACCTTATTTTCGGTGGTGCAGTTTGCCTTGCCTGTCACATTCAATGCGCCTCGCGCAACCTCAACACACGCCGCAATGACGATACCCAGCGACGCCGATGAGATGCACACAACGACACATTGCATCTCACCCAATGACGCAAACAATGCCTCACTCAAGCACTGCACCAATGTCTCATGCGTGGTCAGTTGCGCATCGCACTGCATGAGCGTTGTGCCATCAGCTATTGTCAAAATCAGCGTAGCCGTTGTTCACGACCCGTTTGAATCCATGCCTGCATTCAAACCCAAATACTCGGCAATCCAGCCCAATACCCCACCTCCGAAATCCACCTAATTGTTTCACCCACGCCTCATCGCGCTTGGCTCGCATCGCCCAGTCGTGCGTTCTGTTTGCGCAACTTGGCAATCGACCGCCCGCACGAGGCCACGGGTTTATTAAGTTGAAATACCATACAAACCATTAGGAGTTGATTATGAATCGTCGTACATTTTTACGTTGGGGTTTAACCACAGGGGCTCTACTGACCCTGTCTGCATGCAATAAACTACTCGGCCAATCCAGTGACCCCATGCAAGGGCACGATATGCACTCAATGGGACATGATATGTCGGGCGGCATGATGGGTGGTTCAACCGCCTTGTTGCCTGTGAATGCGCTACCCACAGGCGCGCCTTTGGCGACATTGGCTCTGCTCAAAAACCTATCCACAGAGCCCAATACCTTTAAAGCCAACCTCACTGCCAAAGAAACCTCGGTCGAATTGGTCAAGGGCAAACCGACCGCGTTTTGGACATACAACGACCAAGTCCCAGGGCCGCAAATTGTCGTCAACGAGGGTGACACCGTTGCAATCACTTTCAGAAACACCTTGTCCCAACCCTCGACCATTCATTGGCATGGCTTACCCGTACCGCCCGAACAAGACGGCAATCCACACGATCCCGTCGCGCCGAATGCAGAGCGCGTGTACACATTCACGCTACCCATCGGTTCAGCGGGCACGTATTGGTATCACACCCACGCGCATGGATATGCTGCCGAACAAGCCTTTCGCGGGCTGGCGGGTTCACTGATTGTGAAAGCCAAAGATGACCCATTGGCACATTTACCTGAGCAACATTTGCTGTTCTCTGATTTGCGTTTGGATACCGATGCACAAATCCCCGTCAATGATATGATGGACTGGATGAACGGGCGCGAGGGGCAATTCGTGCTGTGCAATGGCCAACACCAACCCAAAATCACCATCACAGGCACGCAACGTCTGCGCATTTGGAATGCGTGTAGTGCGCGTTATCTGAATTTAAGTGTACCCAACTGCGAATTCATCGTGGTGGGTACCGATGGCGGCTTATTGGAAGCCCCCGCTCAACCAGTTACCGAATTACTCATCGCTCCTGCCGAGCGTTTTGAAGTGATCGTGCGTGCCAAACAATCGGGCACATTCCCGCTACAATCCCTGCCCTACAATCGGCAAAAAATGATGACGGCATTCACACCCGAAACCCTGACCTTGGCGAGCGTGACCATCCAAGCCACTGAGCTGAATCTCCCTACGCGACTGCGCACCATCGCCAATATGGGCGAGGTCACTGCGCAGAAAAAAGTGACATTTAGTGAAATGAATATGAACCAAATAATGGGGCAGATGCAAGGTGGCGGCATGAATCACAATATGTCTGGCATGGAAAGTATGAATGGCATGAGTCAACCACAAATGATGATGACTGGCATGTTTTACATCAACGAAAAATCATTTGATATGAACCGCATTGATATGACCAGCAAAGTCGGTGAAGTGGAGGAATGGCTGTTGTCCAACAACTCGCACATGGATCACCCATTTCACCTACACGGTACGCAATTTGAAATTATCGAGCACATCAACAACGGCATCAAAACCCCGCCTGCTTATCGTTCGCGCAAAGACACCGTGAATCTTCGTCCGAACGAGCAAGTACGCATCAAAACCGTACAACACTCCAAAGGTCTGCGCATGTTTCACTGTCATATTTTGGAGCATGAATCGGTCGGAATGATGGCTCAATTGATGGTGGTGTAATTCAACCAAGGGTACTGCATCATCCGCTTACTCTAAAACGAGTAAGCGGTGGTGACCATTCATTTTATGGTGCATATGGGTTTCATACCCCATAAATGCTGATTTGCCGTAAAATGTTTGCATGTACATCAACTGAACTGACGTTATGAACTCGCCCAGCACCACCGAATCATCCCCTACTAATTTGAACCGCCTGACCGATGTGCAACTGCGCTTGGGCGGCATTGCTTGCGTGGCGTGTACCGATTTAATCGAGCGTGATTTACAGACTGCCGATGGCGTGGTCAATCCAACCGCAAATTACACTTTACGTCGTGCATTCCTACAAATTGACCCCTCCAAAACCAGTGTGGATGCGGTGATTGCGCGGATTGAAAAACTCGGTTATTACGCCTATCGCGAATCTGCCAACGAAATGGGCGAAGCCGAGAAGAAAAATCAACGGCGTGAGTTTTTCCGCATGTTGGTCGCCGTGCTGTTGATGATGCAGTCGATGATGTTTATGTACCCGTATTATTTCGAGCACACGGATATGGACATGAGCACCGATGTGCTAATGCGTTGGTCAAATTTATTCCTCACTTTACCTGCGGTGTTTTACTGTGCGCTACCGATTTTTCGAGGCGCATGGGCAGAATGGCGGCTGCGCCAAATCGGTATGGATACGCCTGTGACGATTGCGATTTGGGTGGCGTTCATCGCCAGCACGGTCGCGGTGTTTACGGGCGAAGGACACTTGTATTTCGATTCAGTAACGATGTTTGTCGCGCTGTTGCTGGTGGTGCGTTACATCCAAAATCGCGCCTTGAGCAAAGCAGGTTTGTACCTGAACAATGTGTTGCAACATCAGCGTCTGTTCGCCGAGCGCGTGCAGGATTATCCGACACAAAAAAACGCGCAACTGGTTCCAGCCGAAGAACTCAAAATCGGCGACGTGATTTTCATTGCTTCAGGTGAAATCGTGCCGCACGATGCCGAACTCATCGAAGGGCAAACCGCTTGCTCGCAAGCCCTGCTCACAGGCGAGAGCGTACCGATTACCAAACGTGTCGGTGATGCACTTTTGGCGGGTTCGATGAATATTGAGCAAGGTGTTTACGCGCGCATTACGCAGCCCAATGACCACTCTGAACTGGCTGAGATTGAACGATTGGCGCACAAGGCGGCGTTGCACAAACCTGCTTTGGCACTACTCGCCGAAAAAGCCGCGCGGGTATTTCTGTGGGGCTTATTAATTGTCAGCGCGATTGCGGCGGTGTATTGGTATCAACACGACCCTTCGCGAGTAGTGGAAATTGTGGTGGCAGTTTTGGTGATCACCTGCCCGTGCGCTTTGGCTTTAGCAGTGCCAACCGTGATGACCGCAGCGCAGAGTGCGCTCGCCGAGCGGCATGTATTGGTCATTCAGCCCGAAGCAATTGAGAAACTCGCCAAGGTCAATCAATACGTATTTGATAAAACAGGAACTCTGACCGAAGATGTGCAAACCTTGCACACCGTGCATTTGAGCGAACACGCCGTGGCAATCAATCTGACTGAAGTGGACGCACTGCAAATTGCCGCAACGCTCGAAGCCGCCTCCCGCCACCCGATTGCCCTTGCATTGCGCAAAGCACTGCAAGAGCACAACACGCCTGAGCGCATGAACGATGTGATGGCGATGGAATTGGTGGTGGGGCAAGGGGTCACTGGGACTTTGTTGGATCAAAATTATCGCATCGGCAAACCGCCCTTCGCGCTCAATCGCGAACCGCTTGCCAATGAAATTCCCACAACCGAACAAGGTTATAGCGTGGCGGTATTGAGCGTGCAAAACGGTGATACTTGGGACGCGCTCGCGTGGTTCGCGCTGTCGGATCGCACGCGCGCAGGCGCGCAGGCGTTGATAAAGCAACTACAAAAAACCGCCAGCATTGCCCTCATCAGTGGTGATAAAACCGATGTGGTGCAGGGCTTCGCACACAGCATCGGCTTGGATGCGCAAAACGTCGTTGCCAACGCCCACCCTCAAGACAAACTCGACTGGGTGCGCGCACGCCAAGCGCAAGGCTACCGCATCGCCATGACAGGCGATGGGCTGAACGACGCACCTGTGTTGCAACAAGCCGACGTGGCGATTGCCATGGGGCAAGGCGCATCTCTCGCACAAATGCAGGCGGATTTGGTCGTGCAGTCCTCTGACTTAAACGACATCTACGCCGCACATATGATTGCGCGGCGCACGCAGGTACTCATAAAAGAGAATTTGGTCTGGGCGGTGTTGTACAATGTCATCGCCATTCCATTGGCGGCGATGGGGTGGGTCACGCCGATTGTCGCCACCATCGGTATGCTCGCTTCATCGATGATTGTGGTCACCAATTCTTTGCGAATTTTACGTTATCAACCCAATCTAAACCCGACTGAAAACTAATATGGACATCCTATTTTTACTCATTCCTTTAAGCCTGCTTTTGGTGTTTGCCATCATCTACGCGATTTGGTGGGCGGTGGACAGAGGTCAATTTGAAAACGTTGAAAAATACGGCGACGAAATTTTGTACGATGACGACAGCGTGCACACCGAAACAAAATCATGAACCTCGAACAATGGCGCGAATACCTGCTGAGTTTCCCCGCAAGCGTTGAAGACATGCCTTTCGGACCCGAAGTGCTGGTGTACAAAGTCGCGGGTAAAATGTTCGCGCTGCTCAGTTGGCAAGACGAGCCGATGAGCATCAACCTCAAATGCGAGCCCAACCTCGCCTTACAATTGCGCGACACCTATCCGCAAGTCACGGCAGGCTACCACATGAATAAAAAACACTGGAACACCGTCCTGATGGATAGCGGCTTAACGAATACACACATCAAGGAATGGGTGCGGGCTTCATATGATTTGATTCACAACGCACTACCGAAAGCAACTCAAGCGCAATTGCGCGCATCGAACGCACCAGTCATAATTGATAGGGAAAAGTAAACGGGGTTCGCGCATTGCGCTCTACTTTCGCAAGCACTTCACAAATTGAATCCACTGAAAAATTCCCGCAGTTGTCCCGTCATTGGGTCAGCAAACGCAATTGAGCGCGCCAGCAACTTCAGCGGTTTAGCATAATCCACCCCATCCATCGATGTTGGCACGGGGTATAGACCATCGTTGAGCAACGGCATGCCCAGCCCCATCATGTGCACACGCAATTGGTGTTTTTTACCTGTGGTAGGACGCAGGCGATACAGTGAATGCGCACCTCGGTTCTCAATTAACTCAATGGTGGTAAAGGCATTGGGCTCGCCCGTGACTTGCTCTGTAAGGTAAAAGTGTTCGGCATGGCGTTGCAGGCGCGAAGCCATTTCCAATGGGTAAATTAAATCCGTGCGCGTCGGCGCAATCGCTTCGTAGACTTTATTCACTTGTTTGAATTGAAACAAACTTTGATACGCGCCGCGCGTGGCGCGGTTGTGTGAGAACAACATCACGCCTGCGGTGTCTTTGTCCAATCGGTGGATGGGCGTGATGTCGGCAAGGTTCAAGTGCTGCAATTCAGGACGCAAACGCAAGCGCGTGAGCAAGGTCTCTTGCAAAAACCGTCCACTCGGTATCACGGGTAAAAAATGCGGTTTATCGACCACAATCAAGTGCTCATCAACATGCAAGATTTGCTCATCAAATGGAATGCGCGGCTCATCTGCGCGGCTGATTTCGCGGTAGTAATAAATTTTCTCACCCGCACGGTACGGTGCATCTTCGTTCAAAACCGTTCCATCCTGCGCCAAGACAAAGCCACTGTTCAGACGTGCGCGCCATGCTTGCTCAGTGATGAAGGAAAAGTGCGCACAGAGAAATTCAAGTAGCGTGCGTGTGCTGTAGCGCGCATCATGCGGTAAAAAAAGATAACTGGCTTTAACGCCATTGCGCATGGGCAACGGCGGGTGGGTCGATTCGTTCATTGAATGATTTGAAGATGTGTACTATAGTTTGCCCATTGTAACGGTATTTGAAAGACATCTTATGAAAAACACGTGTTCACCCGCGCCCCATTCTTTTGCACCCAATGGCGTGGTCACAGCAGGTCGCTTCAACGGCGTGATTGCTGATGTATCCACCGCTCAGTGGGATGGCTCGTGCGGTTTGCTCTCGCCACGGCGCACCCAACGCAAAGGCTGGATATACGGCGGCGTGATGGATGCGCGTTTTATCGTTGGCTTTGCAATTGCCGATGCGGGACTGCTCGGCACAGCGTTTGTGTACGTGTATGACCGCATTCACAAAACATTGATTGAGCACAAAGCCACACGCCCTTTGGCATTTGGCAAAAATTTTCAGCCCTCGCCTCAAACGAATTGGTCTTTAAAAAACGGACGTGACGAATGGCGCATTGAGCCGCTGAATGATCAAGCAGGTTGGCGGTTCTCATTTCAAAACACCGCTTTAAAACTCGCCTTTGAACTCATGGACGATGGCAAGAGCATCAGCGCGCTCAACAACGCACCGAGCAAAGGCGACAGCCGTCCGTTTCATTACACCCATAAATTGGTGGGCGCACCTACGCGACTGCATTTGAGTTTAAACGGAGAGGTGCATGAAATCATCGATGCGCGAGGCGTTTTCGATTTCACCCTCGGCTATCCACCGCGCACCACACTGTGGCAGTGGGCATGCTGGGTGGGGATGCTCGACGATGGGCGTGCATTTGCGTGTAACTTGGTCGCACAAACCATGAATGGTCTGGAAAACTCCGCGTGGTTGCGTCTGAGCGATAGTGATACACAGGTGCTGCCCATGGCGCAAGCGCTGTTCAACTACAACCGCGCAGACACCCTACAGCCATGGACGATACACACCGCCGATGAACGGTTGCGTGTGCAGTTCACGCCCGAGGGTGAGCGCAGCGAGTCCATCCACATCGGTGCGATGTACAGTCACTTTACGCAACCGTTCGGTACTTTCTCTGGCGTGTGGGTTGATGAGCAAGGGCACGAGCACACCCTCACGGGCATCGGTGTGGTCGAGCAGCACCGTGCGCTGTGGTAATCGGTAGTGGGGGTTTTGTCAGTGGTTTTGATGTAAAAAAGGTAAAGTTCTGATTGAACTTTACCTTTTTATGTCGCATCGTCACGACTTAAAACTCGGCATCCAGGCCTAAGTTAAACGCCGTTTCTTCACCCGAATTTTTGCCGAAAGTGCGTTGCGCGCCCACATGCATATTGAGACTTTTTGACAAGGCAATGTTTGCGCCCAACCGCACCCGTGTGCCATTCTCACCCTGTAATGCGGGTGTGCTAAAACTGCTGTACGCGGTGTTCAGATGCGCGCTGACATCGCTGCCACGGGTATCGTCTATCTCGTAACTCACTTGCGCATACGGCTGTATCTTGCCGTAATTGGCCTGCAATTGATAGCCAATGCTCGCCAACACACCCTCACGGGTTTGTTTGCCAAAAGTCATGGCAGTGCTGCGCGTGCCTGCCTCAGAAAAGCCATTGACCGAGACTTTTTCATATGCAATGCGTCCAATCGGACCGTGCGTGAACTTGCCTTTGGCAAAACTGCCCGCAGTGATGTGTCCTTGCGCGCTGATGCTGGTGTGCGAACCGTTGGCATCGCCCGACTCGGTGCGCGTGGCTGCGCCCAGTACAATTTGTCGGCTGATGTCTGAGGCATGCAAACGTCCGTAACTGGCTTGTACCAAGGCCGCGCCCACATCGCCGATTGCATGGCTAAAATGCACACCGATGCTCGGCTCATTCATTTTAAAGGAGCCTGCGTTACTGCCAAAATCGCCTTTGTATTGTTGGTAACCAATGCTCGCACCGATGCGATTGTTGCCCGTCGTGCCGATGCGTCTGTCTGCCCCCATCAGTAAATAATTGCTGGTGTAATCGGCACGGTCAAAATCGGTTTTGCTGTGCCCCACATCGGCAAAGGTGTGCCATGTTTGCTGCCCTGTTTTTAAACCATTGAGTGCGTGTGTCCAAACGCTGTCTGCACGCCGTTGCCCACCTGAAAGCGGCGCGCTGGACAACAGGCTGATTTGAGTCGGTGCATTTAGAGTAGCGGACATATACTGCGCCAATAATTTTTGCCCAGAGGTGGTTGGATGTACACTGTCGGCAAAGACATAGGTGCTGGCCGCGTCAGGTGTGGCTAAGGTCGCGGGTGAGCACATAATGGATGAACTCGTGGTACATGCCACGCCCGTGGCATTGCTAAAACCATAAGCCGATGGATTCGCAGCAATTTCGCTAATCAAAGTAAAATCATCAATTGCCACTACAGATACCCCCATCTGAGTCAGTGCACCCGCAACCACCGTGTTGTACGCACTACTCAAAGCAGTGGCGGTAGCAGCGTAGGGGGTGTTAACAAATGCTGGCGCAACCCCAATATTCGGCACATTTTGCACCACAATGTATTTCGCGCCAGATTGAGCCAAGGTCGCCACTTGGGTTGCAAAATCAATGCCTGACTGGTATGTGAGTGCTTGCAAAGTCGCAGGATCTGAACCATAGATTTGCAAGTTTTGAAAAATATCATTCGCGCCACCTTGAATCAAATACAAAGCGTTGGGATTGGCCACACCGCCCGTCATCCCAAGATACTGCGCCACTTGAGTGGAAACGGGGCGTTGCGGCGCACCTGTTGGGGTGCTCAGCGATGGGCTATTGACCTTAGCACCCCCCTTGGGCAAAGTTGGTGCCGCCCGCCACCCAAGTGGTGGTCGGCAAGCCCAAATCAGTCGCGATGTATTCAGGCGCGGTTTGCCCTGGGTTGGTGGTAAAACGCGAACCATACGTCCCACCATCGGACAAACTGTCACCGAAAATCACCACTTGTTCATACGCGCTCACATTCGCACTCGCCCACGCGCACAGGCTACTCAGAATGATTTTATTCAATACGGCTTGGTATTTCATGAGGTCTCCTTGTGTTGTTTATCATTATTGTGTGTCTATGCACTGCGCCCACTATGCCACGCATTTTGGCGCGTTGCAATTAGTTTTACGCATCTCGCAATGGCGACAAACTCAACGATTGGGCATTCATGCAAACACAGAAAAAAGCGCGGCATGAAGCCACGCTTAAAGTCACACTTTTTATATCACGTTCAGACCCATGTCAGATGCCCAAACGGTCGCGCAAGGTGTACCACGCCGCACCCATCGCAGTGAATGGCACGCGCAAAACGCGACCACCTGGGAAGGGATAATGCGGCAGTTGCGCAAAGGCTTGCATGCGCTCGGCGTGCCCCAATATCGCCTCAGACAACACTTTACCTGCGAGATGCGTGTAGGTGATGCCATGTCCCGAGCAACCTTGTGAGTAGTAGATGTTGTTGTTTAAAATCCCGACTTGCGGCAAACGCGATACGGTCAACAGAAAGTTCCCTGTCCACGCAAAGTCGATTTTAACGTTTTTCAGTTGCGGGAATGTTTTGAGCATTTTCGGACGTATCATGGCTTCAACATTATCGGGGTCACGCGCACCATACACCACGCCACCGCCATACAGCAGACGATTGTCGCCCGTGATGCGGTAGTAATCGAGCAGGTAGTTGCAGTCTTCAACGCATTCACCATTCGGTATCAAGTCTTGCACCATTTCGTCTGACAAGACTTCAGTGGTCACCACTTGCGAGCCGCACGGCATGGCTTTCGCGGCCAGTTCTGGCACCAAGTTACCCAAATAGGCGTTGCCTGCAACCACAACCCTTTTCGCCAACACGCGCCCCTGCGCGGTGTGCACCACGGGATTTGCACCGCGCTCA
This sequence comes from Burkholderiaceae bacterium, assembly GCA_018261955.1. Lineage (GTDB taxonomy): Bacteria > Pseudomonadota > Gammaproteobacteria > Burkholderiales > Burkholderiaceae > CTSOIL-112. Next base: position 313,688 of record JAGTRK010000004.1, read on the forward strand.
ATGCGCGTCACAGCTGAATGCTCGTAAATCGTGCCGCCGTTGAGCTCAATCGCTGCCGCTTCGCCCAGTGCAAGGTTGAGCGAGTGCATGTGTCCGCCACCGTGGTCAATCGAGCCGCCGATATAACCATCGGTGCGCACGATGTTGCGCAATTGCGCTTGATCGAGCATTTCAACTTTGTCGTAGCCATACCGCGCCCAAAGTTTTTGCTGCGATTCGAGGTGCTGCATTTGCTTGGCATTGAAGGCGGCAAACACCCCGCCGTTTTTTAAATCACACTGGATGTCGTACCGCGCAATCCGTTCGCGAATGATGCGGTTGCCTTCAAACGCCATTTCACCAATCAAACGTGCGCCGTGCGCGTCGGTTTGTTTTTCCACCACATCAATGTCACGACTAAAACTGTTCACGAGTTGCCCACCATTGCGTCCCGATGCGCCAAAGCCGACCTTAACTGCTTCGAGCACAACGACCTTTAAACCCGCTTCGGCGAGAAACAACGCGGTCGATAGCCCCGTATAACCCGCGCCAATCACGCACACTCCGGCGTGTACATCGCCTTGCAGTGCAGAACGATTGGGCGATGGATTGGCAGTCGCCGCGTAATAAGTTTTTTCCAATGCGGTGTGGGTCATGGTATTGCCTTTCTGTTCATATGCTGCATTCATACAATTTTTCACAAACCACCCCCCAACAGTGGTCAAAACCACGGTCTTTGCAATGCCAAGGGGATTTGTGTGAAGTGTTTGTGTGTATTACAGTTTAATAATCAATCTTGATCCAAGTGGTTTTCAACTCGCAGTATTTATCCATGCTGTGCAAAGATTTATCGCGACCATTGCCCGATTGTTTATAGCCACCGAACGGCACAGTGATGTCATCGTCGTTGTATTGATTGATGTGCACCGTACCTGCTTTGAGCGCGCGCGCCACGCGGTGTGCGCGCGAAATATCGGCCGTCCACACCCCTGCTTGCAAACCATAAATTGAGTCATTCGCCAATGCAATCGCCTCGGCTTCGGTCTCAAATGTCATGGCGGACAACACGGGACCGAAAATTTCCTCACGCGCAATCGTGTGGTCTTTGTTGGTCACAAAAATCGTTGGCTCAATGAAATAACCACCCGATTCTTGGCGACACTGTTGACCCCCTGCAATCAATTCTGCGCCCTCGGTTTTACCCGATTCAATATATTTGAGCACATTGTTCAGTTGAATATCATCGACAATCGCCCCCATGCTGGTCGCAGGATCAAGCGGGTCACCGGGTTGAAAACTCGCGACATACGTGGCAACTTTTTTCATAAATGCGTCTTTGATGCTCGCCTCGACATACAAACGCGTCGGCGCATTGCAACTCTCACCTTGGTTGTAAAACACATTGCCCGCTGCCGCTGCTGCCGCCGCATCCATATCAGGACAATCGGCGAACACAATATTGGGAGACTTGCCGCCGAGTTCCATCCATGCGCGTTTGAGATTGCTGTTCGCTGCGGCTGCCATGATGCGCTTGCCCACCGCAGTTGAGCCCGTGAACGCCACGCAGTCCACATCCATGTGCTCGGCCAATGCCGCGCCTGCTTCATGACCGAAACCCGTCACCACATTAAACACACCTGCGGGAATGCCCGCTTCTAAAGCCAACTCGGCCAAACGCAACGCAGTCAAAGGCGATTTTTCCGAAGGTTTTAAAATCACCGAGTTACCCGCCGCCAATGCAGGTGCGATTTTCCAACTGGTCATCAGCAATGGATAATTCCACGGTACCACTGCCGCCACCACGCCCACTGGCTCGCGCGTGATCAATGCCAAAGAATCACGCGGGGTCGGCGCGACTTCATCGTAAATTTTATCAATCGCCTCGCCAAACCAACGAATGGTATTTTGCGCACCCATCACATCGACCGCCAGCGCATTGCTAATCGGCTTGCCCATATCCAAAGTCTCGGTCAAGGCCAATTCGCTTTTACTTTGCACAATCAAATCAGCAAAGCGAATCAAGATTTCTTTGCGCTTGCGCGGTGAGAGATGCGCCCAACGACCATCCTCAAACGCCGCGCGTGCGACGCTCACCGCTACGTCCACATCCGCCTTATCACAGCGCGCCACATCGGCCAATTTGCGTCCATCGCACGGACTGATACATTCAAACGTTGCGCCTGACAGCGCATCCACGCGCTGACCATTGATAAACGCTTGTCCGTTGAAATTCATGTGTTCTGCTCGTTCTTTCCAATTGATTTGGCTCATGGCAATCTCCTTAATATTCGCGACAGACTGTCGTCATTCATGGTTCGATTATAAATTGAGAGGATGCGCCCGTTAAGCGCATTATGCAAGTGGACGAATGTTTTAGATATAAATGGTTCTCAAGGAATACCACATAGCAAAACAGCGCAGAACCAATTCTGCGCTGTTTGTCTTTTCCAAATTTTTTCAGAACTTGGGTTTTAAGTCGCATCCCGAAATGCCGCGGCAATTTCCGCCTGACGGCGTTTTTCACGTTTTTGCATCCAAATACTGCCTGAAATCAATACAAACGACACCACAAACACAATCATCGCACCCAATGCCACAACCACAGGTTTTGTGCCTTGGCGTGAGTAGTTCATAATCACATTCGGCAAGGTTTGTACGCCAGGACCTTTCAGGAACTCGGCAATCACCACATCATCAAATGAAATGGTGAATACCAGCAGAGCCGCCGACATCAAGGATTGCGCAATCATCGGCAAAGTGACCAAGAAAAACACCTGTAGCGGACGCGCACCCAAATCCAAGGCCGCTTCCTCATACGTGAGCGACAACTCGGATAAGCGCGCTTTAATCACCACCGAGGCATACGCCGCACCGAGCAAGGTGTGACCAAGCACGATGGTCCAGTACGCCCCGCCTTCGACATGAAACAGGTCCTTGAACACAATCAGTAAGGACAAACCGAGCACCACTTCGGGCATCACCAACGGCGTGTTTGCCATACCTGAAAACAAAGTTTTACCGACAAAGCCACGGTAACGCACCAAGACAAAGGCAATCAACGTACCAATCACCACCGATAAAACCGCGGTAATCGCCGCCACACGCAATGAAGCAAACAGTCCGTCAATCACTTGTTGGTTTTGGAACAAGTCCGCGTAGTTGTCTAAGGTAAAACCATTCCAGCGTGTCGGACGACCTTCATTGAACGAGAAAATCACCAAGACAATAATCGGCAAGTATAAAAACAGATACACCAAAGTCATCCACGAACGAGAAAACCATTTGAAGTTTTTCATTTGATTTCTCCTTGTGCCGCATCTTGGTATTTATTGAGAAACATCATCGGCACAACCACCAGTACAATAATTGAAATTGCCAATGCCGATGCCAACGGCCAATCGTTGTTTTGGAAATATTCGCCCGCCAGTACACGCCCAATCATCAAGGTATCTGCACCACCCAACAACTGCGGAATCACGTATTCACCGACACATGGGATAAACACGAGCAACATCCCTGCAATAATCCCAGCCTTGGACAAAGGCACAGTCACAAGAAAAAAGGTTTTTAATGGGGTAGAGCCCAAATCTGCTGCCGCTTCCCAATAACGCACATCGATTTTTGACAAGGTTGAATACAAGGGCAAAATCATAAATGGAATGTACACATATACCATGCCAAACAACAGTGAAAACGAGTTGTTCATCAGATGCAAATCCTCGGTGATTAAACCCATCGCTTTGAGCGAGCCGCTCAAAGTGGTGGCAATGATTCCAGAGTCATTGAACAACACTTTAATCGCATATACACGAATCAACATGGACACCCAAAACGGCAGCATCACAAACAACAACAAGGTCGGTTGCTTCTCTTGTGGCGCGCGCGCCATAAAGTATGCGAACGGATAACCAATCAGCAAACACAACAACGCAGTGACACCTGCATAGTAAATTGACGAGAGGTATGCCGAGCGATACGTTCCACCTTTAATGACATCATCTAAAATCGGTGTGTAATTGTCTTTAAAAAACCAACCGCCATCACGGTAAATCGGCAAATAACCACCACCCTGAACCATCTCCGAGATACTCACACTGAGTAAATATAAAAACGGTATCATCAACATCAGCATCAGCCACAAGTACGGTGCGCCAATCACCCACCATTTACCCCAACGGGTTTTGAGTACATTTTTTTTCATGGTGTCCTCCAATCAGTATGAAGGTGCGACAGGTACAATCGCAGTCGGTGGCCAAAACACATAAACCTGATCACCCCAAGTGAAGCGCTCACCTGCGTACCGTTCAGAATTTTCGTACTGCACTTTAAGCACGCGCCCCGTGCCGTTCAAGCGCACATGGTAAATGGTGTCCGAACCAAAATAAATCACCTCGGTCACTTCACCTTGACACTGATTGCCCCGTTGATTGGGCGCGGTTTTCGATAGTTCCATCTTTTCAGGGCGAATCGCTACCGAATACTTCATACCTTTTTCACCTGCCATACCGCGGGGCAAAATATGCAGTGCGTCTTCGGTTTGAATCTCGGCGCGCGTCGGCTCATCGACCACGATTTCACCGCCTTTGAACAAATTGACATTGCCAATAAAGTCCGCAACAAATTCGGTACGCGGCGTTTCATACACTTCTGAGGGCGAACCGACTTGTAATAATTGCCCATTGCTCATCACCGCAATACGCGATGCCATGGTCATGGCTTCTTCTTGATCGTGCGTCACCATCACACAGGTCACACCGACTTTCTCGATAATATTCACGAGTTCAATTTGGGTTTCCTCACGCAATTTTTTATCCAAAGCACCGAGTGGTTCATCTAGCAAAAGCAAATTCGGTTGCTTGACCAAACTGCGCGCCAATGCCACCCGTTGCTGTTGCCCCCCTGAGAGTTGATGCGGTTTGCGTTTGGCAAACTTGGTCAACTGTGTGAGTTTGAGCACATCATCGACACGTTGGGCAATTTCGGCTTTGGCGATTTTTTCACGGCGCAGGCCAAAAGCAATGTTGTCCCAAACATTCAAATGCGGGAATAATGCATAGGATTGGAACATCATGTTGATGGGTCGCTCATACGGCGGGATTTTTGAAATATCCTCGCCCTTGAGCAAAATCTTCCCCGAAGTGGGCAACTCAAAGCCCGCCAACATTCTGAGCAAAGTCGATTTGCCACAACCTGAACTGCCGAGCAAAGCAAAAATCTCACCTTTGGCAATGTCAATCGATACGTTGTTCACAGCGGCGTGGTCGCCAAATTTTTTGACCACATTTTGTATGCTCAGATACGGTGCGTCGTTATCTGCGGAGGGTATGTGTTCAGCCATTGTGTGCTCCTTTGGGGTGACGGGTTTACCCATCTTTGTGGTTGTGTGGACAATGCCCACTCTAAAATAAACCAGTTTCGCTCATGCTTTTTCTGTAAGCAAAGCGCGCGATGACACATCCATTGTATAAGTGGAACGATTGCATCGAACGGTTTTTATTAAAAAAACCCTTGCCAACGACATTCGACAAGGGTTTTTCTACACGTTTTTAATTATTTACCAGTTTTGAATACGCGGAATGCATCATTCATTGCGCGTACTGCGGCTTGGTCAGAAGGTAAGCGACGCGGAGCCATCGTGGCTAAATTTTCTGCTGATAAGAAAATGGTTTTATTGTCAGCCATTTTTTTATCAACCAATCCTTGATCCAGTGCGGCTTTATTCGCCACCGCATAGCCCAACTCGTTGGTAATGCTGGCAGCGTTTTTCGGATCCAGCGTGAAGTTCAACCACGCATACGCTTGGTCAATATTTTTCGCATCTGCGGTAACCGCCATGGTGTCAAAGAACACAATCCCACCATGACCCAACAGCACCTTGATGTCGCTCGTGCCTGCACGCTCTGCCGCCATATTCACGTCACCTGACCACGCCAAGAACACACACAAGTTACCATCGGCGATTTCGTTCACCACAGATGAATCACCAAATTTGCGCACGTCCTTGCGCACGGTTTTCAACATATCCAAAGCAGCAGTATAGTCAGCAACATTGTTGCTCGAAGCATCTTTACCGATGTATTGCAAAGCCGCAGGCATGATTTCTGAGGGTGAATCCAGCATGAAAATACCACACTGTTTGAGTTTTGAGGTGTATTCAGGTTTGAACACCAAATCAAATGGATTCTCAGGCATCGGCATATCGCCCAAAGCTTTTTTCACTTTGGCTTCATTGATGCCCACGCCCGTGAAACCCCACGCCCAAGGAATCAAATAATCGTTGTTCGGGTCCATTTTTGCGATTTGCGCCATCAATGCAGGATCAAGGTTTTTATAGTTAGGAATTTTGGATTTATCTAATTTCAGGAACTTACCTTGCTTGATTTGCATTTCAGCAAATGCGGCACCCGGTACCACCACATCATACCCTGAGTTACCTGCAATCAATTTGGCATTCAAAGCCTCATCGGTTTCAAAGGTGTCGTAGTTAACTTTCACCCCCACTTCTTTGGTAAAGTTCTCAACGTATTTTTCAGGAATGTATTCCACCCAGTTAAATACATTGACTTCACCTGTGAGTTTGACTGGCGCAGTTGCGCCCGCTGCGGCAGGGGCTTCTGCGGGTTTGGCGGCTTCTTTTGAACCACCGCAAGCGGCCAATGCCAAGGCGGCAAAGACGGTTAAACCAAAGTGTTGTAACGATTTCAATTTCATGGGAGTCTCCAATGTGAAAGTAAGCGAAATACAATGCATTCATCAAAAATTCAAGTCACTATTTTATCGAATGCGCGTGCTGTATTTTGCACCAATTTTGTACAAAATTCACCATTTGTACGCTTTTTTAGTTATTTAATTTAAAACAAGGTAGGGACAGCATTATGTGCAGTCCCCAAGCGATGATTTACACCAAACCCTTGGCTTGCAAATCAATCAAGGTGGCATCCAAAGCTTTACGCGCCAAACGCACCAACTCATCAATTTCTGCATGGGTAATCACCATCGGTGGCGCAATAATCATGCGATCACCGACCGCACGCATCACTAAGCCATTGCCAAAACAATGCCCGCGACAAATCATCCCCACCGCATCATTCGGATTGAAACGCTCGCCTGTGGTTTTGTTTTTCAAAATTTCCAACCCCGCCACCAAGCCAAATGCGCGTGCATCTGCTACCAACGGATGGTCGTTCAAAGACTCGAATTTTTCTTTCAAATACGGTGCAGTGTCATTTTTGACTTTATTGACAATGTCCAACTCTTGCATGAGTTTGATGTTTGCAATCGCCACTGCACAAGCCACTGGATGACCTGAGTAGGTGTAACCGTGGTTGAATTCACCACCTTCCTCAATCAGTACTTTTGCCACACGCTCACCCACGAGCACACCGCCCAACGGAATGTAACCCGAAGTCACGCCTTTGGCAAAAGTAATTAAATCAGGTTTAAAGCCCATGGTTTCGCAGCCGAACCACGTGCCCAAACGCCCAAAACCGCAAATCACCTCATCGGAAATAATCAAAACGCCGTATTTATCGCAAATCCGTTGGATTTCTGGCCAATAGGTTTTCGGCGGCACAATCACACCGCCTGCCCCTTGCACAGGTTCGCCGATGAATGCTGCGACTTTATCCGCGCCGATTTCAAGTATTTTATCTTCTAACCAACCCGCGGCAATCATGCCAAATTCGTCCTCGGACACGCCCAGTTTCATACCGTTGTCACGGTAATAGGGTTGATCAATATGCACAATCCCAGGAATCGGCAAATCGCCCTGCTCGTGCATCCCAATCATACCGCCCAACGATGCGCCCGCAACGGTTGAGCCATGATAGCCATTGATGCGACTGATGATGGTTTTGCGTTGTGGCTGACCTTTGACATCCCAATAACGACGCACCATGCGCAGATTGGTGTCATTGGACTCTGAACCTGAACTGCTGTAAAACACATGACTGAATCCTGCTGGCGCAACCTCCGACAGCAATTTTGCCAATTCAACCGATGGTGGCGTGGTGGTGTTGAAAAAACTATTATAAAACGGCAAGGTGGTCATCTGCTCAGTCGCAGCATCAATTAAGGATTTTTGACCATAGCCCATGTTCACACACCACAGGCCACTCATCGCATCGAGGATTTTCGCGCCGTTGCTGTCATACACATAGATGCCTTCGCCATGCGTGATGATGCGTGCGCCGCGCGATGCCAAGGATTTGGTGTCGGTGAATGGGTGCATAAAATGCGCTGAATCTTGCTTTTGCAATTCTTGGGTATTGTAATTTTTTTGAGTCATTTATTTCTCCTATCGCCCGTATATTGGGGGTTTTACATTAATCTATCTGCTCGCAACAAGACGCACTTAAAATTTATACTGACAACAATAAATTCTCCCGCTCCCACGGGCTAATCACTTTCATAAACTCTTCAAACTCAGCATCTTTAACTTGGATGTACAAATTGACAAATTCCTCACCGAGCACTTCGTGCAGTTCTGGGCATTCGTCCAAGGCTTTGAGTGCTTCGCCCAAACTGCGTGGCAATTCAAAATCCAAGCCATTGATTGCGCCAAAGGTTTCTGCGGAGGGCTCAATTTTATTTTTCATACCCAAGTAGCCACACGCCAAAGTCACCGCCAAAGCCACATATGGATTGGCATCCGAACCGACAATGCGGTTCTCGACACGGCGTGCTTGCGCAGGGGCATTCGGCACGCGCAGTCCCACAGTGCGGTTGTCACGCCCCCATTGGACATTGATCGGTGCGGCGGTGTGTTTGGAAATTCGGCGGTATGAATTCACATACGGTGCAACCAGTGCCATTGCCATCGGCATGTATTTTTGCAATCCGCCGATGTAATGCAAGAACATCTCCGACTGCTCGCCATTGTCTTTGCTGAAAATATTTTTACCCGTGCTCAAATCCAAAATCGATTGGTGAATGTGCATCGCTGAGCCAGGTTCATCCTGCATCGGTTTTGCCATAAATGTAGCAAAGACATCGTGACGAATTGCCGCTTCGCGCAAAGTACGCTTAAAGAAAAATACTTTATCCGCTAAATCCAAAGGCTTACCGTGCAAGAAGTTAATCTCCATCTGCCCCGCACCCGCTTCGTGAATCAAGGTGTCCACGTCCAAATCCATCGCTTCGGTGTAGTCGTAAATATCTTCAAACAAAGGATCAAATTCATTGACCGCATCAATGCTGTAGGCTTGACGACCCGCTTCACGACGACCATTACGCCCAATCGGTGGAATCAACAATTGATTCGGATCGGTGTTTTTACTCACCAAATAAAATTCCAATTCAGGTGCGACAATCGGCTCCCAACCTTCTTTGGCATACAAAGCCTCCACACGGCGCAACACCGAACGCGGCGCAAATTGCACCAGCGTACCATCGGATTTAAAGCAGTCGTGCAAGACCTGAGCGGTGGCATCCTGCGCCCAAGGCACGAGGCGCACGGTGGTCGGATCGGGACGCAGTTCCATATCGTTATCAGTCGGCGCAATAATCGAGTCGAACATTTCCGAACTCGGATATTCGCCCGTCACGGTCGAGCCGAAAATCGCTTCGGGTAAGCGCATGCCTTTTTCTTCGGAGAATTTATTACGCGGTAAAATTTTGCCGCGCGCCACGCCCGTCAGGTCAGGAACCAAGCATTCAATCTCAGTCACTCGGTTTTCATCCAACCAACGTTCCATTTCATTGAATGTAGTAAATTTTTGAAAAGTCATTTTGAGCCTCTTATCTATTTTGCATTTGTAATCATTCTAATTGGAAACACCATTCATTCATCGTTGCACGAGCCGTCATTTCTCAGCCGCGTCCGTCGATAATCCCGATACTCACGGCAGGCATCGCCAAACGCTGCAAAAATCGCCACTGAATCAGGGTTGTTGAGCATTTGCCATTCGGGATGCCACTGCACCGCCCAGCCAAAACTATGATGCGAACTGATGCGAAATGCCTCAACCAAACCATCAGGCGCGTAGGCTTCTGCGGTCAAGCCATCACCCAAACGCTTGATGCCCTGCCCATGAATCGAGTTGACCATCATTTCTGATTTACCCAATAACTGCGCTAACTCGCCATGTTCAACCAAATGCACGGGATGCGCCACGCTGTACTGCGATTCTACGGTCGCGTTTTTATCCTCGCGGTGGTCGTTCAATCCAACCACGTCGTGCACCGCTTGATGCAACGTGCCACCAAAGGCAACATTGATTTCTTGAAATCCACGACAGACACCCAAAATAGGAATACCACGCGCCACCGCTTGTTTAACCAAAGGAATCGTCACCTCATCGCGAAACACATCCTGCGGCAAATGCGGCTGGCTGATGGTTTCGCCGTATAACTCAGCGTTGACATTCGAAGGCGAGCCCGATAAAAATATGCCGTCCGCCATGTCGAGTAAGACCTCAATGTCCATCTCCGCACCCATCGCAGGGATAAACAAAGTGGTGCATTGTGCCCCATAAAACACCGCGTCGGCGTATTTGCGTTGCACCGTGTGCGCCGCGTGTACGCCCACTTGGTTGCTACAAGCGGGAATCAGCACAATGGCTGAACGCCGATGTTCACGTGGCAATGTCAACGTTTGTTCAGACCCACCGCTCATGTCAATCCCTTCTCATATAATTCAGTATAGTGTAGCGCAGACCAAGTCAGTAGCACCACTTAGCCAATCTCATTCGAGCCAATGTGTTGCCGTGATTGCTGGCATTATCCATCATTTACACCTACATGGTTTTATCTATCTTGCGTGTGTGCGTCCATTTTTGTGCAAAATTATTGAATTGATGCACACAAGAGCAGCCATTTTGGTTAGAATTTGCCTATAAAATACAAATACAACGCAAACCATTTTCAATGGTTGCAACAGGAGAACATCATGCGACGCACACCTTTAGCAGAACTGCTGCAAAACGAACTCGAACGACAAGACTTTCACCCACGCTTACCCGGTTACAAGCGCGTGTATGAAGCCATCCGCAGTGCGATTGTCAATCGCCGCTTGCCTGCTGGTTCTAAACTGCCCAGCTCGCGTGATTTGGCACGCGAACTTTCCGCCTCACGCAATATGATTGTTGCGGCGTATGACCAATTGCAAGCCGAGGGTTATGTCAGCAGCCAAACAGGCAGTGGCACGTATGTCACCGATGTCTTGCCCGATGGCATGTCGGACAGTTATGTATTTAACGCGCCGAGCGCAACAAGCGACACATGCCCCCACAATGACTCGGTTATTTTGTCACAACGCGGTCTGCGCCTCACACGCGAGCAGGGTTATGTCGCCTACGAGGTACAGCCTTTGGCATTGTCGGGCAAAATGGATTTGCTCAATTTCCCTGTCAAAACATGGCAACGCGTCCAAAATCAAATCTGGCGGCGCGAAGATGTGGCGCTGTACGACTATGACAGCAATGGCGGCTACGCACCTTTGAAAAAAGCCGTGGCAGATTATTTGCGCATCAGCCGTGGCGTGGTGCTCGACCCTGAGCAGGTGTTGATTACTGCGGGCACGCAGCAATCGCTTGACCTAATCAGCCGCATGTTGGCTGACCAAGGCGACATCGCTTGGGTTGAAAATCCCTGCTACTGGGGCGCGTGGAGTTCATTTTATGCCAACGACTTGGAGATACGCCCAATTCATGTCGATCACGAAGGCATGAGTCCAACTGCTGAAGACTTTGCTTCACCCGCGCCCAAATTTGTCTACATCACCCCGTCGCACCAATACCCAACGGGTGCCATCATGTCGCTCGCACGTCGCCGTCAACTCATTGACTATGCCCAGCAGTCAGGCGCGTGGTTGTTGGAGGATGATTACGACAGTGAATTTCGTTACTCGGGTCGCCCGATTGCCTCTTTGCAAGGTTTGGCGCATGAATCAGGCATTGGGCGCATCCTGTACATGGGCACGTTTTCCAAAGTCATGTTCCCAGGGGTGAAATTGTCGTATTTGGTCTTGCCCAAAGCCTTGATTGAACCGTTCAAAACTGCTCTGTACGATTTGTACCGCCCAGGACAGTTGCATTTACAAGCGAGTTTGGCAGAGTTTATTGAGCAAGGCCATTTCACCACCCACATCCGCCGTTTGCGCCAAGCCTATGCGCAAAGGCGCACCATACTGTTGGCAGTGCTCAACAAAACCCTCGCGCATAAAGTCGAGCAAATGATTGATGATGCGGGTCTGCATTTGGTGGTCAAATTACCTGCTCACATCGATGATGTCGAAGTCGCCAATCGCTGCCATTCCGAAGGGGTTTCCGTCAAACCGTTGTCACGTTATTATATTGGCACGACCGATATGCGCGGCTTGGTGGTGGGATTCGCTTATGTCGATGCGAGTGACTTGGTGACTTGTGGGCAACGTTTGGGGCAGGTGTTACAAGAGTATTTGTAATTCAAACACCATACCTTGGTGTACAAAACCCCCACTGGCACATTAAAAAACCCGCTGACTCATCGCGGGGTTTTTAATCTCGGTACATTCAATGCGTTTAGGGTTTTAAAATCAAATGCGTTGGAATGGTGTTTTCTATACGCTGGGTGATACGCCATTCTCCACCTAAAACCCGCGCATTCCAAGTGGCTCTGCTCACTTGACCATTGAGCTTCCCACGCCATACACCTGCCTCTGCGGGAATCAACACCGCGCTGATATTATTGGCTTGAAAACTGAGGTTCTCTAACTCGAATTGTATGGGTCGCCCTTGCATGTCTTTGAGTGCGTTGGCATCTTGCGCAGACAGTTTCAGAGTGATATTTGAGCCTGCCAGTTCCACGTCTGCCACCAAACCCAATGCCGCTGCTTTTTTATCCAAGCTCAAGTCGGTATTGATTGCCAAGCCTTCTTTGTAATAGTCCTTGGAAATCACGCTGTCAATCCCGTTGAGCGCAATGAAATAAGTGACGACAGAGGCAATGACCACCGATGTGGGCAAGCCAATAATCATCCAAGGCCAAAATTGTTTGTACCAAGGTTTAATGGTTTGAATTTCTTGCATGATTTATCCTCAAGGTTTCCAAGTGAATACAACCGCCATTATAGCGGTTGTATTGGGACAGCGGTTTAGTCTTTCGGTAAATAGTAGATGGATTTGTACTCCAAGTTTTCATTTGTTTCGGGAGACTTGAGATGTATCACAATTGGGTAACTCTTGTAATCATCTTGCTCTCCATCTTTTTCTCGTTCCTTATCCTTTTTCTGAGCATCATGATTATCATGCTCGTTCTTCTCTGCTGCTTTAGCCACAGCAGGATCAACGCGAACACGAATAATTTTAGTGTCAGTTGACGCAGGATCTAATTCAACCTCAGGTTTACCGACAATTTTAATCCCTTCGATACCATCTACACTTAAAATAACGGTATGGAGTTTTTCGTCGGTGTTAGAAAGTTGCAATTTGTAAACATTGTCAATCAGACCATCCTCAGTATGGACTGCCAGTGTGCGTTTGTCGCCTCGCTCAACCACCATACGAATTTTGGTGCGTTGACCAATACCCACAAACAGAGCAACAAACAAAGCGAGCAAAATCAAACTGTAAACCAACACCCGCGGACGCAAAGTGCGTTTAATCAATTGCTGTTTGGTGTACTTATTTTTCACGCCATTTTCGGTATCGTAACGGATCAAACCACGCTCATAGCCCATTTTGTCCATGATTTCGTTACACGCGTCAATACATGCGCCACAACCGATACACTCGTATTGCAAACCATTGCGAATATCAATTCCTGTTGGGCAGACATCCACACACACACCGCAATCAATACAGTCGCCTTTGCCCACGGTTTTGGGGTCAACGCCTTTTTTGCGTGGGCCGCGCGATTCGCCACGCGCCTCATCGTAAGTCACAATCAATGTATCAGGGTCAAACATCACACTTTGGAAACGTGCATAGGGACACATATACAAACACACTTGCTCGCGCATAAAGCCTGCGAACAAATACATAATGAAGCCGTATAAGCCAATCCAAAATACCTGTGCAAAACTGGTTTCGTGGTTCGCAATTTCACGCAACAACTGTACGCCATTACTCGTGCCCTCAGCACCCGTGAAATACGCAACCAAAGTGAAACTGGCGGCTAAAGAGACCGCAATCCACAATGCGTGTTTAATGATTTTTTTGACGAGTTTGGACACACCCATAGGCGCTTTTTCCAAACGAATGCGTGCTGCGCGGTTGCCTTCAACCTTGCGTTCTATCCACATGAAAATCTCGGTGTAAACTGTCTGCGGACAGGTGTAACCACACCACAGCCGTCCAGCCACTGTTGTGAATAAAAACAACGCCAACGCACAAATAATCAAGACCAAGGTCATATAAATGACATCAGTCGGTGAAAAAGTCCAACCAAAAATATAAAAAAAGCGTTTTTGCAAATCCAACCACACGGCTGGACGACCATTCCACATCAACCATGGTGTCACAAAATACAGCAATTGTGTCAACCAAACAAACAACCAACGAAAGTTATTAAACTTGCCCTTCACCTCACGAACGTGGATGGTTTTATGGGCAGCGAATAAGCCTTGCCCTTCTGGGTTGTTGGAGCCTGTAGGAGAGTGGTTGGCAGTCGCTTTGCGCCCTGCCGCACCATGCTGAGCGGTGCTGTCACCCTCTTCTACTTGTGCGAAATAAATGGGATATTTCATGTCGTCCTCTGTTAAAACATTAAATCTATGTTGGTGAATTTATCAATAATGTAATTTACTTATTACAATTACAATAATTTCATTTAATACTGAAATGATACACGAAAAAAAGCGTTCAGTCTCTCGGCTGAACGCTCTCCTATCTTAATTCCGAGTTAAACCATCGGATTTGTTGCAGAACCGCTACGATAAATTTTCAATCGCACAAGTATCGCCGCAACACTTTCGACAACCACTCTCATTATTTTTCAGGGTTTTTAACCTTGCCATCATCACCACGGTTGAGCTGCCATACATAAGCCGCCACGACATGAACACGTTCCGCACCCAAGAGTTTGTCCCATGCAGGCATCACACTCTTGTTACGACCTTTGCTGATGGTTTCAGTCAAGGTTTTCATGTCGCCACCGTGCAACCAAATTTTATCGGTCAAGTTCGGCGCGCCAATCGCCGCCAATGCGCCCGTTGGGTCAGACAAAGAGCCCGTACCTGCCGCCGTATGACACGCCGCACACACCGCAAATTTGTCTTTACCACGCGCAGCGGCAACCGCATCATGCGCACTGTTCGACAATGACAATACATAGTTTGCCATATCATTCACGCCTTCAGCACCGCCCAATATATCGCCATGCGCAGGCATGACACCAGCACGACCCGCTGTGATGGTTTGCTTAATCACATCAGGGCTACCACCATACAACCAGTCACCGTCAGTCAAATTCGGGAAGCCGTTACCACCCGTACCCGCATCACCGTGACACTGCGCACAGTTGTTCAAGAACAAATGTTTACCCACTTGCATGGCCGCTTTGTCTTCCGCCATTTGCGCAAACGTCATACCCGCAAACTTGTCATACAACGGTTTAGAAGTCGCATCCAATTTAGCCTTTTCGACATCATACTGCTTTTGCTCAGTCCAACCGTCTTTATAGGCGGGGTCAATCAAGCCCATATTGCCTTTATACGCGCCCAAGCCTGGGTACATCCACAGATACAACGCGCCAAAAACAATGGTGATGACGAACATCCATACCCACCAGCGGGGTAATGGGTTGTTGTACTCTTGCAAAGTTTCATCCCATTCATGCGGTTGCACGTGTGCTTCACCTGCTTTATTGGTACGCGCTTTTAACTGCGTAATCAACAAAAGAATACAAAATAAAAATCCAATCACCGTAATGGCGATTACAAACCAAGACCAAAATGGGCTGACAAAGTCGGCTTCACCGACATTTTTCAGAACCACATCACCGGCCCCGTTCGCCCCAACCAAGAGGTGGGACATTAATGGGTGGACAAAATCACTCATGATCGTTTCCTTTTTCGGGTACTTCTATTGCGTGCAAAAATCGCACAACTTAACTAAACTGCCTTGTTTTTTGGGTACAAATAATGTTTAAAGATTTGATTGCTCCGTTGGCATTTCGATGAGCCGATTGTCATCATCATCGATAATTGAGCGACCGACCGCTTCGTGTGTTGTCTGACTGCGTCGATTAAACGCAAACCAAACCACATAAGCAAAAGCCACCATACAGAAAATTGTAAAACCAACACGAGCAATCGTTAACATCATGACACCTTATTTATTGGCCAACGCCAAACCCAAACCTTGCAAGTAGGCAATGACTGCTTCCATCTCGGTTTTACCCTTGACTTCAGCCTCTGCACCAGCGATTTGCTCATCAGTGTATGGAACACCTACTTTACGCAAACCCTTCATGTGCGCCGCAATCGTGGTGTGATCGACTTTGTCAGTCGCCAACCATGGGTAAGCAGGCATATTGGACTGAGGCACGACTGAGCGTGGATTGGTCAAATGTTTCACATGCCAGTCATCTGAGTTACGACCACCTTCACGTGCAAGGTCTGGGCCTGTACGTTTTGAGCCCCATTGGAATGGGTGGTCATACACCGACTCGCCTGCCACAGAGTAGTGACCATAACGCAAAGTTTCTGCGCGGAATGGACGAATCATTTGTGAATGGCAGTTATAACAACCTTCACGCTGATAAACATCACGCCCCGCCAATTGCAATGCCGTATAAGGTTTTACGCCCTCAGTCGGCTGTGTGGTCGATTTTTGGAAAAACAGCGGCAAAATTTCTACCAAACCACCAAATATCAATGCCAAAGTGGTGAATATGATTAATAGCGTCACATTACTTTCGGTTTTTTCTTGTGAAAAGATACTCATTTTATTCTCCAGTCCGATTCTTAGTGAGCATGAACCGCAGGAATTGCAGGATTGTTCACTGCTTTACCCACAGCGATGGTGCGGAACATATTGTAGGCCATGATAATCATACCTGTGAGGTATAAAACACCGCCCAACAAACGAATCACGTACAAAGGCCAAGAAGCAGCGATTGATTGAATGTGCGTGTACATCAAAGTACCATCAGGATTCACCGCACGCCACATCATGCCCTGCATCACACCAGAAATCCACATAGAAGCGATATACAGAACCACACCAATTGTCGCAATCCAGAAGTGTGTGTTGATGAGTTTCACGCTGTACATCGTTTCACGATTGAAAAGGCGTGGAATGAGGTAATACAAAGAACCCATAGACACGAAACCAACCCAACCCAAAGCACCTGAGTGTACGTGACCAACTGTCCAGTCAGTGTAGTGAGACAGTGCATTCACTTCTTTAATCGCCATCATCGGACCCTCAAACGTAGACATACCGTAGAAAGACAATGACACGATGAGGAATTTCAAAATTGGGTCGTCGCGCAGTTTTTCCCATGCGCCAGACAAGGTCATAATACCGTTAATCATACCGCCCCAAGAAGGTGCCAATAAGATTAAAGAGAACACCATACCCAAAGATTGTGCCCAATCAGGCAATGCGGTGTAGTGCAAATGGTGAGGACCTGCCCACATATACGTGAAAATCAATGCCCAAAAGTGAACCACTGACAAACGATATGAGTAAACAGGACGACCTGCTTGTTTCGGTACGAAGTAATACATCATACCCAAGAACGCAGCGGTCAAGAAGAAGCCCACAGCATTGTGACCATACCACCATTGAACCATCGCATCTTGTGCACCCGCATAAGCAGAGTACGATTTCCACATACCTACTGGAATCTCAGCACTGTTAACCAAGTGTAATAACGCAACTGCGATGATATACGCGCCATAAAACCAGTTGGCGACATAGATGTGTTTTACTTTACGAACCGCGAGTGTACCAAAGAACACCACCGCATACGCCACCCACACCAAAGTCAACAAGATGTCTAAAGGCCATTCCAATTCGGCGTATTCTTTAGAAGTATTGATGCCCAGTGGATAAGTAATCACAGCACCCACAATCACCAAATTAAAACCCCAAAACACAAAATCCGCCAAGCGCCCCCCGAACAAACGGACGTGGTTGGTGCGTTGCACCACATAAAAAGACGTTGCAAACAGTGCAGAACCACCAAATGCAAAAATCACAGCATTGGTATGCAAAGGACGTAAACGACCAAATGACAACCAAGGTACTCCAAAATTCAATTCAGGGAAAGCCAGTTGCGCGGCAACAATAACCCCGACCAACATCCCAACAATACCATAAATTACGGCCATCACTGCGAACCAACGCACGATGCGGTAATTATAGGTTGCGGCTTGTGCTGATGACATAGCATGCTCCATTAATAAAAAATAACACGTTTAAATTCACCTCACGACAGCCTTTTTTGAAGAAAAATACACATTTAACGAGTGCCTGAGATTCCTTGTATCCACATTGTAACCTTAATTCATCCAAATTCACAGGCTTTTTCTATGGTTTTTTTCAGTCATTTGTGGCAGAAATGATGCAACAGAACATACAAAAAGCCACCTGCAGAGAGGTGGCTTTAAGAATAACCTTAATTTATAAGGGGTTTTGAGGTTTTTCCCGTAATTTTAGTTATTTCACATTACACTGAAAAAGATGAGCCACACCCACACGTGGTTGTTGCATTTGGGTTACGAATCACAAATTGCGCGCCATCCAAATCCTCTTTGTAATCAATTTCCGCGCCGACCAAGTATTGATAACTCATAGAGTCAACCAATAAGGTCACACCACCTTTTTCCAATTGCGTATCATCCTCGTTGACCATTTCATCAAATGTGAAGCCGTATTGGAATCCCGAGCAACCGCCACCCTGCACAAACACGCGCAATTTCAAGTCGGGATTACCTTCCTCAATAATTAAAGATTTGACTTTTTCAACCGCGCTGTCCGAAAACACAAATGGTGCGGGTGCTAAATTTTCTACGTTGGCATTCATCATAATTCCTTTCAAAACATATGGATCCGGAATTGATTATACCTGAACTTGAGCAGGTGCATCATTCCCAAAAATATCCACCATTACGGCATCAGCGACACGATGTTCAAACCCGTAGTTTCAGGCAAATCAAACATGAGGTTCATATTTTGTACCGCTTGCCCTGCCGCACCTTTGACCAAGTTGTCCTGCACAACCAGCACGATGAGTAAATCGCCATGACGTTGCAATGCCATACGCAACATATTCGAGCCGCGCACTGAGCGCGTTTCAGGCTGCGCGCCCCACGGCATGACATCCACAAAGGGCTCATCGGCGTATTGTTTTTCAAACAATGCTTGAATCTGCTCATCACTCAGGGCGTCACCCACCTCATTCAAACGCACATACAAGGTCGAAAACATCCCACGTATCATCGGCACTAAGTGCGGCGTAAATATTAAATTGACCGATGCCAGTTCCGATAAACCCGCAAATTGATTGAGTTGCGCCACGGTTTCGGGGTGATGACGATGACCCGCGACACCGTAGGCTTTCATGCTGTCAGCCGACTCAGAGAACAAACTGCCGACATCGGCTTTGCGCCCCGCGCCTGACACGCCTGATTTGCAATCAGCGATGATGCTGTCCAATTGAATTAATTTATTTTTTAACAGTGGATACAAACCCAACTGCATGGTGGTCGGATAGCACCCTGGATTCGCCACCACGCGGGCTTTTTTCACCACGTCACGGTTCAATTCAGTCAAACCATACGCCGCCTCTGCCAAAATCTCTGGGCAAGTGTGTGGGATTTTGTACCACTGTTCAAACGTTATTACATCTGCAATCCGAAAATCTGCCGCCAAGTCAATGACTTTGACATCGTGCTTGAGCAACTCTGGTGTTTGCGCCATCGCCACACCATGCGGTGTCGCAAAAAACACCGCATCACACGTATTGAGCACGCCATCCTTAGGGTCAGAGAAACACAAATCGACCATACCACGCAAGTTCGGGAACATCTGTGCCACAGGCAAACCCGCCTCGGTGCGTGAGGTAATCGCAATCAATTCTACATTCGGATGCAGGCTGAGGATGCGCAGCAATTCCACGCCCGTATAACCCGTGCCGCCGACAATACCCACTTTAATTTTTTGTGTCATTTTTCGCTTTCAAGCCATTTGGATAAATTAAATCCGTTTGATTTTTTTGTGTCTTAACAAATCCGCAGTCATTGCAAACGATGCTTTATCAACGAAGCAATCCATACGGTCTCAATCTGCTTGACATTGATAATTGCTTCGCGGTAGGTCTGCTCGCAATGACGACAGTCCCCGTTCAGTGGAATCACTATAAATTCACCTCTATCATCGCGTAAGAATAACAAAAAAGACCACTGAAAAGCGGCCTTTTTTGCTGTTGTTCCAACGTTTTGACAATCCAAAAACAGATTGAATTAACGTTTTGAGAACTGTTTGCGACGACGCGCTTTGCGGAAACCGACTTTTTTACGTTCGACTTCACGCGCATCACGAGTCACCAAACCAGCGTGTGACAGAACGGGTTTCAAACCCGCATCGTAGTCAATCAATGCACGGGTGATGCCATGACGTACTGCACCCGCTTGACCTGACTCGCCACCGCCATGCACGTTGACCATGATGTCAAATTTTTCAGTGAACTCAGTCAAAACCAAAGGTTGACGAATAATCATCAACGCGGTTTCACGACCAAAGTATTCGTTTGCAGGTTTACCGTTGACCACGATATTGCCCACGCCCGCTTTCAAGAACACACGTGCGACCGCGCTTTTGCGACGACCTGTGCCATAGTTGTAGTTGCCATTCATATCTATGTCCTATCCCTTAAATTTAAATGTCCAACACTTGGGGTTGTTGAGCAGAATGTGGATGCTCGCTACCTGCATACACTTTCATTTTTTTAATCATTGCGTAACCCAAAGGACCTTTAGGCAACATGCCTTTAACCGCTTTTTCCAATGCGCGGCCTGGAAAACGCTCTTGCATTTTGCGGAAATTGGTTTCATAGATACCACCTGGATAACCAGAATGACGATAGTATTTTTTGTCTTCGAATTTAGCACCCGTCACGCGCAGTTTGTCTGCGTTCACGATTACAATAAAATCACCCGTGTCAACGTGCGGCGTAAACTCTGGTTTATGCTTACCACGCAAACGACGTGCAACTTCACTGGCTACACGACCCAACACTTTATCCGTCGCATCAATGACATACCAGTCATGTGTGACTTCGTGTTGTTTTGCTGAAAAAGTTTTCATTACTTTTTTCCAATAAAATAAAGTTAAACAACCATTTCTCTGCGCAACATTGCTTATATTTGCAACCTCTCCCGCGCGCCCATCAATGGACTGAGCCTCGGATTATCAGTTATATCAAGTTAAAAGTCAAGATTTACGCCCGATTCTAATGAAGGAATGGACGTTTTTGTGGCATAAAAAAAACCCAAGCCAAAAGCTTGGGTTATAAATCCACCAAAGAAGGGTGGAGGAGACAATTTGAGACTGCGTTGCAGTCAACGGTTCTCATTATACGGACTTTTGCGCGCTTTGCAAGGGAATAGCACTTGATTATATGGGTTGATGCCGATTACACAAAATATAGTTTTGTTTATTGGATATTTTTAATATTATTTATCGAATTATTTAAATCAGCATAAGTTATTTTTGTTTTTACTGAAATCAATAAACATCAACTTCAAAAAAATTCCGTTGTTGATTTGCAACACTCATTTCTGTTAAGAGTGAAATTGAAGCCGATTTGCAAAAATCACCTCATTTTCATCATCGGTTATAATGAGGGTCAAATTTTAGGAGTAAAAAATGAAATGTACGGTGCGTTGGGTAGGGAAAAATGCAGGAATGTCGTTTATCGGCGAGTCGGGCAGTGGTCATGCCGTGGTCATGGATGGCGCACCTGAGGCGGGGGGGCGCAATTTAGGCCCACGCCCTATGGAGATGATACTCATGGGAACAGGTGGCTGTAGCGCATTTGATGTGGTATTAATTTTACAAAAATCACGACAAAACGTGTCTGACTGTCAAGTGTATTTGGATGCCACGCGCGCCGAGAGCGACCCCAAAGTATTCACCAAAATTCATTTTCATTTTGTGGTCAGTGGTCACGGCTTGTCCGATGCCGCTGTTGAACGCGCAGTCAAGCTTTCTCACGAAAAATATTGTTCAGCGAGTATCATGCTTGCTCAAGTGGCTGAAATCACGCACAGTTTTGAGGTCATAGACACACCCGCACCATTGGGGTCTTCTATCAAATCATGATTTTGGGTACAGGTGTGTATTGACCAAACACCATGATTTATTCGCTTGACGATGGTACGCCGCCCGCCCATTGCGACTCAAACAAAAAGCCCCATCTCTCGACAGGGCTTTTCTTACATCTTAACAACAGCGCGCATCAGGTGAAACTAAGGTCTCCGATAAACGGGAAACGGCCAAATCGTCGCAGACTTCGCCACGGGCGGCTGCACCTCAGGCTGTACTTCCTTCTTTGCCGTTGATGCCTTCTGCTCAGACGATACGCCCCCTGACGCAGTGGTTACTTTTTTGCGGAATCAGCCGCTTTTGGTGTTGCAGGTTTTGCTACTGGTTTAGCGGCGGCTTTAGCAACAGGTTTTTTGGCTGTTGGTTTAGCGACCGCTTTAGCAACAGGTTTTTTGGCTGCTGGTTTAGCGACTGCTTTAGCAACAGGTTTTTTGGCTGCTGGTTTAGCGACCGCTTTAGCAGCGGCTGCTTTAGCAACAGGTTTTTTGGCTGCTGGTTTAGCGACTGCTTTAGCAACAGGTTTTTTGGCTGCTGGTTTAGCGGCTGCTTTAGCAACAGGTTTTTTTGCAACAGGCTTGGCTGCAGCTTTAGCAACAGGTTTCTTAGCAACAGGTTTCGCTACTGGCTTAGCGGCAGATTTAGCAGCAGTTTTAGTTGCGGGTTTTTTTACTTCGGCCATTGACCACTCCTTGAGTTATATAAATTGTTTCAAACAAAAATATTCAATACGAATATCTCTTTATCAGCGCATTTCTTAATCATCCACCTAAATGCGCAAACTGAAAAATTGACATCACATAGTATTCTCAATTCAGTTTCAATGATAACGCCTTTATTCGGATAAGCGTATATTTTTAATCATATTTTAACTCTGTTGTGCACGGTTTATCAAAAAAACCACAGATTTTTGTTGACAAAATCGGAGATGATATGTTTTGGAATATTGGTGCGCCCGGCGCGAATCGAACGCGCGACCCTTGGCTTCGGAGGCCAATACTCTATCCACTGAGCTACGGGCGCAAATGTTTGCGGATTTTTATTTTTATAAGGTGTGCATCATACTTGTTTTTAGAGGGCAAGTCTATGTCAAGCCAGCACGACATCAGTCCTATTGTCACACTGGTTGACTGATGTCGCGCTTTCTCAACGCTATAACACTGTCTTTGTTTTTACTAACTTTCCCCGCGTAGTCATCTATAATGCGCCACTTGTAACTTTATTTTTGGAATCTGCTATGACCCTATGGACTCATAAAAAACAATTCACCATTGCGATGCTGTTCAGCGTCGGTTTGCTCATGGGCTGCAATGTGTCTGCGAACAATACACAAACCGCCGCGCAAGAGAAGAAAATCAAAACCGATTTAGAATCCAAGGTCAAACAATTGGAAGTTAAGTCTGTCAAAAAAATGACCTATGGTGATTTGTACGAAGTGGTTTTGTCAAACAACGATATTATCTACACCAATGCCAACACTGACTTTACACTCATCGGTCACATGATCAATAACAAAGATATGAGTGACATGACACAAACGCGATTGGATGAATTGAATGTGGTTGATTTTAAAACACTGCCTCTGAATCAAAGCTTTTCTTTGGTCAAAGGCGCGGGCAAACGCCAAATTATTGTGTTTGAAGATCCCAACTGCGGTTACTGTAAATTGTTTCGAAAAACCTTAGAGCAGATGGACAACCTCACCATTCATACGTTTGCAATTGATATTCTGGGCGCGGATTCAACGGTTAAAGCCAAACAATTACTCTGCGCCAAAGACCCAGCACATGCATGGGATGAATGGATGCTACACAAAACCTTGCCCAAAAATCAAGGCGATTGTGACACATCGAATTTAGCCAAAAATAACATATTGGCAGAGCAGTTGGGTATCACAGGCACGCCGACGATTATTTTTGAAAATGGCAAACGCATCCCTGGCGCTGCGAGTAAAGAAGACATTGAGCAGATTTTAAATGAAATTAAATAGCCAGTGATTCAACGTAAAAATCCCCAAATCTCATTCGGGGATTTTTGTTTAATGCACTGCAATTATGATTGCAGCTTCGCCCGCACATCGTCCAAATTTTGGCAAAAATTTCCCTCGCCCAGTTTTTTCAACCAGCCCACACGCGTGAGCATTTCCACAGGTTGTTGACGCAGTCCATAAACATAAATTGGCACATGTTTGTCATGGTAAGTTTCCCATAGCTCCTGTAGCGATTCCGCGCCCGATGAGTCAATATAAATCACCCCCGAAAAATCCAAAATCAAGGCGCGCTTGGGTATGTCTGCTTGCATCTGTTCAATGAATTTCACCGCCCCGAAAAACAAAGCACCCGACAAACGATACGCATGAATCTCATCTGGATTGATGCGCCAATCAGCGGGCAAATCAAACTTATCTTCGGTCGACAAACTCGAAATGCGGTAAATAAAGGTAAAGCACGCCGCCAAAATCCCGACCTCAACCGCCGCGGTCAAATCCACCACCACGGTTAAAATAAACACCGCGAGCAAAGTCATGCGATACGGAATGCGATACGTTTTCAGTCGTGCAAATTCGCGCCATTCACCCATATTCCACGCGACAAACATCAAAATTGCCGACAAAGCCGCCAACGGAATATACTGGGCCAACGGTGCGGCGACCAACACCACAACCAACAATACCACGGCGTGAATCATGCCCGAAATTGGACTGGTTGAACCGTTTTTAATATTCGTCACCGTGCGCGCAATTGTACCTGTCGCAGGCATGCCGCCAAAAAACGGCACGACCATATTGGCAAAACCTTGCGAGAGCAACTCTTGATTCGGGTCGTGTTTGTCACGAATCATATTGTCCGCTACGCGTGCGCACAGCAAAGACTCAATCGCACCCAAAACCGCCAAGGTCACCGCAGGCGCGGCCAAACCTTTCATCGCACTCCACAACAAAGCCATGCTAAAACTGCCATCCGCCTGCATCGGCAACGGAATAGTAAACGACGGCAAACCCTGCGGAATCCCGCCAAAACGTGAACCGATGGTTGCGACATTCAAGCCCAACACCTGCACCAAAACCGTCGCCACTACCAAAGCAATAATTGAACCAGGGATTGAGGCACGGATGCGGTTGAGTGCGCTCGCACGCTCACCATTGGGTCCTAATTTTGGCGGTACACGTAACTGCCAGCCGATGATAATTGCCAAAGACAACAGCGCAATAAAAAACGCTGCAGGACTCCATGTAGGCAAAGCCCGCCACAAGGTTTCGAGCAAACCAAAAAACTCCGCAGGCACTTTGCCCTCAATATCCAAACCCAAAAAATCCTTGATTTGCGAAATCCCAATCAACACGGCAATCCCATTGGTAAAACCAATAATCACCGCCACAGGAATGAACTTAACCAACACCCCCATGCGAAAAAATCCCATCATCCACAATATGCCGCCCGACATCAAGGTCGCCAACAACAAACCCGACACGCCGTACTTCTCGACAATACCGTACACAATCACGATAAATGCGCCTGCTGGGCCGCCAATTTGCACGCGCGAGCCGCTGAACAGCGAAATTAAAAACCCCGCGATAATCGCGGTGAAAATACCTGATTCGGGCTTTAACCCAGAGGCAATCGCAAAAGCCATTGCCAAGGGTAACGCGACCACAGCCACCGTCAAACCTGCTCCCAAATCCTTGACGAATCGCTCGGAATTGTACCCGCGCATGATTTCGTAAATTTTGGGGTTAAAGCGCGTCATCACTTTCATACCAACACCTAATAATAAAATAATTAATTTTGATAACGTGATTATAGGCTTTGATTATAAGGATGTCTGCGGTTTTTCAAGGCAAGCAAAAAAATAATGCACCCTTATAGGTGCGTTATTTGCATGTTTAAATGACTTTGTATCAGGCCGCACGGCGACGTAGAAATTTTTGCCAAGCTTTTTCGTGCGTAAAGAACGCAACTGCTTGCACAGAAGGCTCAATCAAACTCAAAGCCAACGCCGTACCCCAATTTCCCGTGATGGCATAAGCCACGCCCATC
Source organism: Burkholderiaceae bacterium (assembly GCA_018261955.1). GTDB lineage: Bacteria > Pseudomonadota > Gammaproteobacteria > Burkholderiales > Burkholderiaceae > CTSOIL-112. The sequence goes on from JAGTRK010000004.1 coordinate 339,957, forward strand.
GCAACAGAAATATGCATCACGTAATAAGTCGCTGTTTTAGACAGTACCACTGAATTTTTTTGATAGAACAATTGTATCGCACTCATCGCACACCCCCATTGATTTACTTTGCTATGGTGGTAGTGTATCGAAAAACCACCATAGTTAAAAATGATAAATATCAATAAAAGCAATAGTTAAAGCCTATGGAATATAGGCTCTAAATATTCACAAAAGCACGACACATCAAAGTCAACATCGCAAAAATCAGAACCATCAAGCCTGAGGCAAAGCGCTTAACTGAACTTCTAATTTTGCCAGTGTCTCACCAAAATCAACCACCCGTTTTTTCTCTTGCTCAATCACCGCTGGAGGTGCTTTGGCCACAAAGCCCGCATTGTTCAGCTTGCCATTGGCTTTCGCAATTTCACCTTGCAAACGTGTGATTTCTTTGGTCAACCGTTCACGCTCGGCTTTAACATCAATTTCCACCTTGAGCATCATCTCAACACTGCCGACTACTTGCACGGGCGCACCTTGGTTTTCGGGCAATTGTGCATCCACACTGACCTCTGAGAGTTTTGCCAAGGCTTTGAGGTAAGGCGCGAAAGCGTTGAGTTTATCGTGCTGTTCGCTGGACGCACTGATGAACAAGGGGGCTTTTTGCGCAGGCGATAAGTTCATTTCACCACGCAAGTTACGTGTTGCATCCACCAAGCCCTGTAATTCGTTCATCCAAACATCAGCATTCGCATTGATTTTGCTCGCATCTACAACTGGGTATGCGGCAAGCATAATGGATTCAGTGTGCTTCATACCCGCCAACGGCGCAACAGTTTGCCACAATTCCTCGGTGATGAACGGCATGATGGGGTGCATCAGGCGCAGTGTGGCTTCTAATACGCGCAACAGTGTGCGGCGGGTTGCGCGTTGCTGGGCGGGCGTACCGTTTTGCAAAGTCACTTTCGCCATTTCCAAATACCAATCGCAATACACATTCCACACGAATTGGTAGAGGTTTTGCGCGATTAAATCAAGGCGGTATTCGGGGAAGTTTTTATTGACTTGCTCTTCAAGGCGTTGCAATTCGTTAATCACCCAATGGTCAACGGGCGTGTATTCGAGTTCAGCATTATCCTCAATCCCGCAGTCTTGCCCCTCGCAGTTCATGAGCACAAAGCGCGTGGCGTTCCACAGTTTGTTGCAAAAATTGCGATAGCCTTCGCAGCGTTTCGAGTCAAAGTTGATGCTGCGCCCTTGTGTGGCGAGCGAGGCAAATGTAAAACGCAATGCATCCGTGCCGTAGGCTGGGATACCGTTGGGAAATTCTTTTTCGGTCGCTTTGCGCACTTGCGGCGCGGTCTCGGGACGGCGCAATCCTGTGGTACGTTTGTCGAGCAGCGGCGCAAGTTCAATCCCGTCAATCAAGTCAACGGGGTCAAGCACATTGCCCTCGGATTTGGACATTTTTTTGCCCTCGGCATCGCGGATGAGTCCATGCACATACACGTCTTTGAATGGGATTTTGCCAGTGAAGTACTGGGTCATCATGACCATACGCGCGACCCAGAAAAAGATGATGTCGTAGCCAGTCACTAAAACTGATGAAGGTAAAAAGTGTTCAAGGTCGGCAGTTTTCTCTGGCCAACCGAGTGATGAAAACGGCACCAGCGCAGATGAGAACCATGTATCGAGCACGTCTTCTTCACGACGCAATGCGCCTGTATAACCCTGTGCCACCGCTTTGGCTTGTGCATCCGCTTCAGTACATGCAACAATCACATCGCCATTGTCCGCATACCACGCGGGAATTTGATGTCCCCACCACAGTTGGCGACTGATGCACCAGTCTTGAATATTTTCTAACCAATGGTTGTAGGTGCTGTTCCAGTTGTCGGGAATCAGGCGGATTGCGCCACCGTTGACCGCGTTCAGGGCCGGCTCGACAATCGCAGTTTTGCCTTTTTCGGTCAAGTCCATAAACCACTGACTGGTGAGCATGGGCTCAATCACCGTGCCTGTGCGCTCGGATTTCGGTTGCATGAGTTTGTGCGGCGCAGTTTTCACCAGCAAACCTGCGGCATCCAAATCGGCAACGATTTGCTTGCGCGCAACGAACCGATCCATGCCCTGATACGCTGCGGGTGCATTGCTGTTGACCGTTGCATCGAGGTTTAAAATCGAAAGTAATTCGAGTTCGTGGCGTTTACCCACCGCGTAGTCATTGAAGTCATGCGCAGGGGTGATTTTGAGTGCGCCCGTGCCGAACTCAGGGTCGGCGTATTCGTCGGCAATAATCGGAATAGTTCGGTTGCACAAAGGCAATTCGACCATTTTTCCGATGAGGTTTTGATAGCGCACATCATCAGGATGCACGCAAATCGCCATATCGCCGAGCAAGGTTTCAGGGCGCGTGGTGGCAATCGTGATGCCCGTCCATTGTTCGTTGTTGCCGTCTTTATCGGTGATGGTTTGCACGCCATCGACGAATGGATAGTTGATGTGCCACATGCTGCCATCAACCTCAACGGTTTCCACCTCAAGGTCAGAGACCGCTGTGCCGAGCACAGGATCCCAGTTGACCAAGCGTGTGCCACGGTAAATCAAGCCATCTTCGTACAAACGCACAAAAGCTTCGATCACGGCTTTGGACATTTTCTCATCCATAGTGAAGTACTCACGCGACCAGTCAATCGACGAGCCCATGCGGCGAATTTGCTCGCTGATGATATTTCCCGACTGCTCTTTCCACTCCCAAACTTTGGCGGTGAAGGCTTCGCGCCCCAAGTCGGTACGGTTCACGCCTTGCGCGGCGAGTTGGCGCTCGACCACAATTTGCGTGGCAATGCCTGCATGGTCGGTGCCAGGAATCCATGCCGCATCCCTGCCACTCATGCGCGCATGGCGCATACAGGCATCCATCACGGTTTGATTGAATGCGTGCCCCATGTGCAGCGTGCCTGTGACATTCGGCGGTGGTAGAAAAATACTGTAGGCTTGTTTATCCGTATGTACGTCTGAATGGCTGTAATTTTCGCGCTCCCAAATGCCTTGACTACCGCCGTATTTGGCTTCAATCGGTGCGGGTTCAAAAGATTTGGCGAGTTGGTCGAGTAAGGGTGTTTGGCTCATAATATTGGCATTAAAAACCACGCGCATGTGCGTGGTGGGTTATCGGTAAGTGGCGATATTATAAGGGTTTTAAGCATACTTTTGGCTGAATATCGGTGCGTGCGTATATTCGCCAAAAGGTTTCGACACATTAGGTTTGTAAAGTCGGGCAAAGAATGGCAGAATTCGTCAACCATACCGACTGCCCCGTCATTGTATGCAGAGATCCATTTTGGGTACATGATGAAAATTGGCAGTACATTCATTCACATCAGGAGTTTTAACATGAAATTATCAACCTTATTCACAGCCGTCACCTTGTCCGCAGGCTTATGGTTCAGTGCTGCTGCTTTTGCGCAAAATGAGCAGCCTGCTCCTCCAACCCTACCTCAAAAAGCCGCTGTGGCACAGCAAAATCAAGCCATGCACCCAAACCAAAAAATGGACGCGGAACAAGGCTGCAATATGGTCAAACCCAGTTGCGATATGCCCAAAAAAGCACAAAAGCAACACAAAAAGAATAAAACCAAAAAAACCAAGAAAACACGCCAACATGCTGTCCGAAGTGGACATAAAACCTCCACCCCTTGATCCCTTGTTGGAACCTATGCTCACCAAATAACTTGGGAGAACCCACTAAAATCAAGTAAAATACGACTTGTTCAATGGATGCTGGCATCTGTCAGCATTGTTTTTTAGTGAGATATCATGTCTACTCCAACCAATTCTTCAAATTACCCCCATCCCATTTTAGCCAAAGAGGGCTGGCCGTTTATCGGCATCGCTGTTTTTTTAGCGTTATTCATCCATTTCTTGGGTGGTTTTGGCTGGGCTTTGCCTTTTTATATCATCGCGATTTTTGTGGTGCAATTTTTTCGCGACCCTGTACGCGATATTCCGAGCGCACCGAATGCCGTGCTGTCACCTGCCGATGGTCGCGTGATTGTGGTGGCAAAGGTGTATGACGACTATGCCGAGCGCGAGGCTTTGAAAATCAGTGTCTTTATGAATGTATTTAATGTGCATTCAAACCGCCTACCTGTGGATGGCACAGTGGTCAAAGCCCAGTATTTCCCTGGTAAATTTTTCAACGCCGATTTGGCCAAAGCCTCTGAGCAAAACGAGCGCAATGCCTTGGTATTGACCACGCCTGATGGCCAAACGGTCACCTCGGTTCAGGTGGCAGGTTTAATCGCCCGTCGAATTTTATGCTATGTTGGTGTGGGACACGTGGGCAAACGCGGCGAGCGTTATGGCTTTATCCGTTTCGGTTCGCGCGTGGATGTGTATTTGCCTTTGGATGCCATGCCCAAAGTGGCAATTGGTGATAAGGTGTCGGCATCCTCAACGGTTTTGGCTGTTTTGGCGAGCACAAATGCACAGGCGTTGCCTGAAGTGGAAACTGAAATCAACCAAACAGCGAGCAATTGAGCCATGCGGCGATAACTGAGGCAATCATGGGCGAACACCAAACAGATATTAAAATTATCGACGAATACGGTCAGGAATCGGGGCACATTCCCGCACGGCATCGGGCGATTTATTTACTGCCCAATGCATTCACCACGGCGGCTTTATTCGCTGGTTTTTTCGCGATTGTCAAAGCGATGAACCGCGAGTTCGATATTGCGGCAGTGGCGATTTTTTGCGCGATGGTGCTCGATGGCATGGATGGACGCGTGGCACGTTTGACCAACACTCAAAGTGCGTTTGGCGAGCAATACGACAGTTTGGCGGACATGGTGTCATTCGGGGTTGCGCCTGCTTTGGTGGTGTTTATGTGGCAGTTGCAGGGCTTGGGCACGGGGCGTTTGGGATTGATTGTGGCGTTTGTGTACTGCGCCTGCGCGGCCTTGCGCTTGGCGCGGTTCAATATCAACACCGATGTGATTGACAAGCGTTATTTCCAAGGACTACCGAGCCCATCTGCCGCCGCTCTGATGGCAGGTATGGTGTGGTTGGTCAGTGAAAAAGATTTACCGATTTCCGAGCAGGCTCTGCCGTATATTGCAATCGCCATGACTTTGTTCGCGGGTTTGTCGATGATTACCAATGTGCGTTATTGGAGTGGCAAAGCCATTGGTATCCAGCACTCGGTACCATTTTTTAAACTTTTGATTTTCGTTGCTGTGATGCTGTGCATCATTTCATGGCCAGCATTTACGCTGTTTGGTTTGGCGTTTGGCTATGCGCTGTCGGGCTATGTTCAATGGGCAATGGAGGCGGTGCGTTTGAAAAAACGTTGACCGCACTACCTTATCTGAACAATGTAAACCCCCTCGGCATCAACCGAGGGGTTTTTGTTTGACTGAGCATTTCAATAAAAAATCGTGGCTTTTTATTTTTTGCCCCAACTGTCTTTTAAACCAACAATGCGATTAAACACCAATGCGCCTGCCTTCGAATCCACGCGATCGGTCACGAAGTAACCGAGCCTTTCAAACTGGTAGTGGGTTTCAGGCGCAGCACTCGCCAAACCGCTTTCCACAAAGCCTTGTGAGATATGTTTAGAGTTCGGATTCAGCGCAAGCAAGAAGTCTTTACCGCCCGCGTCGGGATGAGCATCATTGAATAGACGGTCATAAGCACGAATTTCGCACGATACCGCATCCGTGCTCGAGAGCCAGTGGATATTGCCTTTGACTTTGTAGTTGTTTGAGCCTTCAGTGCCGCTTTTCGAATCAGGGAAATAATTGGCATGTACTACGCTCACCACTCCGTTGGCATCGGTGTCAAAGCCTGTACATTCAATCACAAAACCATGACGCAAGCGCACTTTATTGCCGACAAATAATCTGAAAAAGCCTTTAACGGGTTCTACCATAAAGTCATCTTGCTCTATCCACAACTCACGCGAAAATTGAAATTCGCGTTGCCCCATCTCTGGGTGGTGCGGATGCACAGGTGCGTGGCATTGCTCGGTTTGCCCCTCTGGATAGTTGTCGATAATAAGTTTGAGCGGTTGCAACACACCGACTGCACGCGGGACTTTGACATCCAAATCATCGCGCACCGCTTGCTCGAGCACACTCATGTCTATCCATGAATCGGCTTTGGACACCCCAATGCGCTCGGCAAACAGGCGCAAACTCTCTGGCGTAAAGCCACGACGGCGAATGCCCACCAGTGTCATCATGCGCGGATCGTCCCAACCATCAACGTGTTTTTGCTCAACCAATTGCAGCAATTTACGTTTACTGGTAATCGCGTAAGTGAGGTTCAGACGCGCAAATTCGGTTTGCTCGGGTAACGGTTGTTCAAACACACCCACTTCAACCAATCGCTCTAAAACCCAGTTGTACAACGGGCGGTTGTTCTCAAATTCCAGTGTACACAGTGAATGGGTCACGCGCTCAAGCGCATCGGAAATACAATGAGTGAAGTCATACAGTGGATAAACACACCACGCATCACCCGTGCGGTGGTGATGGGCATAACGAATGCGATAAATCACCGGATCGCGCATCACGATAAAACTCGATGCCATATCAATTTTTGCACGCAAGACATGCGCGCCTTCAGGGAACTCTCCCGCACGCATACGGCGGAATAAATCCAACGACTCACTCGCAGGGCGCTCGCGATACGGTGAGTGAGTACCCGCTTCGTGCAATTGCCCACGCTGGGCGCGAATGGTATCGGCATCTTGTGAATCAATATACGCGTGACCCGCTTCAATCAATTTTTCAGCGAATTGGTACAACTGCTCAAAGTAGTCCGACGCGTAATACAAATGCTCTGCGCCATCGGCATCGACCCAGTCAAAACCAAGCCAGCGCACCATGTCTTTAATCGAATTGACATACTCAGTCGATTCCTTCTCAGGATTGGTGTCGTCAAAACGCAGGTGACAACGCCCGCCATAACTTTGTGCTGTACCAAAGTTCAAACAAATGCTTTTTGCGTGACCGATGTGCAGGTAGCCGTTCGGCTCAGGTGGGAAACGCGTGACCACGTTCGGCAGTGGCTTGCCCTGCGCATCCATGCGATGGGCGTATTTGCCTGCGGCGATGTCGGCATCCATTTTTTGGCGAATGAAGTTGGACGCTTCAGTGTGTTCAGAATTGTAATCAATGGGGCTTGCTGTGCTCATGCAGGTCTTTCAAATGTGGTTGGTTGTGTTGCGTGTTTTATTTTAATGAACTGTCGCGCTGATTGTGATTGGCTCATTCATCCCCTGTGCATTGAGTTCTCGAATGTGTTTTTTAATACTGGCAACATCAAAGGACTGCAATACGCGGTTCAACGCCTCTTGCGATTGCTCAATCGAGGTCTCTAAAATCTGCGCTTTGACGGGCAAAATCTGGGTTTGTTGCATTGAAAATTCATCCAATCCCATTGCGAGAAACAGACGTGTGAGTTTGGCGTTACCCGCCATTTCGCCACAAATCGACACCGACTTCTGCGCCAATTGCGTCGCGCGAATGGTAAATACGATGAGTTGCAACACCGCAGGGTGCAGTTCTTCATACAAATGCGCCACATCCGAATCACCGCGATCCACTGCGAGGGTGTATTGGGTCAAGTCATTCGTACCAATCGAGACAAAGTCAATCAATGGTAACAAAGCATTGAGTATCAATGCCGCTGAAGGAATCTCAACCATAATCCCGATGGGCATCTGCGCATCAAATGGGATACCCGCTTCGCGCAACTGCACCCGTGCTTGTTCGATTAAATGCAAGGTCTGTTGCAACTGCTCCAATCCACTGACCATCGGGATGAGCAGTTTTGCCGAACCATAATGCGACGCGCGCAAAATCGCCCGAATTTGCGTGATGAACATATTGGGATTGGCCAAACAATAGCGCACCGCGCGCAAGCCCAAAGCAGGATTGACCGAGGTTTCGTAGTCATCGGTTGAGAGTTCTTTGTCCGCGCCAATGTCCAAAGTGCGAATGGTCACGGGTTTGCCGTTCATCGCCACCACGGCGGCTTTGTAAAAATTAAATTGCTCAGACTCATCAGGTGAGTCTTTGCGGTTCATAAATAGATATTCAGAGCGAAATAAGCCCACGCCGTCCGCGCCAATGGTGTGCAAACGCGCAATGTCATTGGGCGATTCAATGTTTGCCATAAGCTTGATGGGCGTTCCATCAAGGGTGCGGGCATCGCGCCCAATCAACTCGGCCAAGCGTTGCTCTGCTTCAATCTGTGCTTGTTGGACTTGGCGGTAATGCGAGAGAATGAGCTCGTCAGGATTGACCAACACCACACCGTTCACCCCATCGACAATCACCCATTCATTGGAACGAATGATGCTGCGCGCTTGCCCCGTCGAGACCACCGCGGGCAAGCCTAAACCGCGTGCGACAATCGCGGTGTGGCTGTTCGGCCCACCCGTGTCGGTGATGAAACCTGCGAGTGAGCGGCCTTTGAACTGCAACATATCCGCAGGCGCGATGTCGTGCGCGACCAAAATCATCTCCGAGTCAAACGCTTGCGGCAATTCGCATACCAATTGATTGTTCTCGCGCAGAGCGCGCATGATGCGCGTACCGACTTGCATCACATCGTGCTTGCGCTCGCGCAGGTATTCGTCCTCAAACGCATCGAACTGCGCGATGAGTTGGTTCACTTGCTCAGACAACGCCCATTCGGCGTTGTAGCGTTTTTCCGTAATCAAATCCAGCGTCGCCTGCGCAATCAATTCATCGCGCACAATCATGCTGTGCACCGCCAGCATCGCGCTCATCTCAACGGGTGCGTCCTCGTCTAAATTGGCTTGTAAATGAGTGAATTCATCTTGCACCGACTGCAAAGCATCGGCAAAGCGTCTCAACTCATCGATAATTTGGTCGCCTGTGACCAAATAGTGCTGCGCTTCAAGGCTGACGTGCGAGAGCAAATGGGCGCGACCAATCGCGACCTTATCACTCACACCGATGCCATGAATGCTAAAGGTCATGCTTATTCACCTTCACCAAACTTATCGGCGATGATCGCCAATACCGCATCCAATGCGGCTTGCTCGTCCTCGCCGTCCGCTTCGATGGTGATATTGGAGCCAATACCTGCCGCGAGCATCATCACACCCATAATCGATTTGGCATTGACACGGCGACCATTGCGGATAATCCATACTTCACTTTTAAACGGGGTGACGGTTTGGGTCAATACCCCCGATGCGCGTGCATGCAATCCGAGTTTATTGATAATGGTGGTGTCGCTTTGAACCATGGGAATTCCTTAAATATTCAAAAAAATTAACAAGTCGGGCAAACATTGCCTTGTTCGATTTGATAGGTAAATACGCCACGCTGACCGCCCTCCACCACTTTGGCGGTCAACTCAGACAAAGACAAATTGCGATAGCACATTGCGCGTAACAGCGCGGGTAAATTCACACCATATACCAAAGACACAGGTTCGCCCGCTTCAATTAAACGCACCGCGCAATTGGCAGGGGTCGCGCCGCAAATATCGGTGAACACCAACACGCCCGCGCCACTATCGAGAGCACGAATGGTGTCGTGCGCCAATGCTTGCACTTGCTCGGTGTCTTGATCTGCAAGCACGTCCATCACCTCAACGGCAATGGGCTTGGATTTATACACATGCGTGAGTGTTGCCAAAAAGGCTTCGCCAAGCGGGGCGTGTGTTAGAAGTAAAATGCCAACCATGATGAACTCTAAGCGTTTTGATAACGTCGTATTTTATCCTGAAAATGACCTACCGACAGCGGATTGTTTGTGAAATAATCACGCCATGAACGCCACAACCCCCACAAACCACACCGATGCGCCCAGCAGCATCCACACCGATCAATCCAGTATCCATGCCGATTTGAGCAAAATCGTTGCGCGCCACGCCCAACATCCCTTTCAAAAACCGATTGCCTTACACAACCAACTTGCCTTTGATGAGTTGATTGATCAATGGGCGCAACGCGGATTTGCACCACTCATACTCGATTCGGGTTGTGGTGTGGGTGAATCCACTCTGCACATTGCACAGGCGCATCCAGAGTGTTTTGTGGTTGGGGTGGATCAATCGCAGGTGCGCATTCAAACCCAAAAAACATGGTGGCGCGAACCCACCCCTGAAAATCTATTGTGGCTGCGCGCGGATGTGGTGGATGTTTGGCGACTGCTGGCGGCATGTCTGACCGAACGTGGTCAAACCCTTTACAAGCACTATATTCTCTACCCCAACCCTTATCCAAAAATCGGACAATTGCACAAACGCTGGCACGGGCACGCGGTGTTTCCAGCGCTATTGAGTTTAGGCGGTATGCTTGAAGCGCGCAGCAACTGGGACATCTACATACAAGAATTCACCGTGGCGACCACACAACTGACTCAAAAAAACCCGGAATTTTTGGGTGAACTCACAAACACTCAAGCCATCACCCCGTTTGAACGAAAATATCAAACACGTGGCGAACATTTGTGGGGCGTGCGTTTTGAATTAAGCACATTGAATCAATAAAACCTCTGCGCAACCCAGCAAAAAATCGTACTTGCCGCAAGTTTACGCCACCCATTTGCCCAACCAATCTAACCAAACCCCGCAGTGGGGGATGCACACAGAAATACCGCAATACCTATGTGCACGGTTTATGCAAAAAATCAGACATTTTATCCGCGCCACAAAAAAAATTTAACCTTGCACCAAAAAAACGCAGCCTGAGGGAAATGCAATTCCCATTACTGCCCTCGCACCATCGCAGTGCACATGCTTGGACTTATCCACACGAATCGCACCATTCGGTTGCAAATTCCAAATAAATCAAGTGCTTATAACGGTTTTTCGACTGCCCTCTTGCTTTACAAATCTTTTTTTTTCACTCAAACTGCACCCAGTCTGCTCGAAAATTATTTTTTTGAGTGTCCTCAATTTTTAATGAATCCGAGGCTTCTGCGCCACCTAAATGGTTCGTTGTTCAACATGGTTTGCGACGAAATCTGAGCAATAAAAGTTGTGTAGAAATCTCACCCATTCACAAACAGTTCCACAGGAGAATGATATGAAACGTAAATTACTGCCTTTACTGCCCCTGCTACTCATGCTTGCCACAGGAGCTGCTTGGGCGCAAACCGCGCCCGAAGCCGCTCCTGCAGCACCCGAAGTGGTTGCTGCTGTGGATTTTGCAGACACCGCTTTTGTCTTAATCTGCTCGGCTTTGGTGTTATTGATGACCCCCGCGCTGGCTTTTTTCTACGGCGGTTTGTCGCGCAGCAAAAGCGTGCTCAACACCATGATGATGTCTTTCACCGCCATTGGTGTGGTGACCATTGTGTGGGTGGTGGCAGGTTACTCCATTGCTTTTGGTGATGAGTCGATGGGCGCGTACTTCGGCAGTTTTCAAAACATCATGCTCGCAGGGATGGACAAAGATTCAACCGCAGCCACCTTTAATGCGGCTCATTTGATTCCCAAATATGTATTCGTGATGTTCCAAGCGACCTTTGCCATCATCGCGGCCGCATTGATTAGCGGTGCTTTGGTTGATCGTATGAAATTTGGTGCGTACATCGTCTTTATCGCTCTGTGGAGCGTACTGGTCTACGCACCTGTGGCACACTGGGTATGGGATGCATCGGGTTGGTTGTTTGAATTGGGCGCTTTGGACTTTGCAGGCGGCACCGTGGTACACATCAACGCAGGCGTATCGGCTTTGGTCGCTGCTAAATTGCTTGGCCCTCGCCTACAAACCACTAAAAACGGCGCGATTCCACACAATATTCCATTCGTGATTTTGGGTGCTGGTCTGCTGTGGTTCGGCTGGTTCGGCTTTAACGCAGGCAGCGCATTAAGCGCTGATGGCAATGCGGGCTTGGCGATGTTGACCACACAAATTGCCACAGCAGTCGCGTTGATGATTTGGATTTTTTGGGAAAAAGCCACAGGTCACGCCATGAGTGCGGTCGGTGCGGCAACGGGTGCAGTGGTTGGTTTGGTGGCGATTACACCAGCCGCAGGCATTGTCAGTCCAGCGTATGCAATTGTGATTGGTGCTTTGGGTGCAACCGCCAGTTTCTGGGCTGTACAAAGCAAACGCTTCTTTAAAGTGGATGACGTGTTGGATGTGTTCGCATGTCACGGCGTTGCGGGGATTGTTGGCGCGATTTTGACAGGTGCATTCGCATTCTCAACTGGTTTGGGCAAAGAAAGCACTTTGGAACAAGTTAAAATCCAAGCCATCGGCGTCGGTGCAACCATCGTTTATGCGGCTGTCGGTACATTTGTCATCATTAAATTGATTGATCTCGTGATGGGCATCCGTTTGGCTAAAGACGATGAGTTGCAAGGTGTGGACATCATCAACCACGAAGAGTCTGCCTACACCAATAAGTAAGCATTGGACTTCAAAGTCTTTACTTGATAGGTTATCAATTGAGCACAAACCCTCCACACGGAGGGTTTGTCGCGTTTAAAAAAGCACCTTTAAACAGTGAATAAACCACGCTGACCATCAAAAGCGCGTGCGTCAACCCATACAAAAATGCGATAATGCACCCATTCAATTGGAGGACATATGAATACCAACGACTGGAAATCCACCATCGAGGCCACCGTAGAGTCGTGGACGCACAACACACCGCTACAAGATTTGGGCGCGAATGCCAAAACCTTCCTCATCGCTGCGCTACAAAAACTCGATGTGGTCACGCGTGAAGAGTATGAAGTACAAGTCGCTGTGCTCGCACGCACGCGTGAAAAATTGGAGGCATTGGAAAAGCAGGTGCAGGCGTTGGAGCAAAAAATGCCTTAAATGTAAAAAATTAAAGCATCGCTGGCACACTGATGGTTTCACCACTTGGGTAATGATAAGCGGTGAGCTCCAAACCCCACACACAACCTGTGTCCAAACAAACTGTGTTGTTTTCGTAGTGCAAACCCAAAGCCGACCAGTGACCATAGATGATTGGCTGATTAACAGTTTTGCGCGAGGGCACTCGAAACCACGGTATCAATCCCTCGGGGACATCGGGTAATTCACCTTTGAATTGAAAGTCCATCGCGCCTTGTGCGTCACACACACGGATGCGTGTAAACGCGTTGATGATGGCGCGGGTACGCTCTGCCCCGCGAAGCGTGTTTTTCCAGCGGTTGGGCGAACTACCAAACAGGGTTTTGAGTTGCTCAACGTAATCGTCTGCAGACAGTATTTGTTGCGCTTCTTGTGAATATTTTAGCGTCTGTGCCAACGACCATTGCGGCAATACGCCCGCATGTACCAACAACACGCCCTGCTCGTAATGCGCCAGCGGCCATTGGCGCAACCAATCAAGCCACGCGTCGCGCTCGGGGCAATTGAGAATATCGGAGATACTGTCCAATCGCCCTGCTTCACGTACACCTGCGGCAACACCCAATAAATGAATGTCATGGTTGCCCAACACCACCCGCGCCCGCACGCCCAAATCACGCACTTGACGCAACACACCCAAATTATCGGGGCCACGGTTAATCAAATCACCGCAAAACCACACATCGGCATCCACAGGAATCTGAACCAGTAAGCGCGTGAGCGCGTCTGAGCAGCCTTGTACATCACCGATGACGTAAAAATTGGGGGAAGTGTTTCTGGATGTATTCATAGACAGTGTTTGATTGGGTTTGACGTCATTGTAAACGGCTTTGATGAGCGTGGTATTTTATCGTGATTGCGTTGATTCAATCAATGCCATGCTTGCGACAGATGGATGGCGCATGGTCAGCAGACGCAGCGAGTTTAAGGGGGTATGGATTGCTTCGCTAATAAAACGTCGCTCTCAATGACGGCGTTGGATATTGGTGGCGCGGACGGGCACATTGTTATTGCACACGATGATGGCTCAATTGTCTGAGACACACTGATTTTTACGCTTTGTGGGTGGATTATGGCGTAAAATGTCGGTTTTATTGTTCGCCCCTTTTTTGAGTCACTATGTCTGATTTTATCAAAAGTTTAAAATCCACCAACCAATGGTGGTTGTTGGCGTGGTTTGATATTCGCCAACGCTATCGCCGCTCGGTCTTGGGCCCGTTTTGGATCACCATGAGCACGGCAGTGATGATTATCGCCTTGGGTTTTCTGTGGACGCAAATTTTCCATGTCGATGTGCCGAATTTCCTACCTTTTTTTGCGGCGGGAACCATTATGTGGGTGTTTATCTCCACCCAAATCAACGATGCCTGCACGGGATTTTCACAATTTGAAGGCTATATCCGCCAAATCAATTTGCCTTTGCCTGTGTATATTTTGCGCTTGTGGGCGCGTAATTTGATTTTTCTTGCACACAACTTTGTAATCTTCATCGGTTGTTGGATCTATTTGGATTTCGCTTGGCGACCCTTAATCCTCCAATCCATCTTGGGGTTTGCCTTGCTCAGTTACACCTTGCTCATGGTTTCCGTCCCAATCGCCTATCTGTGCGCGCGTTTTCGTGACATTCCCCCCATCATTCAAAGCATCATGCAGATTGTGTATTTTCTCACGCCGATTTTTTGGCAACCGCATTTATTGCCCGTGGACAAACATTATGTGACAGGCAACAATCCGTTTTTCCACGCACTCGAAATTGTCCGCGCGCCATTGACAGGGCATGCTGTGGCGATGACTTCTTGGGTGTGGATGCTCTCTACCGCGGTGATTTGTACTGTGGTGGCATTGTGGGCGCAAGCGCGCTTTAAAACCCGCGTGGCGTATTGGTTGTAAGAGGAAAAAATGACTGCACACATTAAAGCACACGACCTTTGCGTTGAGTTCCCGATTTACAATACGTCCAATCGGTCACTGAAAAAGCAGATTATTCAAGCAGCCACAGGTGGGCGCATTGCTGAGGATGCCAAAAAACACGTCGTGGTGCGCGCGCTCGATGAAATTGATTTGGATTTAAAACCAGGTGACCGCCTCGGTTTGGTTGGACACAATGGCTCGGGCAAATCAACTTTACTGCGCGTATTGGCAGGAGCCTACACGCCAACTTCAGGACACTTAGACGTTGAAGGCAAGGTCGCGAGTTTGCTCGATATTGGCTTGGGCATGGATGGTGAAGCCAGCGGCTACGAAAACATCCTCATTCGCGGCATCCTTATGGGCATGAGCAAATCCGAAGTCGAAGAGAAAATCAAAGACATCGCCGAATTCACCGACTTGGGGGACTATCTGTATATGCCGATGCGCACGTATTCTTCTGGGATGTCGATGCGCTTGGGCTTCGCGGTCTCGACCAGCACCAATGCGGACATCATCTTAATGGATGAGTGGCTATCGGTCGGCGATTCAGCATTTGCCGAGAAAGCCACGGCACGGATGAACGACTTGCTCAATCGCTCATCCATCATGGTGTTGGCATCACACGATATGGGTATGATTGAGCGCGTGTGCAACACCGCGATTCGTTTGGAGCACGGTAAAATTTCGGAAAAATTATTTTAAAATTTAAAGGGACACGTTATGAAACCACTGCGTAAAGCCATATTTCCCGTTGCTGGCATGGGCACGCGCTTTTTGCCTGCCACTAAGTCGGTGCCCAAAGAAATGCTCACCGTGGTCGATAGACCCGTGATTGATTACGCGGTGCGCGAAGCGGTGGAAGCGGGTTGCGATACTTTGATTTTCATCACGGGGCGTTCCAAACAAGCGATTGCCAATTATTTTGACCGCAGCCCTGAACTTGAAAACGAGCTGGAAGAAAAGAACAAAACCGAAGCACTCGAAATCGTGCGCAACATCATTCCCTCGCATGTCAACTGCATTTATATTCGCCAAGCAGAGCCTTTGGGCTTGGGTCACGCGGTGCATTGTGGTGCGCCATTGGTGCATCCCGATGAATATTTCGCGGTGCTTTTGCCCGATGATTTGATTGACGGCTATCAAAAAGGCGCATTGCAACAAATGAACGAAGTCCACGAGCGTACAGGCAGCAGTGTGATTGCGCTGGAGCAAGTCTCGTGGGATGAGGTCTCGCAATACGGCGTGGTCGCGCCCAAGAATGAACATCAAATTCCGATTGAATTGGCAGGGATTGTCGAGAAACCCAAACGCGAGGACGCGCCATCCAATTGGACGGTGGTTGGACGCTACATTCTCAATGGCAAAATCATGCAACTGCTCGAAACCACCCAACGCGGTACAGGCGGTGAAATTCAATTGACCGACGGCATCAGCGAATTGCTCAAAACCGAAACGATTTTGGGTGTGCCATTTTCAGGTAAACGCTTTGATTGCGGTTCTAAGGCGGGATTTTTAGAGGCGAATTTACACTTTGGCTTGGGTTTGCTCAAGCGTGGTGGGCGTTAATTTAAAAGTTATTCGGAGATTTTTGTGCTGTTATCCATCGTCATTCCTTATTTCAATGCGGGCAAGTACATCTACACCGCAGTACAAAGCATCTTGGATGCCTGCGTGCAAGACGCGCCCTATGAAATCATCATCATCAACGATGCTTCTGACGCGCTCAATACCCAACAGTTGCAGGACATTTACCAACGCTGTTGGCAACATTCAGAAGTGCCCGTGCGCATTGAGACTTTGGCAGAGAATCAAGGTCTGAGCGGCGCGCGCAATCATGGCATTCAAATCGCGCAGGGTGAGTATGTGTTCACATTGGATGCAGATGATTATGTGAATAAAAAAGCCTTCGTTAAAGTACTCACAGATGTTAAAAATTTAAACATGGACATGGTTTTTTTTGGCAGTTATTGGTACGAAAAAGACCACGCATGGGGCATGAAAGGCTTTTTGTTTGAACCCAAAGCCGTGGTGACTGTGGATCAAGCCGTGATTGCCAGTTATATCAACGCACAGACTTTTTATGCGTGGCGATTCATCGCCAAACGCGAACTGCTGCTACAAGTGCCTTATCCATCACGCTTATACATGGAGGATGTCGCCACTTCAACCCCGTTGCTCTCGCGCGCCACAACCATTTGGTATGAGCCTGAGCATGTGGTGTACTACCGCCAAAATCCCAACTCAATTATGAAAGTCTGGACGGCGAAAAAAAGTTTTGATTTTCTCACCACGGTACAGATGTTGCGCGAACGTTTACAACTATCCGAACCGATGAGTCCAGCATTGGCGGATGCGTACTTTGGTTTGACGTGTAAAGCCTATTTATGGGCTTGTGCCGATGCGATTCGCCACGAACTGCCCGATGCCATGGGCGTGTGTGCTCGAATAAAAGCCACGCATACAGAAATGTTTGGTAAAATTGAATTTTCACATTGGTCAAAGATTGTAAGCCTATTGGACCGTAGGCAGACAGTTTCTTTTGGTTTACTGTATTACAGCCCAAAACTGTATCGAACCGCGCTCAAAGCAAAACAAAAAATTTTCCCTAAAAAATAAAACAGGAGTAGTTAAATGACGCAAACAGCAGTAGCGCCAAAACCACGCGCGCGTTTGGATGCCGTGGATGGTGTCCGTGGACTGATGGCCTTGATGATTGTCTTGAACCACTGGTCTACGGGCAATATGTGGGGCAAATTCGGTTGGACAGGTTTGTACAATCTGCTTGAAATATTCTTCATGATTTCGGGCTTTTTCATTGCCTTGTCGGCACTCAAACCCAAACCATGGGATCCCGCCGTTGTGGTGGATCACATCATCAAACGTTCTGATCGCCTGTGGCTACACTATTTGTTCTCAGTGTTGATTGTATTGGTTTTGGTCATTGTGATGGCTTTGGCTCGTGGTCATTTTGATGGCAATTATGGGCTGCTCGATGCGGTGGTGAAAAATTACCATTCTGAAGGCTTCTCACTGAATTTGTTCAAAAACATTTTCTTGTTGCAAGCGTTCTCAATTCAGCACTATGAAATCAACTACAACTACCCTGGTTGGTCATTGTCGGTCGAGGTATTTGGTGGTGCGGTGTTGTTCGCGGTGTTGAGCCGTTTTAAAGCCCAAGCCCCTTGGATTACTGCGTTTTTTGGCTTTTTCTTTTGGGTTTTGTTGCAACACGATTACAATTCGCTCGAAGTACACGTCCAAGAGTACAACGCTTTTGTGGTGGCGGGCTTATTGCGCTTCTTTATGGATGCGTGTATCGGTGCATTCATTTTCACACAAGTCTCAAAAATCGAATGGTCAAAAACTTGGCAGTTTTTTGAGCCATTGATTTGGATCGCCATGCTCTACATCTTGTGGCGTCCTGATAGCCCACACGCTTACAAAGACTATATGATGTTGCCGTTTGGTGGCCTGTTCGTGATTATGCTGACCAAATCTGAAAGCCTGTCACAAAAGATGTTCTCAACCGCCCCGTTTAAATTCTTGGGCAAATATTCGTTGAGTGTCTTTTTGTTCCACGCACCCATTCTGATGATTTTGCAATTTTTAAATGTGTTCCAACACGACAAAGGCATCATGGTGTTGGTTGATAAAATCTTGGTGTTGATTGTGGTGGTGATTTTAGTCATCGTTTTCGAAAAAATGTATTTTGCTTTGCGCGAAAAATTCAATTTGAAAATTGGTTAATCCATGAATATTGCGGTGGTCGGTGCGGGTTTTTCAGGCGCAGTGATTGCGCGTGAATTGGCCTGCGCCGGACACACTGTGACCGTATTCGATGCCCGCCCGCATTTGGCGGGCAATTGTTTTTCTGAGCGTGACCATACAAGCAATGTCATGGTTCACGTTTATGGCCCACATATTTTCCACACCGATAATCAGACGGTTTGGGACTACATACGTCAATTTGGCGAGTGGATGCCCTACACCAACCGCGTCAAATCCACCGTCAATGGGCAAGTGTTTTCCCTGCCGGTTAACCTGCACACCATCAATCAATTTTTCGGCAAAACTTTTTCACCAAATGAAGCGCGCGCATTCATCGCCGCGCAGGCCGACACATCAATCAGCGAGCCGCGCAACTTTGAAGAGCAAGCGCTCAAATTTATCGGGTGCGATTTATACGAAGCGTTTTTCAAAGGCTATACCCTCAAGCAATGGGGCATCGCCCCCATCGAATTACCCGCCAGTATTTTAAAACGCTTGCCCGTGCGCTTTAATTACGACGACAATTATTTCAACCACCGCTTTCAAGGCATGCCCAAAGAGGGTTATACAGCCATCGTTGAAAACATTCTGAATCATGAGAACATCTCGGTGCAATTGAACACCGCCTTCGCACGCGAACAGGCAAACGCGTTTGACCATGTGTTTTACAGTGGTCCAATTGATGCTTGGTTTGACCATGCGTTGGGGCGATTGGCGTATCGAACGCTGGACTTTGAGCGTGGTGAGTGTGAAGGAGACTTTCAAGGTTGCGCAGTGATGAATTATGGCGATGTGAATGTGCCGTACACGCGCATCGCCGAACACAAACACTTCGCGCCGTGGGAGTCACACGAGCGCAGCGTGTATTTCAAAGAGTTTTCACGCGCGTGCGAACCGAACGACACGCCCTACTACCCAATACGTCAAGTGAACGAAAAAGCCCTGCTGGAGCAATACGTCACGCTGGCGCAACAGGCGCGCAATGTGACCTTTGTCGGACGCTTGGGAACCTACCGCTATTTGGACATGGACGTGACGATTGCCGAAGCCTTGGATTGTGCGCACACATTTTTGCACGCACAAACCAACGGCACCACCATGCCCGCGTTTAACCTCAACCCCTTGGTATAACTTATGCGTATTTGTGCCGTTGTCGTCACCTTTAACCGCCGCGCGTGGTTGCTTGAATGCTTGGACACCTTGCTCGCGCAAACACAGGCATTGTCAGGCATTGTGGTCATCAACAACGCCAGCACCGACGACACACACATCGAGTTAGACCGCTATGTGGCAGCGCATCCTGAAATGACTTGGCACATCCACCACAGCAACGTCAACACGGGCGGTGCAGGCGGTTTTGCGCAGGGAATGCAAACGTCACACAAAGCAGGCTACGACTGGGTTTGGGTGATGGACGATGATGTGCTGGCACGTCCCGAAGCCTTGTCGGGTCTGATGAAATTTTCCAGCCAAGCGCACATTCTGCATGGTCGCCGCACCAACCCAAATGGCACGGTGTTTTACTGGCAAAACACTTTTTTGCCGTGGATAGGATTTGCGCGTCCTTACCCCGACAGTATTTTTAAAACCTCTGATATTTGGCACACCAACTGCGCGTGCTTTGAAGGTGCGCTGATTCATCGTTCTGTATTTGATAAAATCGGTTACGCCGATGCGCGTTATTTTCTCGCGTGGGACGACACCGAGTTTGGCTACCGCGCCAGTGAATTTTTTAAAATTGCCTATGTCAACGCCATGACCTTGATTCGCCAACGCGGTCACGACAACATCGACATCGGCGTGCGCTCACTGTACCGCGCATCGGATATGTACCGTTATTTTCACATCCGCAACCGTTTTCTCATCATTCAAACCATACTCCAGCGCGAAACCCGCGCATGGGCGCGAGCGGGCAAACGCATCACGTTTCATGCCTTTACAGCGGTGTTGGTCGTCAAAGAAATGGTGCGCGCCGCGATGTTTAAAGAGTGGTCTTTGGGTGTGCCATCGTTGTGGCGCGGCTTGAGGGATGGCATCGCGGGCAAATGGGGCGCGCAATCCTAAAGAAATATGCGTTTGATACACTCAAAAAAGACGTTGCCAAAAAGATTCGGGAATCCACAGCAACGCAGCCGTCATCACCACAAAACGGATCAACTTGCCCAACGACATCCACAGCAAAACTGGCTTCCACGCCAATTTCAACCAACCTGCCATTGCACACAGCGCATCACCGATGAGCGGCACCCACGAGAGCAACAACACGGGCGCGCCGAGTTTTTGTAGCCAGCGCAAATGCACAGGCGGTTTGTCATGCGCGAGCAACTCATGCGCACCATAGCCCATAAAATAAGTCACCATACCCCCTAAAGTATTGCCGATGGTGGCAACGACAATCGCGAGCCAAAACATGTCGGGATTGAGTTTGATAAACCCAAACAAAACAGGCTCGGTTGCCATTGGCAAAATCGTCGCCGACACAAACGCCACCACAAAAATCGCGGGCAAGCCCACCGATGAGAGTGAAAACAGTTGGAGTAAATGATTGAGCCAATCGGGCATGAGTCATCCTTATTCAATGTGCGCCATTTAAACACAGAATTTGGGACAAATTGAGAAAAACGCACAGCTCACTCAAGGTCTCAAGGACAAATAGGGTGGGTTGTGGTATCTTTAAGGTTTAAAAAATCAACCTCAGAAGCACCATGCCTTATACCAACTACCTCAAAAAAATCCTCACCTCACGCGTGTATGAAATCACCTCGGAAACCCCCTTGGAGTTCGCACCCCAAATTTCACGCCGTATTCACAACCACGTATACCTCAAACGCGAGGACACCCACGCCGTATTCTCATACAAAATTCGCGGTGCGTACAATAAAATGGCGCAGCTCACATCCGAGCAACTCAAAAAAGGTGTGATTACTGCCTCGGCGGGCAACCATGCGCAGGGCGTGGCATACTCAGCCGCCAAACTCAAATGCAACGCGACCATCGTTGTGCCTGAAACCACACCTGCGATTAAGGTCGAAGCCATCAAACGCTTTGGTGGCGAGCATGTCGAAATTGTATTACACGGCGGTTCGTATTCGGATGCGTTGGACAAAGCCTTGCAATTGGAAAAAGAGCGCAAACTCACCTTCGTTCACCCATACGATGACCCTGATGTGATTGCGGGGCAAGGCACGATTGGTATGGAAATCATGCGTCAGTTTAATAGTGTCAATGCCAGCGCAAAAGGCCCGATACACGCGGTCTTCGTCTCCATCGGTGGCGGTGGCGCGGTCACGGGCGTGGCGGCGTACATCAAAAGCGTCAATCCAGACATCAAAGTCATCGGTGTGCAAAGTGTGGACTCGGATGCCATGCTGCAATCCATCCGTGCGGGCAAACGCGTGACGCTCAAAGAAGTCGGGATTTTTGCCGACGGCACCGCAGTCAAGCAAGTCGGTAAGGAAACTTTCCGCCTCGCGCAAGATTTGGTCGATGACTATGTGGTGGTCGATACCGATGCGATTTGTGCCGCGATTAAAGACGTGTTTCAAGACACACGCTCTATTCTCGAGCCCTCAGGTGCGATGGCCTTGGCAGGACTGAAAAAATACGCCGAGGACAAAGGTTTAAAGGGGCAAAACCTCATCGCCGTCGCATCGGGCGCAAACACCAATTTTGACCGATTGCGCTTCGTCGCGGATCGCGTGGAAATTGGACAATCCCGTGAGGCTTTATTCGCGGTGAGCATCCCAGAGGAGCGCGGTTCGTTCTTGCGCCTGTGCGAATTGGTGGGGCAAGAGCGCAGTGTGACCGAATTTAACTACCGCATGAATGACAAAGCACAAGCGCACATCATGGTCGGTATTGCGGTACACAATGCCAAAGAATCAGGCAAAATCGCCGAAAAATTCAGTAAAAAAGGTTTTGAAACCACCGATTTGACCCACAATGAGTTGGCCAAACAACACGTGCGCAATATGGTCGGCGGTGTGAGTGGCAATGTCACCGATGAATTGATTTATCGCTTTGAATTTCCTGAGCGTCCTGGTGTGTTGATGCACTTTTTAACCCATGTCTCACCGCATTGGAATATTTCATTGTTCCAATACCGCTCTGAGGGTGGTGACTACGGCAGCGTGTTGGTTGGCATTCAAGTGGCGAAAAAAGACCGCGCGCAGTTTAAGAAATTTGTCACAACCTTGGGGTATCGTTATTGGGATGAAACCGAAAACCCTGCGTATCAACTGTTTTTAAAGGCTTGAGATGGATGAACAAGTTCCATTGAGCATCGCCATCGTTCCCGTCACACCTTTTGCACAGAACTGCTCAATTGTGATGTGCAATGCCACGCACGACGCGGTGGTGATTGACGCGGGTGGCGATGTGCCCACACTCATGAAACAAATTCGTGAGATGGGCGCACAAGTACGTGCACTGTGGCTCACACATGGGCATGTGGATCATGCCAGCGGCGCGCCTGAGTTGGCAGACGCTTTGCAGACCGAATACGGTTTGGATGTGCCCATGCCCATCATCGGCCCGCACGAGGCCGATCAATATTGGATAGACGATTTAGCCGCGCGGGCGCGGGTGTATGGTTTTTCGGGCAATGCACGTTCGTTCGTACCAACACGTTATTTGCAGGATGGTGATGTGTTGCACATTGGCACAGAAACGGTGCAGGTTTTGCACTGCCCAGGACACACCCCAGGACATGTGGTGTTTTATCATGCCAATATGCGTTTGGCTTGGGTGGGCGATGTGTTGTTTGCTGGCTCGATTGGGCGCACCGATTTTCCAGGCGGTAACCATGCGGATTTAATCAACGCCATTAAAAGCAAACTACTACCGTTGGGCGATGATGTGCAATTTATTTCAGGGCATGGTCCGATGTCCAATTTTGGACAGGAACGCCGTTTTAACCCCTATTTGGTGTGAGAACAATCATGAGCCAACTCAATCGTGCCTATTTGTATCAAGAAACCCACGCCCGCCCGTATTTAAATTTACCCGTGCCGTGCGCGGTGGCGCATCTGTTGTACTGGAAAGGCGACAGCCAATCGACCGCTTTATTGGATTTGGCAAAAAACTTAGCACAACGCCAAGGGGTCACGCCGAAGAGTCATCAAAACTCATTTTTTGAATACGCCTGTCAAAATTACCACATCCGTTTTGAGCAACACACAGAGTTTGATACGTTGACCATAGCGCAGTCTTTGGAGTTGGACGCACCTGTCTTTAGTGCCAATCCTTTGTCGATTGTGGACGAAACCGCATTGGCGAGCATTGATGCGCAGGTTTTGGTCAAAACCCATCTGCACATCGCGCTTGAACCTGAGGACATCCACGAGATTAAAGACGAAGTCACTCGCCAATTTGCCGACATCAATGGCGACACACTGGTCTATGGCTCCTACGTGATGGAGCGTCGCGCCGAGGTGTACACTGACTTTAAACTCGATATCCAAGGTCATTCCCGCTATTTTGCTGTGAGCCACAGCTTGAACAGTACCGACGCAGGGCGACTGGTCACGCGCTTGATTGAAATGGAAAACTACCGCATCCTCGCGTTGATTCCGATGAAAGATGTGCGCACCGTGAGTAAAGAGCTCACTGGTATTGATACACATCTGGCACAAATTCTCAGTGCGATTTCCGACAACGCCGATGAAAACGATCCGCAGGTGCAACACCGCCGCTTGGATGAGTTGCTCGAAATCGCCAAAGTGGTTGAGAGCCACCGCAACACCCTATCCTCACGTTTTGCCGCCAGCCGCGCCTACTATCAAATCGTGCAATTTTCATACGACAAGTTGCACGAAGAAAAACTCGGCTCTTTACAACGCTTACAAACTTTTGTCGAGCGACGTTTGGGGCCTGCGGTGCGCACATTTGACTCGATGCACCGTCGTCTCGACGACATCTCGCACCGCATAGACCGCATCGCGGAACTCTTGCGCACCGAAATCAATGTACAAATGCAGTTGCAAAACAGTGCCATGCTCGCAGGCATGAACAACAGCGCGAAAATGCAGTTAAAAATGCAAAAAACGGTTGAGGGCATCTCGATTGTCGCGTTGACCTATTACGCGATTAGCGTGCTCGGCTACTTATTAGGGATTTTTGTACATGGGGATGCCAAGTACACCGCGATGGGACTTTTGGTTTTGCCTGTGGCGGGTTTGATTTGGCAAGTGCAAAAAAAGTTGTTACACAAAACCAAACCAACAAAAACAGAAAATACCCACACGATGCTTTAAGTTAACAGAAGTTTGCCATCAGCCAACACGCAAACATTAAAAATCAGGCCAGCTCAAGAAAAAATGCACTACAATGCGCCGCTTATGTTGCTTTATTTTAAAGTAAAGGAGACGCTATGAAGTTTGATTACCCCATCATCATCGTTGACCAAGATTTCAACGTCGACAACATCTCAGGTTCAGGCATGCGTGCGCTTGCCGAAGCCCTGCAAGCACAGGGCGAGTCGGTGGTGGTGGTCACACAAGCACGGGATTTTTTGGGGTTGGCACAGCAATCTGCGCGCGCCTCAGCATTCATCGTTTCGGTGGATGAGCCCGAAAATGGTGAAATTGAGTTAGAAGACGCGAAAGCACAAACCGTCGAAGACCTCCGCGCAATGGTGCAGTCGATTCGCGCCCGCAATTTAGACATCCCGATTTTCCTCTATGGGCGCACACACACCTCGCGCGATTTACCCACCGATATTTTGCGTGAAATGCACGGCTTTATGAATATGTTTGAAGACACCAATGAATTCATGGCTCGACGCGTCCGACGTGAAGCCAAATTGTATGTGGATGGCTTGTTCACCCCGTTCTTCCGCGCTTTGGTGAACTATGCTCAAAACTCATCCTACTCGTGGCACACACCTGGGCATTCAGGTGGTGTGGCATACTTAAAAAGCCCTGTGGGACAATTGTTTCACCAGTTTTACGGTGAAAATATGTTGCGCTCAGATGTGTGTAACTCGGTCGAAGAACTGGGGCAGCCACTCACGCACACTGGACCAATCTTAGATTCAGAAATCAACGCCGCACGAATTTTCAAAGCCGATCATTGCTTTTTCGTCACCAACGGCACATCCACCTCAAACAAAGTTGTCTGGCATGCCAATGTCGCCCCAGGGGACATCGTGGTGGTGGATAGAAATTGTCATAAATCAAATCTACACGCGATTATTATGACCGGAGCCATCCCCGTGTTCCTCGCGCCGACACGCAATTACCACGGGATTATTGGACCGATTCCAAAATCTGAGTTTTTAATGGAAACCATACAGGCAAAAATCGACGCGCATCCACTCATCGAAGACAAAACACGCAAACCCAAAATCCTCACACTCACACAGTGTACCTACGATGGCGTGATGTATAACGCCCACACGATTAAATCCATGCTCGATGGTAAAATTGACACCCTGCATTTTGACGAAGCATGGCAACCCCACGCGTATTTCCATCCGTTTTACAAAAATTATTACGCCATTGATGGCGAGTATGGGCGCACGCAAAAATCCATCGTGTTTTCCACCCAATCAACCCACAAACTGCTTGCCAGTTTGTCGCAAGCATCACAAATTTTGGTGCAAGACGCAGTGAATAACCCGCTGGATCGTTATCGCTTTAACGAAGCCTACCTAATGCACGCGTCAACTAGCCCACAATACTCCATCATCGCATCGTGCGATATCGCTGCCGCCATGATGGATGAACCAGGGGGTACAGCCTTAACCGAAGAGTCACTCATCGAAGCAATGGATTTTCGCCACGCAATGCGCAAAGCCGAAGCCGAGTTTGCCGATTTGCATACATGGTGGTTTAAGGTTTGGGGACCTGAGCATTTACCCATGAATGGTATCGGCAACCCAACCGACTGGCAAATCAAAGCGGGCGATGATTGGCATGGTTTCGGTGCGATCGATCCCGATATGAATATGCTCGACCCCATCAAAACCACAGTGATGATGCCTGGTCTGAACATGACAGGCACATTTGAAGAGACGGGGATTCCTGCGGCGATTGTGGCAAAATACTTGGCGGATTACGGCATTATCATTGACAAAGTCGGCTTGTATTCATTCTTTGTGATTTTCAACATCGGGATTACCAAAGGACGTTGGAGCAGTTTACTCATCGAATTGCAACAATTTAAAGACATGTACGATGACAATAAGCCTGTTTGGCGGATTTTCCCTGATTTTGCCAAATCCTATCCGCAATACGAAACGATGGGTATCAAAGACTTATGCCAAGCCATTCACACCACCTATCAAAAATACAATATTGCACATACGCTACACGATATGTATGTCAAACCGATTGTACCCGCGATGACACCTGCGGATGCGTGGGGTCGTGTCGCGCACCGCAAGGTGATGCGTGTGAATGTGCGCGATTTAACCACCCAGCATGTTACGGGCGTATTACTCACTCCATATCCACCTGGCATCCCCTTACTGATTCCAGGTGAATACATCACCCAAGAAGTCATCGATTACCTACATTTTACTTTAGAGTTTAATACACAATTCCCTGGTTTTGAGCAATCGGCACATGGCTTGATTAAAAGCACCATCAATGGGCAATTGGAATACTTTATAGATTGCGTTGAAACCTAAACAATATTCAATAATATTATATATATAAAGATTTTAATTAATCCCTTATTGAATATATTTGGTTTACAATTGCATTGTTTCACAAACCATGTAATCACACCTTTATTTATTTGGGGCATTAGGAAGCAGATTGGTTACAAAGGGTCATTGCGTAGCATGACGAGCAAGGACTTATAAAGGTTGGTTTTGCGGTTATTAAATCTAAACTCAGTTTCCTTTAAATACAAAAGGAAAGTGTGTTTGTGAACACCGTTAAATTGTACCATACGGCGTTTGGCGTAGCTCCAAAACGACTCGATACCATTGACATGGTTAGAGCCGATGGCAAACTCATCTGCACCATGATTGACGCGGAAATGTTTGTCAAATCCGATGTCCACCAAACCATCGTAACCGCGCCAACCATCGGTATGAATGATGCTGTTAATGTCGGCTCTACCGCGAATGATGGCTTGTAGGCTGGCTCTTGAAGCATCTGGGATTATTTCGGTATAGATGTTGCCATTGCGCTTGAGTAAACCAAAGACGATGGTTTTACCCGAAGCGCAACGACCGCGTTTGCCTCTAACGCGTCGTGCACCAAAGTAGGACTCGTCTGCTTCTAAGTCGCCTTTTAAAAGTGAGTTTTGTAGGTAGATGACAACCAAACCTTGGCGTATTTTAAGGTAGATGTCATTGATAGAACGAACACTGACGTGGCTTAATGCTGCACATTCAGTTGCCGTTAAATCAAGGGCAAAGTAGCGCAAGATTTCGCGAAATTTGGCTTCGCTTAATTTTGAATTTTTGAAATAACGATTTTTCATTTGGATTCAGGTAGTTGGCGCGATATTCTATCGCGTTTGTCTCCTAATGCCCTCTAATAAATTCTTTGCAAATATCTTAGCCTTTCAAAACATTGCTTGTGGCTCAAAAGCAACCAAAAAAAACTTAATCAATGTTTTTTAATATTATTTAAACAACAGAATATTGTTTTTGATTTTTAAATGTTTAATAAAAAAAACAAACTTGACCTTGAGATTACTAAAAATATAATACATGGTACATAGGCTGAATACTGTACCAGATCAACCCGCCTTCTTCATATAGATACAAAAGATTGGTTATTAGTCAAAAAAAGGTATAAGAATGAAAAAAAATTTTTATCATCGTTTCACGAAGTTGCTGTTCTTGCAAGTTGTGTTTTTTAGTTCTTTCAATGCTTATGCACAAAGTGCGGGCGTTCCTTTATCTGCTGCTAAGAACGCGTCAGTTAATAAGGAGGCTCTGCCCGTGGTTATTTATAGAGAATATGGCGAAAGTAAAAATGCGGTAACTGCGTACATTAACGGTCATGTTACTGGGGTTTTGTTGCCGGGTGCTTATACTCAAGTTGGAGTTTGTCAAGGCACATTCAATCTGTCTATTCAAGAACAAAAGACCGAGACCAAGAAAGTTGAGACTCAGAAATTTGCCACAAAACAGAGTGAAACCACCTACATTAAGGTGAGTGGCGATGGTATTGCATTCCGTGAGGTTTTACCAACTGAGGCCTTGCAAGATTTAAAAAGCATCAAGGTGACTAGCAATGTAATCAATCGTTTCTCTGCTATCTGTAAGTCTTCGGAGCGCATTGTGAATTTGGGCGCTGATGCTTTGTTTGCATCTAATGGATCCGATATATCACCTACTGGAGTGGCTCAGTTGAATAGCCTTATCGCTGACTTAAAAACCCAGATGAATGAAGTGTCTGGTTTGAAAATTATTGGTCACACAGATTCTTTAGGTGATGAGCGTTACAACGAGGCCCTTTCTTTGGCTAGGGCCAGCAGTGTTGCTCGCTACTTGGGAAAACAAGGTTTAAGTTTGCCCATGGAAACTGAGGGACGAGGAGAGCGCGAACCAGTAAGTGTGGGGTGTGATCAGTTTAAAGCTGAACGAAGCAATATGATTGCCTGCTTGCAGCCTGATCGACGGGTTGTGATTGAATTGCTGGATAAACAGCAGTAATTATATGTGCGATGAATGGCTGCTCAGGTAAAAGGGCAGCGGTGAAATTTAAATTTAGTGCGAATGGTCATGTCCATTCGCTGTTCGGTTTTAACGGAGAACGAAATGAGTCAAATTCAAGTCATTATCAAAGATGGTCAAGAACAAGTGTCAACAGTAGAAGCTGGTGCGGGTAAGCAAGGCAAAACGCTAACAATCAAGGCAAAAAACGGTGTTAATTACGAATTGAAAGATTTGGGTACGCAACACGCGCCTGAAGAGGTTTTGTTGACGCGCAAAGGCAAAAACTTATTGATTAAATTTAAGGTTGAGGGAGAAGAGTTTGATAAAGACGCTCCTGCAGATGTGGTTTTGGAGGATTACTATGACACAGAGGATTCTGAGTTAATTGGTTTGGCTGAAAACGGAGAGTATTACAGCTATGTGCCTCAAGAGGGAGATCCCTCATTTTTGTCATCAAGCTTGAATGACGGTATGAGTTCGTATCAGAGTTTAGGTTATGCAACGCCAGAGGCTTCTAATAATTTTGCTTACCTACTTGGTGCTTTGGCGCTCGGTGGGTTGGGTGCTTTGGCTGCCAGTGGGGGATCTGACTCTTCATCGCCTGCGCCAGACACTACGCCACCTGCTGCACCAGTTCTTAATGTGCGAACCAATGATGATGGTAGTGTGACAATATCTGGTAGCACAGAACCAGGTGCAGCGGTTACGATTACATATCCTGATGGAACAACAACGACAGTGAAAGCCGACTCAAATGGCAACTATGGTCCAGTGACGTCCGAGCCAGACCAGCCATCTGGCAATGTGACGGCTGGCGCGACAGATCCTTCAGGTAATACAGGACCGACGACTGTGGTGCCATATATCGACACGACCGCACCAGAAGCGCCAACAGTGACTGTGACGACTAATTCGAATGGTTCTGTTGATGTCAGCGGTACAGCTGAACCAGGCTCAACGGTGACTGTGACCTTCCCTGACGGCACGACAGCGACAGCGACCACCAATGCCAGCGGTAATTACGGT
>JAGTRK010000009.1 GCA_018261955.1 Burkholderiaceae bacterium
ACCTTTGGCTTCACCGCCGAATTTTTTGGTCAATACCGTGGTAATCGCCGCCGTTAATGTGGTTTTACCGTGATCCACGTGACCAATGGTACCGACGTTCACGTGCGGTTTGGTCCGTTCGAATTTTCCTTTTGCCATGATTTTTATTCCTTTTAAAAATGACTACTTTTTTCAATTAATAATGTTGGGGTTCGTGAATAGCACTCACCCCAACCTACTTTATTATTTAGCGCGCGCGCTCATCACTGCTTCAACGATGTTGCGTGGTGCTTCTGCATAGTGTTTGAACTCCATTGAATACGTCGCACGACCTTGGGTCGCAGAACGCAAATCAGTAGAATAACCAAACATTTCTGACAATGGTACTTCGGCTTTAATCGCTTTACCACCACCGATCATGTCGTCCATACCTTGAACAATACCACGGCGTGATGACAAGTCGCCCATCACAGTACCCGTGTATTCTTCTGGGGTTTCAACTTCAACCGCCATCATCGGTTCGAGCAATACAGGTTTCGCTTTGCGCATACCTTCTTTGAACGCCATCGAGCCTGCCATACGGAAAGCATTCTCGTTCGAGTCAACGTCATGGTATGAACCAAAGTGAACGGTTACTTTCACGTCAACCACTGGATAGCCAGCAATCACACCTGATTTCAAGGTTTCTTCAACGCCTTTGCCCACCGCAGGGATGAATTCGCGAGGAATCACACCGCCTTTGATTTCGTCCACGAATGAAAAGCCTGTACCTGGCTCTTGCGGTTCGAGTTTCAATACGCAGTGACCATACTGACCACGACCACCCGATTGCTTAACGAATTTCGCTTCAGCGTTTTCAACGGTTTCACGAATTGTTTCACGATACGCCACCTGCGGTTTACCGACGTTGGCTTCTACGTTGAATTCGCGCTTCATACGATCCACGATAATTTCCAAGTGCAATTCACCCATACCGCCGATAATCGTTTGACCTGATTCTTCGTCAGTCGATACACGGAATGATGGATCTTCTTGCGCCAAACGGTTCAATGCCAAGCCCATTTTTTCTTGGTCGGCTTTGGTTTTTGGTTCCACCGCTTGAGAAATCACGGGCTCTGGGAACACCATGCGTTCCAAGATAATCGGTGCGTCCAAAGCACACAAGGTTTCACCTGTGGTCACGTCTTTCAAACCGATACACGCCGCGATGTCGCCTGCCAATACTTCTTCAACAGGTTCACGCGAGTTCGCATGCATTTGTACGATACGACCGACGCGCTCTTTTTTATCCTTAACCGAGTTCAAAACCGTTTCGCCTGCTTTTAACACGCCCGAATAAACGCGCACAAACGTCAACTGACCTACAAATGGATCAGTCATTAATTTGAACGCCAACGCAGAGAATTTCTCTTTATCATCGGCTTTACGCGTCACGTGATTGCCACGATCGTCTTCGCCTTCAATCGCTTTCACGTCCAAAGGTGATGGCATGTAGTCCAATACCGCGTCCAACATGGCTTGTACACCTTTGTTTTTAAACGCTGTACCGCACATCATCGGTTGAATTTCACACGCGAGAGTGCGCAAACGCAAACCTTTTTTGATTTCGTCTTCGGTCAAATCACCTTCTTCAAGGTATTTGTTCATCAATTCTTCAGTCGCTTCGGCAGCCGATTCAACCATTTGCTCGCGCCATGATTGTGCAGACTCAGCCAATTCAGCAGGGATATCGCGGTATTCGAATTTCGTACCTTGTGATGCTTCATCCCAGAAAATCGCTTTCATTTTGACCAAATCGACCACACCTTGGAAGTTTTCTTCCGCGCCGATTGGAATTTGAATCGGTACTGGATTTGCGCGCAAACGGGTTTTCATCCCTTCAACGACTTTAAAAAAGTTTGCGCCCGTACGATCCATTTTATTCACAAATGCCAGGCGCGGCACTTGATATTTATTGGCTTGACGCCATACTGTTTCGGATTGGGGTTGTACACCACCGACCGCGCAATACACCATACATGCGCCATCCAACACACGCATTGAACGCTCTACTTCAATCGTAAAGTCAACGTGACCTGGGGTATCAATGATGTTAATGCGGTGTTCAGGGTATGTCCCTGCCATACCTTTCCAAAACGTCGTGGTCGCTGCCGAAGTAATCGTGATACCACGTTCTTGCTCTTGTTCCATCCAGTCCATCGTTGCCGCGCCGTCATGAACTTCACCAATTTTGTGGTTCACGCCAGTGTAAAACAGTACGCGTTCAGTCGTTGTGGTTTTACCTGCGTCAATGTGGGCAGAAATACCAATATTACGATAACGCTCAATAGGGGTCTTACGAGCCATAATAATCCTTTTTTGAAAAAAGCAACTTGTGACTTGCGGTGCTTTTCTCATTTATTAGTTAAAACTGTTGCTCTCATTTGAAAACAATTACAACAGTGTGTTACATCTTTTTTATGATGCAAGGCGGTGGGGCGAATACGCCCAACGCCAACACCACAAAAATTAGAAGCGGAAATGCGAGAATGCTTTATTTGCTTCGGCCATGCGGTGGACTTCATCACGTTTTTTCATCGCACCACCACGACCTTCGGCCGCATCCATCAATTCGCCAGCCAAGCGCAAAGCCATGGTTTTTTCACCACGCTTTTTAGCCGCTTCACGTAACCAACGCATAGACAACGCAGCGCGGCGCGATGGACGCACTTCTACAGGCACCTGATAATTCGCACCACCGACGCGGCGGCTTTTCACTTCAACCAATGGTTTTGCATTGGCAAGTGCTGTCAAAAACACTTCCATTGGGTCTTTACCCGATTTGGTAGCAATTTGTTCCAAGGCACCATAAGCAATGCCCTCAGCCACAGATTTTTTACCAGACAACATAATTACATTCATGAATTTAGCCAATTCAACGGATCCGAATTTTGGATCTGGCAAAATATCACGTTTAGGGACTTCACGACGACGAGGCATCTCATCTTCCTTTCTTCAGTTGGTCACAACGACCAGATAACTCACATTCAATATTCAAGTTATCACTTACTCGGCAACCCAAACATCACAGGCACACCGTAGCTTTAATAAAAAATTTAAACTTTATTTAAAGTTCAAACTTAAACTCAATACAACCGCGCTCGATTAAGTACGCGACAAACATCACATCGCCGGTTAAGCGGCTTTAGGACGTTTTGCACCGTATTTAGAGCGGGATTGTTTACGATCTTTAACACCTTGCAAGTCCAAAGAACCGCGCACGATGTGGTAACGTACACCTGGCAAATCCTTTACACGACCACCGCGAATCAACACGACACTATGCTCTTGCAAGTTATGACCTTCACCACCGATATACGAAATCACTTCAAAGCCGTTGGTTAAACGAACTTTGGCAACTTTACGCATCGCAGAGTTAGGTTTTTTAGGAGTTGTGGTGTACACACGGGTACACACACCACGTTTTTGTGGGCAATTGTCCAATGCGGGAGATTTGCTCACTTCACGTATTTGAGTACGTGGTTTACGCACTAACTGGTTGATAGTTGGCATTGTTTTAATCCAATAATAAACATGACTTTCGTTTAATCACGGCAATTTTGCACCGATTCAAACCTGTACAAAACCACACTTTTCACCGATGTCGCACGCAACATCAGTTACTGACTAAACACGAGATTCATTGAAATAAACACACACGGCAAAATGCCTCGTGTATTTCAACGAATTTAGTATCATACACATATCTTTTCACATGGTCAACGCTCTATTATTTGAAAAACGCAGTATTTCTTTGATTTATCAACAATTTACAACAAATCCGACACAAACCCACAAATTAGTTTCACGCCTATCATTTGCTTTTTATATGCTTATCCGCCACAATGCAGACATTCTTTGAAATACCCAACAATCCAAAAAAATTAGATTAAAACTTATGGTCAATGTCATCTGCATGAAATGGGGCACCAAATACGGCGCTGATTATGTCAATCGCCTGCACAACATGGTGCAGCGTCACTTGAGCTTACCGAACCGTTTTGTTTGCCTCACCGATGACGCGACGGGTATTCAATCAGGCATCGAAACCTTCCCCATTCCCGAAATGCCGATTGCTCTGAGCGGTCCTGAACGTGGCTGGAAAAAATTACTCACTTTTTCAGCAACGTTATACGATTTACAAGGCGAAACGCTGTTTTTAGATGTCGATTTAATTATCACGGGCAGTTTGGATGATTTTTTCAAGCCCGTGGGTGACGTTTTTGTGATTCGTGAGTGGAAATCGCGACACGGTTTGGGCAACACGTCCGTATACCGTTTTAAGATTGGCACGCACCCAGAAGTGCTGGATAATTTCGCGCGCAATTTTGACACCATTCGCCAGCAATTTCGCCACGAGCAGGCCTATTTGTGCGACTTTTTGACCCAAAAAGGAGCACTGCATTTTTGGGATGCGACTTGGGTGCGCAGCTTCAAACGCCACTGTATGCACTACTTCCCAAAATCCTTATTCGTTGCGCCCCAGTTGCCTGCTGACACACGAATATTGATATTCCACGGGCATCCGCTACCTGATGAAGCCATCGTAGGAAAAACAGGAAAATGGTATCGGTTTGCAAGACCTGCCAAATGGATTGCTGAGTATTGGAAATAATGGCATTCGCCAAGCAATGCAACGATTCATATTGTTTAAACTGACATATTCGCTTTCAGGTTTTTAATCATCAAAACGCGAAAGATGACACCATGGCATTACAACCCAAACGGATTGCGCTTTTTAGTAGTTATTTTGAAACTGAAGCCTTGCCGTACTACATCAAGTTTTACCTTAATCAGTTGCGACCTCATGCGACGCACATCGTATTTATTACCACTGACGCTAAGCCATTACGAGCGGAAGATGCAAACTGGTTAGGCGAGCATGTGGAGCAGATTGTATTGGTCAAAAATGAAGGCTTCGATTTTGGTATGTGGCAAAAAGTGCTCTACCAAACTGAAGGAATTGAATCATTTGACGAACTCATTTTGCTCAACGACTCTTGTGTCTGTTTTAGTGACTTGGATTATTACTTCAATTGGCACCATAAAACCCCAGCAGACGTAACAGGCATGACCATATCGAATGACGTGTCGTTGCATATTCAATCATTTTTTATGGTCATCAAGAAACCCGCCTTGTCGACGGTCGTCAACCACATCAAATCACTGCCCTTACGCAACACTGTATTCTCTGAAGTCATTGCTATGGGTGAACTTGGCTTATCGTCTGAAATAATGCGCAAAGAATTTTCTATTGACGCGCTTTTTGTCGCCCAGCGTGACGACCTCAAAAATCCCATGTACGCGCACTGCCTCAATTTGATTAAGCAACATCACATCCCTTTGGTTAAAAGAAAATTATTTCAAAACTACCACATGGACGCGATGTTGCACATATATGGCCTGACGGGCAGTTACCATCATCGTGCCTTGTTAAAATTTATTCAAACACACCATCATTTGAGTGACGACATGATGACTTTATTGTTTTCAGCTGACCCAATTAAATTGAACACAACAAAAAGACTTAAGCTCTATTTGAAAGTATTGGTGAAAAAATTGGGCAACTTAAAAGACTGGCGCACAAGAGATGGTCTCTCATGAAACCTTGGCAATCAAAACCGCTTAAAAAATTTTCCAATATTTAATATAAGCAAGCGCAAATGTAAGCCCACGTTTTTGCTGAATGGCTCGTCCGAGCAACTTGTACCAAGGCATTTCAGATGTATAAATGGACTCTATCAACTCCAAACGAGATTTTTCTCTCGTCAAATAGGCGACTATGTCATTGCGCTCAACACGGCGCGCATCTTGTAATCTTTGTTGACATACGGCCATTCGAATGCGGGTGTTTTTGAGATCAAGTAATCGTTTTTGTGTGCGGTCATTGGGCTTATTGCGTCCAGCTTGTGAGAGCCCTTGTGTATGAACCCGATAAAGCACCATTGGTTGATCCGCATAGACAATGGATTGCGGACCTCCCAATAATTGCGCACGAAACGCCATCACCATGTCTTCATAAGCTCGCGCATATTGGATATCGCCAAAAACTTGCCACAAGGTGCGCTGCCACGCACATGTTGCACCAATCAACCATGAGTAACGTCGTGCTGCCTGAATATCATTCAGGTTGTTTTTTTCTTGCGCAGGCGCAGCGAGCCCCAATAACACACCATCAACATCCATCTCCTGTACGGCACTGTGCACCAATAATGTATGAGGATGCTGCTGAAATAAGTTTAATAATTTCGAGATACGATTGGGTTGGGCAATGTCATCACCAGCCGCATACACGATGATGTCACCAGTACTCATACGCACCACGTGGTTGATGTGCGCAATTAGCCCAACATTGTGTGGCATTCGATTCAAAACAATTGTGTGCTGGCCTGTGTATGCTTGTTCAATTGATTGCATGATGGCAAACGTATCATCGTTTGAAGCATCATCCGACCAAATAATTTCCATCGGTTCAACTTGTGTTTGCAATAAAATTGACTCACAAGCACTGCGAATAAATGCGGCTTGGTTGTATGCAATCAACACTACACTGACATTTGGTGTGGGAGATTGCATCATTTTTGACTCCAAGCCCACTTAAATCGTTTTAACTCATTGCGGATACGAAAAAGATAAGTGCTTAATCTTTTGTACCAAACAAATGAGCGATTTGCAGTTGTCGTAATCGTTGATTCAGTGCCATCCCCTGCTGCCACAGGCGAAGGGGTCACAATCCGCATTTTCCCACCGTACAGCCAAGGTTGCTCCAATGCGTGATCAAAAGGCAAACTCATTGGTAACAACGTCTCAAGAACCGCATGAGCCGCTACGCGATTGTATAGAAGTGCTGCGGTATTACAATGACGTGCCAAAGGCACGCCCAATTTATATTTTCCATCCAATTCAATACATTTAATCGGGTAGGCTCGATGAAACCCAGACAACTTAACCACGTCCCACTGAGGGGTTATTGACAGTAATTTATACAAAACCTGTGGAAAATCATCTGCTGGGAATGCGTCATCTTCTAAAATCAACGCATACTCATTAGCACTCTGCAAAAAGACCTTTAATGCTCGAATATGCGACAGATAGCAACCCACTTCCGCACGCGCAATTGGTTTACCGTGACAACGCTCATAATTACGTTCATCCACCTCAGAACTTAACAACTCGGGCAACAAACTGCCGTCAACTGCCGATATTCGCTGCCACTCAAAAGGCATATTCGCCAACCGCGCTTCCATATTATTCAAGCGGTCTGGTGAGCGATCCAAATTAATCACATAACATTGTAAATTCAACTTCATACTCATCTCTTTGATGGATTGCTGGAGGTATCTGTAGCAAACGCTGTATTAAAACGTTGCGTTACCGTTAACATGCCAATAAATCGCCCTGCCATACGTCCAAACAGTCGAAAATTTAAAGTCAATAGATGCAAAATTGACATAAAAAAACCAGAAACCAAAGTTTTTAGACGCACTTTTTTTGCTTTAGCAACACCTTGGTATTTTTGCGTGATCCACACTTTAGATTGAGCATGGTGGTAGCCACGCCAATACTCTTGTTTGACCACATTGTTGGTTTTCACTGAGCCGCGGGAACTGTGTTGAATTTGAACATATGGCGTCAAGACAATGGCTTTTTTGGCATCAAAATACTTATTACATAAATCATCATCTTCATAGTACAAGAAAAAATTTTCATCAAAATAACCCAGCGCACGGGTATTCTCCATTTGTACCAATAAAACAGCACCTGTCGCAAAACCCACGCAACAATCGCCAGTTGCCGCCTCCCCTTTTGATTTCCATAAGTGTTTGACCCAACTATAATTGACGCTTTTATGTGATTTATTATCTGTCAACTGTGGCGCAATCATCGCCGCATCTGGATACCGCTGCGCACACTTGACCAACCCCACAACTTTTTCAGCCGAGATTTGGCAGTCAGGGTTTAGAAGCAAAGCATAAGGGGTCGTCACTTGGTGCAACGCAGCGTTGTTTGCAGCACCAAAGCCCATATTTTGTTTTTGTTGGATGACACGCGCCTGTGGTAGGTGATGCCCAATCCGTGCAACCGTGTCATCTGAACTGGCATTATCGACAAAAATCAAATGAGGCTGCGTCATTAGTCCATCCGCCAACTGAGGGATGCAATGGGCACTGTTGTACGTCACGACAATCACTGTCACCAATGTTTGATAGTCTATTAACCCCGACTCATTGTTTTTATCATTCATGAGACATATCCAATTAAACCAAGGAAGGCAGCATGCTCAAATGCGCATATAAACCGCCACGCGCCAGTAACTCATCATGCGTACCCTGCTCGGCGATTTCGCCATCATTCATTACCACGATGCGATCGGCCTGCTGCACGGTACTAAGTCGATGCGCAATCATGATGCTGGTACGCCCCTGCATGAGGTTGTCCAGAGCTTTTTGTACGGCGCGTTCAGACTCATTGTCCAACGCACTGGTCGCCTCATCCAATATCAAAATGGGCGCGTCCTTGAGAATAGCACGTGCAATAGATAGCCGCTGACGCTGACCGCCCGAGAGTTGGTTGCCATTATTGCCCACTTGCATATCCCAGCCTTGCGGGTTTTCTTGTACAAATTCCCATAGATTTGCCGCCTTGAGTGCCGCCTCGACTTGCTCAGGCGTGGCATTTTCGCGACCGTATGCGACGTTGTTGTACAGCGTATCATTGAACAAAAAGACATCTTGCGAGACCAAAGCAATTTGACTGCGCAAACTGTATAAATCAATGTCGGAGAGTCGTTGACCATCCAAATAGATTTCCCCAGCAGTCGGCTCGATAAAACGAGGCAATAAATTAATCAGTGAGGACTTACCACTGCCCGATCGTCCAACCAGAGCGAGTTTTTCACCTGCGCGCACCTCCAAAGTGAAATCATTCAGTGCTTTGCGTGACATGCCCTCGTAAGTCAAATCCAAATGTTTAAACGCAATATTGCCATGTGCGCGATCTAATTTCACTGTACCTGAATTCACCTCGGGTGGCGCATCTAAAAAGTCATACACCGAGTCGGCAGAGATAAACATAAACTGCATCGGGATGCTTAGATTTGATAAGTTCTTTAATGGAGACAGCATTTGCAACATCGCCACAATAAACGCCATAAACTGTCCGACCGTGGTCACGCCGTTTTGACTCTGCCACAAAGCGACAAACACCACAATCGCCAAGGCAAACGAAGCGATCAACTCACTAAAGGGCGATTTGGCTGAAGAGGCTTGAGCCAATTTTTTTTGAAAGCGAAGAATCGCACCATTTTCAGACTCGAATCGCTGCTCTGCATGGGTCTCGCCACCATAAAGTTTAACCACTTTGTGTCCATCGTAAGTCTCATTAATCACATGCGCCAGCCCCTTCATCTTTTCCATCGAATCTTGTTGCAATGAGCGCAATTTATTTCGATAGTAACGAGACAGCAAATTGAGTACAGGAAACATCAATAAAACAACCAAAGACAACTGCCAGTTTAAATAAATCAACACAATCGTCAAGCCCAGTACAGTCAGCGAGTCGCGCGTCAAAGTGATAAACACGTTGATGGCATTGCTAATCGCATTGTTCGCATCCAATAAAAAACGATTACTGGTAAAGGCACTTGGATGGGTCAATTGATATTTAGAAGGCAACAAGAGCATTTTTTGAAACATCACTTCCCGCAATTCTTTTAATACAACTGCCCCCACCCACGACAACAGATAACTGCTGAAGTAACGACAGAATCCTCGAAACATCACTAAACCGACCAAGAATAAAGGCACCATCCACACTTTAGAAGATGTACCCCAAATCCAATACGTCATCATCGAACGTATATATGCAGCCTTGTCAATAAAACTGGGACCATTTACTTGGGGTGGATTTAATTGAGTCGCAGAAAACCCCTGATTAATCAGTGGTGCAATAAACGCCGCCAAATAACTTTCGGTGAATGCCACTCCAGCCGTCGCCAATAGGGCAATGAAAATGCGAACTCTATAGCGTTTAATGTAGGTCATTAAACGCATGAAGTTTTTGGTGTCTTGTTCTTTAAAAATACCGAAAAACAGTTTATTCAACATAAGAAGAAACTTTCAAAACATTGGGAGTTATGTGATTTCTGGATTCTACAGGTTTATGGTGAGATTAGGTTGCGTAAAGACAGCAATCATCAGCCTGAAAATTTTATCAAAAACTCGAATAGCCTTAATTGTAGAAAATCGACGTTTTGGTCTGTAAGCAAAAAATCCAAAAGTGTAAACAACGCTCGAAAAAATTACGACTAACTAAATTCAAATTTAGTATCAACTTTCTTTAAATACAAGACCCAAAGGAATAAATTTTTTGTATCATCAATTCTTACAAATATAAAGAAAGTTCAAATATTGGGTTGTGCTTTGACTGTAAAGAGGGTTCGTGTTATATTCCCCTCACTTTTTAAAGCATAGGGGAATTAAATGAAAGTAGTCATTTTAGCAGGCGGCTTGGGGACAAGGCTCAGCGAAGAAACTGGACTCAGACCAAAACCAATGGTAGGTATTGGTGGTCATCCTATTCTATGGCATATCATGAAGATTTATGCCCATTATGGTTTTAAAGAGTTTGTGGTACTGTGCGGCTATAAAAGTGAAGTAATTAAAGACTATTTTGTTAATTACTACATGAATAACTCAGATGTGACCGTTGATTTGGCCACAAACAATGTAGAGATTCATCAAAACATTTCAGAGCCTTGGAAGGTGACAATGTTTTACACGGGCAAATACACGCAAACTGGTGGACGAATTCGCAAAATCAAGGACTTTATCGGCAATGAGCCCTTTTTGTTGACTTATGGTGATGGGGTTGCGGACGTAGATATATCCGCAGTTGTGGCATCGCATAAAAAATCTAAAAAATTGGCCACGTTAACATCTATTCAACCCAATGGTCGGTTTGGGTCTTTGGAGATAGAGGATGATGGCAAGGTTTTGAGTTTTCAAGAGAAGCCCAAAGGGGAGGGCGGTTGGATTAATGGCGGTTTTTTTGTTTTAGAACCCGAAATATTTAATTACATCCCAAACCGTGATGATGCTGTTTGGGAGCAGGAACCCTTAAAGCAGTTGGCAGCCGAAGGGCAACTCAATGCCTATCAGCATCATGGCTTTTGGCACTGCATGGACACACTCAAGGATAAAGATGATTTAAATAAAATGTGGGCAGAAGATAAAGCACCTTGGAAAGTTTGGTAAGTGTGAAAAAAGTACTTATTACTGGTGGAACTGGATTCATTGGCGCACCCGTGACCGATGAGTTGTTAAAGCGTGGTTATGAAGTTCACTCCATCATTTTTAATACGCGCGCCCCAGAGCAACCTCATTTGATTCAACATCAAATGAGCCTG
The DNA here is from genome assembly GCA_018261955.1 of Burkholderiaceae bacterium. Lineage (GTDB taxonomy): Bacteria > Pseudomonadota > Gammaproteobacteria > Burkholderiales > Burkholderiaceae > CTSOIL-112. Next base: position 11,426 of record JAGTRK010000009.1, read on the forward strand.
ATGGATGCCGATGCCGTGACGCGATTATTATCCGAGTATCACTTTGAACATCTGATTCATTTGGCTTGGTATGTGGGAGCCAAGTGTCAAATGAATAACGCCAATCTGAGTTGGACTCGTACAACATTGGATTTATTACAAGGATTCCATCAATACGGTGGGAAAAAGTTTTTAGGTGCAGGGACAGTATCTGAATATAACTATTCATATGGTTACTTACAAGAAGACCAAACCCCCATCACAGCCACAACCCTTTACGGACAAACCAAAGCCAGTATTTATAACATGGCGAAAATTTTTTGCGCACAAAACGACATTGCTTTTAAATGGCCAAGGGTGTTTAATTTGTATGGGCCAAACGAGAAACCCTCAAGGTTGATGCCTTCGGTTGCTCAGTCCATGTTAAGGGGTGAGGATGTCAAAGTCAGCGATTGTTTAAAGTACCAAGATTACTTGCATGTTTTCGATGCGGCAAGGGGGATTGTAGATTTATTCGACAGTGAAATATCAGGCGCTGTCAATATATCCTCAGGAATTCCTGTACAGTTGCGAACTATTGTTAATAAAATAGCTACATTAACCGATTTTAAAGGCAAAATTTTATGGGGTGCAATCCCGACCAGTTTCGATGACCCGTTGGTTGTGGGCTGTAATAATCGACTGGTCAAAGAAGTGGGTTGGCGACAACAAATCAATTTGGATGATGGGTTAAAAGACATCGTAGAGTTTTGGAGAAAACACAATGTTTAATAATGTTTATAAAGATAAAGTGGTTTTACTGACTGGGCACACGGGCTTTAAGGGTTCTTGGCTTGCAATATGGCTCAACATGCTCGGGGCGAAGGTAGTGGGATACTCTTTAGACCCTTATTCGAACAGAGATAATTTTGTGGTATCAAAATTGCAAAACAAATTATTAGCTGATGTTCGCGGGGATATTAGAGATCAAAAAAAACTCAATGAGACCATTCAAAAATACCAGCCAGAAATTATATTTCACTTGGCAGCACAAGCATTGGTCAAAACCGCATACAACGACCCTGTTGAAACTTATGAAACCAATACAATGGGTACCGTCTACGTGTTAGAGGCACTGCGCCATAATGCTTGTTTAAAAACCGCGATTATGGTTACCTCTGATAAGTGCTACGAGAATGTAGAGCAAATGTGGGGTTACAGAGAGACTGATCGAATGGGCGGCTATGATCCCTACTCAGCATCAAAGGGAGCAGCAGAATTGGTGATTTCATCTTATCGCAATTCTTATTTTAACCCCAAAGATTATAGCAAGCATGGGAAAGCCTTGGCGTGTGTGCGTGCAGGTAACGTTATCGGTGGTGGTGATTGGTCGGAAAACCGCTTGATACCAGATTGCATTCGTTTTATTGAAGCGGGAAAAGATATCGAAATACGCAACCCAACTGCAACTCGCCCTTGGGAACATGTTTTGGAGCCTTTGTCTGGATACTTACGCCTTGGGGAAAAACTACTTGGGGATCCTGTTACCTACGCCACCAGTTTTAATTTTGGTCCACACATTTCTGCCAACAAACCTGTCTTAGAGGTGGTACAGCGTTTGGTTCAATATTACGGCAAAGGCAAAGTGATCGATATATCTGACCCGAATGCAGTTCATGAGAATGTATTACTCAGTGTGGATGTAACTAAGGCATACATCATGTTAAATTGGCAAACAAAGTGGGGTTTGCAAGATGCAATTAAAAAAACCGTCGATTGGTATCAAGCAGCTCTGACAAACGATGACATGTATGATTTTTGTGTTCAACAAATTCAAGAGCATAATAATTAAAGGGAAACATAAATGCAAACCGTCATTTTAGGTAGTGGAGCGGCTGGAATATCCGCAGGGTATCACTTAAAACAAAAAAACATTGACAGCGTCATTTTTGAGAAAGATGCTGACTGGGGTGGCTTGTGCGGGAATTTTACCATTGATGGTTTTAGATTTGATCGGTTTGTACATTTTACCTTCGCCACCGAAGAAGACATCGCCAATCATTTTGCAAATTCTGTGGATTTGTGGGAGCACCCTTCTATTTCGAGTAACTACTATCAGGGTGCTTGGCTCAAACACCCCGCTCAAAACAATTTATCCGCTTTGCCCTCTGAAACCAAAGTCAAAATCATCATGGACTTTATCAATCGTCCTCAAAAAAATATTGAGCAGATTAAAGACTATGCCGAATGGCTAAAGGTTCAATATGGTGATTATTTTGCTGAAAACTTCCCCTTCGCCTACACCCGAAAATATTGGGGAGTTGAGGCGAAAGATTTGGAAACCAAATGGGTCGGTTCGCGTATGCACTCGCCCGATTTAACCGAGGTTTTACGAGGCGCGTTTGAAGAACAACAGCAAATTTTTTATTACACCTCTGTGATGAAGTATCCCAAAACAGGGGGATTCAGAAGTATTTTGAATACAAGCCGTGAGGGGCTCAATATACAATTTAATAAAAAAGTCATTCACATTGACCCAACAGCCAAGCTCATTGTGTTTGCCGATAATTCAGAAATCCAGTATGAGCGATTGGTATCCTCTTTACCCTTGCCTGAAATCGTTGGTATGCTGCCAAATGTGCCTGAATCGGTAATTGAAGCAACAAAGCAACTCAAACACACTTCGGGCTATCAAATTTCATTGGGCTTCAATAAGCCGGATGTTGCCAAACACCTGTGGTTTTATATTTATGATGAGGACATTCCACCTGCTCGTATTTATTCGCCCAGTCTAAAGTCGCCTGACAATGTGCCTGCGGGTTGCAGTTCATTACAAGCCGAAGTTTTTTGGGCAAGTCATCAACCTACCCCGAGTAAAGAAAAAGTGTTGGCACAAACCATGAGCAAACTTTTAGAAATGGGCTTATTTGAACAAAAAGATATTGTGGTGCAAGATATTCGCTTGGAAAAATACGCCAACATTATATTTGACCACGATATTTATAAAAACCGCCAAATCGTTTTGGACTATCTGACTTCCTTGGGTATTTTATCCATAGGTCGATTTGGCAAGTGGGATTATCTGTGGTCACACCAAGCATTTAAAAGCGGTCGAGAAGCGTGCCAATAACAAAAAATGGTTTTAGGCTGTGTCTAATACCATCACAAAGTTGGGTTTAGATTCTCAAAGTAAGTAATGAAGCAAAAAATTGTGACTCCTATTCTTAGGAGTCACAATTGTCATGTTTTTAAACAAAATAAGTAGTTAGGACGCAAATGATGGCAAACAAAAAAATTAAAATTTTAGTGACTTATAAAAGTCGGCACAAAATAATTAAGTCAGATATTTTCACCCCCATCCAAACTGGCCGAGCCATTGCCGATGAGATATTTGACGAAATGATTGGGGATGATACGGGCGATCATATTTCAAATAGAAATCCTTATTTTTGTGAGATGTCCGCAATTTATTGGGCTTGGAAAAATTATGAACAACTCGGTAATCCAGAGTATATTGGCTTCATGCACTATAGACGCCATCTCTTGTTTAGCCCCGATATTAAATTCAGCAATGATGTTATTAAATACAAAAACATCAATGACGATTACCTCAATAGTGCCTTGAGCGAACATAGTATTAGTCAATATTTAGACCGCTATGATGTTTTGGCTGGGCAGTATTATACAACTGACAAAACCATTGAAACACAATATGCACAGCACCACTCTCGCAAGGACTTTTCAATTACAGAAGAAATCATTAAAAAAGATCACCCCGATTATTATCATACCTTTCTAAAATGTAAAAAAAGCAAATCGGGTTATTTTTTGAATATGTTTGTAATGCCCAAGCAAATGTTTTTTGAGTATTGCGAATTTATATTCAGGGCTCTATTCGAATGCGTTAATCAATTTGATATGGAGGGGCGCGACGAATATCAAAGAAGGTTGTTCATATCTGAACGCCTAACCAATGTGTTTTTAGAGAAAAAGAAGCAGGAAGGTGCTCGAATAAAAAACTTGCCAGTGTCATTTATTCAATCAACCTACAGCCCTGTTAATTTAACGCCAGCATTTGCAAACAACAGCGCTCCAATAGTGCTTAGTTGCTCTAACGAATATGTACCTTATTTACTCACATGCTTATATTCTTTAAAGGAGCACTCATCAACGGCACACAATTATGACATTATTATTTGCGAGAACAGTATTACCAAATCAAACAAATCAATGGTAAAAAAACACACTGAACAAGAGAACATATCTGTTCGTTTTTTAACCATTGATGACAGCAGCTTCCCAGATGGTTTGGATGACTTGTATAAAGGAAGACATTATTCTAAAGAATCTTTTTTCAGAATATACCTTCCTCGCTTACTCTCCGCTTACGATAAAGTTTTATATCTTGATGCCGATATTATCATTTTAAGTGACGTATATGATCTTTATGATACGAATCTGGACGGCAATACTATAGGTGCTTGTAAAGATGCCATTGTAAACGCAATAGCAAACCAGACCCCTAAAATCAAGAAATATTTTATTAATGATTTAGGACTGAAAAATCATAAAAATTATTTTCAAGCAGGTGTCATGTTGTTTGACTGTCGTCAATTTCGTAAAAACGACTGTGAGTCTAAACTACTCAGTATTATGAAAACCGTAAAAGTACAGTTTGCGGATCAATGCATCCTGAATGCGCTGTTTGAAGGGGATGTTAAATTTATAGATTTATCATGGAATTATGAAAATGAAAATATCGCTCACGGCCCCATGAACCTCATCAATGACATGGATGAATCCATGTTGAAACAATATTTTGCAGCAAGGAAAAACCCCAAAATAATTCACTATATTGGTGGAGAAAAACCTTGGATTTATCCTGACGCGAATTTTGCCTCTATTTGGTGGAAGTATGCAAGAAAGGCTCCTATTTATGAACAAATTTTACTGAAAATGACACTTAGTCACACACACTACCAATCCCACAACCTGCTAAATAGTAGACAGACGCGTTCTTTTGTTAAGTATTTGCGTTATAAACTATTATCAAAAATTACTTTCGGTAGCACACGTGAACGGTATAAGAGAAAGTACAAAAGTTTTAAATAACTTATAGTTTGGGTGGATGTGACAAAAGCGTGCAACACAACTGAGGGCGAAAATATTTTCGCCCTTTTTTGACGACACGCCTACCTTACGTTTCGAGTTTTTCTCTGAGTTTTTTGACCGCACCATACCGCTCGTTTATATAAGTCCGTATGCGCGTGTGCATAGAGTTATTGTGTTGTTCTGTTTGCTCGGTTTGCGCCAACGCCTCAACCAGACTCTGTGCCTGCCAAAGTACGCCGTTATCTATCGCATCAACACCGATTTGTTCAAAGTTATAAATACTCGCACCTACCCATACGACCTTCCCCAACGACATTGGCTCGATGAAGTTTTGCCCGCCATACGGCAGCCATGTCCCGCCCATGAGCACGATGTCGGCGATTGCGTAGTAGGTGAACATTTCGCCCATGGTGTCGCCGAGTACCATATCTGCTTGGGCGAGTGCGCTGATTTGTTGTGCGGTGGGTTGCGTGTTCAGTTCACTTTTGCGCACCACGTTTTTACCTGTATTTTTTAAAAGTGTCATGACCTCATCAAATCGCTGTGGATGACGCGGCACTATCCACCATTGGATGCGCTGCTGTGATTGCGCCATCTGCGGGTCGGTGCGCTCAAATTCTGCAATCGCATCCAACCACAATTGCTCTTCGCCTTCGCGGCTAGAGGCAAGCATGATGACACGGGTGTCCGTCAATAAATTTTTGATGCGCTCGCCTGCGGCCACTTGTTCGGGCGGAATTTGCATGTCGAATTTCAGATTGCCCGTCACGGTTAGTTGCGCATCGACCACGCCAATTTCTCGATAGCGTTGCGCGTCGGTTTCGGTCTGCGCGCACACATGGGTAAAGCCCGCATACGCACTACCCATGAGTTTTTGCCATTGGAGGGTTTGTTTGAGGGTTTTCTCGGACATGCGCCCATTGATGAGGCTGGCTGGGATGTTGCGTTGCACGCATTGCGCCATCAAATTTGGCCACACTTCGGTTTCCATAATCCACACATCGGTCGGCGCAAATGTTTTAAAAAATCGATTGAGCAACGGATTTAAATCATACGGGGCATAGACCTGCGTCATGCGTCCGTCTTGTAAATACGGCGCAAACAATTCTTGACCCGAAGCACGCCCCGTCGGTGTGGTGTGGGTCAATATGATATGCGCATCGGTGTTTTGCGCAAAAAATGCGTGTACCAGCGGTGCGGTTGCGCGGGTTTCTCCCAGTGAAACCGCATGCAACCAAATTCGACGTTTTTGTGGCGCAATCCGTGGTTGTCGATAGCAGGAAAATCGCTCTGCCCAGTGTTGTCGGTATTCAGGTTGTTTTCGTCCGCGCCACAGTAAATACAACGGCACGATGGGTAACAGCACGTATAAGCACAACGCATACAGGCGTCTCACCCAAGGATGGGGCTGATGTGGGATGTAGTTTGACATGGTATAGGGAGAGAGATACGGCTCAAGTAATGCGAGATTGTATCATGCAGCAAAGCACTATCCTCATTCTTGGCCTCAATTGACGCAAAAAAACCCACGCCAAAACGGCGTGGGTAAAAAGGGGAGCGAACTCCCCACAGCAGTAAACGGTTTAAATGAAGGGGAATAAACTTGAAACGCTTTGCTTTTGAGACTGATTAGAGAATACGCCGTAATTCTGGATAGAATATGCAGGCAAAACAAAGCCGCCAAATTCAATCATCTGTTCATATCAACCGTGAATTTTTTTGGCCAACTCTGCCACACGCACACCGTATAGACGCGCTGTTTCAATGTCACCCGCAGGCGGTGTTTCTTCGGGCGGCGCGTTTTCCGCTTCACTCATCACACCCATTGCACTGCCGAGGCGGTTGAGTTCAGGATGTGCCTCGTTGTACTTACCGGGCATCATACCAATGCTTGCCCAAACCATACTGTGCTGACTGGCCAGCGTTGCCAAGTATTGTAAGGTGACTTGTTTTTCACCTGAAGGTGAGTTGGACACCGTCATACCGCCTGCCACTTTATCTTTCCAGCCTTGCGTGATCCAGACTTTTGCACTCGCATCGGCAAAGGCTTTAAACGGCGCAGAAATACCCCCCATATAAGTCGGCGTGGCAAAAATAATGCCGCCTGCTTGGTTGAGGGTTTCCCAGCCAGCATCGTCAATCGTCGATACATCAACCGTACGAGCCGTCACACCCGCAACGCTACTCGCGCCCGCTACTGCACCGTCCACCAGACGTTTGGTGTGGCCATAGCCACTGTGATAAGCAACAACCACTGAAGTCATATCGTTCTCTCCTAAAAATAACTGCGCTTTGTGTGAATTTATCCGTTCGCGCGGCGCGGATAAACGTGTTTCAAATGAAACGCGCGCGCCCTACCGTATTTAAACAGTAGGGCGCGTTTTTTTATGGTAAATCAAATACCAAAACTTGCGCATCTGCTTGCAACTGCACCGTCACTTGAGATTCATCGGTGATTTTGACCGCATCACCTGCATTCAACTCAATGCCGTTGACCACCGCCGAGCCTGTCGCGATGTGCACATACGCCGAGCGTTTGTCCACCAACGCATACACGCGTTCAGCCAAACCATCGTCATGGTGTGCCAGCAACAACGCCGCATCTTGATACAAGCGCACCGCACCGGCCAAGCCATTCCACACGCCATTAGGTGCCGCAATCGCACGCCAACCGTCCATCAACGGCAAATCGACAATTTGATTTTGTTCGTATTCAGGTTCGATGTTGGCAACGTTCGGCTCAATCCAAATTTGCAACAGATGTGTGCCATGCGTTGCGTCGGGATTGAACTCAGAGTGACGCACACCGCGTCCCGCGCTCATCTTTTGCACTTCCCCCGCGCGAATCACCGAGGCGTTGCCCATGCTGTCTTTGTGCGACAACTCGCCTTCCAGCACATAGGTGATGATTTCCATGTTTTGATGACCGTGCATGCCAAAGCCCATGTTTGGCGCGACGCGGTCTTCATTGATGACGCGCAAGGCAGAAAACCCCATGTGCGCGGGGTCGTAATAATTCGCGAATGAAAAACTGTGCAGTGCCTTGAGCCAGCCGTGGTCGGCATGACCGCGTTCGTTGGCTTGACGTAATGTGAGCATGGTGTTCTCCTTAAAAATAGTGTGATGAACGCATGTTACACCCAACAAAAAAATCAATAAACCGTTAAAATATCGAATCACTTTCTCATTTTTGACAACAATGACACACACAAAATCCCCCACCCAATTAACCTCTCTGGATGTCTTGCAATTGTTTCTAAGCGTTGCCGAATCAGGCGGATTCACCGCCACGGCCAACAAATTGAACATCCCTGTCGCCACGGTATCACGCAAAATTGCCCAATTAGAACGTGAACTGCGCGTCACCTTGTTTGTGCGCAACACCCGCAATGTGCGTCTCTCGCCAGAAGGTGAAGCGTTTTATGCGCAAGTCGCCCCCGCGCTTTCCAATGTGCAAGACGCCATCAATCAACTCTCGCACGATGTCCAAGAATTATCTGGCATCATCCGCATCACCGCCCCCTCGGATTTGGTCAACCAACATTTAACCGCAGTGTTTGCGCGATTTTTACGTTTGAATCCCGATGTGTCGCTGCACTTTCACCTCAACACCGACATCATGAATTTGGTCAGCGAACACATCGATTTGGCCATTCGTGCAGGTACACTGGCTGATTCGGGCTTATACGCACGGCATTTGTTTGATGTACAACTTAAACTGTTCGCAGCACCCGAATATTTAGCCGCCATGCCCGCCATTATTGAACCCGCGCAATTGAGCGATTGCAACCTGCTCACGCTCAAAGCCATACGCACCTTGAGTTTTCAACGTGCGGGCATCACCCATAAAATCCCGATTAAAAACCACACAGGCAATATCCAAGCCAATGAAATGAACACTTTAATTGCTTTTTGTGCCGCAGGCGCAGGTGTGGCATTGCTGCCCGATGTGTCGGTTCGCTCATATGTGACTCAAGGACAACTGGTTGAAGTCCTGCCCGACTGTCTCTTTGATGCCGTACCGATACACGCGCTCACCCCTGAAAAAAATCCGCCCGCACGGGTGCGGCGACTCATCGAGTTTCTAAGGGAGCAACTATAACCGCATCCATTATAACAACTGCACACTTCCCGCTAAATTCATGCAAATCACCCTGAAGTGTTCGCGATTTAAGATGCTCGGGCGTATAATTTGCCATGTGAACTATCAGGTGTATCGGGATTTTTTCAAATGGGCGATTGGCCTTGTTGCTCGCTTTGACCCACACACCTTTTAATGGACGCGAGATTTTTTTGTAAGCAATCTCATGACCATACCCATATTTTCTTGAGGAAACAATGAGTGACATTGCAGTGACAATCAGTGTGTTGGCTTTGGTGGCGATTGCTGGTTTGTGGTTGGGACAACTAAAAATTAAAAACATCGGTCTGGGCATCGGCGGGGTTTTATTCGGCGGCATATTGGTCGGACATTTTGTTCATCAATATGGGGTGCAACTGGATGTCCACACCCTGCATTTTGTTCAAGAGTTTGGTTTGATTTTGTTTGTGTACACCATCGGCATTCAGGTCGGACCAGGATTTTTCTCCTCTCTCAAAAAATCGGGTTTAAAGCTCAATTTATTCGCACTGATGATTGTCGGCTTGGGTGCATTGATGGTGGTGGCTTTGCACTTTGCGTTTGATGTGCCTTTGCCCGTGATACTGGGGATTTATTCAGGCGCGGTGACCAACACCCCTTCACTCGGCGCAGGGCAACAAATTTTGACCGAATTGGGCATGACCAACATCACCGAAACCATGGGGATGTCGTATGCGATGGCTTATCCTTTCGGTATTTGCGGTATATTGCTGAGTTTTTGGCTGATTCGGCATTTTTTCAAAATCAATGTGGACAAAGAACACGCCGCATATGAAAAAGCCTCAGGCAATGACAAAGATGGCTTGGACACATTGAACGTACGCATCACCAATCCGAATATGGATGGTTTAAAAATTCGCGACATTCCAGGGTTTGAAGGCAGGGATGTGATTTGCTCGCGCATCAAACGCGCCAATGAGTTGACCATCCCGAATTCCGACATGCCCGTCAAACTCGGCGACATTTTGCATTTGGTTGGCGATACACACGACATTCACCGCGTGCAATTGATTTTGGGCGAATGGGTGCAAGAGTCTTTATCCACCAAGGGCACCGACATGCGCTCGGTGCGTGTGGTGGTCACACACGAACAAGCACTGGGCAAAAAAGTACGCGACATTCGCCAACGCGACGTGGTGGTTTCTCGGCTCAATCGTGCAGGGGTGGAACTCGTACCAACAGGCGACACGGTTTTACAATTTGGTGACGTGCTTAATTTGGTGGGGCAAGTGGATGCAATCGAAGCAGTCATCGCCACAGTTGGCAATGCGCAGAAAAAATTGCAACAGGTACAAATGTTACCTGTGTTCATTGGGATATTGTTGGGCGTGTTGTTGGGCTCAGTGCCGATTCCCGTACCGGGTTTTCCCGTACCGCTCAAACTGGGTTTGGCAGGTGGACCTTTGATTGTCGCGATTATTTTGGCGCGTGTGGGTACAATCGGCAAACTCTACTGGTTCATGCCGCCGAGTGCGAATTTAGCCTTGCGTGAACTGGGCATTGTGCTGTTTTTAGCGGTTGTGGGCATCAAAGCGGGTGCGAACTTTGTGGATACCCTGATTCAAGGCAATGGGTGGCAATGGGTGGCAATGGGCGCGGTGATAACCCTTGTGCCACTGCTCATCACAGGCGTGGTGGCGCGGCTGTACGGCAAATTGAACTATTTGACCATCAGCGGACTATTGGCAGGCTCGATGACCGACCCACCTGCGCTGGCATTCGCCACATCCATCAAAGAAGACAGTGGCGCACCTGCACTCGCGTATTCAACCGTTTATCCATTGGTAATGTTCACGCGCATCATCTCACCGCAGTTGTTGGCCATCTTGTTGTTTGCTTTGCAGTAAAAGATTATTTTCAACACGACGTGCTTTTTGGATGCAGCCGTTCAATAATCGGCTGAAGCGCATCTATCAATGGTGCGGGCGAAAATGCTTCTTCTCCCTCTGACCACGCATATTGAAACTCCGCAATTTCAAGCCCAATGATTTCGTGCTCAGCGATTGCCATGCTCGCCAACTTCAACTCATCCAATGATAAACCACCTTCAGATGTGTATTCGGTCGGCACAACATACGGATTCAGCACATCACAATCTAAATGCACGTACACAGGACGATTGGCAATGGCTTGCTTTAACTCAGCATATAAATTTTGAGTATTTGGATGAATCAATTGAATGCGGTGGGCGTTAATCACATCCACTTCACAAGCGTCCATATCTCGCTGTCCCACTAAGATGATATTTGAGAATTTCAACCCATCACCAAACCCAGATGACCACATTCCCAAAGACGCTAAAAGTGCCATTCCGCCAAGATAGCCGCTCTCTGATGTGCTCGGTGCATTCAAATCGGCATGCGCATCAAACCAAATCACACAAACATTTGGATGATACTTCATCAAAATCGGTAAAGTGGCAATAGATGTGGCGCAACGACTCAGAGCGGATAAACTGCGTTGCCCTTGCGAGAAAATCGCATCAAAATGCTCAGATAACTTTTGAAATGCAACCGATGCATGGCTTAATTCGACATCCCAATTCGCACCAATAAAAGGCTCAATCTTACCTATGGTTGTGAAGGGCTGATTCAGACGGCGAGACAACTCTTGGACGATAGACAGCGCACCCAATTTGCCTAAATTGTTTCTATCCCCCGCATGTGACTGATATACGATTAGAGCGGTTTGAGACATGAGTTCATCTATATTGATTTATAATAATAAAATATTATTGATTTGCATCACCCTTCGCCTGCACCTGTGCCGCCAGTTTCGCCTGCTCCACCTCCGCTCGTTCCAATCGTTCCATCAATGTTTTGAGGGTTTGAGTGATGGGGTCTTCTTCATTGGTATTCACACCGTAGCCGCTGAATGCAGGCGTGGCGGGTTGTTGGGTTTCTTTCGACTGAGCCTCTTTCGATTTACTACCGACAATGTGCGCGGGATTACCGACCGCCGTCGCACCTGCGGGTACGGGCTTAATCACCACTGCGTTTGAACCTATTTTCGCGCCTGCGCCCACTGTAAAACTGCCCAATACCTTCGCGCCGCCGCCGACAATCACGCCCGCCTCCAGCGTTGGATGGCGTTTCGCGCCACGCTCGAGCGAAGTGCCGCCCAGTGTCACGCCTTGATAAATCGTGCAATCATCACCGACCTCAGCGGTCTCGCCAATCACGATGCCCATGCCGTGGTCAATGAACACGCGCCGCCCCATCGTGGCACCGGGGTGAATTTCAATCCCCGTGAGCCAACGCGACACGTGCGAGACAAAGCGCGCCAACCAGTAAAACTTATTGAGCCACAATGCATGCGCCAAGCGGTGTATGGTTAGTGCGTGAAAACCGGGGTAGCACGTAATCACCTCCCACGTTGAACGTGCGGCAGGGTCTTTGGTACGGATGGTGGCGATGTCCTCGCGGATGTGTGTGAACATGATGTGCTCGCTGTTTGGGTTTGGTACTAATACTAAATTTAACGTCTTGTCATTGGGGCGGTGTGCGCAACCACTCGTTATAAAAAGACAAGGTGCGTGCTATATGGATTGCTTCGCGATTGCCGCAATGACTGGGCTTCATGCCTGTACCGAATCATAACCGAAAATCAGCTATTTGTCGCTCACGTGTCTTTTGCCTGATTTTTGCCTTCTATCACCGCCCGCGCAATGCCGCGCAAGAAATTCACTTCGTTGTGCGTCAATTGAGTGCGTGCGAACAACGCGCGCACCCGCGCCATCATCTCGGTTGAGATTTCTGGATTCATCAAGCCCAATTCAATCAACATTTGTTCCCAATGCATGAGCATGCCTTCGACTTTTTGCACATCGGCGGTTTGCTGTTGTACGGGTGTCTCAGTCTGGATTTTGGGCGTAGTGAACAAATGTGTTTGAGCATTGCGTATATTGTCCGAGCCATGTAGTGCGACTTGGCGCAAACTATAAGTCATCACCTGCACCGCCTGCGCGAGGTTGAGCGAATTGTATTCAGGATTGGCCTCAATCTGACACAGGCGCTGGCACATCATCACCTCATCGTTGACCAAACCACTGCGCTCCGCGCCAAATACAAAAGCAATTTTTGGCATGGGACGATTTTGTGCCAATGCGGTTTCAAACTGCGCCATCACCTCAGCTGCTGCCTCGCCTGAGGTGCGCATTGGCGGCGACAAATCACGCGGGCGCGCTGAAAATGCATACGCGCAGTTCACCCCAACCAACGCGCTCGCCAAATCAGCTACGATGTGCGCGGCCTCGAGCACATCGGTCGCACCCGAAGCCAAACTAATTGCATCGGGTTGGCGGGTCATATCGGCAAAGCGTGGCGAAGTGATGTACAACTCACTCAGTCCCATATTCGCCATCGCCCGTGCGACTTGACCGACATTACCGGGATGAGAAGTGCGCACCAGCACGATGCGGATTTGTGATAATTGCGCTAAAACGGTTTGAGAATTCATACAATCGTGCTTAAGCCTTTTTAAACCTTTGAGAAACCATGAATATTACAGTAAAATGGCGCGGTTGCCACAGCCAAAACGCTAACGGCTTGCTCACGCATTTGCTCATTTTACAATTCAGACTGGATACATCATGCAACCCATGCTCAAAACCGCCATTGACGCTGCCCGCGCCGCTGGCCTCATCATCAACCGTGCCGCACTCGATATTGGTCAAGTCCGAGTGACTCAAAAAGGCGCGCAAGACTACGCCACCGAAATTGACCAAGCGGCTGAAGCACTCATCCGCGAGCAACTGCTCACCGCCTACCCCAACCACGCATTTGAAGGCGAAGAATCGGGCGTATCGGGCAATGTCAAATCCGATTGCCGTTGGATTGTGGATCCGATTGATGGCACAACCAATTTCATCCACGGGCTGCCGCACTACGCCATCAGCATCGCGATGGAATTGAACGGTAAATTAGAGCACGCCGTGATTTACAATCCAGCCACCAATGATTTATTCACCGCATCGCGCGGCTCAGGTGCGTTTCTCAACAATCGCCGCATCCGCGTTTCAAGCCGTACCCGTTTGAATGAGTCCTTGCTCTCATACGCCATGCCCATTCACGCACTCAAATCACGCCCCGAACTCGTGCGCTTGCAAACCGCGCTGCGCTTTGGCACCTCGGGCTTGCGCAACACAGGCTCGGCGGCGTTGGACTTGGCTTATGTCGCCGCAGGATTCATTGATGGCTTTATCGGCGCAGGGCTGAAAAACTGGGACATGGCGGCAGGTGCATTGCTGATCAAAGAGGCGGGTGGCTTACTGACCGACTTTACAGGTGAAGGCGAATTTATGGCGGGCGACGTACTCGCGGCAACGCCGAAATTATTGCCTGTGTTGTTGCGTGAAATCAATCCTGATAACACAACTGCGGTTTAATCAATCTCGCCATGAACGCCGCATTCAAAGCGCCCAAAGAATCCAAACCCACGCCGATGATGGCTCAGTATTTGAGCATCAAAGCCGAGCATCCGAACACTTTGCTGTTCTACCGCATGGGGGATTTTTATGAGTTGTTTTTGGACGATGCCATCAAAGCGGCGCAATTGCTCGGCATCACGCTGACCTCACGCGGTTCGAATCAAGGCGAACCGATTAAAATGGCGGGCGTGCCCTACCACGCCGCCGAGCAGTATTTGGCAAAATTATTGCAACTGGGTGAGTCAGTCGCCATTTGTGAGCAAATTGGCGATCCCGCCACCAGCAAAGGCCCTGTCGAGCGTAAAGTCGTACGCATCCTCACGCCCGGTACGGTAACCGATGCGGCACTGCTCAAGGACAAATCCGATGCGTACCTGTTGAGCGTGCATCCATCGACCAAAACCACAGGAACACAATCTTTATTGGGTTTGGCATGGTTGAATATGGGCAATGGCGAGTTGTCCGCCACCGAAATTCCGCGTCGCGACTTTGCCATGTGGATAGAGCAAATTCGCCCATCCGAAATCATCGCCTCGGACAAAGTGCTGCCTGAGTTGCAAGCGCAAGTGCGCGCCTTCGACACCAACATCCCCATTGTATTCTCACCGATTCCGCACAAATACTGCGATGCGCAGTACGGGCAAAGTGCATTGCTCAAGCAACTCTCCGCGCCGCATTTGGCGAACTTGGATGCCGAGCATTTGAGCGTGGCCTTGAATGCGCTCGGTGGTTTGCTGCACTATGCGCAACACACACAGGGACAGGCACTGCGTCATGTCCATAGTTTGAACGTAGTTCGCAGCGAGCAGTATTTGACCCTCGATGCGGCAACACGCCGCAACCTCGAAATCACTGAAAATTTGCGTGGGCAATCTGACAGTTCAAACACCACTTTGTTTGGTTTGCTCGACCATTGCGCCTCCAGCATGGGCGCGCGATTGCTCAAACGTTGGCTGCACCATCCGCTGCGCGATGCCGCCACCGTGATGGCGCGTCAATCGGCGGTGCGTGTACTGCTCGAATCTCGTAATTTTTCAGCAACACGTCCGTATTTATCCGCGTTGAGCGACATCGAACGCATCGGTGCACGCATTGCCCTGTCGACTGTGCGCCCGAAAGAACTCGCCGCATTGCGCGACAGTTTGGCGCAGTTGCCCGCAATTGCCCAAATTTTAACGCCAATCGATAATAGTCTATTGCACATCCTCGCGCAGGCGTTGAGCGTGCCCGAGGCCCTGAGCGAATTGCTCCATCGTGCCCTGTGCGAAGAACCTGCGACTTTTGTGCGCGAAGGTGGTGTGTTCGCCACAGGTTTTGATACCGAGTTGGACGAATTGCGTGCGATTCAAACCAACAGCGGTGAATTTTTACTCGCGCTTGAATCGCGCGAACGCGAACGCACAGGTGTGGCTGGCTTGAAAGTCGAATACAACCGCGTACATGGCTACTACATCGAGTTGACCCACGCGCAACAGGCCACCCTCAGCGAATTGCCAGCCGACTACCAACGTCGCCAAACCCTCAAAGGTGCGGAACGTTACATCACGCCAGAACTCAAAGCCTTTGAGGACAAAGCCCTGTCGGCGAAAGAGCGCGCATTGGCGCGTGAGAAGTATTTATTTGAATGTTTGTTGAATGACTTGCAGGTATTTGTACAGGATATTCAGCGCGTTGCCAGCGCACTGGCGCAGATTGATGTTTTGAGCAATTTCGCCGAACGCGCGCGCAGTTTAAATTGGGTGGCACCACAGTTGGTCGCAACGCCCTGTATCCACATCCAACAAGGTCGCCATCCCGTGGTGGAGCAACAGGTCACGCCGTTTATTGCGAACGACTGTCATCTCTCACATGATGAACGACTGTGGGTGATTACGGGGCCGAATATGGGCGGTAAATCGACCTTTATGCGTCAGGTTGCGCTGATCACTTTGCTCGCCTATGTCGGCAGTTTTGTGCCTGCGCAGTCCGCCACCATCGGGCCGATTGACCGCATTTTCACGCGCATTGGCGCGTCGGACGATTTGGCGGGCGGACGTTCCACCTTTATGGTCGAGATGACTGAAGCGGCGCAGATTCTACGGCACGCCACACCGAACAGTTTGGTACTGATGGACGAAATCGGCCGCGGCACTTCGACCTTTGACGGTTTGGCGTTGGCGTTGGCGATTGCGCAGTCATTGATTAGACAACAGCAGAGTTTGACCTTGTTCGCCACGCACTACTTCGAGCTCACTGATTTGGCACAGCACATCCCGCAAGTGAAAAACGTGCATCTGTCAGCGATTGAGGAGCGTGATTCGATTGTGTTTTTACACCAAGTACAAGCAGGCGCGGCAAGTAAAAGTTATGGTTTGCAAGTCGCACAACTCGCAGGCGTGCCCAAATCGGTGGTTGCGGCTGCGCGCAAATACCTGCACGAATTGGAAACCCAACACGTCCATGCGAACGCACCACAGCCTGATTTATTCAATGCTGTTGAAACTGCTGAGGATGCGTTTTTTGATGCGCCATTGGATGGCGAACCTGAGTTTTTACCGCATCCTGTGGTTAGTGAATTGTCTGAACTCAATGTAGACGAACTCACACCGCGTCAAGCGTTGGATGTGTTGTATCAACTCAAAAGCAAACTGTCATCATAACGAATAATATTGTTGCTTTATAATCACCTCGAGTGCACAACTGACACGCCGATTAACCCCATACAGGACACTTATGAAATTCTCTCGCTTGATTTTATCGCTCACGCTTGCGCTGACCAGCGCGACCACATTTGCCTCTGACTATTTAACCCTTCAGTTAAAAGATGGCCCCGTGGTGATTAAACTCTCCCCTGAGATAGCACCGCAAAATGTGGCGCGCATCAAAGCATTAGCAACCTCGGGCAAATACAATGACGTGGCGTTTCACCGCGTAATAGATGGTTTTATGGCTCAAACAGGTGACGTGCAATTTGGCAACCTGCGCAAAGGTCTGGACGCAACGCGTGTAGGCACAGGTGGCTCAAACGCGCCTGACTTGCCCGCTGAGTTCTCGAATATTCCATTTGACCGTGGCGTGGTCGGCATGGCACGTTCGAGTGACCCCAATTCTGCCAACTCACAATTTTTCATCATGTTTGCACCGGGTTACTTTTTAAATGGGCAATACACCGTGGTCGGCAACGTGGTGTCGGGTATGGATAAAGTGGATAAAATCAAACGAGGCGCAAGTGACAGCGGTGCAGTTCAGAATCCAGACAAAATGTTGCGCGTCACGATTGATTGACGGTACAACAAACTTTGGTAAATGAGGTCTGTATGGCTGTGGATTTGACTGCTTGGCTCAACCGCACCGCCCGCGAACTCGGATTTGCGGCGGTGTCCGTCAGTCAGCCCGATTTATCCAAAGCACAAAACTTCTATCACGATTGGATACAAGCGGGCTTTCATGGCGAGATGGGCTACATGGCACGCAATGCCGACAAACGCTTTGCGCCCGCGCAACTCGTGCCTGAAACCGTGTCCATCATCAGCGTCGCCATGCCGTATTTACCCGCACCACTGACAATTAATTGGCAAAACACCGCATGGCAAAACCTCGAAACTTCAAACCAAGCCTATGTCTCACGTTACGCCCATGGCCGCGATTACCACAAAGTGGTGCGCAGCCGATTACAAACATTGGCCGAACGATTGACCGAATACCTCGCACCTGAACCTGTATCGTTTCGGGTGTTCTCTGATTCCGCGCCTGTGCCTGAAGTTGAGATTGCCACGCAATCGGGCTTGGGCTGGCGTGGCAAACACACGCTGCTCATCAGCCGCACGCTCGGCTCAATGTTTTTCCTCGGCGAGTTGTATGTCAGTGTGGATTTGCCCGTGAGCGCACCCGAAGTCAATCATTGCGGCAGTTGCAGCGCGTGTATGGATGTGTGCCCAACCCGTGCGATTGTTGCCCCCTACCAAGTCGATGCGCGTCGCTGCATTTCCTACCTCACCATCGAGTATTCGGGTGTCATCCCGCACGAATTTCGCGCCGCGATTGGCAATCGCATTTACGGCTGTGATGATTGCCAACTGGTCTGCCCGTGGAATAAATTTGCGCAAGCCACTGAGTTGCCCGATTTTATCGTGCGCAACGGTTTAGACGATGTGTCGTTGTTGACCTTGCTCGCGTGGGATGAGACAACGTTTAATCAACAGATGGCGGGCTCGGCAATTTACCGCATTGGTCACGCGCAATGGCAACGCAATATTTTGCTGGCCTTGGGTAATTTGGGAAATTTAAGCAAAAGCCAAATGTCTACAGCAGTATTGGATGCACTGAGTAATTTTCTCAACCACCTAAACCCGATTTTGGCAGAGCAAGCGCAGTGGTCACGGGCGCAGTTGTTATCATGATGGGCTTGGATGATAATTATTGTTGATATTGAGAAAGTTATTTGCTTTATTGCCTGTTTATTGTCTCAAACAATACGAATAGAATAGCCGTGTATTATCCAACTTCACCTTTTTAAGGAGTTCCTCATGAAATCTGCACTCAATTCTGCCGCATTCGATCAGTTGTTCTTTGAAGCACGCACCGTTAATGCCTTCACCGAACAAAAACTCACCGACGAGCAGTTGCACGCTTTATACGATGCGGCAAAAATGCCGCCGACCGCGTTCAATGCGCAACCTGCGCGTTTTGTATTCATCACCTCTCAAGTAGGCAAAGAAAAACTCGTGCCACTGATGATGCAAGGCAATCAAGCCAAAACCCTGCAAGCCCCGCTGACTGTGATTGTGGCGTATGACACGAATTTTCAAGAGCACTTGCCCGAACAATTCCCCGCGATGGATGTCAAAGGCATGTTTGACGCTGACCCCGCCATGACCGCGACTGCCGCGTTTCGCAATGGCAGTTTACAAGGGGCTTACCTCATGATTGCAGCACGCGCTTTGGGTTTGGACTGTGGCCCGATGAGTGGTTTTGACAATGCGGCAGTGGATGCGGCATTTTTCGCCGATGGTCGTTTTAAATCCAACTTTATCGTCAATATTGGCTATGGCATTCCAGAAAGCAGTTATCCACGCGGTCCGCGTTTGACTTTCGAGCAAGCGGTGACGATGGCATAACAGGGAGGACTATGGCATCACGCCATTGACAAGTTTGATACAATAACGGGACGCGTACATCTGCGCAGTCCCGTTATTTATTGGAACTTTATGAACACCGAATTGACCCCTCGCCCCTATACCCGCGCACAAAATCTGCCCGAAATTCTCGCACAACGCATCGTGATTTTGGATGGCGCAATGGGCACGATGATTCAACAATACAAACTCTCTGAGGCGGATTATCGCGGTATGCGCTTTGCCGAACACACCACCGATGTCAAAGGCAATAACGAATTGCTCTCACTCACGCGCCCCGATGTGATTAGCGAGATTCACGAACAGTATTTGGCGGCGGGCGCGGACATCATCGAGACCAACACCTTTGGCGCAACTTCAATCGCTCAGGATGACTATGATTTACCCGAATTGGCGTATGAAATGAATTTGGTCTCTGCGCAGTTGGCCAAAAAAGCCTGCGAGAAATTTTCCACGCCCGACAAGCCGCGCTTTGTCGCGGGGGCATTTGGCCCACAACCGAAAACGGCAAGCATTTCACCTGACGTGAATGACCCAGCGGCGCGCAACATCAATTACGAGCAATTGCGCGCAGCGTATTACGAGCAAGGCAAGGGTTTGCTCGAAGGCGGCGCGGATGTGTTTTTGGTCGAAACGATTTTCGACACACTCAACGCCAAAGCCTGCTTGTTTGCGATTGAGCAATTGTTCGAGGACACGGGCGAGCGTTTGCCGGTATTGATTTCGGGCACGGTTACCGATGCGTCTGGTCGAATTTTATCGGGGCAAACGGTTGAGGCGTTTTGGTACAGCCTGCGCCATGCCAAGCCTTTGACTTTTGGACTGAACTGCGCATTGGGTGGTGAGTTGATGCGCCCATACATTGCGGAGTTGGCGAAAATCTGCGACTGCGCAGTGTCGTGCTATCCGAATGCGGGTTTACCCAATCCAATGTCTGACACAGGCTTTGATGAAACGCCCGACATCACTTCGCATATTTTGCAAGGCTTTGCCCAAGATGGTTTGGTCAATTTGGTCGGTGGTTGCTGTGGCACAACGCCAGCACACATCGCGGCGATTGCCAAAGCGGTCGCTGCTTTCAAACCACGTACCATTCAAACCAGCAAGCCAATGTAAGCCTTTTTAAAGGAACGAAAATGAGTACTCCTGAACACATTTATTTGGATACATTTTTAGTCGCGGGCATCACCACACGCACCAATAACGCCAACGAAGCCAATCCAAATAGCGCGCAAATCCCTTTATTGTGGATGACGTTCAACACTGATGAGGTTGCCAACGACATTATCAATCGAGTGGCAAACACGCCCATCTATGGTGTTTACCATCGCTATGCCTCAGACATGAATGATGATTACAGCGTGACTGCAGGCGTCGCTGTGACTGCGCCTGCAGCTACAGTCGAAGACGAAAATATCGAAACCATCTCTGTGATGGCTGGAAATTATTTGATATTTCGCGCTCAAGGTGTGGATTTAATACACACTGTGATGGCTGCTTGGCAAGAAATTTGGACGTATTGCTCAGCACACCCTGAAATCAAACGCGCCTATCAAACGGATTTTGAAACATATCTTAGCAATACCGATGGCAACCACGTGATTGAAATTTATATTGGTGTTGCTTAAAGCACGCCACTAAAAAGATGTCCGAACGCGCATAAAACTCGCAAATCGCGGCACGCCTTTGTTCGTGATGCTGCGGTAGCGGTAGGTGATTTCGCTGCCGATGGGCGGTGGATTTCTGCGCTGCGCATCGCTAAACCCTGTGCCAATTTTAAACTGAACACCTGCGCTGTTTTGTACCAGCAGCGCACCCATCATCCCTTGATACTTTCCTGTGCCTGCAATGTGTGCGAGCACGGTCGCTTCAGCATCCTCAAATCGCTTGAGTTTGAGCAAATCATCACTGCGCACACCGCGATACGGCGCACTGCCCAAATGCAGCATGAGTCCTTCACCGCCTGCATCAACCACTTCGTCCAAACGCGCCATCAATACTTTTGAGTTGGGAATTTTTTCTTGCCCCACCAGAGCCATATAAGGTGAATGTTTGTGTGCAAAGATGCTGCGCAAGGCCTCCAAACGTTGGTTAAAGTCGCCCGCCTGCTCAGGCATATCAAACACCATCAAGCGAATCGCACGCCATTCGCTGTCCACAGGGGTGGTTCTGCGCACCGCGCTCGATAAAGTTTCAAAAGTCCCACGCCCCATCCACAACTCGCCATCCAAAGGGATTTGCGGAAAGTCCACAGTAAACCAATCGGGTGCTGCAAACGCATTGCCCTGTCGCGAAATCAGTTGTGTGCCACTCCAATATGCGCGCACGCCATCGAGTTTTTCGCTGACCCAGTATTCAGACAACTGAATGTCGTCGTGATACGAATTGGCCAACATTAAATTAGGCGTTGCGCCCAAGGTCATTGGCATGAAGCACATCAGACAACACAACCACACCATCCGCAGCATTCGACGCATCATGATTGCTCCAAATCAGATATAAAAAAGGCGGATGGATAAGATTTATCCGCCCGCCTTTGTCCATCTTTGCGACTGTTTTAAAGATTACAGCGCGTTGACTTTCGCTTCCAATTCATGACGATAAGCTTCCAAGGCTGCAGGCATACGGTCTTTGAGTTTTTCAAACAATTCTGCGTGTAAACCCATTTCAGTTTGCCACTCGGCTTTGTCCATAGCAGTCACTGTTGCGTATTGCGCAGGTGTGAAATCCAAACCTTTCCAGTTTAAGTCTTCGTAGCGCGGGCTGATGCCAAAGAAGTGTTCTGCACCGTTATCAGTCGCGCCATCGGCACGGCTCAAAATCCACTGCAATACGCGCATATTGTCGCCAAAACCGGGCCATACGAATTTGCCTTCGGCATTTTTGCGGAACCAGTTCACATAGTACATTTTTGGCAATTTCGCGCCTTGAGCCGTCAGTTTTTCGCCCATGTTCAACCAGTGTGCAAAATAGTCGCTCATGTTGTAGCCTGTAAATGGCAACATCGCAAATGGATCGCGGCGCACCACGCCTTGCGCACCAAACGCTGCCGCTGTGGTTTCAGAGCCCATGGTCGCAGCCATGTACACACCTTGCGTCCAATTTCGTGCTTCGGTCACGAGTGGAATCGTGGTCGAACGACGACCACCGAACAAGAACGCATCAATCGCCACGCCCGCTGGATTGTCGTATTCTGGGTCAATCGCTGGGTTATTGGTTGCAGGCACAGTAAAGCGTGAGTTCGGATGCGCGGCTTTTTTGCCCTGTTTACCCAATTCAGGTGTCCAATCATTGCCTTGCCAGTCGATGGCGTGTGCTGGTGGCGCACCGTCCATGCCTTCCCACCACACATCGCCGTCATCGGTCAATGCCACGTTGGTGAAAATCACGTCTTTATTCAATGAATCCATACAGTTTTTATTGGATTCGTTGTTGGTACCCGGTGCCACACCGAAGTAGCCGAACTCAGGGTTAATTGCGTACAAACGACCGTCTTTACCCGGTTTAATCCATGCAATGTCATCGCCCACGGTGGTCACTTTCCAACCTTCAAAACCGACTTTGGGTGGAATCAACATCGAGAAATTGGTTTTACCACACGCCGATGGGAATGCGGCAGCCACGTGTTTTTTCACACCATTCGGATCGGTCACGCCGAGAATCAACATGTGCTCTGCGAGCCAACCTTGGTCACGACCCATGTTTGACGCGATGCGCAATGCGAAACATTTTTTACCCAACAAAGCGTTGCCGCCGTAACCTGAACCATACGACCAGATTTCACGGGTTTCAGGATAGTGAACGATGTATTTCACATCAGGGTTACATGGCCAAGTGGTTTTGTCTTTTTCGCCAGCAGCCAAAGGCGCGCCCACAGTGTGAACGCAGGGTACGAATTCGCCGTCTTTGCCCAATACCTCGCAAACAGCTTTACCCATGCGCGTCATGTGTTTCATATTCACAGCCACGTACGCACTATCAGACAACTCCACACCAATGTGCGCGATGTCCGAACCCAAAGGCCCCATGGAAAAAGGAATCACATACATCGTGCGACCGCGCATACAACCTGTAAACAAAGGTTTTAAAGTCGCGCGCATTTCGTCAGGTGCCATCCAGTTATTGGTCGGACCCGCGTCGTCTTTTTTCTCAGAACAAATAAACGTTTTGTCTTCTACACGCGCTACGTCTGATGGGTCAGAACACGCAAGGTAGGAGTTCGCACGTTTCGCAGGATTCAAACGTTTAAACGTCCCTGCTTGAACCAACTCCTCGCACAAGGCATCGTATTCTTCGACCGAACCATCACACCAATGAATCGCATCGGGCTGAGTCAACTCAGCCATACTGGCAACCCAGTCAATCAATTTCTGATTTTGAATATACGCTGGGGGATTTAAAGTAAAACTCATGAGAACTCCTTAAGATATTTAATAAAGCGGTGTTGGAATTTCGCACCGTTTGACCCATGTTTTTGGCAAGAACAGGGGTAAAACCCTGCGGTGAATGCGAAATTTCAGAAAATTTTTGAACTGTATTAATATAAACCTTATCAGTGCCTTTGTCCAATTTATGGGGCGCAAATTGTTCATTTTCCGCGCCGAGGATGGCTTTCAAACCAATTGGTAAAAATTAGCAAAACAAATCCACTGGTTTTGTAAACCATTGCGTACAAGCCCAGCATGACACTGCTCATCCATACACAAACGCCACGTCACAGCGCAAATTCACGTAAAATGTCGATTTTACTCAGAGCCAGAGTCACGAGGTCACGCCATGTCACGTTCCATGCCCATCCCCAAAATCGCGCCCGAAGGGCTCGAATTCGCCACACTCGCAGGCGGCTGCTTTTGGTGCTTAGAAACCGCATTGTTTGAAGTCAAAGGCGTAGTGGATGTCGAGTCGGGCTATGCGGGCAGTGGTCATACGCCCGCAACCTACGAGGCCGTATGCACGGGCGACACGGGGTTGGCAGAAGTCGTGCATATCCTATTTGACCCTGCGGTATTGACCTATGAGGACTTGCTCAAAATATTTTTCGTGCTGCACGACCCGACCACGCTCAACCGCCAAGGCAACGATGTCGGCACGCAATACCGCAGTGCAATTTTCACCCACAACGACACACAAGCACAGGTTGCTCGCGAAATGAAATCCTGGGTGACGCAGGTGATTGAGCAAACCGTTGTGACTGAAATCACACCGTTTGTCGCCGAGCAATACACCCGCGCTGAGGACTACCATCAGGAGTATTTCGAACACAACCCCGAAAATACCTATTGCCAGATGGTGATACCGTATAAATTGAGCAAGTTAAGAGCGAATTTTGTGGGGATGTTGAAGTAAATCAACGCTGCATTTATAGAGTGCAATACACAAAAAAAAACCGCTTTCTGCGCTCTATAGGTTACGAGTAAAACATAAATTTAAATTTTGTAAGGAAAACATGTGATGAGGCAATTAATACTTAACGTCAAAGGGGCATCTAATACTGGTAAATCTTCTACAATCCGCACTTTATATAAAGAGATAGTTAAAACAGCCAATTATGACTCACTTGAAATTTTTGATACCAACCACAAACCCGCCACTGATGTAGCAGAAGATTTTGTTTGCGTCTTCAATATTCGTGGCGTGCTAATTGGCTTAGCGAGTCAAGGTGATGCTCTCAACCAAGTTAAATCTCATTTCAATTTCTTAACCAATGTTAAAAAAGCACAAATTATCGTATGTGCTACAAGGAGCAGAGGGGGTTCTGTCGATTTCATTAAGAGTCACCAAGAATCTGGGTTTGAAGTTCTTTTATATCAAACAAGTTATAAAAAAACCGAGATCGAACAAACTAACGCAAACTGCTATAAAGCTATTGTCATTTTAGAAAAAATTTATGGGCGAATCTGTGTTGACAAGCAAATTTTTCAAACTTATCAATCATGACCACAACCCACCGCAACCTCCGCCTATCAGGCCTCGAGCCCTTCGTTATCGACGATCAATCTTTATTTGTCAATGTCGGTGAGCGCACCAATGTCACAGGCTCCAAAGCTTTTGCCCGCATGATTCTCAACAATCAATTTGATGAGGCGTTGTCTGTCGCACGTCAGCAGGTTGAGAACGGCGCGCAGATTATCGACATCAATATGGACGAGGCGATGCTCGATTCAAAGGTCGCGATGGTGCGTTTTTTGAATTTAATTGCCTCTGAACCCGATATTTCGCGCGTGCCGATTATGCTCGATTCGTCCAAATGGGAAGTCATCGAAGCGGGCTTGCAATGTGTGCAGGGCAAACCCGTGGTCAATTCGATTTCGCTCAAAGAGGGCGAAGCGGCGTTTATAGCCCACGCGCAAAAAATCATGCGCTATGGCGCGGCGGCGATTGTGATGGCGTTCGATGAGGATGGGCAAGCCGATACGTTTGAGCGCAAAACTCAAATTTGTAAACGCTCCTACGACATCCTCACACAGCAGGTCGGTTTTCCGCGCGAGGACATTATTTTTGACCCCAATATTTTTGCGGTCGCCACGGGGATTGAGGAGCACAACAATTACGCCGTGGACTTTATCAATGCCACGCGCTGGATTAAAGAGAACCTACCGTTCGCGTTAGTCAGCGGCGGCGTGTCGAATGTGTCGTTTTCCTTCCGTGGCAACGAGCCTGTGCGCGAAGCGATACACACGGTGTTTCTCTACCATGCGATTGCCGCTGGCATGGACATGGGGATTGTCAACGCGGGGCAACTCGGCGTGTACAACGATTTGGATCCATTACTCAAGGAGCGCGTTGAGGATGTGGTACTCAATCGTCGCACCGATGCGACTGAGCGTTTATTAGAGATTGCCGAGCAATTCAAAGGCGATGGCAAAAAAACCGAAGTCAATCTCGCATGGCGCGAACTACCCGTACAAGAGCGTTTGACGCATTCACTGGTACACGGCATCACACAGTTTATCGACGAAGACACCGAGGAGTGTCGACTGAATGCGGCGCGTCCGATTGAGGTCATCGAAGGCCCGCTGATGAACGGCATGGGCGTGGTCGGTGATTTGTTTGGCGAAGGCAAAATGTTTTTACCGCAGGTGGTCAAATCCGCTCGCGTGATGAAGCAAGCCGTGGCGCATTTGATTCCGTTTATTGAGCAAGAGAAAGCCGATGCGATTGCGCGTGGTGATGCGCAGGCTTCGCGCTCACAAGCGCGGGTGGTGATGGCCACGGTCAAGGGTGACGTGCATGACATTGGTAAAAACATCGTCACCGTGGTCTTGCAGTGTAATAATTTTGAAGTCGAAAATATGGGCGTGATGGTGCCTTGTGCGCAAATTTTAGCCAAGGCCAAAGAATTGGACGCCGATGTGATTGGTCTGTCAGGCTTAATCACACCGTCATTGGAAGAAATGACTTATGTCGCCCAAGAAATGGAGCGCGACGAGTATTTCCGCTCGCGTCAAATCCCATTGATGATTGGTGGCGCGACCACTTCACGCGTACACACCGCCGTTAAAATCGCGCCGCATTACAGCGGCCCTGTGGTGTGGGTACCCGATGCCTCGCGCTCGGTGACGGTGTTGCAACAAATTTTAAGCAACCGCGAAGCGTTTTTGCTCGAACACAATGCCGAATACAAACGCGTGCGCACGCAACACGCCAACAAAAAAGGACAAACCCTCATCAGTGCGGAGCAAGCCCGTGCGAATAAATTGCAGATTGATTGGGCGCATTACACACCGCCCAAACCTGCGGTGCTCGGTCGCCAAGTGATTGAGGACATGGACATCGCCACACTCGTGCCCTATATTGACTGGACACCGTTTTTCCAAACATGGGATCTCATTGGCACGTATCCGAAAATTTTTAACGATGCAATCGTGGGTACGCATGCCAAAGCAGTGTTTGACGATGCGCAAAAAATGCTCGCCAAAATCGTCGCTGGAAAGTGGCTCACCGCCAAAGGTGCGTACGGCCTATACCCCGCACAAACTGTGAACGACGATGAAATCGCGCTGTACGCAGACGAGGCGAAAACTCAGGAGTTGCTGCGCTGGAATTCGGGTCGTCAACGCAATGAAAAACAAGTGATTGACGGCGTGCGCCGCCCGAATCTGTCACTGGCAGACTTTGTCGCGCCTGCTGATTCAGGCAAGGCAGACTACGTCGGGATGTTCGCCGTGACTGCAGGTTTGGAAATGGAACAGCGCATCGCACAATTTGAAGCCGCGCACGATGATTACAACAGCATTATGTTCAAAGCCTTGGCCGATCGTTTGGTCGAAGCCTTTGCCGAATACCTGCACGAAAAAATTCGTAAAGTCGATTGGGGCTACGCGCCGAACGAGCAATTGAGCGCGCAGCAACTGATTAAAGAGGAGTATCAAGGCATCCGCCCCGCCCCAGGTTATCCAGCCTGTCCTGCGCACGACATCAAAACCGATGTGTTCCGCGTGTTGGATGCGAATGCGATTGGCATGCGTTTGACCGAAAGCCTTGCGATGTGGCCTGCCTCATCGGTCAGTGGGTTTTATTTCTCACATCCTGATTCACGCTATTTTAATGTGGGGACGATAGAGACGGTCTAATCATGTGGAATTGGGTAACTGGATTTTGGAAACCGCAAAGTAAATACACTTCCCTCATGTAACCGGCTTTCAATTTCCAGCACACCGTTGTGACGACGCATAATCGTTTGTACAACACTTAAACCAATACCCAAACTGCCTGCCGCATCGCCATGAACAAGTCGAGCAACTGGCAAGGTCTGTGCGTTGGCTTGAATAGACGCCAGTTGCTGTTCACTCATGCCCATGCCTTGATCTCGAACCGCCAAGCAAACCCATGATTCCTCGACCGAAACCGTGATAAAAACACAACTCGAATCTCTACTGTAGCGCACAGCGTTTGACAACAAATTCATGACCGCACGTCGAATTAAGCCGGCATCTGCACGAAGCCATAACCCTTCATATACATCATCAGCAACTTCATCCATCACCAGTTTGATTTTTTTCATGCTCGCTATATGATAAAGTTCGTCCATCATCTCTTGTGCGACAGAAGTCAAATTAACCTCTGAGAGCACCAAATGATCATGCTGCGCTTGGGTCAACGCCACCATATCATTCGCCCAATCCAAGGTGCGATGAACGTGATAAGTTATTTCTTCACGTAGCTTAGGTGACTCAGTCGGATACAAATCCAGCACTGCCAAAATCGCCACCTGTGGCGTTCGTAAGTCATGAGAAAGAAATTTGATTAAATCAGCACGTGTTTGTTGGGCTTGACGCTCGTTGGTTAACTCAAGCAAATTCACCAACCAAGCATTCGACTGAGCCTCATCACTTTTGGCAATTGACACAATTTGCAGTAAAAATATACCCGCCGCCCCAGACAAC
Source organism: Burkholderiaceae bacterium (assembly GCA_018261955.1). Classification (GTDB taxonomy): domain Bacteria; phylum Pseudomonadota; class Gammaproteobacteria; order Burkholderiales; family Burkholderiaceae; genus CTSOIL-112. Next base: position 40,565 of record JAGTRK010000009.1, read on the forward strand.
TCTCGACCATTCAGCCGCTCAAAGTCCCCAACTATCGCATCCCAAGGCCAGTTGTCTACCTGATCATCAATCATGGCAAACACGGATTTGAGCGTCGCATGCTCAGTGGATTTATCCATATGTATTCTGGTGTAAATGGTATCCGCTTGTTGATTGTGAAAGCGGATCACACCCGCGTCATCGACCACAAACAAAGCCGACGGAAGATGCGCTAAGCTTTCACTGACCAAAGCATGCAACCGATGCGTGTAGTTCATTCCGAGTTCCAGTGCATGGGGTGAAAACCCAGTCGTTGCATGCCCGCTTAGAAGAGGTAAAAGACCACCTGCCGAGGTCTGAACCTCGCGCCATTCATCCTGTGCATAGCGCACAATCACTGCCAATCTGCGCCAACTCCAAAGCAAATACACCCACAACAAACCGATAACTGTCAACGTAGGGGGTAACCAGATATAATGCCACCACATCAATCCCAAAACCAATCCCACGAAACCTACCAATATCGTCAAAAATAACCATAAGTGAAATCGTTCTCTGACCAACAAAAATCCGAACATCAATAAAACAATCGGTAACGCCAATGCGTACCATACATCCACAGTTTGAACCATCAATCCATTTTTCAAACCATCCATCAAACTGGCATGAATCTCAATACCCGAAACTGTACCGTCCTGTCCCGATGCAGGCGTAGTAAACTGATCGCCCAGCCCCAACGCGGTTGCTCCGACCAATACATATTTATCACGAAGAAAATCGGCTGAGACTTCACCATCCACAATACTGCGGTATGAGATGGTCATGTAGCCGCCCTTGGGTACATTTAAAGGCAAACCATATGCCCCACCCGAGAGTTCCGTTGCTTGTGCGCGTTGAGTCACCAATGCTCTCTGTGGTTCTGACTTATCCAACATCAATAACTGCAAACCCAAAGCATTAAATGTCTCGCCACCTTGTTGATAGCGTAACCGCATGCTGCGCACCACACCATCCATATCGGTTGTCACAGCGATATGTCCCGTCATTGCTTGAGGAAAAATGGGTTTTAGCAAAGTAAATCTCCCATCAAAACCAACACGCTCATTCGTTGGCATTAACAACAATGGCAACACCAAATTGGGCGTTTTGTTAATCGCTCGAGACAATAACTCATCATCAACTTTGTTTGATGATGGCTCAACAAACAATACATCAAACAAGACACCACGAGGCTTAGCCTGTGCAAGTTTCATCAAAAAATCCGCATGAACTTTTCGATTCCACGGCCAACGCCCAAACTGTGCCAAACTGTCTTCATCGATTGCAACCACCACAATATCCGCATCCGCCACACGCTCATGAGATGACAATACACGATCATAAACATAATCATTCGCCAACAGAACCGAGCGCGTTCCCGACAACCACCCAATCAAACTCAAGGCAGTTAACAAAATCAGCAGCCACTCAAACACCAATCGCCGCAATAAGCGGCGACTGGTAGAATGATGTGCAATTTTGGGGAAATTTATCATCGACCCACCCTATTTGTCAGTGATATTTTTCGTGTTTTTTAGAAACAAATAAGTCTGTGTCAAACCACGCAAGCCGCGCTGATCCAGTGCCGCCAAGCGAACATAGTAAAACCCATCGGGCAAATCACGTCCAGGAACAACCACTCGTCCGCCCTGGTCTGGACTGTCCTGTTCAGCTACCACATCGAGAAATTTGGCATCACGCGCCACCTGAGCCACATACTTGACCGCGCCTTCAACCGTAGAAACCTCAAAAGAAAAATCATTACTGCGTTGCGCACGCACATTCGTCCAAATGGGTGCAACCAATAATTTCTGTATATCTGATGTTGGATTGAATGTCGGACCAATACGTGCCGAATGATTATCAGTCACCACCAATGATCTAGAACACGATAGCACAGGTCGAACCACCACCACGCCATCCGCAACCGACACACCACTGTCTCCACGTCCTAAATCATACTCAACTGTGAAATGCGTGCCACGAACCCCCAACACACCATTGGGCACCGTTATCTCAAAAGTGCTGCGCTTGGCATTCGGTTTTTTGACCACGCGATTCTCAATTGAACCTTGCAATAACTCATACCGAGCCACCGAGGCACTGGCTTGTTTGAGCGCAACTTTCGCATTGGATGGCAAAACACTGATTACGCCAGAACCGAGCACAATCGTCACAAAACTTTGACGACCCGTTTCTACCACATCGTCAAGCAATAATTCTGACCCAATGATCAATGGACGATTGACCAATTGCCCTGCGCGCGAAACCAGTATCACGTCGCCTTTAAGTTTAAGAACTTTCGCAGGGTACAACTTCGTTGAAATCTGTTTTGGTTGCCTGAGTGGTGATTTTTTAGGATACGAAGAAGCCGTGCCTTTTTTAATAGAATTGTTGGGCAGTGGTTTAAGCACCGATGAAATGTCTGGTTCGGGGGCGCAAGACTCCTGTGCCAAAGCAGAAGCACTCATGCAAACCGAAACCACCAACCAAAAGGAGCGCATTAGCAATTGGTTCATCATTATCCAATCAAATTTTAAACCATCCATCGTCAATGACTGTCCAGACGATACCCAAACCCGTACACGGACCGTAACACAAATCCGCGTTCAGGTGACAGTGCTAACTTTGTTCGAACTCGGTGAAGGTGCGTATCCAACGCGCGACTGTTGGTCACATCACTACGTTTCCACACAGCCTTGAAAATCGCATCTCGCGACAGCAGTACACCGATATTGCTAAAAAACAACAAAGCCAAAGCAAATTCACGTTCGGTTAATTGCACTGTTTGATGGTCAAAAGTCACTTCGAGGTCAAGACGATTAAAATGGTAGCCCGAAATTTCTATTTGCGCTGGTAATTCATCCAAATCATCACCCAACTGATGACTCACATTTAAATCAGACAAAGAATTCGAATTGGACGATGGTGGCAACTCAGGCTTGACAGACTCACGAGATTGTATTATCCGCTGACGATTTACCAGCCGCCGCACACGCGCCACCAACTCTTTGGGACGAAAAGGTTTCACCACGTAATCGTCAGCACCAGCGACAAGGCTATTGACCACCTCTTCTTCATTGTCTAACGCGGTCAGCATGATGACAGGCGTATATTTCTGAGTATATTGACGCAACCACTGTAAAACCACATCACCACTTATATCGGGCAATTGCCTATCGAGTAACACACAATCAAAAGAATCTTTTCTAAGGGCTTCTAAAAGTTCAAGTCCACTATTAAACAAACAACACTCCATTGGTTCGCCCCAAACCTCACCACCACCGCCAATCAAAGCCTGCTCAATTAACTGTAATTGAGTTTTTTCATCGTCAAGGATTGCTATTTTCATGCTCGCTTTCAACAAAAACAACGCTGACGTCTAATTATATACCTATACGCACATCCCGCAGGTAAAAAAATAACAATTGCGCTTGCGCACCACCGACCAACTTAAATATCGGTGGTACACAAACACGTCACATCCGAGCAATAGGCTTATTTATCGCCATTGACCGACACCACAATCCGACGGTTCGGTGCCAAACATTCAATCACACTTGGTGATTTCGCACCCGCACAGTTGACCACAGGTTCAGAAGCACCACGACCAACCGCTCGAATCAATGATTCAGACACACCCTCACTGACCAAAAACTGTTTGACCGTCTCTGCGCGCGCTTGACTCAATTTCATGTTGTCGGCCGCACTGCCAATTCTATCGGTGTACCCACTCACCGTCACTTGACGTACTTTAGAAAAACCCGTTTTAATCTGCATTGCCAATTCACCCAAACGAGCGCGACCTGATGCTTGCAAATCCGCCCAACCCGAACGACCAAAAGCAAACAAACCATCTGCCCCCAAAGTCATAGAATGCGTCTGATTGACCACTTTATCTGCCATAAATCGAGCACAGACCTCATCACGCCAATGCGTGCTGGTGACAATCATATCTTTATTAAACAAAACCTTATACTGACAACTGACACGTTCTGAACCATTACCAGTCAAGAAACTAAATAAGTAATCCCATTCATGCACACCCGCCAAACCCTCTGAAGTGTGCGGATTATTGAGCAACAAACGAACTTGTTTCTTTGAAATACCCGTCACCACACGACGCACATTTGGAGGATTGATTAAATCCCCTGTTATCACGTGATAACTATTCAAGTCAGGCCATATCAAATTGTCCGCAGTAGACTGCGCTGACGCATTTGCGCCCATTACCATTGCCGCTAATGCAGCCAACCCCATTATCAATCGTTTCATGGTACACCTTTTTCGTCATTTAGAAATTCAACATTTTTTCTAAAAATTAATCTTATATAGCACCGCTCGCACAGGGCTAAACATCGCGTCATCCATCAAGAGATGGTGAGAGGGGTGGTGACTGCTTTTCGTATCTCTGTTTCTCATACCCATGAACATCTCAGATAACGATATAACAACCTAACAATCACCCACCGCCTCATCAACGCTCATCAAATAAAATGCCTGTGACAGCAATGCGTGCGCCGACACTACCCCGTGACACCGTTGCACCGCCTGTCAATGACCAACGACCATTGTCCGCAGTGCGACGTAAACTAATCCCGAGCGCGCTTTCTTTTTGGAAATAACCCGTACCAATGGCGAATGTCGTTGTACCAGGAATATACGGTGCTGATTCAAGCGCCATCGCAGCGGCCACACCGCCGTATGCCTTTCTCATATCAGAAGCCATATTCGAAGCCACATTATTCAACTGACTGACATTAACCGCATCGGTACCATTGACACCTGGAGCGACGTTTTGAATCACATTACCACCCATATTCACGGTCGTACCTTCAGCCACAGAGAAACTTTGGTTGACAGTGACATTGTTGAGATTAAGGTTATTGGAAAGCCCAACTTGAACCCCATTTGCAGTGGTGGTGGTAGTGATGTTGCCATCCCCCGTAATCGCCACGGTATCACCCAACTTGCGATTCACTGCGGTACCACTGTCCGCGCTGAAGTTCAACCCTTTATCTAGATTCGTGTTGATATTGGTGATGGCGTTGGTGTTGGTTGTAACCTGTTGATTGGTTGCATACAACTGACTGCCATTGACCGCATCGGTACTGGTGGCAGAGATTGCACCTGCACCCACCCCGCTGATGATGGTATTGCCTGCG
>JAGTRK010000001.1 GCA_018261955.1 Burkholderiaceae bacterium
ACCTTTGGCTTCACCGCCGAATTTTTTGGTCAATACCGTGGTAATCGCCGCCGTTAATGTGGTTTTACCGTGATCCACGTGACCAATGGTACCGACGTTGACGTGCGGTTTGGTCCGTTCGAATTTTCCTTTTGCCATTTTATGACTCCTTCAATTGAAGTGATGGATAATATAGATAAGATTTTTGTGGTGCCCTTGGCGAGAATCGGACTCGCGATCTCCCCCTTACCAAGGGGGTGCTCTACCACTGAGCCACAAGGGCAACGGGGAAAACCTTTGCTGGAGCGGGAGACGAGAATCGAACTCGCATCATTAGCTTGGAAGGCTAAGGTTCTACCACTAAACTACTCCCGCATAAGCGGTATATCTGGGTGTCACAAAGATACACAGTACCTACGGTTTTTGGTGGAGAGGGCAGGATTCGAACCTGCGAAGTCTAAGACGCCGGAGTTACAGTCCGGACCCGTTGGCCGCTTGGGTAACCTCTCCTAAAACAGACTGCAATTATCACGGCTGGATGTGTTTTTGTCAACCCATTTGTCACGAATTCATCAATTTTTCCGTCGTTTTCGCCTATAATTTCGCCATCTCGTATCTTTTGTACCAAAACTTTTTTGATTGCACAGCTATGTTTTCACCCCAACGCATCTGGAACGCATTTACCTTTACACGCCAAGGTCTCAAAAGCGCGTGGCAAACTGAAGCGGCTTTTCGCGACAATATTGTCATGGTACTCAGTGCGCAATTGCTCTGTCTTTGGCTACAACCCGTTTTGTGGTTGTGGTTGATGGTGGCATTTGCCAACGCACTGTTGCTGGTCGCCGAATTGCTCAATACAGGTCTTGAATACATCGTTGACCACATCAGTTTAGACAAGCACGATTTACTCGGGCGCGCCAAAGATGTCGGTAGCGCGGCCGTGTTTATCATGCTGTGCATGAACACTTTGCTGCTACTGGTCGTCATATACCAAACGTGGGCTCAATAAAAACGCGCCCAATTGGGCGCATATGAGTCATTGCGTGCTTGACACGCAATCTCCTAAAATTGATGTGTAGTCGCAGGACGCAATCAATGTTTTTTCGCATTGCGCCCTACAATTTACTTTTGCTCACAGCGACTTACAGAATGTACTGACTCAAATTCTCATCCTCAATCAACTCGCCCAATCTGACCTCTACAAATGGTGCATCAATCACCACGGTTTTACCCGAGTATTCATGCGCTTTGTAGGAAATTTCTTCGAGTAATTTTTCCATCACGGTGTGTAAACGGCGTGCGCCGATGTTCTCTGAACGTTCATTCACTTGACACGCCATTTCTGCCAAACGTTGCACGCCTTCGGTTGTGAATTCGAGCGTCACGTCCTCGACCGCCATCAATGCGCTGTATTGACGGGTCAAGCACGCATCGGTGGAAGTGAGTATCGCACAGAAGTCCTCAACCGAAAGCGATGAGAGTTCCACGCGGATGGGAAACCGTCCTTGCAACTCAGGAATCAAGTCGCTGGGTTTGGACAAACTAAACGCGCCCGATGCGACAAACAGAATGTGGTCGGTTTTCACCAAGCCGTATTTGGTGGATACCGTTGTGCCTTCGACCAAAGGCAATAAATCGCGCTGCACACCTTGACGCGAGACTTCACCAGAGCTGCCCGATTCGCGCCCGCAGATTTTATCAATCTCATCAATGAATACGATGCCTGTTTGCTCAACCGCCTCCAATGCTTCGCGCCGCACATCGTCCTCGTTGACCATTTTATCGGCTTCTTCATCGACCAATAAACGCATGGCTTCTTTGACCTTCATTTTCTTTTTCGCGGTTTGCCCTTTACCCACTGAAACAAACATCGCACGAATTTGATCCGCCATTTCTTCCATACCTGGGGGGCTCATCACATCAAACTGTGCATTGCCATTCGCACTCACGTCAATTTCAATTTCGGTGTCGTCCAAATCACCTTCACGCAGTTTTTTACGGAATTTTTGTCTCGCCACACCCTCGGTGGTCTCAGCACGCGAATACTCGCCCGTGTTCAAATCGCGCGCGGGCGGCAACAAACAATCCAAAATTCTGTCCTCGGCGGCATCTTGCGCGCGGGATTTCATTTTTTTTGCCGCATTTGAGCGTGCGTTTTTGACCGCAACTTCAGTCAAATCTTTGATAATCGATTCCACGTCTTTACCGACATAACCCACCTCGGTGAATTTGGTCGCTTCAACTTTGATAAATGGCGCGCCCGCCAGTCGTGCCAAACGACGGGCAATTTCGGTTTTGCCCACGCCCGTGGGCCCCATCATGAGGATGTTTTTTGGCGTGACTTCAACCCGCATGTCCTCTGCGAGTTGGCTTCTGCGCCAACGATTGCGCATGGCGAGTGCGACGGATTTTTTCGCCTCTTTCTGTCCGACAATGTGTTTGTCCAGTTCAGAGACAATTTCTTGCGGGGTCATATTGAATGCAGATGGATGATTCATAATCGGTACTTTATAAAGTTTCAATGGTGTGGTTTTGATTGGTGTAAATACAAATATCGCCTGCGATTTCCAAAGATTTTTTCACAATCTCTGCAGGCGATAAGTCGGTGTTGTGCAGCAGGGCGGTCGCGGCCGATTGCGCAAACGCTCCCCCCGAACCAATCGCAATCAAACCGTCCTCAGGTTCTAACACATCGCCATTGCCCGTGATGATAAGCGAAGCGGTGTGGTCAGCAACCGCAAGCATGGCTTCTAAACGGCGCAAGACGCGATCGGTGCGCCAGTCTTTGGTCAAATCAATCGCGGCACGGGTGAGGTGTCCGTTGTGTTTTTCAAGTTTGGCTTCAAAACGCTCAAACAAAGTGAACGCATCGGCCGTCGCGCCTGCAAAACCTGCCAGTACTTTGCCGTGGTAGAGTTTGCGCACCTTGCGTGCCGTACCCTTGACGATGGTGTTGCCCAATGTGACTTGGCCATCACCACCGATAGCGACCAAATCGCCTCGACGCACCGAGACAATGGTCGTGCCGTGATATTGTTCCATTTGACTGTCCTTTTCAAATTTTTGCGGTTATTTCACCAAGGTCGGGGTATTTATCAAAAAAACAAGGGTGCTTCGTTACCGAGCACCCTGCTTATTTGTACCGCGCATTATCATGATCTGACTGCTGGATTCATTGAATCAATCGCCATACATTTTTTGAATTTTTTCACGACGTTGTTGCGCTTCCAACGACAAGGTCGCCGTTGGACGCGCAAGCAGACGACCCACGCCAATCGGCTCGCCCGTTTCTTCGCACCAACCGTACTCGCCAGATGCCACTCGTTCCAATGACTGCGCGACTTTTTTGAGCAATTTACGCTCACGGTCACGCGTGCGCAACTCAAGCGCGTGCTCTTCCTCAATCGTGGCTCTGTCCGCTGGGTCAGGGACAACCTCATTTTCGCGCAAATGCTCGGTGGTTTCACCCGCATTGCTTAAAATCTCGGCTTGCATTTTCAAAAGCATTTCTTTGAAAAATTCCAACTGCACTTCATTCATATAGTCTTTTGCTGGCATCTTGAGCAATTGCGCTTCTGTTATGCCACCTTTTTTTACTGCCACCATCTCTTTTACTCCTACCGTTTTACACCAATGTCGTCTGCCTTGGTTAAGCAGCACACTGCTCAAACTCTGCCTGCAATTGCACGGCATCTAAACCTTCACCTAAAATCCAAAAACGGTTTTCAGGAAAATCATGTGTCGAAAAATGGCTTGCCATATTGCTTGCCCACAAGTGGTGTATGCTTGTGACCGAAAGCGGTGAATTGGTGCCTTTGATACGAACCACCGCCCAAAGTTTAACCATTTTTTGACCGTATTGTTGTCGCCATTTTTCAAACAAATCAATCACTTTGACGCGATCCATCTCATTTGAAGTTGCGAAATATACCACTTTATTTGCGCCCCATGCGCGCAAATCATCATTTTTAAGCGGAATGCGCCCCAGCGGTAGGTTTTGCTGGTATGCATTGAGGGATTGCAACAACACTTTTTTGTCATCAAAGCCTTCGTGTACCCAATGCGCCATTGGGTTAAACGCCCGCATTTGCGTCACAAAATCAGCGGTTTTTGTCCCCGTACCGTAGGTCATCACGCGGTCGACCATCAGCCATCGGCTTGAATCGGGGCGATGCAAGGCATCTTCCCAGCCCACGATTCCCTGCAATAACCCTGTAAGGTTATCCAACCAACCGCCACATCCGTCCAAATGAATTAAAGACCATTGTCCCCACAGTGCTGGCGAACAGCGGTGCGGCAACAGCAGTATCAATTGTTGTACCTGTTTACTTTTGGCAAGTGCCAGCGTATGGCTTAATCGCTCAACCCACGCATCGTTCGGCCACAAATTTTCTTTGGCAATCTCACAGACCAAACCCATTTTTGCATACGCTGAATCAGGGTGTGCCAGCAGGTACGCATCGTTGTCCACATGCGCCTGCGCCAACTCGCGCGCCCACAATGGGATGGTCTGTTCATTGTGGGCATCAGGCTGCATATCGAACCAAATTGATACTGGTATTGGCGCGTTTTGTGTTGGACTTGCTGCTGGCGTGTCATTGACTGACATGTTATTTTCCTTTTATGAATTTACCACTGTCGCACAATAATATTCTTAATCACCTGTAATCTTCGATGGAAAAAATGATCCGCGCCCGCCACCACAGTCACAGGCAAATCCTGCGGCTCTGCCCAACGCAATACATCATACAACGGTATGGTCTCGTCCAATTCGCCATGTATCACGATGCTGTCTTCAGGCACCGTTTGCACCGCCCATTTGCCTGCGGCCGTGCCGACCATCACCATGCGTGCGATGGTTTGATTTTGTGCACGCAAGCGTTGCGCGAGCAAACTGTTCACAAATGTTCCAAATGAAAACCCTGCCAAGACCACCGCACCATGCGCTGCGAATTCATTTTGCGCCCATGCCAATACAGTCAGTAAATCCTCAGTCTCGCCCACGCCCTCGTCATGCACACCCTCGGTTTGCCCCACGCCGCGAAAGTTCGAACGCACGCTGATATAGCCCAACTCGGCGCAAGTGCGCGCCAAAGTTTGTGCCACTTTGTTGTCCATCGTGCCACCAAACAAAGGATGCGGATGGGCAATCAGCGCAATCGCTGGTGTGCTCAACACCGATGTTTTGGGCAAATCAACAACTATTTCAATTTGCCCTGCTGCGCCCGTGATGAGGTTTTTTTGCGTTTTATTCATCGGTGTTTTCCAGCACCAAACGCGTGACCACGCGGCCGTTTTGCAAATGCTCGCTGATGATTTCATCCAAATCGCTGTTGTCCACGTATTCATACCAAACATTGTCTGGATAAACCACACAGACAGGACCGCTCTCGCAACGATCCAAGCAACCCGCTTTATTCACGCGCACTTTGCCTGCACCCAGAAGCCCCAAGTCATGCGCACGACCTTTGGTGTAGTCAAACGCCGCCATGCCACCCAAACGTGCGCAATCACCACGCGGATCATCCGCGGCGCGCTCATTGATGCAAAAGAATATGTGGTGTTTATAATAACCTTGTTGTTCTGACATCATTGCCTCTCATTCATACGCGAAGTCAAAACCTTCGCTATAATCCGACTACTATTTTATTCCATACACACCATGCACAACACCGCACCCGCATATTATCCACCCATCTCGTTGGCACATCTGAAAAATTGGTGGAGTCAAAACAGTCGCACGCACCATCCGCTGGCGATTAAATATATTGCGTCGTGCGAATCGACCAATTCACAATTATACCGAAGCCCGAGCCACGCCACCACATTACTCGTCACCGAAACCCAAACCCAAGGACGGGGTCAATTTGAACGCGAATGGCAAACCCGCTCGGGCGACTTAATTTTTTCACTCGGTGTGCAACTACACAGCAGCAAAATTCAAGCCTTATCCATACGCGTTGGGCTGGCTTTGGCGCAAGTATGCGCCCACTTTGGCTATGCCGCACAACTCAAGTGGCCCAATGATGTCATCCTAAACAGTGGCAAACTGGCAGGTATTTTGGTACAAAGCAACCCCAGCACGCAAGACCAAATGAATTGGGTGATCATCGGCGTGGGTGTGAATATTGCTTCGCGTGCTGACCTGAGCCCAAGCAAAAAAACCCACTCGGCATTTATCCCCACGAGCTTATCGCAAGTGGATGCGCAATGGCACAACCCCAAGGTAGGCGCGCGCGAAGCCCTCATCATGCACATCATCGACGAAATTTTACTGCACATTGATGGTGAGCGCACACTCTCAAACGAATATCTGGCGACCCAGTGGAACCAGCACGATATTTGGCTGCATCAACCGATTATCTGGATAGATCTTTTCGGTCAAAAACACCACGGCACTGGATTGGGCATCGATGCAAACGGCACGTATCAAATGGACAGCAGTCGGGGGCAAGTGGCGATTTACAGCGGTCAAATTCGCTCGGCACAGCCCGACCCAAGCACACGCCAACCCACACATAAACCATGAACACCCCTCAAACCCTGCTCATCGATGTCGGCAATACACGCATCAAATGGTATCTGCACAGCGCGAACACACCCGTGCTCGCGACAACCAGCGGGCACGCTTTGCCCCACACCAATCAATTACCACACGAATTAACCACACAATGGCACACCTTGCCCACGCCCGATGAGGTACGTATCAGCCATGTGGCACAAACGGTTTTGTACGAGCAATTGATTGGCTTGGTGCAACAACTTTGGGGAACTGTTCGCATCGTGCGCATGACACCACGCGCCACACACCAATGGCTACAATTGAATTACGATCAAAGCCAAATGGGCAGCGATCGCTATGCGCAACTGCTGGGTGCGCGTGCATTGAATGCCAACGACAACCTCGTGGTGATTGGCGCGGGCACGGCGATTACGGTTGACGCCATCCAAGCAAATGGTCAACACATCGGCGGCATCATTCTGCCGAGTGCGCGCCTGATGCGCACGTCTTTACATCAATACACCGCACAATTGCCTTTGACGGGCGGGGCATTTTCAATCAATGATGCGCCGCACAACACGCGTGATGCCCTGCATACGGGCGCAATACTTGCGAGTGTCGGTGCAATCGAATTTTTTGTGCGCACTTATTTTGCGCAGATGGATGCGCAGGTTTTACTGTGTGGCGGTGATGCGCCTGAATTGATTCAGCATCTTCAAGCAGTAAGCACTTTGCAAAACATCACGCACGCCCCCGCTTTGGGACTTTTGGGTCTGCTCAACACCTGATTTATCTCAAAAAATAACCCGCTACTTTCCAACTGCCATCGATTTCTTTAAAGCACGTCACTACCTCGGTGACATTGACTTGCCTAGCAAAATCGCTTTGATATTGAATCACAACATATGCACCAGTGGGCGCGTTGGCTAAGTCTTGGGTGAATATCGCCGAATGGTGATTGTGCACGAGACACTCGCCAAACTCCACACGCACCGCCTCAACCTCTTTGACCCAATCCGCTTGTGTAATGGCATGTTGAAAGACACTGGCGGCTTTTGCCCAACTATCGGCATTTTCGTTCTGGTCTATGCACTGCAACCATGCCACAGAAGCCAATTTAGCTTGCTCAATCGCTGTGTATTCCGAGTTCATACCGTCCTCATCTAAAAAATGTAGGGGTTAAGATGTCGCCAAAACCGCAGCTATTGCCAAACCATTATTAACCGCGTGCATGGCGATGGGTGTCCAAAGCGATTGGGTTCTCATGCGCGCCCATGCCAACACCAAACCCAATACAAATATGTGTAACAACTCATAGTGATTGTATTGAAAATGCATCATGGCAAAAATGGCACTGGTCAAGAGCACCGCAGGTATCGCACCCAAACTGCGCTCAAAGCCGCTGTACATAAACCCACGAAACACCAATTCCTCAAAAATCGGCGCGGCGACTGCCACGGTCAAAATCAGCACAACGGGTGAGCCCACGAGTGCCATTTTCGCCATAAAATCCGATTCGGGCCAACCCAACAATTGATGCACCACGCCCGTCAAATACACGGTGAACAGACACAACATACACCAGCCAATCACACGCCAAATCGATACCCTGCGCCATGCCATGTAGTCGCGCCACGAACTGCCTTTTTTGCTGAACACCATCAGCGCAATCAAAGGCAAACTCAGCAGATTGACCACCAATGAAATCTGTATCAGTAATTGTGTATCGTCCGCCAAATGCCGCACCGTCGCAATACTCAAGGGCAAATCCGCCTGCCATGCAAACCCCAGTAAAACCACCGCCGACAACAACGCTTGAGTTATCAATAAATAGACCAAAAACCATACGCAGGTCATCCAAAACCCCCAACGCGCTGTACCTGCTTTCGTGTTGTATCGTGTCATCATCTTTATCGTTCTTAAAAGTTATTCGTACATTCCATCCACAGGCACACACTTTTCGCGGGCACAATGTGTGGCACTGAGGCATCCACCGTTATCTCAGAGTCAAACACCCGCATGTGATGGGAATCAACCCGCAGCACCCAATGCGCATTTGCTTGCGGCGCGGGCAGGTGAATGCGCACATCTTCTGGATGTGCATTAAACCACAACAATACTTTTCCCGTCTCTGTATCCATTGGGTTTTCAGAAGGGTCATACAACTGCAAACCAAGGTGATGCCGCATGGGGTTTTGCCAATCTTCAGCCTGCATCATCTGATCATCATCGCCACGCCACCAACTGGCTTGTGTGGCGTTTTCCTGTCCACCCTCATTGAGCCAATCCAACGAACGCAGCACATTTGTGCGTGCGCGCAGACGCACCAATTGCCCAACAAAATCGCGCAAGGCTGTGTCCGAATTGTCCCAATCTAACCATGTGATGGCGTTGTCCTGCGCATAGGCATTGTTATTGCCTTGTTGCGTGCGACCGAATTCATCGCCCGCAGTCATCATCGGCGTGCCGCGCGAGAGCAACAAGGTTGCCAACATCGCCGCGACATCGCGGGTTCGCAGTGCTTCAATCTCCGCACCCGCCGCGCCTTCGACGCCATGATTCCAACTGTAATTCTCGTGATGCCCATCGCGATTGTCTTCGCCATTGACGGCATTGTGTTTGTGCGCATAGGTCACCAAATCACGCACGCTCATGCCATCGTGCGCGGCGATAAAGTTTACACTGCGCGTCTGCACAGCATTTGTAAACACATCAGACGAGCCCGCAATCCGCGTGGCAAAATCCGCGACCACACCCGCATCACCGCGCCAAAACCGTCGCACGCTGTCGCGATAATGGTCGTTCCATTCCAACCAGCGTGGTGAAAACTGCCCCAATTGATAACCGTTTGAACCAATGTCCCACGGTTCGGCAATCAGCCAAGTTTTGGACAAAATCGCATCTTGCTCAATCGCCGCCAGTAAAGGTGCTTGCGGGTCAAACCCCTGCGCATTGCGCCCCATAATCGGTGCCAAATCAAATCGAAATCCTGCCACGCCGATGTGCTTTACAAAGTAGCGCAGGGTGTCCAACATCAGCTGCACCACGCCCGCACGCGTGCAATCAATCGTGTTGCCACACCCCGTGTCATTGACCAAATACCAACGCGCACGCGCCTCATCCCACGCATGGTGAAAATAATAACGGTTGTCCAAACCCCGCAAGGACAAAGTTGCGCCTTGCGCATCGCTCTCACCTGTGTGGTTAAACACCACATCCAATATCACGGCAATCCCTGCGTTATGCAAAGCGCGCACGGTGTCTTGCACATCCGCCACACCATTTGGACACAAGCGTGGTTCGAGTGCCATCATTGCCGCAGGGTTGTAGCCCCACGCATTGCGCAGACCCAATGCAGGCAAATGCCGCTCATCAATCCACGCCGCAATCGGCATCAACTCGACCGCATCCACGCCCAAGGTTTGTAAATGCGCAATCACGCAAGGCTCACGCAATGCGGCAATCGTACCACGCACCGATTCAGGCACATCGGGGTGCAACTGCGTCAAGGCTTTGACCGACACTTCGTAAATGAATTGAGGTGGATGATGAGAAGGCTCTGTGTGGATGATGGGTTCGGTGCTATTCAGCCATGCGCGCCGAAACACACACTTGGGCATTAAATCAGCCGTATCCATCTGTGCTGAGCGCGGCGCAGCCAAATCAGGGTGATACACAAACGGCGCGGACAACTCTTTGGCGTAAGGGTCGATTAATAATTTATTGGGGTCAAAAAAACAACTGTCTCTGGAGTCGCTGGGGTCGTAGTGACCATCGGCGCGCAAGCCATAATACCAATCAGTCCGTGGTAAATCTGCAACGGGCACAGCACCGTACCATACCCCATCGTTTTGCTCAGGCAACTGATACTGTGCGATTGCCCGACCTTGCTCATCAAAAAAACACAGCCACACCGCCGTTGCAGCGGGGGCGCAGACTGCGAAATTTGCCACGCCTTGATGCACTGACCAACCCAAGGGTTGTGGTAAACCGCTGCTCATCACATTTCTGTCTGTGCCCATGAGAATTCCTTTTGTGGCGATGCCGTTATTATGCAATAAAAAAATAGACCCACAACGGTGAGTCCATTTTATTGTTCAATCGTCGCGATGGCTGTCAACAAACCTCAGTTGTAATGTCCCGCTTGTTTGAGGGCTTCGTATTTGGCTTGCAACTGCTCAGGCGATTCTTTTTTCGCCTCATCGTGTGGAATGCAATCCACAGGGCAAACCACTTGGCACTGCGGCTCATCGTAGTGACCGACACATTCGGTACACCAATCTTGGTTAATCACATAAATTTCAGGCCCCATACTAATCGCATCATTCGGGCACTCGGGCTCGCACACGTCGCAATTGATGCAGTCCTCGGTAATTTTCAAAGCCATAAAATTATTCCTTTAATTTCCGTAAAGAGTAAAACACGTGAAACATTATACTGTATTTTTATCGCTCTCTGCATACTTGCGTTTGACCGCTTGTTCCACGCTTGGGAATACAAATTTGCTGATGTCGCCACCCAAATGCGCAATTTCGCGCACAATCGTACCCGAAATGAATTGATATTGGTCTGAAGGAGTCATGAACATGGTTTCTACATCAGGCAATAAATAGCGATTCATGCCCGCCATTTGAAATTCATATTCAAAATCCGAAACCGCACGCAAACCGCGTAAAATCACATTGCCGTTGTTCTCACGGACAAAGTCTTTGAGCAAACCCGAAAACCCCTTAACCACCACGTTGGGGTAGTGGCTGAGCACTTCGGTTGACAACGCCACCCGCTCATCCAACGAAAAAAACGGACGTTTGTTGCGTGAATCCGCCACACCAACGATGAGTTGGTCAAAAATTTTCGCGCCGCGACGAATTAAATCCTCATGCCCGCGCGTGAGCGGGTCAAATGTGCCAGGGTAGATTGCGATTTTTGCCATGATTAAACCTTATTTGTTTGCTAAATTGCTGCTGATTTGAGACGGCATTATATCGGTTTTTGCATGTGTGTCGCGTGTTTCGCATAATAAGCCCCGATGCATTATCCGCTGATTAAGACTGCTATGATGGCGCGTTGCTTGCTGTTGTCATTCACTGTTTTCCATTGTTCTTCGAAAGTTGTCATGAAACATTTATTTGTAAAAATCAGTTTGCTCGCACTGTGGCTCAGCATGTCGTTCATACCAACTGCGCAGGCACTCGCCAAAGAGCCGTTTCCTGACAGCGAAATGGCACAAACTATTCCGACCGACCCCGCGCTACTCAAAGGCAAACTCGCCAACGGTTTGCAATACTACATACTGCGGCACACCCAACCCGCAAAAAACGTTGAACTGCGTTTGGTGGTGCGCGCAGGTTCGGTCAACGAGCTCGAACAAGAGCGTGGCATGTCGCACTTTTTGGAACACATGGTATTCAATGGCACGCGCCTGTATCCCAAACACCAACTCATCGACACATTAGAAAACATGGGCGTGCAGTTTGGTACCGATTTAAATGCGTACACGGGTTTTGATGAGACCACTTATATTTTGCCCATTCCTCTGAACCATCCAGATAATTTTGAAAAAAGCATGGGGATTTTAGAACAACTGGCGTTTCATGCGACCCTATTGCCTGAAGACGTTGATCAAGAACGCGCGGTGATTATGGAAGAATGGCGCGCCAGTGAACTTTCTGCCACAGCACGTCAACAAGAACACAACCTCAAACTCACCACCGCAGGCTCACTGTACGCCGAACGCATGCCGATGGGTAAAACCGAGGTGATACAACACGCGCCGCCTGAAGTGTTGCGCGGTTTTTATCAACGCTGGTATCGACCAAACTTAATGTCGGTGGTCGTGGTCGGTGATGTCAGCCCGTCGCATGCGAAAAAACTCATCGAAAAACATTTTTCAAGTTATCAAAACCCCGAACCCTCAACACCCACGCCAGTCAATACCTTACCGAACAACACCACGCCTTTGGTGGGCGTGTTTAACGATAAAACCTTGCCACAAAGCACCGTGATGATTGCCAACAAAGACCCCAAGGACTTTGTCGCATTGGATACCACGGGTGCCTATATCGAGAATTTGCGCATGAGTTTGATGGTCAGCATGCTCAATCAGCGTTTACAGGCGCAGTTGGACACCCCCAACCACACGCCACCCTTTTTGCAGGCGGCGGTTGATTTTGATTACATGTCAGGTTTGGTGCGCAGCAAACAAGCCCTGCAATGGTACGCCGTCGCCGCGCCCAACCAAGAGGAAAAAACCCTTGCAGCACTGCACAACGAGGCTTTGCGCGTCATACAACATGGTTTTACCCAGTCCGAGTTAGACCGAGCCGTGCGTGAACACTTGACTTTTTTAAACAACAATTCCAATAATTTTCAAAAAGCGACCGAATACGTACGCGGGATTGTTGAAAATGAGCCTTTGCCCGAAATCGAGTGGGAGCGTGCTATGCAAAAACGCTATTTGCCACTCATCGGTTTAAACGAAATCAATCAAATCGCCCAACGCCTCATCCAAACCCATAACCGCGTTGCCCTCATCAACAGCAACCACGCGAGCGCACCGACGACACCATCGCGTATGTTGGCGATTTTGAACCAAACCGCCGCGCAATCTGCCTACACCGAAAGCCAAGAGCGCGACACCTTGCTGACCGCTGAACCCACGGGTGGAAAAGTGGTGCGCACGGAGGTTCATCCTGAAATCAAGTTAACCGTATGGACATTATCCAACGGTGTGCAAGTTGGTTTTCGTCCCGTACCCTACAACGATGGTCCGATTATTTTTAGCGGCATTTCCAAAGGCGGCTTTTCACACCTGTCGGATACAAACTGGGGAAAAGTTCGTTGGGGCATCGATGGTTTGGTGGAAGGTGGAGTCAATGGGCTATCCAAAACCCAAGTCAACCACATCCTCGCAGGCAAAGATCTGTCGATGAATTTGTTTGTCGATGAAAGCACTCAGGGCGTGACGGGAAAATTCAATGCCAAAGACAGTGAATCTGCGATGCAGATGATGTACAGCCTACTCACGGGCATTAATCAAAACCCCGAGACCTTTAAAACCTATCTTGCGCGCAGCGCAGCAGCCGCCAAAAGTCTTGCGAATAATCGCGATGCGCAGTTTGAGCAGAGCATTCAAGCCGCACTCAACCGCAACAATCCACGTTTCGGCGGTGTCATTCCCACAGCCAATGATTGGGCAAATACTGATTTTGAAACGACTTATCGCAGCTATCGTCAAGCGTTCGCCAATGCCAATGGCATGTACTTCACCTTCGTGGGCAATGCCGATGCCAAAGACATTAAGCAACTCGCCGAACACTATTTGGGCAGTTTGCCCGCTGATTTAACCCAAACCCATCAAGCCCGCGATACAGGCGCACGTTTGGATTTCACCCCGCGCCGCATTGAGCTGGCCAAAGGCAAAGAAGCCTTGGCACAAGTGCGCCTGATGTTGGGCGGTGAAACCGCATACAACGAAACTGACAGCCTTGCCTTACAGGCACTGGCGCACGCGCTCAACATTCGCTTGGTTGAGCGACTGCGCGAGCAAGAGGGCGGTGTCTATAGTCCGTACGCCTATGCCAGTATGTCCAAACTGCCGTATGCGCAGTACGATTTCACTGCTGAATTCAGTTGCGCACCTCAGAATGCCAACGCCTTGATTGCCAGCACACAAGATGAAATCAAGCAGCTGATTGCCAACGGCGTGCGTGAACAAGATCTACTCAAATTCAAACAAGCCGAAATTACCACGTACGCCAAAAACAGTCGCACCAATGAGTTTTGGGCGGCAGGCTTGGAACAGGCGCACATCACGGACACGCCTTTGACGCGCTTGATGGACTACCCCAAACGCGTCAGCGCATTAACTGCCGAAGAGGTTCACGCAGCAGCCAAAAAATATTTATCAGAAAAAGCATTGGTGGCTGTTCTAAAACCTGAGTAATCGTTTGAATGATAGCCGACAAGGGTGTGACTCACTACCTCACCCGATGTAGAATAAACCGCACAGACCATACACAGAACCCTCAACCTCACTATAATGGGGCTTGTTTTTCTGAAAACCCAAAGACCATGTCAACGCATGTGTGTGGTATGTGTTCTTAAGGGTTTGGTTAAGGTCTTGAACCCATTGTTAATACCCATGCTCAATCGTTTGCTCACATCTTTGCATCTGCGCCGTCCTGTTCGTGCAAAATCCATCGAAACAGCCGATAAACCCCGCTCATGGTGGGGAGCAGGTTTGAGTCTGTTGGCACACGGCACGGTCATTGCCCTACTGTGGTCTGCACCCGCAATTGACATCAATCCGCCTGAAGTGCCACCGCCCGAGTCGATTGATGCCACGATTTTGCCACCGCCCCCTTCAGAAAAAGTTGTGCAAACACCTCCAAGCACCAACCACACGCCCCCTGCTGCGCATACGCCCAGTACTTCGCCCGCCAAAGCCAGCCAGTCTAAAAAATTAGCAGAATCGAATACGGGCAACCAACCACAAGGCACAGGAGACAAGGACAAGCAACAAGCCGAATCTCAAGGCAATGCGAACAAACCTTTGCCTTCAGGCGCACCTGTCGCGGTTGCACCATCAGGTGGCTTTATGGTGAACTACGAAGTCAATATTGAAGGTACTCAAAAAGAAGTGTCGGTGTTTAACACCACCATTGATAAAGCAGCACACGCCGCGGGCAAAGCCAGTTTGGTATTCAATCGCAAAGGCGAGCGGTACGTCGCCGACCTCAGCGCATCGGCATCGGTGACATTTGCTTCGGCGAAAATCCGAGCGCACTCAGAAGGACAAGTGCGCAGTAATACACTTGCCACCGAACGATTTGACAATACGGTCAGCGTGACTGCCATGAACGACAAACAATCCTCATTCACAGTGGATTATGTCAACAAGCAGGCGGTGTTTACCAATAATGGCAACAGCGCCACACGCAATTTGACGCAAGACCCTTTATTTGATTTTGTCTCCATCATGGCGTACATGCAAGCTGGTTTTCAGCAAGGCTCTCTATCAGCAGGACAAGGGGCATTGACCATGCCAATTGGCAAACGAGATGAGATTGATGGCGCACGCATTACCATCGGCAATTACGAGCGCATCTCAACCTACGAAAGCAGTTTCGATGCCATCCCTGTGAACATCGCCATCAACAGCGGTAGCATCAAATACATTCGCGTGTGGTTTGTGGTTGATAAAAAATTCCTGCCATTGCAGATGGATATTGGTGTGGACAAGTATAAAATTCTCTTGCGCAGCCGAAGTTCGGATTGATGTAAACAATTGATTGGAGGAGTGGTTTTGTGAGGCTCACCCGCATATATCAGTTTGCCGCCCAACTGGCTACGCTCGCCAAGTCACGCAACCATCGTTTGTGGCGCGTTGTGCTCATCAGCGCGCTGATTCAATTGTCTTTGGTGCTGATTGCGTGGCATTCGTGGCGCGCGCACCATTTATCCAGCAGCACCAACGTGACGCTACAATCAACGTCAACTGCAATGCTTGATACAGCATCACCACGCTCACCACAAACTCAAATACCTCGCGTTTCCGCAAATACCGCCCAAGACACTGCGCGAAAGGGCGCGCAACCCTTGACCGCACCCACGCCGATACCACCACCAAAATCCACATTGCTCAAAACCGAAAACGATTCAACCGCAACGAGTACTCAACCCCTCAAATCCACCGCTCATTCGCCAACGAGTTCAGATTCAAATTTATGGTCGTTGTCTATTCCATTGCAGAACCTATTTTATAACGCACAAATGAGCAACGGAGAATTGCACCAAGATTTACAAACCGCGCAACTCTCTGTCAACCCTTTGGGTGAACAACGCTACGAAGTGATTTTGAGCAACAAACAAGTTGACACTCGCAATGGCAATATCGGTTTTCATTCTGTGTTTGTCGCCAACGAACATGGACCGCAACCGACGCACATCTTTGGCGGCGCGTATTTGAAAACCCCCGACCACCCCAAAGGCTTTGCTTTGGGTGCTTTGAAGTTTAATCCACCCATCCATCATTCCGCCCAATTTAGCGCATACACTCACTTTTTAGACCGTGCAAGTTTAATCATTTACCTGCAAGGCGCGTTGATGGATAAACGCATCCAACCACAACAACAATTGCAACTGCCTATTTATGGCGTGGGCGGCGTGCAGATGCAAACCGTGCGCATCACCACCGACAACCCAAGCGCAAGCCCGTGCCAAAGATGTGTGCGTGCCTTTGCATCAGGAGATTTTGGCGAGGTGAAACAATGGTCAGTTTGGTACGATGGTGCGCGCAATTGGCAACCCGTGTTCATGCAAATGCGCCTTGGAAAATCAGCGGAGTGGGTGCTCACATTGTCGCTTAGGTCATAAAAAAGCCTGCATGACGCAAGCGTTTTGACACAACCACCAACAACCAATATTTTTTATTTCACCACTTTGAGTGGGCTCGCTTTGTTGGGCTTTTCAAGCGTTTGCTCAAACTCGACTTCAACACCCTTGATATCGTCATCAACATTGTCATCGATATTGCCTTGCATCGGCGAGACATCAAAAGCCATACCTTGATTGGTTTCCTCCGCATAAATCGCCATCACGTTGCCCACGGGAATGCTGAGGTTTTCAACCTTCTCGCCAAAACGCGCTTGAAAGGTAATCCATTCATCACCCAATTCGAGGCGATTGGTCGCCTCCGCGCTGATGTCCAATACGATGCGTTTATCAACCACAAACTGCCGTGGCACTTGCGTCATTTCATCGACACTCACCAAAAGTTGCGGCGATAAACCCGCATCTGTACACCATTGCCACAGGGCACGGATCAGATACGGGGTTTGTGATAGATTTGGGTTCATACCATGCTTTCCATCAACGACGCATGACTTTTTCAGATGGGGTCAACGCCTCAATGTATTTCGGGCGCGAGAACAAACGCTCGGCATATTTGGACAATGGCGCAGCCGCTTTGGGCAATGCAATGCCATAGTATTCCAAACGCCACAGCAATGGCGCAATCGCAATATCAGGCATAGTGAAATCATCGCCCAACATGTATTTACTGTTGACAAACACGGGCGCCAATTGCGTGAGTTGGTCGGCAATTTGTTTGCGTGCGTGTTCATGCTCGTCGCTACGGCTCGCAGTTTCCAAAGTTTGCACATGAACAAACAATTCACGCTCAAAGGTGAGCAACATCAAACGCACGCGCGCGCGCATCACAGGATCAGCAGGCATCAGTTGCGGATGCGGAAAACGCTCATCAATGTACTCGTTGATGATGTTTGACTCATACAAAATCAAATCACGATCAACCAAAATCGGCAATTGACCGTACGGATTCATCATCATGATGTCCGCTGGTTTTTGAAACAAGTCCACGTCACGCACTTCAAAATCCATGCCTTTTTCAAACAACACAAAGCGGCAACGCTGTGAAAATGGGCAAGTCGTGCCCGAATACAAAACCATCATAATCTTATCCTTTTTTATTGACTGAAGCGCACATACGCCTCCAAACTGCGACAGTGTGACAAGTTCAAACAAAAAAGGCAAGCCATGCTTGCCTTTTTGGTACTAATCACTGATTAATGAATATCTTTCCAGTAATTTTTACTCAATTTACTTGCCAAGAATGCCAACAAGAGCAAGAATGCCAACACAATATAACCCAAGAAATGGCGAGATTGACGATCGGGTTCTGAAGCCCAGAACAAGAAGTTGGTAATGTCATTGGTCAACTGCTCATACCCCGCTTCATCGCGTTTACCCGCAGTGGCTTTATTAAAGCCAACAATGGTTGGAACCATTTTGGTATGGTCTGCTGGATCTGGTTTGTCTTCCATAATAGGAACCATCGTACCTTGCTCTTCCCACAGTACGTGTGGCATGGCAGCATTTGGCCAATAACGGTTGTTCCAACCTGTTGGGCGCGTTTCATCACGGTAGAAATCGTTCAGATACGAGAAGATGTAGTCCGTACCTTTGGCACTTGCCATCAAAGACAAATCAGGAGGCGCAACGCCGAACCATTTTTTCGCATCCGCGGCATTCATACCCACGGTCATCATGTCACCAGGTTTGGTGGTGGTGGTCAACATATATTGTTTGATATTGTCTTCAGACAAACCAATTTTGGTCAACTGGTTGTAACGAACTGCTGACAAACCATGACAATTGAAGCAATAGTCACGAAAAGCCGCCGCACCACGTTGTAATGATGCTTTGTCAGACAGATTGACTTTAGCACTTTTTAGTGGTGGCGTTGTTGAGTGTGCCGCTCCAAAAGACATCAAGTACAACACCCCAGCGACCATACACGCGGTCACTAAATAAACCAATTTTACGATATTTGCTCTCATTTTTTTTCCTCTATCGACTCAATGGGGTTTAAAAGTCACGCGCTCTGGAGGCTGTTTAAATTCGCCCACAGACGTCCACCAAGGCATCAACAAGAAGAAGCCAAAGTAAATTAACGTACCCACTTGCGCCACGTAACCACCGACAGGGCTTGGCGGTTTCACACCCAAATAACCCAAAATCAAGAAGTTAATCACGAAACAAATCAACAATCCCATGTGCCAACTTGGACGATAGCGCATTGATTTAACAGGTGATTTATCCAACCAAGGCAAGAAAAACAATACCACGATGGCCGCACCCATAATCAAGAAGCCCACAAACGCAGATTTCCAAATCAATAACAACAATGCCAAAATCACTGCGCCCGCCAATACTTTAATTTTTGATTTTTGTGGCATATTACCACGCAAATACGCCATCACGCCCGCCAACAACGCTAAAGCCACGAATATATAACGCAATGGATCTGTCACGGCGCGCAACATCGTGTAGAACGGTGTGAAATACCAAACAGGTGCAATATGTACAGGCGTTTGCATTGAGTTCGCTTGCAGGTAGTTATTATCTTCGAGGAAATAACCACCGCCTGTAGGCCAGAAGAACACGACTGCAAAGAACAAAAACAAGAACACGGCAATACCAAAGAAATCATGCACTGAATAATATGGATGGAATGGAATTCCGTCCAATGGTTTGCCTGAAGCATCTTTGAGTGCTTTAATTTCGACACCGTCAGGGTTGTTTGAACCCACTTCGTGCAACGCGATGATGTGCGCCACAACCAAACCAATCAGTACCAGCGGTACAGCAATCACATGGAACGAGAAGAAGCGGTTCAAAGTGGCATCGCCAACCACAAAATCACCGCGAATAAACACGGATAAATCCGGACCAATCAATGGAATTGTCGAGAACAGATTCACAATCACTTGCGCACCCCAAAACGACATTTGCCCCCAAGGCAACAGGTAACCCATGAAGGCTTCTGCCATCAATGCCAAGAAAATCAAGCAACCGAAAATCCACACCAATTCGCGTGGTTTGCGATATGAACCGTAGAGCAAACCACGGAACATGTGTAAATACACCACGATGAAGAACGCAGACGCACCTGTAGAGTGCATGAAGCGCAAATACTTACCACCAGAGACTTCACGCATGATGTATTCAACACTGGCAAACGCCACGGGCACACCCGCTGAGTTCAATGAAGCGTCAGGTTTGTAGTTCATTACCAAGAAAATACCTGTGAGGATTTGAATGGCCAAAACGACCATAGACAAAACACCAAAGATATACCAAAAATTAAAATTTTTAGGCGCGTAATACTCAGACATGTGTTCTTTGAACATCTTTGTGAGTGGAAAGCGCTGATCAATCCAGCCAATCAAGCCAGTTGTCTCTGTGTTTGGGTTGTAATCTGCCATGATTTAAGCTTCGCCTTTCTCATCTTTACCAATGATAATCTTGGTGTCTGATACAAACATGTAAGGAGGCACGTCTAAGTTTTGTGGTGCTGGTTTATTTTTAAACACGCGACCAGCCAAATCAAACGTCGAACCGTGGCATGGGCACAAATAACCGCCTGGCCATGCTTCAGGTAAAGAACCGCCACCACCTTCTTTGAATTTACCTTCAGGCGAACAACCCAAATGCGTACAAACACCCACCATCACCATCACATCTTTGTGTTCTGGGCGGCAACGGAATTCATTGTTGCAATACTCAGGCAAAGGCATGCTGTATGGTTTTTCAGATTTCGGATCCGCCAAGTCATTGTTGTGCGCTGACAGTTTAGCCGTCATTTCTTCGGTGCGGCGCACAACCCATACTGGCTTACCACGCCACTCAGTAACGATTTGCTCGCCTGGTTTCAACGCCGCAATATCCACTTCAACTGGAGCACCACCCGCTTTCGCTTTCACAGACGGTGCGAAACTTGCCACCATCGGTGTCACAAAAGCTGCTGCACCTAAAGCACTGACACCACCCGTTGCAATTAACAATTTGCGACGTTCCTCGTTCAGCTCTTTTGGATTTTGATCGCTCATAAACGACCCCCATTATGTAAATTAAGTAAAAAAACAAAAAATAAAACAAAATGCGTTGCGTATCAATTTTGAAATCAATTCAGAAACCACAGAAACTGTTTGTTCATTTTTCATACACAAATAACCTTGTTATTGTATCGTAAACTTGGCTGTGCTCAAAGCCCATTTACAACGAAACTTGTTGAAACAGGAGAAATTTCATTTGCTTATGCGCGTTTTGACTCAAAAAAAGATATACTTACCCTGTTGGTTGTTGTAAACAAGTCTGAGATTGGCTCTGTTTTACTTCTGACTTCGGTTTTTTCAAGACAACAAGACAAAGGAATAGTTATGTGGAAGGAGTTTAAAGAGTTCGTACTCAAAGGACCCGTCATGAGCTTGGCAATTGGTGTCATCATCGGCGCGGCATTTGGCAAAATTGTTGACTCGGCAGTCAAAGATTTAATCATGCCGATTATTGGTGCGATTTTTGGCGGTAAAGTCGATTTCACCAATATGTTTGTGGTCTTAGGTCATACACCTGATGGCGTGCCACACACCTATGACGCCCTAACCAAAGCGGGTGCGAATGTATTTGCATACGGTAGTTTTATCACCGTTCTGGTCAACTTTGTCTTGTTGGCTTTGGGTGTGTTTATCATCATTAAATTGGTCAACAAGTTATATCAAGAACAAGAAACCGATGCAGGACCCACCGAAGATGTACTGCTGTTACGCGAAATTCGTGATAGTTTAAAAAAATAATCTGATGCAATCACTGTCGCAAAAAAACCACGCACCACCAACCAAGTGGTACGTGGTTTTTTATAGAATCATTGAATAATGCGCACCGTCAACATAGTTTTGACCCCGACGCACTGCTCATCCTGTACGACAAATCGAATGCTCTGTACCGCCTGTTTGACCTCAGCCAAATAGTGACTCGTCTCACCTTGTTGATTGACCAAGCCGCGAAACGCCGCCCGACCATCGGCCGTGCGTTCAACCCACACCTTGGCATCCAAGCCTGCGGGCGCGCGGGCTGATTTGTGCGTGGCACGACAGTCTATCGCAGATGCTTGATTTTTTTCTGTCTGTTTTTCCATACCTTTTTCTACCGTTGATTGGGCATTTTGCGCGGTCAAATGTTCAGTGGACGGCTCGGTGAGTGACGTGCTTTTTGTTGCGTTTTTTGAACCACTGGCGGTATCCGACAGCGGATGATTGACACCCATGCGCACAGCTTCTTTGGTATTTGCCGCGGCGTGTTGCTGAAACTCGGTCGAATCCATAGCCTCGGTTTTTTGCATCACGGGGCTTGAGCGCACATCCACAGCAAGGTCTGATTCTGAACTCACTCGCTCTACATACGGCTGGGTGCGAGTCAGCCATACATAGCCCAAAATCAAATGAACACCCAAGACCACCAACAAAATCCCGAGCCAACGCTTGCGCCGCATTTTATTTCCAAACATCACTCGCCTCACTGTCACTGCGCATGTTCAAAATTTTTGCCCTAATCAGCACCTGATGCTGCTCAATAAATTGAATTGCGGATGGGTGCTTGAGCGCGTAGCCCCATGTGCGCAACTTCGCATTGCCAATTCTGCGGGATTCACGCATAAAACTCCAACGCATGGCACCCACATTCGATTGCATCTGCGCTCGCGTGATGTACTCAGGTGTGGGTAACCTCAAAATATTTGCGAGTGCAACAAACCACCGCCCCATCAAAATGGGCTCATCATCACACACATTGATGATACAAGGGTTTTGCGCATACGCATCGTCGTCGCACGACAAAGCATAGACCAACGCGCCTGCCAAATCATCGGCATGGATATGATTGCTAAAACTGTCTTCTTGGGACAGCATCACGGGCGCGCCCGCCAGCACCGACTGCACAGGCAATCGTTCCAACGCATAAATTCCAGGTGCGCGCAAGACGCACACCTGCGCACCTATCGCCGCACCCAAACTCGTCCACGCCTGCTCATCCCACACACGTGCTTGCGCGCGTGTTGATTGCGGGTTAAGGTTCGTTTGCTCGTCCACCCACGCGCCCGCGCAATCACCATACACCCCCGTTGTGCTGATATACACCAAACGCCTGGGTCGCCACATTTTACTGTCCAACCACTGCGCCATGACGCGACGCATCCGCGTGGTGTATTTGTCTGTGATTGCTGCATTGGGTGGTGCAGTCCACAACACCGCATCATAATTTTGCCTCAATGCCGCCAACTGCGCCTCCGTCCATACAGGCGCGTCCAAATCAAAAATCACCACTTGTAAACGCTCATGCGCACTCATGCCGTACGCCGTGCGCGTGAGTGCCGTCACCTCCCAATTCGACAACAACTCAGGTAAAGCGCGTTGCGCCACATCGCCCAAGCCAATAATCAACAATTTTTGCACACCCAAACCCCAAAATCATGCCACCAAAAACCACATCTTACCGCAAAGCCACAGGTCACTCGTCAAATATGCTACACTGCGCCTCTGAACTAACAACAAACACTTTGCATTCAACACATCGGGTGCTAAAACGAAACTGGGGGCGACCTGGCTTTCGACGTGGGTTGCAGAGCAGAAGAGGGCATGTCGAGGACTGTTCACCTCGTAAATCAAACAGAAAAAACTTAAACGCAAACAACAAGCGTTTCGCTTTAGCCGCTTAAGGCTTAGCCGTTGTCCCTAATTGTCTTTGGTTGGGATCGACAACGTCACTTACAAAGAACCGACGCGGATTGGGTTACTTAATTCACGTTTAAACCCAAGGTAACTCGTGCTGCGCGTGCGTGCTTAACTGGTGCAAACGGCATTAAATTTAAACAGTTAAGCTAAACATGTAGATCTCCCTGTGAAGGGCTTGCGGACGCGGGTTCGATTCCCGCCGCCTCCACCAAAAACATTATCGAGAACATCCGATAATCTCCTAAAAACTCCGTAAAATTAACCTTGCGGGGTTTTTCTTTGTCCGACAATCCGAATTGCCCGTGACGCAGTTTGTGCAATTGAGTGGACTGCGCACAGTGAAATGAACAGATTGTGACCTTGAGAATCGCGAATGACGGTTCGTGGTGAGCAAAACCAAAACTCAGCACCGTGCGGGGCACACGCTATCCGCGAAAACCATCGCCCTACTGAACGATTTGCACGCTTTAACGAGGCATTTTAAAATGTGTTTGTATCAACAAAGATGCGCCCATAAGTGACGGCACATTGAATGAAGCACTGCGCAGTTTGGGATGGAACACAAAAACCGAGTACACAGGGCAAGCTCAAAGGCACACACCATATCGGCTAAACAGCGAAAAGCACAACCCAAAATCATTGAGTACAAAGCGACGATGCGTACGTGAAGCGTTGCCTTGATGAGTTCAAGGCGCAAGTGGCTGTAACTAAATTTAAGCGTAAAATTTCGACAATCAAAGGACGAACAATGTTAGATACTAAATTGCCTGCGCCACACCAAATCTATTTAGGCGCAAAAAAACCCTCATTTCTGAGGGCTTCGCAAGTTTCGCAATAAAACGATAATTACGCCAACAAGTTTGCAGGAATGTTACCACCATTCGCTGCGAGTTGTTGCAGTACTGTTTTGTGCAACCATACGTTCATGCTCGCTGAATCGTCCATCAAGTTCGCTGGGCAATTCAATTCTGCTGCCAATTCTTTACGGTGTGTCAAGCTGCTGTCCATGCCGAGTAATTTCAATAAATCGACAATCGATGATTGCCAATTTAATGTTTCGCCGTGATTGGCTGCCAATGCTTGTAGTTTACCAACCACATCAACTTCGCTGATGGCCACTTGTACAGGTGCTTCATACGTGATGTCTGCGGGTGCCGCTTCTGCTGCGACTTCTGCTGGTTTGTCATCGCCAAAACCGAGTTTTGACATAATTGTTCCGAAAATTCCCATTGTCATCTCCTTCAAAAAAAGTGAATGGAAAACCATTGTAACCGATAGTTTTTTCAATTGTGTTACCAAGTGGGTTTTATTTATGCTTTGTTTTGTTTTTGTTATGAAAAACCCCGCTGATGTTTGTTGGCGGGGTTTTTAAGAGGCATCACAATCCAATCAATGTTGAGTTTCAACCAATTGCAATGGTTCGTCCACCGCTTGATTTCTCGGTTTGCGCTCGCGCGGCGGATGCTGGCGAATAGGTGCAACAGGTACAACAGGCGTGACCATAGACGCATCGGTATGCACCAATTCTAAACCCGCTTGACTCAAAATAGTGTTCAAGTCAAGCTCTGGGGCTAGTGCAACCACGGGGGTTGTTTCAACTTGAGGCACGACCGCAACCGGCTCTGCGATGGGTTGCACAACTTGCTCAAGCGTTTCAACCTCAGACACAATGCTCGCAATGTTTTCAACTGGCTCAATCGCTGGCGACTGTACCGCTTCAACCAAAGCAATCGTAGGGGTTGAAACTTCTGCTATGACCATGGGTTCAACCGCTGTCTCAACCCCTACCTCAGCCACAGGCGCATGGGTTGCCACAAACGGCGCAACCTCAACCACCACAGGGATGTGCTCAGACGGGTGGACGTGCTGCACATGACTGACCGCGTTTGCACTGCTCACAGGGGCGGACACTTGAATAACCAAAGGTGTTAAATCCTGATTTGACGGCGCACCGTGATGACTGTCTTCACGCATGAGTTCTGAAATCGTGCCCGCAGTCGCCGCCATCGCTGGCTCGGCATTTTGCGCGTGTTCGCGCGGTT
This sequence comes from Burkholderiaceae bacterium, assembly GCA_018261955.1. GTDB lineage: Bacteria > Pseudomonadota > Gammaproteobacteria > Burkholderiales > Burkholderiaceae > CTSOIL-112. The sequence goes on from JAGTRK010000001.1 coordinate 25,614, forward strand.
CTTTACGTTCTCTACGATCACGGCGATCACGACCTGTGCGGCTGCGGCGTTCTCTCGGCTCTCTGTGCTCTTTTGGCGCGGTAGTGTTTAATTCGCCATTGTCTTGACTGGTTTCAACCACGCGCGCATCCAATGGCGCAGTGAATTCCGTGTTGACGACTGCGGTGTTCGGCGCAGTAATCTCAACCACCACCGGCGCAGATGCCACATCATTCGCCACCACATAGCTGGACTCAGATGCGACGGCTGTGTTTGCTGTGTTTACTTCAGCGCGCTCGTTCGATCGACCACCCCGCGAGCCACGACTGCGGCGACTTGGGCGCTCGCTGGTTGGGTCAGTATTTTCATTGTTTGTATTTTCTGCACGCTTGGGGGTGTTCGCAGCATTATCTACAGGCTCTTTGACTGGGCGTTCGGTACGCGGTCTGCGCTCCCCTCGCGCTGGACGCTCGGTACGCACGGCTTTATCCGCAGTTTCTCCTTCAGTTTTTTGGTTGCGCGCTGATTTTTCGGCGTGTTCGTTTTTACCGTCAACGGGCTTATCTGCACGATCGCCACGGTTGTTGCCATTGCGGCGACGGTCGTTGGTTCTGCGCTCGCCATTGCGATTGCCACCCGTGCCTGTGCGCACAGGACGCTTTTTCACCTCGGGTTCTGGCTCTGGTGTCGGCTCAGGTTGGATGCCAAACAGTGATTTGATTTTAGCCCATAGCCCTGTTTTTGGTGCCTGTGCGACCGCGATTACTTTGGGTTTCTCCGGTTGAGGCGCAGGTGCAGGCGCGCTTGGCGTGATGCCTTTGACGGCCGCTTCGGGGCGGGCTGGTTTTTGCTCATCGCGTTTGGCAGCGTACCCTTCATCTTCGTCGGGTTTCTCAACCTGCGTGTAACTCGCAGTCACGAGCTCCAAACGCTCGTCATCATGGCGCATACGATCGAGTTTGTAATGCGGGGTTTCCAAGTATTTGTTGGGAATGAGGATGACGTTGGTTTTCGTGCGGTGTTCCAACTGGTGCAGTTCCGCGCGTTTTTCATTCAATAAGAATGTCGCCACATCAATCGGTACTTGTATATTCAATGCCGCCGTGTGCTCTTTCATCGCCTCTTCTTGCACAATGCGCAAGACATGCAGTGCGGTCGATTCGATGTCGCGAATCACGCCCGTGCCGTTACAACGCGGGCAAGTGATGTGTGAGCCTTCGGACAGCGACGGACGCAAGCGTTGGCGCGAAAGTTCCATCAAACCAAAGCGCGAGATTTTACCCATTTGTACGCGGGCGCGATCGTAGCGCAGGGCTTCTTTGAGGGTGTTTTCAACGTCTTTTTGATTTTTGGATGACTCCATGTCGATGAAATCAATCACCACCAAACCGCCCAAATCGCGCAAGCGCAATTGGCGCGCAACTTCTTCGGCGGCTTCAAGGTTGGTTTTGTACGCCGTGTCTTCGATGTCCGAACCACGGGTTGCGCGCGCGCTGTTGACATCCACTGAAACCAAGGCTTCGGTGTGGTCAATCACAATCGCGCCGCCCGAAGGCAATGGTACGGTGCGCGCATATGCGGTTTCGATTTGGTGCTCGATTTGAAAGCGCGAGTACAGCGGAATGTCATCGACATAGCGTTTGACGCGGTGCGCATTGTGCGGCATAACCACACTCATAAACGACTGCGCCTGCTCAAAAATCTCTTGCGTATCAATTAAGATTTCGCCGATGTCGGGTTGATAATAATCGCGAATCGCGCGAATCACCAAAGACGACTCAAGGTAAATCAAGAATGGTGCAGGGTTGGTGCGCACGCCTTGTGCATCGACATCGGGCTGAGCCGCACCATCAATCGCTTGCCACAACTGCATCAAGTAGTTCATGTCCCATTGCAATTCTTCAGCCGAGCGACCAATCCCTGCGGTGCGCGCTATCAAACTCATGCCGTTTGGGATGTCGAGTTGACTCATCGCTTCGCGCAATTCTTGGCGATCTTCGCCTTCGATACGGCGCGATACGCCACCGCCACGCGGGTTGTTGGGCATCAATACCAGATAACGACCTGCGAGCGAGATAAAGGTGGTCAGTGCCGCGCCTTTGTTGCCGCGTTCTTCTTTTTCGACCTGAACAATGATTTCTTGACCTTCAACAATCGCGTCTTGAATGCGTGCTGAGCGCGCATCCACACCCGCCTTGAACAGGCTGCGCTCGATTTCTTTAAAAGGCAAAAAGCCATGACGCTCTTCACCATAATTGACAAAGCAGGCCTCCAAAGAAGGCTCGACGCGGGTGACCACGCCTTTGTAAATATTGCCCTTGCGTTGTTCACGACCTGAGGCTTCGATATCGATGTCGATGAGTTTTTGTCCATCGACAATCGCCACGCGCAATTCTTCTGCGTGCGTGGCGTTAAATAACATACGTTTCATTTTTTGTACTCCGTGCGAGGTGACTCGCCATAATGCACCCACAAGGCGGGGCGCTTACCATGCCTCGAACGCGATAGAGCACACGTGCGCATGGACGGAGTTTGCAAGACATCTTTTGAGATTCAAACCGCTCAAAGGACGATGGAACTTAGGTTTTGACCCAAGTGAGTGGGGTGCTTTTCTTAAAATATACCGCTGTCAAAACGGACAACTATTTTGCCGCACATTGCAATTCAAGCACTGTTTACACTGAGAATAACGTTATACCGCTATTCAATACTGCCACTCAAACACACAAGCCATACATTCATTAAACTGTCGTTTATGGCAGTTTATGGCAGCCCAGTGTTTGATTCACTTTTTCAAGTTATTCGTTTAAAAGTGTGTTTGGCGTTTATGGGATGGGCTTGAATTTTGTTGTTATTCAAAACACCCAGCACTCGACATACACCAAACCCCACCCTACCGTCCAACTTGAAGATAAATTCTTCTTACATTCCGTTCACACAGTCTATGTGTGTCGCGTCCACAAAAACCCCCATACACCCGATAAGCGCATCGCAAATTTTTGCTTTAGACATCCGTTTTTTATGTGGGTGCGTATTTTTTGAGCGCATTGCCCAAGCAATTTCGCAAACTTGCACCAAACATCAAGGAAAAATCGGTTAAACCCGTTACAATAGCGTCCATATATAAAGGCTGCGCCTTTTGATGTCGCGTCATTCAGCGCCCAATGGCGTTAGGCTTTTTGTCAAAAGCCCTGTGATACGACTATGATACGATTACAGCAGACAAATTATAGCAAAATTAACCACTTACGCAAGACTTTTAAACAATTCCTCACAAGAAACGCATAGAAACATCGCGATAAATCTAAAATATGACCCATTTACCCAATTCTGCGCCACCCGCCGTGCGCCTACACACCATCACTGAAGACGAAGCGGGGCAACGTGTGGATAACTTTCTTTTGCGCGTATGCAAAGGCGTGCCCAAATCATGGGTTTATCGCGTGGTACGCAAAGGCGAAGTGCGCGTCAACAAAGGGCGCATTGAAGTCACGTATAAATTAGCAGTGGGCGACGTGGTGCGCATCCCACCTGTGCGCATGAGCGAGGGGGTGGACAACGCTGTCCCCAAGAACCGCGCCACCGCGCTGCCGATTATTTACGAGGATGAAGCATTGTTGGTCATAGACAAACCTGCGGGACTGGCGGTGCACGGTGGCTCTGGGGTCTCGTTTGGCGTGATTGAGCAATTGCGCGCGGCTTATCCAAAGTTGAAGTTTTTAGAACTGGCACATCGTTTGGACAAAGAAACCTCGGGCTTATTGGTTTTAGCGAAAAAACGTGCCGCACTGGTGCATCTGCACGAGCAAATCCGCAACGGTCAGATGGACAAACGCTACTATGCGATTCTCAAAGGCGAATTGACGCAAACCGTGACACATGTGAAAGCACCGCTGCACAAATACGTCGCCGCCAATGGTGAGCGGCGCGTGGTCGTGGCACACGAAGGGGAAGGGCAGAGCGCGCACACGCAATTTAATATCGAGCAAAAGTTATCGGGCTATACGACCGTGCGTGTGAAAATTTTCACAGGGCGCACCCATCAAATTCGTGTCCACAGCGCATCGATTGAGCATCCGATTGTCGGCGATGAAAAATACGGCGACTTTGAGTTGAACAAAAAATTGACGAAAACCACAGGCGGGCGGATGTTTTTACACGCTCATATGTTGCGCATCAGCCATCCGATTTCGGGCGAGACTTTATCTTTGACCGCGCCGATTCCAAAAGCATTTGAGCAGTTTATTCAAAATGCTCAATATTCAACGCCCTAAGCCTGCCCAACGCTCAGCCCATTCATTCCTTCGCGCGCAACAAGGTCACCCAATCTTGGCGATTCATATTGCAGTATCGCGTAGTACTGAGCGAACACATCGGCGCATCCTCACTCAAGGCATCCACCAACCATGAGCCTGTCTGCGTAGGTACAAAATATTGTTTTGCCAATGCGCCGCGCCGCGTCAATTGTAACTCGCGCATCGTTACCGACTGCACCACATTGCCGCCAACGGTGTAGGCGCGCTGATGGTTTTTTTTACCCAAAATCCCCACCACGATGTCGCAGTGCATTTTCAACGATGCCTCATCGGTGCTGTGCTCGCTCATCCAATCGACAAACCCCTGCGCACCAAACACACGATGCGCCTCGCGCACGTAACACAGCAAATCCCCCACCTGCATGCGCGTGGTCAATGGATTTTTCGACGCAAAGCCATACATCTGCGGTTGCGCAAACACAGGTTTGATATAGCGAATATGTCCATCGGCAAAGTTAAATTCATCCTGCGTAAAACCCGCCTGTTTCATCACATAACTGATGAACGCACCCGACCACGGCGTGTCGACCAATTGCACACGGGTGAGAGCGGTGTTCACTGTGCTGTCGGGATGATTGGGTATTGAGGTATGGCGAAATAAATCCTGCACACCGACACTGTTTTGCCAATAGTGATACACGCGTTGCCACGCAGGCGTGCCATCACCCAGCGTGTCGCGCTCGGCTTCCATCGGTCCGATTTTGACCAAACGCCCTTGGGCATTGATGAAGGGCTCACGCCACAATTGGTGTTCGGCGCAAGCAATCTGCGCCGCGCGTTCGGCTTTGCTTTGCGGTGTCTGACGACTACAAAAATGCTCGCCCGCATGTGCCACACTCGCAGTGACAGCAACCCAGCACAAAAACGCGTATAAAGCCCGCATCATTGCATCTCAAATACCGCCAAACTACCGCGTAAATTGGGCAATAGGTTGACGGTTTTTTCATCGTGCAAAACCACACGGCGGGTCACACGACAGCCGACATCGCGCGCGAGAATTTCAAAATCCTTGAGCGTGAGCACGCGCACATTCGGCGTGTTGTACCACTCATAGGGCAAGGTTTTCGACACAGGCATGCGTCCACGGATGACCGCAAGGCGATGCTGCCAAAAACCAAAATTCGGCACGGAGACAATCGCTTTTTTGCCCACGCGCACGATTTCGCGCATGATGTTTTCGGTTTGATGCACCGCTTGCAAAGTCAGCGACAAAACCGCCACATCAAAACTATCGTCCTCAAACCACGCCAAGCCCGATTCCAAATCCTGCTGCAACACGGGCAAACCTTTTGCCACGCAGGTAGCAACATTGGCATCGTTTTTCTCAACACCGTAGCCCGTGATGCCGCGCTCACGAATGAGTTTGTGCAGTAGAGTGCCATCGCCGCAACCCAAATCGAGCACGTGTGCACCCTGCGGTATCCAACCCGCAATCACATCAAAATCAGTGCGTTGCGAGCCAGCCAATATTTGCGCTGGATTCAGCGGTTGCGCCAACTGTGTCTGGTTTGAATCACTCATTGTGCACCTCCCACTGAAATGTTGTTAAAGTATGCACGCACCACGTTGTGATAACGCTCGTCCGTGAGTAAAAACGCATCGTGCCCATGCGGTGCATCAATCTCGGCATAGGTGACTTTGCGCTGGTTTTTCACCAAAGCCTGCACCAAATCATGGCTGTGCTCGGGCGAAAAACGCCAATCGGTGGTAAATGAGATGACCAAATACTCAGCCTGCGATTGTTGCAATACCGTGCTCAAATCCAAATCGTTCTCGCGTACAGGTGTGCGACCCGCTTGCGCCAAGTCAAAATAATCCAAGGCTTTGGTAATCAGCAAATATGTATTGGCATCAAAATAAGTGGCAAACTTATCGCCTTGATAATGCAGGTAGGATTCAATTTCAAAATCCACACCATAGTCAAAGCGATAGCCTTCACGAATTTGACCTTGCTCAATCGGACGCAATTCACGCCCGAATTTATCCGCCATATCGTCGTCGGACAAATAAGTGATGTGGCCAATCATGCGCGCCACGCGCAGACCGTTGGTCGGAACCACGCCGTGTTCATAAAAATGACCACCATGAAAGTTGGGGTCGGATAAAATCGCCTGCCGTGCCACATCGTTAAAGGCTATATTCTGCGCAGACAAATGCGTGGTTGAGGCAATCGCCACACAATGACGCACGCATTCAGGGTAGCGCACGCTCCACGCCATCGCTTGCATCCCGCCAAGCGAGCCGCCCATCACCGCCGCCCATTGCTCAATGCCGAGCGCATGCATCAAGCGTTTTTGCGCATCGACCCAATCCTCGACCGTCACCACGGGAAAATCCGCGCCATAAATCTTGCCCGTATCTGGATTGGCGTGCATTGGTCCTGTTGAGCCAAAGCACGAACCGAGATTATTCACCCCGACCACGAAAAATTTATCCGTGTCCACAGGTTTGCCCGAACCGACCATATTGTCCCACCAGCCTGTATCACCTTTTTCGTTCTCACCCGCAACGTGGTGCGAGGCGTTGAGCGCGTGGCAAATCAATACGGCATTGCTTTTATCCGCATTGAGTGTGCCGTAGGTTTCATATATCAGGTGATAATCGCGAATCTGCGCACCGCTTTGCAAGCGCAAGGGCTCAGTAAACTTGAGGGTTTGTGCAATGGGTTTGAGGGGATTACTGCTCATGGGTTTTGTCCATTCATCCATAAAAAACACCCAAGGATTTTGCAAAATAGGCAAACGTCACTTGGGTGCATCTCGTTTAGCCGTTTTGGTTGAGTTACTTTTCAACCGCGCCCGCAAGCAGAACCAAATCGGCGCGTATGGTCAACAATGTATCACATCAGCGACACAGTTGCAAACATTGCTGACTATTCAAACACAGGTTTGCGTTTTTCAAAAAACGCCGTCATCGCTTCTTTGGCGTGCGCACCGCGCAGCAATTGCCCAAAGGCTTGAATCTCAATGTCAATCGTGTTGCGCAGTGCTTGTTCGTTGTTCATGCGTAATAAACGCTTGGTCTCGCGCATGGCTTGCGGGCTTTTTTCGCTCAACAACCGCGCTTTGCTCAAGGCAAAATTGAGGGATTGGTTGGCAGGCACAACACAGTTGGCAATCCCCATAGCAACCGCTTCATCTGCACCAAACATCTCGCCAAACATGAGTTTTTCTGCGGCTTTTAAGTAGCCTGCTTTTTGTACCAGCACCAAACTTGAACTGCCCTCAGGACACAATGCCAAATTGATGAACGGCAATTGCAATTTTGCACTGTCACCCAGCACCACATAATCTGCGAACAACAGCATGGTCACGCCCACACCGACCGCCACACCATTGACTGCAAACACCAAAGGCTTACTGAAGTCACGCAGGGCATACAAAAATTGCACCACAGGACTGTCCGCACCCATGGGCGGATTGTTGAGAAAATCTGCCAAGTCATTGCCCGAGCAAAACATCTCATCGGTTCCCGTGATAAGCGCGACACGCACCGCATCGTCGGCATCAAAGGCGCGCAGCGCATTCACTATGCTTTGGTACATCGCTGGGGTGAGGGCGTTTTTGCGCTCAGGTCGGTCGATGGTGATGGTGGCAATGTGTTGCTCAATCTGAGTGGTAATCATTTTGACTCCTTACATTTTATGCTCGCTCACACGGGTACAACACGCGTGAAAACAAGGTATTTTTATTGTGACAGTTTTTTGTATCATTGGAAACACGGAACAACCCAATCCAATCTGCGTTCGAGGTAAAACAGTTCTGAACGCGAAGGAATGAGTGGGTCGTAGTCATTCTACGACAGCCCACTTATTTCGACAAAGTGCAGGACTGTTTTTACCCGAACCCTGCGGGCTGGGCGTTTGCGGCACAATGCGCTTCGTTGCAAGGTTTGCGAAGGGAATGACCATTCGCTACACCTTACGCCTCGCGCCTTATACCGCAAACAACCAGCGCAGACGGAAGGGGTTATTCTGTGTTTCCTTAAAAAAGCCACGCCCATCAATCAACGAGCGTGGCTGTGCTTTGTGTGATTTGTATCACATTACAGACGCTCTAAAATCCCAGCTGCGCCCATGCCGGTACCAATACACATGGTAACCATACCATAGCGACCACCTGTGCGTTTCAAGCCATGCAAGACAGTCGCCGAACGAATCGCGCCCGTCGCACCCAAAGGGTGACCCAAGGCAATCGCGCCGCCCAATGGATTGACTTTGCTCATATCCAAATCCAAATCACGCGCCACAGCCAAAGACTGCGCCGCAAACGCTTCGTTCAATTCAATCCAGTCCATGTCTGCCAAAGTCAAACCCGCCACTTTCAATGCCGCAGGAATTGCTTCTTTCGGGCCAATGCCCATGATTTTTGGATCCACACCCTTGACCGCGAACGATACAAAACGACCGATTGGGGTTAAGTTGTGTTCTTTGAGAAAGCGCTCAGAGACCAAAATCAATGCTGCCGCACCGTCCGACATTTGTGAACTACTCGCCGCAGTCACTGAGCCTTTGGCCGCAAACACAGGCTTGAGCTTTGCCAAGCTTTCCAGCGTTGTCCCTTCGCGTGGACCTTCGTCTTGCGACACGGTGAATTCATTGGTCTTGAGTTCTTGTGTGTCCAAATCAACGTAAGTATCACGCACCGTCACAGGCGTGATTTCTGCGTTGAAATACCCAGCCGCTTGTGCCGCGAGCGCACGGCGATGCGATTCGACTGAAAACGCATCTTGATCTTCGCGTGAAACATTCCATTGCTCAGCCACTTTTTCTGCAGTCAAACCCATACCGTAGGCAATACCAAGATTTTCATCTTTGGTGAAAATTTGTGGGTTCATATCGGTCAAAATCGCGTTCATTGGCACCATGCTCATAGATTCCGCGCCACCCGCAATCATCACGTCGGCTTGACCCGTGCGAATGCGATCAGCCGCCATCGCTACAGCAGTGATGCCTGAGGCACAATAGCGATTCACGGTCACACCCGCAACACTGTTAGGCAAACCCGCGAACAACACGCTCATACGCGCCATGTTCAAGCCTTGCGGTCCTTGAGGAATCGCACAACCAACAATCGCGTCGTTAATCAATGCAGGGTCAAGCGTCGGCACTTGCGCCAACGCGCCTTGAATCGCATACGCCAATAAATCATCTGGACGCGTGTTTTTAAATACGCCACGAGGTGCTTTGCCCACAGGCGTGCGCGTTGCCGCGACGATATAGGCTTCTTGTAATTGAGTCATTTTTTACTCCTAAACGATGGTTTGACCATCGCTAAATATTTGATGTACCAATCGGTTTCATTCGTTGAGTTCAACCATGTTGTACCCAACGAATTCAAATTTAATTGCGGACAGGTTTACCCGTGGACAACATCCCCATGATGCGCTCTTGGGTTTTCGGTTTGCCCAAGGCTTCGATGAAATTGTCGCGCTCCAACTTGAGCAACCAATTTTCATCCACCAAAGTACCTGCTTCGACACCGCCCGCCGACAAGATGTGCGCCACGCGGGTCGCCAATTCAGCGTCATACGCCGAAATGTAACCGCCATCGCGCATATTCACAATCATCGATTGCAAAGTCGCTTTGACTGAAGGACCTGCCGCCACAATGTTCGCCGCAGCCAACGGTGGGCGATAACCTGCATTGGCCAAAGCGCGTGCTTGAGATTTGGCGACATAAAGCAACTCATGAATATTGAATACAATCGTATCGGTTGGCAATAAATAGCCAATCGCTTGTGCATCACGTGCGGATTTAGCCACATTCGCCATCGCCACGTTTTGGAACCAAGGCTTCACGAACTCCGTTTGGTTGCTGATACCTGTGGTGTTGGACGCGACCGAAGCACGCAATGCCGCTTCTTTCAAACCACCACCCGCAGGCACCAAGCCCACGCCCAATTCAACCAAACCGATGTAAGACTCCAGATGCGCCACGCGGTATGCGCAGTGCATCAAGGTCTCGCAACCACCGCCCAATGCCAAACCAGCTACCGCTGCAACCACAGGCACTTGTGCGTATTTGACGCGCATCGCGGTGTCTTGGAATTTTTTCACAAACGGCTCAACCGCTTTCGCACCGCCTTGCATAAACAACGGCATGGCCGCTTGCAAGTCCGCACCCGCTGAGAATGGACCACCCGTGATTGAACCTGTTTGCCAAATCACCAAACCTGCGTAGTCTTTTTCGGCGATTTCCACCGCTTGCACCAAACCATCCAAAACATCGGGGCCAATGGTGTTCATTTTGGTTTTAAATGAGGCAATCAATACATCATCGCCTTGGTGCCACAGACGAATCGCATCGTTTTCCAATACGGTCGTACCTGCGGTTTTTGGATCCGCGCCGTTTTCACCCACCAATACAGCTGGGAATGCTTGGCGTTGATACACAGGCAAGGACGAGCGGGGCACGAAGGCTTTTTTCGCAGGCGCGTATGAGCCCGCTGCGGTGTGAACGCCATCAATTTCGCTAACCCATGCTGGCAACGGTGCATTTGACAAACCTTTGCCTGCGGCGATGTCCTCAGCCACCCAGCCCGCAATGTCTTTCCAACCCGCCGATTGCCACGTCTCAAATGGACCCTCATTCCAACCGAAGCCCCAACGAATCGCGAAGTCCACATCACGTGCATTGTCGGCAATTGATTCCAAATGCACGGCAATATAGTGAAACACATCGCGGAACACCGCCCACAAGAATTGCGCTTGTGGATGGTCGGTTTCGCGCAACAATTTAAAACGTTCTGCCGCAGGTTTTTTCAAAATACGTGCGACCAACTCATCGGCTTTCGCGCCGCCTGTGACGTATTCGCCTTTGGTCGCATCCAAAACTTTAATTTCTTTGCCTTCTTTGCGATAGAAGCCTGCACCTGATTTTTGTCCCAACGCGCCTTTTTCAACCAAGGCTTTGAGCACCGCAGGCACTGGGTAGTTGCTGGCAAACGGATCGTCTTTGAGGTTGTCTTCCATGGTCTTAATCACGTGCGCCATGGTGTCCAAACCGACCACGTCCGCCGTGCGGAAGGTCGCTGATTTGGCGCGGCCGAGTTTTGAGCCTGTCAAATCATCGACCAAGTCAAAACTCAAACCGTATTTTTGTGCCTCGGCCATCACCGCGAGAATCGAGAATACGCCCACGCGGTTGGCGATAAAGTTGGGCGTGTCTTTCGCACGAACCACTCCTTTACCCAAGGTTGTGGTCGCAAATGATTCCAAATTGTCCAAAGTGCTTGCATCGGTGTGTGCAGTTGGGATGAGTTCCACCAAATGCATATAGCGCGGTGGATTGAAGAAATGCACGCCACAAAAACGTTTTTTCAATTCATCCGAAAAACCATTGGCCAATTCGTTAATCGACAAACCAGAAGTGTTCGAAGCAAAAATCGCGTGTGCAGCCAAGTGTGGTGACACTTTGGCGTATAAATCGTGTTTCCAGTCCATGCGCTCAGCGATGGCTTCAATGACCAAATCGCATTCGGCCAATTTCGCCAAATCGGTTTCGTAGTTTGCTGCCTCGACATACGCCGCGTGCGCTGCATCACCGAAAGGTGCTGGAGAGAGTTTTTTTAGATTTGCCAATGATTTTTCGACAATGCCATTTTTTGAGCCTTCTTTGGCGGGCAAGTCAAACAAAATCACTGGAACTTTGGCGTTGATTAAATGAGCGGCAATCTGTGCGCCCATCACGCCTGCGCCGAGGACGGCGACTTTACGGATGATTAAATTACTCACGTTCTATCCTTCTCAAAATACGAGCGCAGACACATGAGAACCTCATGTCACCACGCTCCAATTAAAAAAGCGACAACGGCATGCTGTACCGTTAATCGCTTTGACCACTCATTACATGCGTTGCCAAGTTTGGTTACGACCCAACAAACTCACGCCGATATAGCCACGCACAGTCAAAGTGCCACCGTTGTCAGTGATTTTAACTTTGTAATGCTTATTGTTTTTGGGGTCTAAAATCGTGCCGCCGCTGTAGACATTACCCCCTTCAGAGCGTACACCCCACATAATGGTTTCACCCGCGAGATTTTTACCTTTAAAACGACCTTCACACACATCGCACACATCGCCACTCAATACTTTTTGAATGCGCGCTTTGTATTCGCCGCCATTGTTGGTAATCACCACGATGGATTTTGGCTGACCTGTTTGGTCATCAATCGTGCGCCATGTGCCTGCTGGGTCAGCCAAAGCAACTGCGGATACCGCCAAACCAACCAAACCCAATACCATTTTATTTAACATTTTCATTTACGTCTCCTTGTGTGGGGTTATGCCCCAATTAACAGTCTAAACACTTGAACCAAGTTCAATTTTCAGCATGAATGTGAACGTGAGTGCACACCACGATAAGTATTCTAACGCACGTTTGGTTGACCTGCTCGCTGCTTTCAACGCGCGTTAGATACTCTTTTAATTGAACTTTTCTTTAGAACCAATCATCCTGCATTTCGTTCAAACTCGCCACACCTGCACGTGCTTGACGGATATACCCTGCGGTCTCTGGCAATAATTTAGCAAAGTAAAAACGTGCGGTTGCCAATTTTGCTTTATAGAAGTCATCTTGATCCTGTTTTTCCAGGGCGATTTTAGCCATACGCGCCCAAAAATACGCGAACACCATATGACCGACCACACGTTGGTAAGGAACCGATGCGGCACCCACTTCATCTTGATTTTGCATGGCTTTCATGCCAATTTCCATCGTGAGTTTGCCGACTTTATCACCAATATCGCCGAGTGGATTGACGAATTCTTGCATCGTTGGATTCACGCCATTCTCTTCGACAAAGGCTTTCACAATATCACCAAACGCACGCAATTTCGCGCCCATATCGCCCAAGACTTTGCGACCGAGCAAGTCTAAAGCTTGTACGCCATTGGTGCCTTCGTAAATTTGCGTGATGCGCGCATCGCGCACATATTGCTCCATGCCATTGTCAGTAATGAAACCATGTCCACCAAATACCTGCACGCCATGATTGGCACATTCGAACGCATTGTCCGTTAAAAATGCTTTCACAATCGGAGTCAACAATGCCACATTGTCCGCAGCGGCTTTGCGCACCGCTTCATCGGGGTGCGACAATTCTTTGTCAATTTCCAACGCCATCCAATATGTAAACGCACGCGCACCTTCAGCATACGCACGTTGCGTGAGCAGCATACGGCGCACATCGGGATGCGCAATGATGAAGTCGGCTTCTTTTTCAGGATTTTTCGCGCCCGACAGCGCACGCATTTGGATGCGTTCTTTGGCATAGGTGCGCGCATTTTGGTAGGAAATTTCGGTCAGACCCAAGCCTTGCATGCCCACGCCCAAACGCGCTGCGTTCATCATCACAAACATCGCTTGCAAACCTTTGTTTGGTTGTCCGACCAACCAGCCTGCTGCGCCATCCAAATTGATTTCTGCGGTAGAGTTTGAGTGAATACCCATCTTGTGCTCTAAACGAGCACAGTTCACTGGGTTGCGCGCACCCAGCGTACCGTCCGCATTCGGAATGAATTTTGGCACGATGAACAATGAAATGCCTTTGGTGCCTTTTTCCGCATCAGGCAAACGCGCCAACACGAGGTGGATGATGTTTTCCGCCATATCATGCTCACCACTGGAGATAAAGATTTTCGTGCCTGTGATGCTGTACGAGCCATCGGCGTTGGGAATCGCTTTGCTGCGCAACAAACCCAAATCCGTACCGCAGTGTGGCTCGGTCAAACACATCGTGCCTGTCCATTCGCCTGTGGTGAGTTTGGGTAAATACAGTGCTTTGATTTCGTCCGTGCCGTGCTCATGCAAACACTCATACGCGCCATGGCTCAAACCAGGGTACATCGTCCATGCGATGTTGGCAGAATTGAGGGTTTCGTACAAGGCGTTGTTTAAAGAAATGGGCAAGCCTTGACCGCCGTATTCGGGGTCGCAGGAAAGCGATGCCCAACCCGCCTCAACGTATTGTTTGTAGGCTTCTTTGTAGCCTTTGGGAGTCGCCACTTCTGTACCGTTGAGGGTACAGCCTTCCAAATCACCCGATTGGTTCAATGGAAAAACGACGGATGATGCGAATTTACCTGCTTCTTCAACAATCGCGTTAATCGTGTCCACGTCCATATCGGCGTGTGCAGGCATTTGTTTGAGTGTGCCCTCGGTATCGAGCAACTCGTGCATGACAAATTGAATGTCACGCAGTGGTGGTGTATATTGTCCCATGGTGTGTCTCCTTCAAAAGCCGCACACCATAAACATTATGTTGTGCGTAAATATTGTTTCAAAATGCGCTCTAAAACCTGTTTGACCATGTCCATGCCGTTGTCGCGCTTCATCAAACGAACACTTTGGTGAAAACCCAAAGTCAAACCGTACAACTCAAAAATCATCAAATCAATTGGCGTATTCTCATGAAATTCGCCCGACTCAACACAATACCGAATCGCGCGACGCAATTGCTCTTCCCACGCCAACATCAAACCCACCAACTCATCACGTACCGCCCCAGGGCGATCGTCATATTCCACTGCGCCTGAAATATACAAACAACCATTTTCGGTTTCTTGTCCCAATTTGGTAAACCAATTATCCAAGATCGCACGCAAGCGATTCAGACCTCTTGGCAACACCAAAGCGGGTTTTAGAATGTCCGCCAAAAAACGCGCCTCGTATTCTTTCAGCACCTCTATAAGCAATTCATCGCGTGAACCAAAATGTGAGAACACGCCACTTTTACTCATATCCAAACGGTCTGCGAGAATCCCGATGGTCACGCCCTCTAAACCATCACGAGAAGCCACATCCAAAGCTGCATCTAAAATCGCCGCACGGGTTTGCTCGCCTTTGCGAATATGCACCACTGGATTTATACGCTCATTTGTCATCATAAATTCCGCCAAAATCGAACGCTCGTTCTATTTTCATCAATTCATTGATTGTTGTCAATAGACAAACGAATATTTTTCAAAAAAACCACAAAATAATTTACTGCAATTTCATTATATACAGAATAAACCGCCATAAACAAACTGTATTTTCAAATTAAATTCATTTAAATCACCACTTACCACGATAAGGGCTTCTCGGTTTTAGCCAAAATCACAAAGCACGACCCATTTTCGCGCTTTGCAACAACGCCGCTTGCTCCTCGCTGGGCACCTTAACGTCCAGCCCAGCCATTTGTGCGATGGCATTCTGCGCTACCGATGCCAACGCCGCCCTATGCCCATACATCCTGCTATCGATTGGATCACCGAAGGCAACATGCACCTCCAAACCTGCGGCACGAGTCAGCGATAAAAAACTTTCACCAAACGAGGTATTCCCCTCATAACTGGCCAAGCGCGTCGGCTCGCCACGTTGGCGATACGACACTGTCACGGGATAGACCATCATCTGATAATCCACAGCGGGTTGAAACAAATTGGTTTTAAATGGCAATAAATACGTGCCATCCGTGGTGGTGCCCTCCGGGTAAAACCCAACCAAGTCACCTGCGGCGACCGCATCGCGTATGGATTCATTGGTTTCATTAATTTTATTGCGATTCCCGCGCTCCACATAAAGCGTGCCCGCCATCGTGACCAACCGACCCAACACAGGCCAATCACGAATCTCAGACTTTGAAATAAAGCGCACCGCCTGCACCGCATTGGTGGCAAAAATATCAATCCACGAAGAATGATTTGAGACCATCAAACCACGCAAATTTTGGGCAGGTGGCGCACAATCAACCACCAAGCGCACACCCAATGCGCGTATCAAAAGAGAAGACCAATACTTGATAATGCGACGTTTCGATTGCCAACCAATCAACGGAAAAAACAACAGCGTAACCAACAAGCCAATCACCACCAGTACGGCAAATAAAATCAGACGAAAAAAAGCGCGCAAATATGACAACATACGATAATCAATTCCAAATTGAATCAAATATTCTTACAGCGATTTTGCGACACAAACTGCTGACGCAGCCCACATCACCCCATCACCAACGACAAATCCTCAGGGTCAAGATACCCTGCCTCCAGCACCATACGATAGATACCCGTTGAACGAGCTCCGCTGCGGCAATACACCAAAATAGGCTTCCTTGCCTGTCCCACGATTTGCGCAAACTGCACCAACAATTCGGGCGTGATGCGCGAAGGGGAAAAGGGCAGGTCATAAAAATCCATGTCCAAAGCCTGTGCAGCATCCGCCACCGATTGCGCAGTCGGCTGCGAAGCATCATGCTCAAAGTCAGGGCGATTATTCATCACCGAAGCAAATCCTTTTTGCGCCACCAGCGCCATATCCTCAGAGTTTACCTGTGGGGCAGTGCTTAAACACACATGGTGCTTGGTTATTTCTAAACTCATTATTAAACCTTTTTCAACTCAACAACTTGTTAAAAAAACCAACACCAGTACAGGAACATTGCGCTCACCATGCACCAACGTGGACGACTCATTGTAACGATTTTGTTTATTTTTCACAACGCATAAACGAACGATTGTTCTTTTTATAAAAATATTCAACGCAAAAAAGCGAGCCAAAGCTCGCTTTTTCAATCGCACTTTTTGAATTAGAAACTGTGGCTCAGACCCACGCTATAACCATAGGCTTTAGCAGAAACAGGGACACCAACAAATCCAAATGGACTTGCAACACCAATATTTTTTGCTTTCAAATAAACCGTATCAAGCGATATCGCAGTGCGCTTGCTCAATTTGTGCTCATAACCCAAAGCAATCGCCCAAGCGTTATTCATAGTCGCACCCGATTCAGCGGTTGATTTGCGTTTTTGATACAACACATAAGCAGTATCGTTTGGAGAGAACCAAGTACGCACGATCGCACCCAAAGTGCTTGCTTTCTTCGCATATACAGTATCTGTATTCGCAGCATCTAAACCTGTAGCGGAGAAAAAGCCTTTTGCCATCCCTTTACCTTGTGCGTATGACACACCAATTGCCAAAGGAATTTTTTTGCCTTCATAGAAGTTGTATGCCAAAACAGCTGCCCATTCATGCTGTTTTTTACCAATCGCAAGCGCATTGCCTGCAACCGTAGAACTTGCTTCAACAGGACCATCATTTTGATAAGCAAGACGAGCCAACAAACCATGACCGTAGTAGCCCAAACGCGCACCATAACCTACTTTAGAGCCTGTTGCACCTTCATTGGTGTTACCCAAGGCACCGCCTTTGGTGGTCACATCAGCACCAACTGTGAAGCCAGAGTTTTTGTATTCATAAAACAAACCGTTACTGTGACGCGCATTTGAGATAGAATACAAGTCCACATCAGCCACACCATGAGTACCAATCAAGCCACCTGTTGCCAACTCCACTTGAGATTTCGCGCGACCAATTTTAACTTCGCCAAAATTACCTTTCAAACCAACAGTACTCTCCCGGTTGAACAACTGACCCGTTGTGGTGTCGCCATTGTCCGCTTTCAAGTTCGCTTCTAATTTGAAAATGGCAGAAACACCATTGCCCAAATCCTCTTCGCCCATGATACCAAAACGATCACTGCGACGAGGGGTTTGAGCCAAACTCTTAGCCAAAATTCCTTGGGCTTTTTTTAAAGTCCCCGTTTTAACTGCATTCTGCGGAAAATTTAAACCTGTAGTATTTGGTGTCGCACCATTGGCAAACTCACCTTTACCAAACAAGTCTGTATAACCCAACTCAACTGCACCGTACAAAGTCACACTGCTCGCAGCCGAAGCCACACCCGCAAATGTCCCCAAAATTGCCAAAGCAACTAATGATTGTTTCATTCGTTTTCTCCATTCATTTATAAAAATTGTATCAATCCAAACAACAGACTAATCTTTGCACTAAAACACAGAACGCAAGCGAATCAAAAAGACCAACCGACCACTTTCGTTGACGGCATTATCACGGGTGTTATACATTCTGTCCACAATATTTTCAACATCTGTTGTAAAAATGTATGCTTTTAACACCATACCAGGACAAAATAAATCATTTTAACTACAAGCACAGCGAAGTAAACCTTTTCAAATCAATTTTAATCGTGCTCAATATTAGGTAAGAGCGAGTGATCAAGTAACTTTAAGGCAACATATTCACATGCACGGAGTACTGCCTAACCTAGGACTTATTCAAAATAATCTCTATAAAATTTAAATAAAAAAGCGACCCGAAGGTCGCTTTTGACTAATTTAGATAACGCTTAAATTAGAAACTGTGTGCCACACCAACGCTGTAGCCTGTTGCAGTAGCTTTGTTGTAATCACCACCAGTGTTTTTAATGGTTGCATACGCAACGTCAGCATACACAGAAGTGCGTTTGCTCAGGTTGTGCTCATAGCCCACGGCCCACACATTGCCGTTATAAACGGTTGCACCAGCCGTTGTACCTTTACGTTGCTGATACTTCACGTAAGCAGAGTCGTTGGAGCCGAAACCGCCCGCAACAACAGCAGACAACGTGCGCGCTTTATCAGCATAAACACGACCAGCAGCAAGTTTTGCATCTGCTAAATCACTCGCAAAACCTTTACCTTGAGCATAAGCCACTCCCACAGTCAAACTATTGTTTGAAAAAGGAATAACCGCAGCCAACAAACCACCAGCTTCACGCTGTTTTCTTACAACTGAAGCACCTGGAACCCCTAAGGCATAAGGCGTTGCAGTTACATTGCCGTCATTTTGGTAAGCCGCACGAGCCAACAAAGTCACACCGCCACCCACTTGACCCGCATAACCCAAGCGCACGCCGTAGCCAACTTTTTCACCAGTAGCACCTTCAGCACCAAAAGTAGCCATAATACCATTACCTGTTGAACTTCCTGTTACAGTATCAACAAATGTAGATTGACTATTGCCCGCAGCACCACCTTTGGTCGTTACATCTGCACCGAAGGAAAAACCAGCGTTATCATACGAGTAGAACAAACCATTGCTGTGACGAGCCAAGGCAACAGAGTACAAGTCCACATCAGCTACGCGATGACCCGGAACGATACCACCCAAAGCCAATTCCATTTGTGATTTCGCACGACCAATTTTCACTTCGCCGAAAGAACCTTTCAAACCAACAGTTGTTTCACGGTTAAACAATTGACCTGCATTTGTCTCGCCGACGTCAGCACCAAGATTGCCCTCTAAAGTGAAGATTGCCGCCAAACCATTGCCCAAGTCTTCTTGACCACGGACACCGATTTTGCTGTTTTTTTCTGAAGTGCCACCCTGAACAAAGGTGTTGTCCCAACCAGAAGCATCTTTACCAAAAGTCCAGCCTTCATAGCCAGCATCTACAGTACCATACAAAGTTACGCTAGTTGCAGCAGATGCAACACCAGCGAACGAACCCAAAACAGCCAAAGCCACTAAAGTCTTTTTCATTTGTTTATCCTCTTAAAAGTTAAACTTTAAACAGTTGAGATCAAATTATTTCAATCCCAATACTCTTTGCAGAGATCTTACGAAACGCGAACTTCGCTCTCATTCCGACGGTCTAATTTTGCTACCACACAGCAGTTTTGTCCAATACTATTGGCTTTTATCGCAGGTTTTGCAGTATATATGCAACAGTTTGTTGTTTGCATGCAACGATTTTGTTTATCTGAAATGCAGGGCGATTTTTCTGGATTTTTCGTTTTTATGATTGTAGCCGCTGTATTTGAAAGTTATTTTGATGAAAAGCCCATCAGCTGATAACTCACAACCAAATCCATACACCGAAAATTTCTGCTTGTGACGGGTTACAACAAACTGATTAAATCCGTCACATGGTTGATTTGCGCATCCGCACCCCAAGATTCTATCGCCTGCAAACTGGCACAGCCACCCACAACGCACGGCAATTGATCGACCATACATCGCCGCACGCGCCCCACTTGGACGTCTCTTTCATCATCGCCGACATAATATTAAATTGCACGGCGGTATATCAAGGTATTTCGCCGTATAGATCAGTGGTTCAGGGTGGGGTTTCGCATGTGCGGCGGTGTCACCGCACACAATAATCTGCGCACGCTGATCCAAACCCAACGCTCGCACCACAGGCGTGGTGAATCGTTGGTATTTATTGGTCACGATTCCCCATGCGATGTGATTGTTTTCCAAATGAGCGAGCACTGCGTCCACACCATCAAACAAGCAAATATGCTCGGTGGTGTGTTGCTCATAGCATTCAAGAAGCTCATCTCGCATCACCAAGTAGTCCGGATGCGTGTCATCAATACCAGCCCCCGCGCCTAGCAGTTCGCATGCGCTATTTGATGCAAAAGGGCGCAGCCGCGCCAATGGCAGGGGAGGTAACCAACGTTTAATGCGCAGGGCATTGAGCGCGCCAGCCAAATCGGGCGCGGAATCAATCAGTGTGCCATCTAAATCAAACACAATACGCCGAGGGTTGTATTTTTCTGCCAGACCAAACGATTGTTAAAGACAAAGTTAACACGTTCTGTACTGTCAAAACTAGCACCGTTTTTTGGCTTTGCGACAAGCCATCATGTAGTTGACACTGGTGTCTTTGGTGACCACAAATGGGGTTGATTTCGATTGCCAAGGCTGGTAACCAACGCCCGCCAAAGCAAAAACTTCTAAGCCCGATTGACGCGCCATCGCAGAGAGTTCACTTGGCTTAATAAAGGTGTCGTACTGGTGCGTGCCTTTGGGTATCCATTTGAGCAGATGCTCAGCCGCACCGATGGTCAATGCCCAAGCCTTTGGATTTCGATTGATGGTGGAAAAAAACACCGTGCCGTTTGGAGTCAAGAGTTGCGCCGCCGCATGCACCACCGAGGCAGGATCAGGTACGTGCTCTAACAACTCCATACAGGTGACCACATCATATTCTGCTGGGTGTGTCTGCGCCCACTCTTCGGCAGTTATCGCTTGGTAATCAATACTCAGTTGCGCGGCTTGTGCGTGCGCACGGGCAATCTCTATGGAATCCGATGCCATATCCAAGCCCGTGACAATTGCGCCCGCCCGCACCAATGATTCGCTTAATATACCGCCGCCACAGCCGATGTCTATGGTTTTTGCATTGCCTAAAACGACATGTTTTGCAATCCAAGCCATGCGTATGGGATTGATTTGATGTAGCGTTTTCAATGGCCCTTGCTCGTCCCACCATTCATGCGCGTGTTGGGAAAATTTTTCAATCTCTTGAGTGGATATATTTTGATGATCCAATGGGTTGGGATGGTTGTTCATGAAGTTGTTTTCAGTCGATAATGATGGGCGCGCACCTGCGACAGCATTGCAAATACAGGTCATTTAAATACGCTATTTGACCACGAATGGGTTGATTCTACCATGAAAAAAGCCCCGCGATTGCAGGGCTTTTTAATCAATCAAAACGAGAGATTATTTGGTAACGTTTACACCAACCGCAGTCAATTCACGTTTCCATGCTTCAACTTGGTTCGCAGGAACAGTTGCACCTTGAATGTCAACAGTCACGCGACGGTTAGGTTGCTCACATGCTTGACGTGCTGCTTTAGTGCCTTTACAAGACGCAGGAGACACGATCAACTGACGTTCGCCCATGCCTTGACTCACGATTTTACCAGCAGGAACACCTTGGCTAACCAAAAATGCTTTTACAGACTCTGCGCGGCGCAGTGACAAGCGGTCATTGTACGCGTCAGAACCCCATGAGTCAGTGTGACCCACGATAATGCTTTGTGAGTATGAGTTGCGGTTCAAGAATGCTGCCAAACGACCCAACATTTCTTGACCTGCTGGGCGCAAAGATGCTTTGTCAAAGTCAAACAACGTTGCTGCATCTAAATTCAAACTGCCGTTCATAACAACTGGAGGTTTAGCTACCGCGTCACAACCCACGATAGGATTGCCGTCAGGGTAGTAACCAGTTTGCCAGCACAATTTGTCTGTGCCATTGGTCGCGCCGTAGTCACCGCTTACCCAAATTTGGCTATCAGCAGCGTCTTGTACGTGACGGCTGTTTACAGCATCCGCCATTGGCGTAATAGTAGCCGCATTTACTTGTGCCGCGAGGGCTAATGTTGCGACTAAAGAAGCAACTTTTACGAAGTTTTTCATGTTTCTCCTCTTATGGAAAGTGCGCAGTCAGCCTGCGAGAACGTTCACTACGAGTTTAAAATTATTTCAAACCCTAATTTAAACAGTGCCATTATAACTATTCAATGTGCACCCTGCAATATCATTTTTTTACACAATAAATGCGTTATGAACACCGCACGAACTCATTGTGCCACAACTTTGACCACGAAGTGCGGGCAAAAACCAATTATGTTCTGCGAAGCAGTGTGTTCTCATGTGATTTGTTTCAATTATGCAACACTCAATTTGCCGTTAACAGACGCTCTTAGTCGAAAGCGTCGGCTTGAGTACGCTGCCCCTATGGCGATTGGATTAGGTTGCACAAAGTCTGTCTGCTGAGCGCTTATCTGATGTCGGGCATGTTAGAATGATGAATTGAATGATGTCCGTTTTGAGCAACGCTCAGATTTACTTAACCACAGGATGCCTATGTCATCGTTTGCCAAAGAAACCCTTCCTATTTCGCTTGAAGATGAAATGCGCCGCTCCTACCTCGATTACGCCATGAGTGTGATTGTCGGTCGAGCCCTACCCGATGTGCGCGATGGTTTAAAACCCGTGCATCGCCGTGTGCTGTATGCGATGCACGAGCAGAACAACGATTGGAACCGCGCGTATAAAAAATCTGCCCGCATCGTCGGTGATGTGATGGGTAAATACCACCCGCACGGCGACAGCGCGATTTACGACACCATTGTGCGTATGGCACAAGATTTTTCTTTGCGTTATACCTTGGTGGACGGTCAGGGGAACTTCGGTTCGGTGGACGGTGATGCCGCCGCCGCAATGCGCTATACCGAAATGCGCATGGCGAAAATCGGACATCAGTTGTTAGAGGACATTGACAAAGAAACCGTCGATTTCGGCCCAAACTACGATGGCAATGAACGTGAGCCTTTGGTCTTGCCCACGCGTTTGCCCAACTTATTGATCAATGGTTCAACAGGTATTGCGGTTGGTATGGCGACCAATATCCCGCCGCATAATTTACGCGAGGTGGTCAAAGCGTGTTTGCATGTTTTGCACAATCCCGAGGCGACAGTCGATGAATTGATTGAATTGGTTCCCGCACCTGATTTCCCAACCGCTGGGATTATTTACGGCATTTCAGGCGTGCGCCAAGGTTATAAAACAGGTCGCGGTCGCGTGGTGATGCGTGCGCGGGTTCATTTTGAAGATATGGAAAAAGGGCACCGTCAAGCGATTATCGTGGACGAATTACCGTATCAGGTAAACAAACGCAAATTGCTCGAAAACATCGCCGAAATGGTGAACGACAAGCGACTTGAAGGTATTTCTGATTTGCGCGATGAGTCGGACAAATCGGGTATGCGCATGGTGATTGAACTCAAGCGTGGTGAAGTCGCCGAAGTAGTACTGAATAATTTGTACAAACACACGCAACTGCAAGACACCTTTGGCATGAATATGGTCGCACTGGTCGATGGTCAGCCAAAATTGCTCAATTTGCGCGAAATGCTGGTGTATTTCCTCGAGCACCGCCGTGAAGTGGTCACACGCCGCACCGCGTTTGAATTGCGCAAGGCGCGCGATCGCGCGCATATTTTAGAAGGTTTGGCTGTCGCATTGGCGAACATCGATGAGTTCATCGCGATTATCAAAGCCGCACCCACGCCACCCGTGGCGAAAACCGATTTGATGGCGAAACTGTGGGATTCTGAATTGGTGCGCGAAATGCTCGGTCGTACCGAAGGGCGCGATTTATACCGCCCTGATGGTTTGCTTGCCGATATGGGTTTGCAGGACAATGGTTTGTATCGTTTGTCGGACATCCAAGCGCAGGAAATTTTGCAAATGCGTTTGCAACGCTTGACGGGGTTGGAGCAAGACAAGATTGTCCAAGAGTACAAAGACATCATGACGCACATCGCCGATTTGATTGACATCCTGTCGCGTCCCGAACGAGTGACCGCGATTATTGACGGCGAGTTGACCGTGATTGTTGAGGAATTCGGTGACGCGCGTCGCTCACAAATCGAGATGAACGCCTCGGACATCGACATTGAGGATTTAATCACACCATGCGACATGGTGGTGACTTTGTCGAACACGGGTTACATCAAAGCGCAAGCCTTGTCCGAGTACCGCACACAACGCCGTGGCGGTCGCGGCAAGCAAGCCGCTTCGACCAAAGGCGAAGAAGACTGGATTGAAAATCTGTTCGTTGCCAACACCCATGACACGATTTTGAGTTTCTCGAACCGTGGTCGCCTGTATTGGACGCGCGTGTACGAAGTCCCCGCAGGCTCGCGCACTTCGCGCGGCACGCCGATTATTCGCATGTTGCCACTCGAAGAGGGCGAAAAAATCACCGTCATGTTGCCGATTGATGCCAAAAACGGCGGTGGTTTCGCTGAAGACAAATACGTCTTTATGGCAACCAGTTTGGGTACTGTGAAAAAAACCCCGTTGTCGGATTTCTCGAATCCACGCAAAGCGGGCATCATCGCTGTGAACTTGGACGAGGGCGACTACCTCATCGGCGCAGCGGTGACCGATGGCGCACACGATGTGATGTTATTCTCCGATGCGGGTAAAGCCGTGCGCTTTGACGAAAACGACGTGCGCCCAATGGGTCGCAACGCACGCGGTGTGCGCGGTATGAATTTAGAAGAAGGGCAAAACATCATTGCTTTGTTGGTCGCTGAGTCTGAAAGCCAGTATGTGCTCACTGCGACTGAAAACGGCTTTGGCAAACGCACACCAATTACCGAATACACGCGCCACGGTCGTGGTACCAAGGGCATGATTGCCATCCAAACCTCTGAGCGCAACGGCAAAGTCGTGGCCGCGCAGTTGGTCGAAGAGGACGACCAAATCATGCTCATCACCCAAGGCGGCACACTGGTGCGCACCCGCATTTCTGAAGTACGCGTGGTCGGACGCGCAACGCAGGGTGTGACTTTGATTGGCTTGGACGAGGGCGATGTGTTGAGCGGTGTACAAAAAGTCATGATTTCGATTGATGAGGATGAGTTGGACGAGGCAGAAGAAGTGGTAACAGATGTGTCGGGCAATACCGATGCGGCAATTGAAACACCTGAAACCGAGTAAACGCAGTATTGATGCACTATGAAAAAGGCGAGTTTCAGACTCGCCTTTTTTATTGGTGCGTTGACACATTTTGATTTTGCTACTGAAAATACGTCTTGATTGCTGTCTAAATCCCTGATTAGACTATAAAAATCCCGCGTTTTACGCGATAATGATGCATTCAAAAATTTTAGCGAGTCTCACTATGCCCCACCGTATCTTCAACTTCGCCGCAGGTCCAGCGGCTCTGCCCACGCCCGTGCTTGAAAAAATGCAGTCCGAATTGCTCGATTTTCAGGGCACAGGCGTGTCCATCATGGAAATGAGCCATCGTGGCGCGGTGTACACCGAGGTGTTCATGCGCACGCGCGAAGCGTTTCGCCGTTTGCTCAACGTGCCCGAGAACTACCAAATTTTATTCATGCAGGGCGGGGCGATTGGGCAAAATGCGATTATTCCGCTGAACTTACTCGGTGACACATCCAAAGGCGCGAATCAAACCATCGACAGCGTCATCGCAGGTGCATGGTCGGTTAAAACCCAAAAAGAAGCCGATCGTTACGCCAAAGCAGGCGGAGGTTCGTGCAAAATCATCGCCAATTCGGACGATGGCAGTGGTAAATTTCTTTACTACCCCGAGCCCGACACATGGCAACTCTCAGACAAACCCGCCTATGTCAACGTCTGTACCAACGAAACCATTCACGGCGTGGAATGGTTCGCACCGCAATCGCTCGCGGATGAATTGGTAGCGCGTGATTCATTCCTCGTGGCGGACATGTCCAGCCACATTCTCTCGCGTCCGCTCGATGTGTCGCGCTACGGCGTGATTTATGGTGGCGCACAAAAAAACATCGGCCCTGCGGGCGTGACCTTTGTCATCGTGCGCGATGATTTGCTCGACCGCCAACATCCTCTGTGCCCATCGGCGTTCAACTGGCGCAATGTGGCGGACAACGATTCGATGTTCAACACCCCACCGACACTGTCGATTTACATCGCAGGACTGGTGTTTGAATGGCTCGAAGCGCAAGGTGGCGTGGCGGCAATGGCAGAAGTCAACGATACGAAAGCCAAATTGCTCTACGAATTCATCGACAACTCAACACTCTATCGCAACGATGTGCAGCCCAAATACCGCTCGTGCATGAATGTGCCGTTTTTCCTGCGTGATGAATCATTGAACGCCGAATTCCTCGCGCAATCCCAAGCCGCAGGTCTGGCCGCGCTCAAAGGGCACAAAATGGTCGGTGGTATGCGTGCGAGTATTTACAATGCGGTGAGTTTGGAGGCGGTGCAGGCATTGGTAGAATTTATGAAGCAATTTGAACAATCACATTGATATGAACAACACCCCTCTCACCCCCGAAATCCAAGCCGAAGTTGACCGTGACCTCGCCCCCATCCGCGTGGAAATTGACGCAGTAGATGCGCAACTTTTGCGCCTGCTCAACGAGCGGGCGAAACTCGCCCAGCGCGTTGGCGAAGTCAAGCAAAAATACGAGCAGCCTGTCTATCGCCCTGAGCGTGAATCAGTGGTGCTCGAAAAAATTGCCACCCAAAATCCAGGCCCATTGCCCACAGCCACATTGCAAACGCTCTGGCGCGAAGTGATGAGCGCGTGTCGCGCGATGGAAGAACCCGTCAAGGTCGCCTATCTCGGTCCTGCAGGTACTTATACCGAGCAAGCGATGTTCAAACAATTCGGTCATGCGATTGTCGGTGTGGACTGTGTGAGCATTGACGACATATTCCACGCGGTTGAGGCGGGCGGTGCGACTTTTGGTGTCGTGCCAATTGAAAACTCGATTGAAGGCGCGATTAACCGCACGATGGATTTATTGCTCAATTCGCCTTTGCGCGTGTGCGCTGAAGTGTCATTGGCCATCCAGCATTCATTGCTGCACAGTACGGGCAATATGGATGGGGTCACAACCATCGTGGCGCATCCGCAAGCCCTCGCGCAGTGCTATGCGTGGCTCAAACAACATTACCCCCATGTGACCCAAAAACCCGTGTCCTCAAACGCACAAGGCGCGAAAATGGCACAAGAGGACGCGAGCGTCGCCTGTATTGCAGGCGATTCAGCTGCAATGATGTATGAATTGCAAAAAGTCGCGATCGGCATACAGGACGATGCCAACAACCGCACGCGCTTTGTGGTCTTGGGCAAACAAGTGTGCAGTCCGAGCCCAGCGGATAAAACTTCGCTCATCCTCGCCGCGCCGAATAAAGCGGGCTCGGTATTTGCCCTCATTGAACCACTCGCACGACATGGTGTGTCGATGGTGCGGTTTGAGTCCCGTCCAGCGAAACAAAAAGGTTGGGAATACTACTTTTATATTGATTTTGTGGGTCATGTCGATGAGCCACACGTCGCCGCAGCACTCAAAGAGATCGAAGCACAAGCCGCGTTTTACAAATGTTTGGGTTCGTACCCTGTAACGGCGTGAGACGATGAAAATATACCCTCAACTTCCATCACAACCGATTGATAACCTGCTGCTCATCGGCGCAGGGCTCATTGGTGGCTCACTCACATTGGCTTTGAAAAAAGCCAATGCGGTACAACACGTCACGGGCGTGGGGCGGCGCGAATCGGTGATGCGCGAGGCCTTACAACTCGGCTTGATTGACGATTTTGTCGCGCCGAACACACCTGAATACGCGCAAGCGGTTGCGCGCGCCAACATCATCGTGCTGGCCATGCCTGTTGGGCAAACGCAAAACGTGCTGCGCGATTTACTGCCGCACCTCGCGCCACACACCATCACCACCGACGCGGGTAGCACCAAGCAGTCGGTCTATGAAGATGCGCTGGCGGTGTTGGGCAATAAAATCAACCAATTCGTACTCGCGCACCCGATTGCGGGGCGTGAAATCAATGGCCCATCGGCAGCATTGGCGGATTTATACGTGGGCAAAAAAATCATGGTCTGTCCCACCGAGCACAACACCACCGAACAAATTCGCACGGTGGTGGGCATGTGGCAAACTACAGGCGGACATGTGTATGAACTGGATTTAAACGCGCACGATGCGATTTTCGCCGCGGTGTCGCACGTACCGCACGTACTTGCCTACGCACTGATGAACCACGTCGCTGACGACGCGCTGTGCGATGATAAATTCGCCATGGCAGGTGCAGGGTTTCGCGACTTCACACGTATTGCCGCTGCCAGTCCTGAAATGTGGCGCGATGTGTGTCTGAATAATCGCGATGCGATTGTGGCAGATTTGGACGCCTACCTTGCGCACACTCAAGCCTTACGCGATAAAATCGCCGCTTCGGACAGCGACACACTACTCACCGAGTTTACCCGTGCCAGTGAAAAACGTTTGGCGTGGAGGAAAGACAAACCGTGAAAAAACCCAATTTAACAATAACCCAATGTCTTCTTTTGGTAACCACCGCGGTTGTTTGCTTGAATGCCCAGGCAAATCCCTGCCAAACCTCAACAGACAAGGCGAAACTCAATGTCGTTCAGCAAGCCTACCAACGGCAAAGTTTGCTCGCTTATGACGAACAACAAAACCCCCGATACGACAACGTCAGTCGCGCATTGAAAAATGCGTTGTTACACGATAAAGCCTGCACTAAAAACGGTGAGGAGGTATGCGCCCTCGATTTTGAACCCATTTTTAACGCCCAAGATTGGAATGTAACCAAGGTACAATACAGTTGCGCACAAGGGCTGGTCATTGCTCGCTTCAAAAATTTCAACCAAAAACAACACGCCATTCATTTCAAGGTCATTCAGGAGCACGGTATTTGGCTGATTGATGATTTGCACTCCAAACAAGTCCCCAGTCTCAAACGTATGCTCTTAACCCAATGAATACAGCCAAAACCCAAATCAACGGATGAACAATGAATCACCGACAAAAATGAATTCAATCACATTAAATCCCACCTCTCACGCCCAAGGCGAAATCACTTTACCTGGCTCAAAAAGCATTTCCAATCGAGTGTTGCTGTTGTCGGCTTTATGCCAAAAAGGGCAGGTCACGCGCGTGCGTGACGTGCTCGACTCGGACGACACGCGCGTGATGCTCGATGCGCTCAATGTTCTTGGCGTATCGGTCACGCAAACCGCTGCGCATGACTACGACATCATCGGCACAGGCGGCAAATTTACCAACAAAGATGCTGATTTATTTATGGGCAACGCAGGTACGGCGATTCGCCCATTGACTGCGGTATTGGCTTTGCAACAGGGGACTTATCATTTGCACGGTGTGCCGCGTATGCACGAGCGACCGATTGGTGATTTGCTTGAGGCTTTAGTGCAAATCGGTGTGCAGGTTGAATACACAGGCAATGCGGGTTATCCACCGTTCACGCTCACGCCTGCGCGCATTCCTGAGGGAGATTTGAGTTTGTCGATCAAAGGCAATGTCTCAAGCCAATTTCTCACAGCGGTGTTGATGGCTGCACCTTTACTCAATCGCAACGTCACCATTCACGTCATCGGTGAGTTGATTTCCAAACCTTACATTGAGATCACGCTCAATTTAATGGCGCGCTTTGGCGTGCAAGTGACACGTGATGGCTGGTCGTCGTTTACCATTGCGGCGGGTTCTCAATACCAATCACCCAAAGAAATTTTTGTCGAAGGTGATGCATCGTCGGCTTCCTATTTCATTGCTTTGGGCGCAATCGGCGGTGGTCCCATCAAAATTCATGGCGTGGGTTTATCGAGTATTCAAGGCGATGTGAAATTTGCCGATGCCATGCAGATGATGGGCGCGAATATAATGATGGGTGCGAATTGGATAGAGGTTAGGGGCGTTGATGAAGGCGGTTTGCGCGCGATTGAACTCGATTGCAACCACATTCCCGATGCGGCAATGACCTTGGCAACCGCTGCTTTGTTCGCCAAAGGTACGACGCGCCTGACCAATATCGCCTCATGGCGCGTCAAGGAAACCGACCGCTTGAGCGCGATGGCGACCGAATTGCGCAAAGTCGGCGCGAGTGTGGTTGAGGGGGCGGATTTTATCGAAATCACACCGCCCACTGATGATGGCTGGAAACACGCCGAAATTGATACTTATGACGACCACCGCATGGCGATGTGTTTTTCGTTGGTGGCATTGTCCAAAGTTGGCGTCACGATTAACGAGCCTGAGTGTGTGGCGAAAACCTTTCCGACCTATTTTCAGGTGTTGCAAGGGTTATTAAAATAATCGTAGGGGCGGGTTTCAAACCCGCCATTTTTTAACAATGCACGCACGTCATTTTGGGCAGGTTTAAAACCTGCCCCTACTATAAAATTCAAACGCAAAAACATGGCACTCAAATCCACCATCCACAAAGCCGAAGTCTCCATCGCCGATATGGATCGACATTATTACGCCGAACACAGCCTGACCATTGCGCAACACCCGTCTGAAACCGAGGAGCGCATGATGGTGCGCTTGTTCGCATTTGTGCTCAACGCACATGAACGCTTGATTTTTGGCAAAGGTTTGTCCACCGATGATGAGCCTGATGTGTGGCATGTCGATTACAACAGCGACATTCGTCTGTGGATTGAGGTTGGCTTGCCCGACGAGCGGCGCATCCGCAAAGCCTGTGGTCGGTCGGACAAGGTGTTGGTGTATTTATACGGCGGTTCGATTGCCGATAAATGGTGGCGTGACAATGAAAAGGCAATGAATGCGCTCGCCAAAGTTTCGGTATTTATGCTGCCCGATACCTCGGGTTTGACCGCCGTGTGCCAACGCAATATGACGCTGCAATGCTCGATTTCAGACAGCGAGGTTTGGCTCTCGGATGCCGATGGTGCACATCCCGTGCCGTGTGAAATTTTAAAATCATAGATTGCCGCACTGATAAAGCATCACGCGCAATGACGCGCACACCACCGCGTTCATCCTACCGATACTGCGCCAATAGTTGTTTGATGTCATGGGCGATGGTTTCGGGTTTGGCTTCATATGGCACAGAGACAACCGTGCGTCCGTTTTCATCCAGCAGGTATAAATTGGCGGTGTGGTTGACGATGTAGTTCGGGTCTGTGCCGACTTTTTCATACACCACTTGAAATTGATTGGCCATTATTTTGGTTTGCGCAGGGTCGGTGTACGCACCAATGAACGTGGGGTTAAACGCTTCCATGTATTCTTTCAACACTTGCTGGGTGTCGCGTTCAGGGTCAAGTGTAACGAAGACCACGCGCACTTTGCTCGCGTCCGCGCCGAGTTGCTCCATGACGATTTTCATTTTGCCCAAGGTGGTCGGGCAGATGTCGGGGCATTGGGTATAGCCGAAAAACACCGCCGAGACTTTGCCTTTTTGCGGGCTGTTGATTTGCAGCGGCTCGCCTGTGTGTGAAGTCAACGGAATATCGGTGTGCAGGTTGCTCGCAGTGATATTGCTGTTCAAATACTGCGTAGTTGGTTGACAAGCAACCAGCGCGAAACTGAGCGCAAACGCGCTCAAGACAACTCGGATAGGGTGTTTCATAAGGGCTTCCTTCTTAGTTCATACGATTTGACTTTAAACTGTTGGTCAAGGATTCCAGCGAGACCGTGCGCACGCCATCGTCCTGCACGGGCGCGCTCGGTTGCCAGACTTGACCGAAGATGATTTCCAAAGACAATTCGCGCAAGCCTTGCGCAAATTCGGTATGGATTTTATCGCGCCATTGTGGTTGTTCCGATGCATCCAATGCGCGCAAACTCGGGCTGAGGTTCAACACATCGCCCCACAAGGTCTCGGCATCGCTGTAGCCCAAACGCACGGTTTCGACATCCAACACAGGCAAACCAAAACGCAAGGCCTGCAAGCGCGCGCCCGTGTCCATGATGTTGGGCAAATGCTTGAGGTGCGCGAGCCAATCGGTGTCGCGGTTAACCAGTTCAGGCAATGCGCCCGCGCCGAGCATGGCAAACAACAACACGCCATCGGGCGCGAACCACTGGGGCAATTGATCCAATCGCGTCAACACATCCTGCGCATACAAGCCATCAAGCACGAAGGGCGCAATGACCAACTGCGCATCGGCAGTGGGCGCGAACGCATCCCATGTGTGCGTCTGAATTTGACCAAATGGATTGAGTTTTTGCCACAAATTTTGCGCGGGTTTAGCTTCAGCCATCCGCCACTGCTCAATCTGCATTTTAGGATAAAGGTGTTTCAACTCCGCCACAGGCAAAGGTGCGGGGCTAATTTCACGCACACGCAGCAACGGCAACTTAATCATCTGCGCACGCTGTAGGAGTTCACGCGCGACGTGGTGCACCAAGGTGTCGGGAAGGCGTGTGCGCGATGGGTTCATGTGGCTTGGCATTTGGCTAGATTGATTGGATAATGTGGCATCAATGACGAAAACATTCACTCAATGCCATGCGATTTTATCATGACCTGCCGCCAAGCAAACTGAGAAACGCACTGTCCCGTGTGCAACACTGGCACATCCGCTTCAACAACCGTCTTGCCAAATGGGTGGGGGGTTGCGTTTTGTGCGGGCGCACGACGGCTGAGGCAACGCTCTCGTCGCGTTTGTGCGCGGTGTGTACTGAGCAACTTCCCCATCATTTGAGCAGCAATTTATCTGACACCAACGAATTTCACCGTTGTGTACAATGCGCTCATCTGCTCACCACGGCTGAAACGCATTGTTTGGCGTGTGTGACCGAACCGCCTGCGTTCACCGAGACGCTGGCGTTCGCCGACTACGCCGAGCAATTGCAGCACGCCTTGTTGCAGTACAAATTTCACAACGCATTGCACCTCGCACCGATGTTGGCGGACTTACTGCACCACGCTTTATTGCACTACGCGCACACGCATCAGCCCGATGTGATTGTGCTTGTGCCACAGTTGGACGCGCGCACCTCTGAGCGCGGCTTTAACCCTTTGCGCCTGCTGATGCAACACATTGCTCTGAGCAGTATTTGGGGCAAAACGCCGCCGATATACGCGCCCGATGCACTCATCCGTCTGCACCACGAGCGTTTGCAAATTCACGTCAAACCCGATATGCGCCGCAAACAGGTGAAAAATGCCTTTGCGGTGTTGGATAAAGCGTTGTTTGAAAACGCCCATGTTTTGCTGATTGACGACATCATCACCACAGGCGCAACACTCAATGAAATCGCTCATGTGCTCAAAAAATCAGGCGCGCGTCGCGTGGATAATTTGGTCATTGCACGCACACGCAAGACGCCGCTCAAGTAAAATGTCGCTTGGTTTGCGATTCGTCATTTTTAAAGATTTTTATGTTCAACCTCGTTCTGGTTCACCCCGAAATCCCGCCCAATACGGGCAACATCATCCGTCTGTGTGCCAACACGGGCTGCCAGCTGCACCTCATCAAACCACTGGGTTTTCCGCTGGATGACAAACGCATGGTGCGCGCAGGTTTGGACTACCATGAGTTCGCGGATTTAAAAGCCCACGAGTCTTGGGACGAATTCATCCGTACCGCCCAGCCTGATGCTGCGCGGATGTTTGCCCTGACCACCAAAGGCTCAAACGTCTTGACCGAAACCGCATTTCAAGCAGGTGATTGGTTTGTGTTTGGCTCAGAAACCGCAGGTCTGCCCGATGCAGTGCGCGATTTTTTCCCGACCTCACAACGCATTCGCTTGCCAATGATGCCGAATAACCGCAGTTTGAATTTGTCCAATACTGCGGCGATTATGGTCTATGAAGCATGGCGGCAATGCAGTTTTAGCGGTGGCGCATGACGGCGGCACGTGTTTGCGTTACACTTGCTCATCTGATACTTGATTGATGACTATTTTGAAAGCATTTATGAACCGACACTTCACACCTCCCGATTGCGTTGCCGCAGACGTGCAACGCGCGCTCGAAGAAGACATCCGCACGGGCGATTTGACCGCGCTGTTGATTGATGCCAAACAACAAGCGCACGGGCGCATCATCGCGCGTGAGCCTGCGATTTTATGCGGGCAAGCGTGGTTTGACGAAGCATTTCGTCAAATCGAACCGAGTGTGCAACTGACTTGGCATATGGCCGAGGGCGATGCCATTGAACCCAATCAAGTCTTAGTGGAAATGTCGGGCTCGGCACGCGCATTGGTCACGGCGGAACGCACCGCATTGAATTTTTTGCAACTGCTCTCGGGCACAGCCACCACCGTGAACACCTACGTCAAAGCGATTGCAGGCACAACAACCCAAGTGGTCGATTCGCGCAAAACCATCCCTGGGCTGCGTCTCGCACAAAAATATGCAGTGCTGGTCGGCGGCGGCGTGAACCACCGCGTGGGCTTGTACGACGGTATTTTGATTAAAGAAAACCACATTGCCACCGCAGGCGGAGTCACGCCGGCACTGGAACATGCGCGTGCGATTGTGTCCGTGCCCGATATCGCAGCGCGAGCGGTTGCCCCATTCATTCAAATTGAAGTAGAAACCTTGGCACAGTTGCAAGAGGCTTTGAGCGCGGGTGCGAAAATGATTTTACTCGACAACATGAGCCACGAGCAAATTGCCCAAGCGGTCAAAATCAATGTGGAGCAATTTGCACGCCAAGCGATTTTAGAAGTCTCAGGCAATGTCAATTTGGACAACATCCGCAGTTACGCCGAATTGGGTGTGGATCGCATTTCGATTGGCGGTTTGACCAAGCACGTGCGCGCGATTGATTTTTCGATGCGGGTCAATGCGATTTAACAGTGAGAAACACCATGATGGAACAAAAATTATTTGAAGTCGATTACGATCTGCCCGAATCCGAGTCAGGCGCGGTCTGCAATATCAAAACCGCCACTGCATGGGCGCAAGTGCCCTCCGAGCCCAACACTCAAGAACGCGCTGAACTGATTGCGCGCATCAAAGCGGGCTTGAAGAAGCATAATGCACTGCTGGTGGCGCATTATTACGTGCATCCAGACTTGCAGGATTTGGCCGAAGAAACGGGCGGCATTGTCTCGGACTCCTTAGAAATGGCGCGTTTTGGGCGTGACCATGAAGCGCAAACCTTGATTGTCGCGGGGGTGCGTTTTATGGGCGAGTCGGCAAAAATCTTGTCGCCCGAAAAAACCGTGCTTGTGCCTGATTTGCGCGCCGAATGCTCGCTGGACTTGGGCTGTCCGATTAAAGAGTTTTCTGCTTTTTGCGATGCGCATCCTGACCGCGAGGTGGTGGTGTATGCCAACACCTCTGCACAAGTCAAAGCGCGTGCGGATTGGATGGTGACTTCATCGATTGCACTGAAAATCGTCTCGCACCTCCACGCACAGGGCAAAAAAATTCTTTGGGCTCCCGATAGGCATTTGGGCGGTTACATCCAACGTGAAACGGGTGCAGACATGTTGTTGTGGCAAGGCTCGTGCATCGTGCACGACGAATTCAAAGCAATTGAACTCGAACAATTGATTGCCAAACATCCTTCTGCCAAAGTATTGGTACACCCTGAATCACCCGAAAGCGTGGTCGCACTGGCGCATGTGGTTGGCTCAACCTCGGCGATTTTAAACGGTCCTGCGCAATTTCCTGAAGTCGATACCTTCATCGTTGCTACCGACAATGGCATGATGCACAAACTGCGTCAAAAATACCCCCACAAAACCTTCCTTGAAGCCCCCACTGCAGGACAATCGGCCACTTGTAAAAGTTGTGCCCACTGCCCGTGGATGGCGATGAATGAATTGCGCAACCTCGCTGAGGTGATTGATAAAATCGGCACAGGCTACAATGAAATCCACATTGACCCAGCCATCAGCGAACGCGCTAAATTACCGATTGCACGTATGCTAGATTTTGCCGCCGCGCAGAAAAAATTAGCACAAGAAAAGATACAGGCTGATTTTCAACAAAATATTGGTCCCGCCTAAATCCGATCGGTCGGCTCCACAGACAAACAAAGAGGATGCTAAAAGCATCCTCTTTGTTATGCCAACAATATATTTAATGCTCTGATTTAATCTGATACCACCGCAAGAGCGCGGGCAATCACCAAGTATTTATCCACGAAAATCTGTGCCAAGCGCAGCAATTCGGCCCGGTTTTCTTTCTCGGTTTGTAGGGTTTTGCCTTCGTGCATCAACAAATGTCCTTGAGCATTTAAAATTTGCCACACGAAATCCACCCATTCTTTGGGCTCGCGCAAGCCTTGTGCGTATGCCAACAAGAACAATTGATTGATGCGGTTGTAGGCAATGGCACCACCAGAAACTGGGCTAACCAAATAAGACACATCTGAACTGACGCGACTGACTTCCATCAAATGACGATTCAAGCGTGCGCAACGCTCGGTCGCGCTGGTAATCACCGCATTCTCTTGTACCAGCACCAAGTCGCCTTTACCATGCAACAAACTCAAAGCCTCATACAGTTGATTGCGATTGACGGTTGCATCAAGCCCTGCCATGATTTCTGTCACATCGTGCGGTTTGTGGTCGGCCAAAACATCCAAAATCGGTTTAAATATTTCAGGACGCAAGGACACTTCTCTGTGGCTGCGAATGGTTAATACCACGTCGTCTATCGGTGCCACCAATAAAAAGCGCAACTGTTGCCAAGCCTGTTCTACCTGTACACTGCTGATTTTACGCGCACCCTTGACCCAATAATCCTTGCGAAATTGTTTGTTGAGCAAATAATCTTTGGCAGTTTGGGTAAAGGAAGGGTCGGTGATTTTTGCCAAAAATGCCTGTTGCTCTTCATCAAACAAGCCCGTCGCAAAATCTTCTAAGAAATTCGCCGAGCAGGCATAACTTAACTTGGCTCCCTCTAACCAGTTTTGCATGTCGGAGAAATACATCGGATGCCAGTCACGATTGAAGTATTCATGTGCCAAGTAGTAGGGATCTTGTTGGTCGATTTCTTTAATACGATCAGGAATCCCTGGGACTTGACGGGTGTAACTGTGACTCAAAGCCAATAAATCTTGGGTAAACGCCACCGAATCTTTCACCCTTTGCACCATGCCTTGACCCGTTGCGCCCATGACGTGCGCGTGCTCAGCCAATAAATGACGAATGGGTCCCGCCGCCGCCCAACCCGGTAAGGTGTTGTAACTGATGTACAACACACCGCCAACTTTGAGTTTGCGGCGGATAAAATCGACCAATACATGGCGGTTCTCATTGGACACCCACGACCAAATGCCGTGCAAACCGATAAAATCAAAATCAGGCAAATCCGTACGGCTACAAAACTCGCCAAACGCTTGATCCACAATGTGCGCAGAACTGCCCGCTTGCTCTGCCAACTCCTGAGCAAAGCCCGCTTGTGCGGGATTAAAATCCGTCCCCCACCAAGTTGCACTGCCTGCTGCCGCATGGGCGTTCAACGAAACCCCTTGCCCAAAGCCCAGCTCGCACGCAGCGGTCACCTTGGGCACTGCCAAGCCAGCCATTAAAAATGGCAATACCACTCGATTGGGATTCAATTCCGTGTAGTAACCATACGTGTAGTTAATGTCACTGACGTAACCATCTGACCATGCAGACATTTTCATACTCCTTAGTTTTTAATAGCGAGGGTTTAATAACGTTTAATTTTTGGGCGTCATGATGGTTGGCAAGGCCTTGGGCAATTCGCGCTTGTAGTCCAAACTATAATGCAATCCGCGCGACTCGTGGCGAAAACGCGCACTATTAATAATCAGTTCGGCACAGGTGATGAGGTTACGCAACTCAATCAGATCGGGGGTGATTTGATATTGTGTGTAGTAGGCGTTGACCTCTTCTTTGAGCAGACGCACACGTTTTCCCGCCCATTCAAGGCGTTTGTTCGAACGCACAATGCCCACGTAGTTCCACATCGCTTGGCGCAAAGCGTCCCAACTGTGGGTAATCATCACCGCTTCATCGGCAGGAATCACGCGCGAAGCATCCCATTCGAGCAATTCGGGTGCTTCATATTTGAAATTCTTCGCCGCCACTTGCGTGATGTTTTGCGCCACGGATTGACCCATCACCACGCATTCGAGCAATGAGTTGGAGGCCAAACGGTTCGCGCCATGCAAGCCCGTATAAGACACCTCACCAATCGCATACAAATTCTGAATGTCCGTGCGTCCCGCCAAGTCAGTGGCCACGCCACCACAGGTGTAATGCGCACCAGGGGCAACCGGAATCGGCTGACGCGCCATATCAATCCCCAATTCGGCACATTTGGCATAAATATTCGGAAAGTGCTCGCGCAAAAACGCTTCAGGCAAATGCGTCATGTCCAAATACACGCAATCAATACCGTTTTTTTTCATTTCAAAGTCAATCGCACGGGCAACGATGTCACGCGGCGCAAGTTCACCGCGCTCATCGTGGTCAAACATAAAGCGATGGCCCGCTTGACCGTCTTTGCTCGGCAAACGCAAAATGCCACCTTCGCCGCGCAGGGCTTCCGAAATCAAAAACGATTTGGCATGCGGATGATACAAACAGGTCGGGTGAAATTGCATGAACTCCATATTGACCACACGGCAACCTGCACGCCATGCCATGGCAATGCCATCACCTGAGTTACTGTCAGGATTGGTGGTCACTTTATAGACCTTGCCTGCACCGCCTGTGGCCAACACACTGAAACGCGCTTGTATCGAATCAATTTGGTGGGTGGCGCGATTTTGCACATACACGCCGTAGCAGCGCGCATCCTTGCTTTTTTGCTCAATCAAGCGTTTGTGTTTGTCGGTAATCAAATCAACTGCAATGCTGTTCTCAAACACTTGAATATTCGCGCGCTCACGCACGCGCTGCGCCAAGACCGTTTGCACTGCATGACCCGTAAAATCATCCACATGCACCACGCGGCGGTGGCTGTGTCCGCCTTCACGCGTCAGATGCAACTCGCCGTTTTCAGTATTGAACCGAACCCCTTGTGCCATGAGCCATTCGATTGAATTGGGGGCGTGGGTAATGATGTACTTAATCGCTTCGAGTTCGCCCAATTCTGCGCCCGCGACAAAAGTATCGCGTACATGATTGTCAAAGTTATCCTCATCGTCCATCACCGCAGAAATCCCGCCTTGCGCTTGATCCGATGAGCCGCTGATGAGTTGTCCTTTGGAAATTAGGGCAATTTTATACTTCGAATCCAGCGATAGGGCGCAACTCATACCCGCCAAACCACTACCAATAATCACCACATCAAATACTTGAGACATCGTTTACTTTCTATTCTACGGTCTATTAAATTCAATTTTTAAGCCGATTAAACATTCGACATACGCACACTACAACCACAAGGCTATTTTCAGCGCGCGCACATAATCATCGAGCGTTGCGTCTTTCAATCCGTTGGGCTTGGCATGTTTTGCCTCATCGGTATTCAACGCCCACACAGGATTGGGAAAATTCGCATCACTCTCAAAACGCGGAATAACGTGCCAATGCAGATGCGGGGTCATATTGCCCAAACTCGCCAAATTCACTTTGGTCGGTTTGAGCACTTCGCGTTGCACACGCTCCACCAAATACACGGTGCGCATCAATAATTCACGTTGCTCCAGCGATAAATCGGTCACCTCAACCACGTGTTCGCGCCAAATCACGCGTGTAAACCCTCGAAATAATGGGTCGTCAACCAACACCACACGCAATTGCTCGTTTTGCCAAATCAGCGTACCACCCACCTGCTCGCACAAATCACAACCTGCAACTTTGGCGTTGTCCCACTCATCCCAATTCATGTTTTTTCCAATGTTATGCGCGGATGGCTGTACCGACCGCAGCATCGCTCAAAAGCGATTGCAATAAAATATGCGGCTCACGCCCATCCACGATGTGTACCGCACCCACGCCGCGTTTGGCGGCGTCCAATGCCGAATCAATTTTTGGCAACATCCCACCATACAAAGTACCATCGGCTTTGAGTGCCTCGGCGTGCGCGCTGTCAATCTCTGTGATGAGTTCACCCTGTTTGTCTAAAACGCCTTTGATATTGGTGAGCAACATCAATTTATGCGCGCGCACCGCGCAAGCAATCTCGCCCGCCGCCACGTCGGCATTGACATTGTGGGTCACGCCTGCGTCATCGGTGGCAATCGGCGAGACCACAGGGACAAACTCCGCCTCAATCAAAGCATCGAGTACCGCCGTGTCCACACCAACCACATCACCCACCAAGCCAATGTCATGCTGCACACGTGCATCTTGTGCATCGGGCAGGAGCAGTTTTTTCACACGAATCATACGACCGTCTTTGCCACTCACGCCCACTGCGCGCACACCAAAACTTTTACCCGCTTGATTGATTAAATTCACAATCTGTCCCTGCACATTGCCACACAGCACACCATCGACAATCGCCATGGTGTCGGCATCGGTCACGCGCATCCCTTGAATGAATTGACCTTCAATACCGACGCGTTTGAGCATCGCATCAATCTGCGGACCTCCGCCATGCACCACCACCATGTCCACACCCATCGCTGAAAGCAGGGCAACGTCTTGTGCAAACTGCTGTTGCAACGCCTCATCGGTCATGGCATTGCCACCGTATTTAACCACGATGATTTTGTCTTGTAATTGGTTTAAACGCTCGGCAGTTGCCACTACGCCCGCGGTTTTAATCGCGGGTACGAGTTGCGCCGCTTCTAAAATCAGTTCAGGGATGGATAAATAAAGCATAGTGTTCTCCTTAATCCGTTAAGGCTCTTCGCAATCATAATAGCGAACTTTACCAACATTTTGTTTGAATACTCTTTCAGATGCCGTTCGCTCTGCATCCGTGATGTCGGGTTGTTGGTGGTTGGCACAATTTCCCCAATGATACGTCAACAACTCTACGTTCATGGCATCCGCAGATTGCGCCCAGCGATTCAGTGAACGGGCAACGCATTCATCGGGGCTGCCATTATCGAGACAACTTTCGGACAAAATGCGTGTGGCTGCTGCGGTTTTTTGCGCCGATGGCAGACTTTGTAGGGTCTGCGCAATCGCTTGGCACTGCGGTATTTGCGCAGGTGCAAACTCGTCTAACGCTCGATAGTCCTGCGTCTGCCGCGCCTGTCGTTTGACTTTATCTAATTTATAAAAAAACCAATCGCGTTCTATCATGCGTTGACGCACCACTTCCACCGCAGGATGTACGATAAAGTTAGATGGGGTGCGTAAAAATTGTTGAACCCGTTCATGCTCGACATCATCTTGCGCTTGGGTATTTTTATCATCGTACAAACTAATGAGTCGGTCGGCATTTAAATCCAGCGTGGCTTTGAGTTGATGTGCACTGATTTTTTGGTCATCATAGGTTGCACACGCTCGGCACAACTCCGTTTCCCACTGAAACACCTGCGGTTTTGCAACTGCAATACCACTGCTGACGCAGTAGATGAGCAATAACAGCATTGCACGTAATAATTGAGCGTTCATCGCAAAGTCCTACCACACATCTATTTAAAAGGGCGGTTCGTCATCATACGCCGACAATGGCGGCGTATCATCCACCAATACATCGTCTGCTTTTTTGGCTTTTGCTGTCGTTGTCTTGGCTTTCGGCTTGGCTTTCGAAGTAACTTTTTTCACCGCTTTGGCAGGCTTGGCATCCACTTTGTTCTCGTTCTTGGCAGCATCTTTTGCCGCCGCTTTGGAGGTTTTGGCTTCAAACTCAAACACGGTTTTGCCCGCTTTTTTATCCCACACCAAATAAGCCTTAAACAATCGACCCGTGCGTGCGGATTTAAAATTTGTGAGTAAATCAGTACGCCCGACGGTGAGTAACTTGGTCATTTGTTCAGGCTCAATGATTTGTTGCAAAATCACCTGTCCTGAGCGGAAGTCGCAGTTTTTCTCCGCGCCGACAGCGTTTTCACAGTAGTAACTCAAACCGTGGTCATAGACATTGCCGCCACATTTTGGACATTGACCCAAAGGTGTTTTGCCTGTGAAGTCGGGGGCTTCTTCGTCATCGCGTGACTGGCCAAAGTCAAATTCCATTTTCATTTTCGCGGGGGATTCGGCATCCTCAACGATGCGCAATATCGCAGCAAAAGGGCGACCCATTTTACTGCGGAATCCTTGCAGCAGCGGCGTTTCACGGGTTTTGAGCAAGTCCTCAACTTCGGGGATTTCAAACGTGCGCCCACCGGGGGTTTTGCTCATATTGAATTCGCACTGCGTGCAGGCAAAGCGTCGGTAGTTTTCTTTCATCACGCCACCGCAGTTCGGGCAGGGGGTTTTGAGCGTAGCGTAATCACCAGGCACAGTATCGGCTTGGTATTCTTTGGCGCGTTTGACGATGATTTGCGTCATCTGTGCGATTTCGCGCATGAATGCGTCGCGCTTGAGTTCACCGCGCTCCATTTGCGCGAGTTTGTTTTCCCAGTTGCCCGTCAGTTCGGGCGAGGTCAACTCTTCCACGCCCAATCCGCGCAAAAGGGTCAACAGTTGAAACGCCTTAGCGGTTGGGATGATTTCGCGCCCCTCGCGCACAAGGTATTTCTCCGTCAACAAGCCCTCGATAATCGCTGCGCGGGTGGCGGGCGTGCCCAAGCCTTTACCGCTCATGGCGGATTTGAGTTCCTCATCATCGAGCAGTTTGCCCGCACCCTCCATCGCCGAGAGCAAGGTCGCTTCACTGTATCGAGCAGGTGGACGGGTTTGTAGTCCCTTGGGTTCAACGCTGTCGGTTTTGACCTTTTCATCGGGCGCGACGGCAATCAGCAAATCCTCGTCTTTTTGTTGGTCACGTCCATAAATCGCCAACCAACCTGCGTTGGTGAGCACGCGTCCTTCGGTTTTAAAATGATGCCCCGATACTTTGGTGATGCGCGTGGTGACCATAAATTCTGCAGGCGGGAAAAACACCGCCATAAAGCGTTTGACCACCAAATCATACAATTTTTGCTCAGGTTCAGAGAGGCTTTTCGGGGCTTGCAAGGTCGGGATAATCGCAAAGTGATCCGAGATTTTGCTGTTGTCAAAAATCCGTTTGTTGGGCTTGACCCAGCCGTTTTTCTCAATTTGTTGGGCAAAGCGTGTGTAGTTATTTTGCTCTTTGAGCAACGCCACGGTTTGCTTGACGGTATTGATATAGTCCTCAGGCAAGGCCTTGGAATCGGTACGCGGATAGGTCAGAACCTTGTGTTTTTCGTACAAAGCCTGCGCCAAACCCAAAGTGTTTTTCGCCGAGAAACCAAAGCGCGCATTGGCTTCGCGCTGCAAACTGGTTAAATCAAACAACGGCGGCGACATTTGCGTGGCGGGCTTGGACTCCTCGCTCACATTGCCCGACTGGCCTTTGCACGCCATGACCACGGTGTCAGCAGCGGCTTTGCTCCACAGGCGATTGTCTTTGCGCTCCGCATCGCCCAAATTTTCTTTGGCGTTTTTATCAAATTTTGGAT
Organism: Burkholderiaceae bacterium; assembly: GCA_018261955.1. Lineage (GTDB taxonomy): Bacteria > Pseudomonadota > Gammaproteobacteria > Burkholderiales > Burkholderiaceae > CTSOIL-112. The sequence goes on from JAGTRK010000001.1 coordinate 69,296, forward strand.
CGAACCAACGCCCTGTGTAGATACCTTGCGCGGCGATGAATTCGGCGTGTACTTCCCAATAATCGCGCGACACAAATTTACGTATTGCTTCTTCGCGCTCGACCACCACGGTCAAGGTCGGCGTTTGCACGCGCCCCACGGTGGTGAGAAAAAACCCGCCATCGCGCGAGTTAAACGCAGTCATCGCGCGCGTGCCGTTGATACCCACGAGCCAATCGGCCTCAGAGCGTGAACGCGCCGCATCGGCTAAATTCAACATTTGCGCATCGGTGCGCAGATGCGCCAAACCATCGCGGATGGCTTGCGGGGTCATGCTTTGCAGCCACAAGCGTTGCGAGGGTTGTTTGGCCTTGGTGTATTGCATGATGTAGCGGAAAATTAATTCGCCTTCGCGCCCCGCGTCACAGGCATTGACGATTTGGCCGATGTCTTTGCGGCGGATGAGTTTTGCCAAGGATTTTAAACGCGCTTCGGATTTGGCAATCGGGCGCAAATCAAAATGCGGTGGGATGTGCGGCAGGTGGGTGAAACTCCACTTGCCACGCTTGATGTCAAACTCCTCAGGCACACACAATTCGAGCAAATGACCGACCGCCGAGCCAATGACATACTGGTCATTTTCATGGTGGTCGTCTTTTTTCACGCAGCCACCAATGACCCGCGCAATGTCGTTGGCAACGGATGGTTTTTCCGCAATGATTAGCGTTTTGCTCATGGTTTGAACCTTTTGGGTGTTGTTTTGGTTGTGGGTGTTTCTATAAAATCAATCGAAACACTCAGTTCAATTTGGCAACACAAAACCCACGTTGGTTACGATTCATTGCGTGGGCTGTGTCGAGATTGCGCCCATAATACCCGTGTTATCAGGCTGTGTGCAAGTGGCTGTGGCGATTTAGGGGCAATCCGTGTACGCGCAAGCCCGATTGCGCCCAAATAAAATTCAAAATTTAATTTTTGGTGTTATACACGATGGTCACCACCACACGCACTTTTTTATGAACGGTGCTGGTGCTATACGAGCCACCACCGCCATCGCCACTGTCCGTGTCGCCGTCTGCTGCCAAAATATCAAACGTGCCTTGCGACGCTGAACGCATGGTTCCGACTTGTGCATTGCCGTTTTTGGCAAATTCATCCGCACGGATTTTGGCATCCTTGGTCGCCTCGCCAATCAGCGCGAGTTTGATGTCGCTCAAATTGCCCACCATAAAGCGCACCTCGCCCACGTCCAATTGATGACCTTGCGCTTGATAGTCAATGATTTTGTCACGTGCTTCTTGGACTTTTTGTAAATCCTCGGTTTTCACAAATACCGTCATCGATGCATCGTAACCGCGTTGCACGCTTTGCTCGCGCCCCTGCTCATTGGTGATGGTTTCATAATGCACCTGCACATCCTCCGCACCATAACTTAAGGCTTCGGCTTTAAAACCATATTGCGCCAAAAAGCCTTCCAAGGCAGGTTTTTCTCGGCGCAAATTTGCCAATGCGCTGGCAAAATCCTCACCACGGCTTTTAATGGTCACGCTCCACTCGGCATTGGTGGCATCCACGGCTTTTTCCGCTACACCTTTGACCGTGATGGTTTGCTGGGTCGCGCCAATTTGCTTGGCTTGTACACCGAAAATGAATGCCGCTGCCGACATACCAATTGCCAACAACAGCCCCAATATCACCATGCCTCTTGAAATCGAATGCTCCATACCTTGCTCCTCCTGTGTGAACGCTGTTTCTGTATTAACCCAAATATTTCGCACGCAGAAATTCAAACAATCGCTTTTTCTGTGTGTCTTATCCAATGGTGTAAATATTGTACGCGCACAGCGAGGGAAATGTTGACACTCGTATCATTTTAAATAACGATACAACGCCGTTATGATGAGTTGTGTGGCGGCAAGTGTCGTCACCCATTTTAAGATCAGCACCCCGCGCCGCTTATTGATGCGCCCGCGTAAAAACTTCCCCACATACGTACCCACCAGCGAGCCTGCAAGCATCAGCACCATCATCGATGCGTACTGAAAAAACGCGAAACCAGTCAATACATAAATGGCGACTTTAAAGGCGTGCATGACGCTCATCATGGCAGAGTGGGTCAGAATCACCTCGTCTTTGCTCAAGCCTTTGTGCAATAAAATGGGCGGTAGCATCAAACCCATAGAACCGATGAACAAGGATGAACCCGTGAGCCACGCGCCGAGCACCGTCATATTGTTAAACAACAGTCCCAAACCCTGAATCAGCCGTGTCCAAGTGATGAGCAAAATAAACACCCCCAAAATCAAAGGCAGGTGCTCAAACGAGAACCGCCCCAACATCACATAACCGACAGCCCCACCGAGCAGCGCCCCTGGTAAAAAAGGCAACATCAAGCGTCGCCACTGCACCAGCCGCCAATCCAATAAAGAGCGCGAGAGATTACTCACCAACTGCGTTGCGCCATGAATCGGAATCACCAAATTCGCGCTCAACAGATTGCTCAAAAAGGCCAAAAGCAAGATGCCGCCGCCCACACCAATGGCAGAAGTAATCGCCGAAGTCGTGGCACACAAGGCAAATAGTGCGCCGTCCGTCCATGTGAGCATGATAAAATACCCCGAAGATGAAAGTTTTTTAAACGAATATTTTTGTAACATGTCGTTGCGAGCCAATGATTGGCGAAACAATGACGAAAATAAAGCCCTAACGCCTCATCACTATAAATGAACCCACCCCATGATGTCCATCGATACCCTCAACCCCACAGACAATGACACCATTGTCGCCATCGCCACCGCCACAGGGCAGGGCGGTGTGGGCGTGATTCGCGCGTCGGGCTCGAGCGAGACCATACATACGCTGATGCAGGCGGTGTGTCAGCGCGCGCTCACACCACGCCACGCGCATTACGGTGCGTTTGTGGATGCCGACGGCGCGCCAATTGACCACGGCATTGCCCTGTATTTCCCCGCACCACACTCTTATACGGGTGAGCATGTGCTGGAATTACAAGGTCACGGCGGCCCCGTGGTGATGCAATTGCTGTTGCGCCGTTGTCTGAACGCCGTTACCAATATTCGCCTTGCGCAGGCGGGCGAATTCACCCAACGTGCTTTTCTCAACGACAAAATGGATTTGGCACAGGCAGAAGGCGTGGCGGATTTAATCAGCGCGGCGACCGAGTCCGCGGCGAAGTCCGCCGTGCGTTCATTGTCTGGGGTGTTTTCCAACAAAATCCACGATTTGGTTGCGCAAGTGATTCATTTGCGCATGTTGGTCGAAGCCACTTTAGACTTCCCTGAAGAAGAAATCGATTTTCTGCAAAAAGCCGATGCCTTTGGTCAACTCGAACGCATCCAACATCAATTGGGCGCGGTGTTGCAATCGGCCAAACAAGGCGCATTGTTGCGCAACGGCGTGAACGTGGTGTTGGTCGGACAACCCAATGTGGGTAAATCATCACTGCTCAACGCATTGACAGGGCAGGACATTGCCATCGTCACCGAAATCGCAGGCACGACGCGCGACACGGTGCAACAAGCAATTCAAATCGAAGGCGTACCACTGAACATCATTGACACCGCAGGTCTACGCGAGACTGCCGATGTGGTAGAGAAAATCGGCATTGAACGCACATGGGGTGCAATTGAGCGGGCGGATGTGGTTTTGCATCTGGTGGATGCACGCGCGAATGAATCAACCCTCACAACGAACAACTCGGCGAACAACCCCGCGAACAACCCAGCCGATACCCAATTGCTGGCACAACTGCACCAACGCATTGAGCAAAATACCAACCACAATGTCCCGTTTCTCACTTTGCTCAATAAAGTCGATACCTTGAGCGCGCCACCCCGCGCGGTTGACGACAACAGCATCTATTTGAGCGCGAAAACAGGCGCTGGTTTGAACGAGTTACGCGCGCGTTTACTCAAAATCATCGGTTTTGAATCAACGCAGACCGACACCTTCATCGCGCGCGAACGCCACCTAAGCGCACTTCGCATGGCAGATGAGCACCTACAAATCGCCTACGCACACGCGCTCACTCAAGACCAAAAACTTGACCTATTCGCGGAAGAATTGCGCCTTGCGCAAGAACAGCTCAACTCAATCACCGGCGAGTTTGGTGCGGATGATTTGCTTGGGGTGATCTTCAGTCGTTTTTGTATTGGTAAATGATACTGATAAACTCGATTTGGCTTGAGTGGCTCATCTAAAAACTGACACATATTGAGGCGTTTTAATCGTTTTTTTCCTTAAAACCCGTAAGCTTCGTCACTTATAACTTCGCTTTAACCCAGATGATGCAATAGGAAATTGAAATGGCTAAGCCATACGGCATCAGATGCGAGGCGCGAAATCCTTGAATACTCAATGTATTCAAGGGTTGAGCAGCCCAGCAGATGATGTCATAAGGCGACGCCATTTCAATGGAGCGGTTTTAACCCAAGAGGCGACATCTAAAACCTGCGATGCAAGTCATTATTTGCACGGCTTCACTCATGTGGATGAGCGGTCTATTGCATCATCTGGGTTGAATGAGGCGACGAAGTTGGCCGTTAAAAGAAGTCTTGACTCAGTGTTCCTTCGAGTCGCTCCTTGAGGCCAGAAGAGAATTCACGAACAACGGGAAACGGGCTTTGGAAGAGTTTGATGTTGTTGATGAGGCCAGACTCATTCCGAGTAAGTATGGTGATACCGGCGACGGGCTTGCCAGCGTGGACGGCCTCCCACTCAATGTAGGTCTTCGCACCGTCAACCGTCTCGGCGGTGAACGCGAAGTTTTCGTACATCGTGCTCGTTGCGGCAAAGAACGCCCCGATGAGTGTCGGGCCGACCACGGCCTTGCTGAGGGCTGAGGTCTGAAGGCTGGCGTCAGCGGTGAACGACGTCGCGAAGTCGCTCGTTCCTTTCTTCATGACGATTTGCATCCATGCCGTTCCCGGCGGGTTGGTGTCAGTAGTCATTACAATTTCCTATCTAGTGTCTACGTGTTCGTTGAGGGCGCTCGCGTGCTATTTCTCGAGGTGCCCGATGAGAAACTCGCCGGCTCTCTGCAGCGCGTCGTGGGCCTGAGGCAAAGAGCCTGTCTGAATGTGCCAGACGTGCGGCATCTCCGGCCAGACCTCAAGGTGCGACTCGCCGCCGGCCGCGCGCACCTTTCGGTCAATTTCAAGCGCGTCGTCGAGAAGTACTTCGTTTCCGACATGGATGAGCAGTGGAGGAAAACCGTGCATGTCGGCGAACAGGGGCGAGATGCGCGGATCCTTCAAGTCGTGGTTGCCAGCGTAAGCCTCGACCATCTCCCGCATCGCGCTCGCGTTGACCATTGGGTCGCGGTCGGCCAACTGCGTTAACGAGGGCAGCGTCAGCGTTAAGTCTGCCCATGGGCTAATGAGTAGCGCTGCTCGCGCGTCCTTGTGGCCCTTCGAGGACGCGTAGGCAAGAATGTTGAGAACCATGCCACCGCCACTGGAGTCTCCTGTCACGGCGAACGGCTTGCCAAGCGCACGCACTGCTTCGTAACCGCGGATGGACTCGTCGTAGGACGCCGGAAATGGGTGCTCGGGTGCCAAGGAGTGGTCCAGGACGATGACCTGGGACTTTGCCGCTCGAGACAGTTCTCCGAGCATTCCCAGATGCGTGTTAGGAGCGCCCGCCACCCAGCCGCCACCGTGCAAATGGTAGATGACTCGGTCTTTGGACGCGCCTGGAGCCGTAATCGCCACCGCGGCGACGCCACCGAGCTCGGTCGGCTCGACGGTTAGGTCAGCCGCCGGCGGGTTTGCTTGCGAAATTGCCTCCATGCCGACGCGGAGCGTCTCGATGCTGCGTACGGGATGCGCAACGTTGAAGGCGAACATCGCCTCGATGAGCTTGCGGGCGGAAGATGAATCGTAGACCATGGTTCACCTCACTTCAGGTTTTGGAAGGTTGCGGGGACCCAGTCGTAGCCAGCGCCGGTGTCGGCTTTGCGAACACGGCCCAGACCAGGGAACGGCATGTGGGCGGCACCAATCATCGTCTTGTCCGCAGCGAGTTTCACCAGAAGGTCTTCACGCGTTTTGATGGCCGTCGGGCCGTCCGAGTCGAAGACGATGCCGATTTCCGGGTGCGGCATCTGGACGGCCATCACGTGAGCACAGTCGCCCCAAACCAGCAGCGACTGACCCTTCGAGGAAATCATGTAGCCGGTGTGACCGGGCGTATGGCCGGGAATGGCATGCGGTGCGATGCCGGGGACGATTTCGTCCATGCCTTTGAACGGCTTCCATTTGCCTGCAGCAATGTAAGGCGCGGCGGCATCCTGTGCGATTTTGAAGAAGATCTTTGCATCTTCCGGGGCCTTGGCCATGATTTCCTTCGACAGCCAGAAGTCGGCGTCAGCCTTGTCCATCATCACGGTCGCGTTCGGGAAGACGCGCTTCTCGTTCTTGTAGATCCCGCCAGTATGGTCGGCGTGAAGATGGGTCAGCAGCACCAGGTCAACCTGCTCCGGCTTGTAGCCGGAGGCCTTCAGGTTCTGCAAGAGCTTGCCCAGCGTGGGGCCGCCCCAGTGGCCGCCTGCACCCGTATCGATGAGGATGAGCTTGGAGCCGGTGTTGACGAGGTAGCCTTGGACGGTGGCCGAGACATTCTTGGGATCGTTTTGGAAGGAGCGCGCCAGGAGGGACTGGATGAGCGCCGGATCGCCATGCAGAAGGTTGGAGTCAATGCCGGCGCTGCCGTCATGGAGCGCGGTGACTTCATAGTCGCCAATCATCGTGCGATAGAAGCCCGCAACCTGCTTTTGCTGCATCGGCGCTGCAGCTTGGGCCGGTGCTACAGCAACGAAGGTGCCGGCGAATGCCAACGATACCGCAAGCACGGTACGCGAAAGGATAGTGGAGAATTTCATAGTGTTTTCCTAATCAGTGTGTGGAGTGGATGTGTATGAGCCTAATGGTCTTTAGCGGAACGCCAGTTCATCGTGCCATGTCGTTGTTGCCACCTTTCGGACACCCGCGCTACCGAATTGCCACCGTAACCCGTGATGAAAGCCGAACGTATGCTCAATTCCTTTGTTGATCCGCCAGGACCCCTAAACCACTTGCAAAGTGCAAGTGGTTGAATAATACGCCCAATACTTGCATAATGCAAGTAGAAACTTATGGAGAATAGCAACGATGCAACAAACAAGACGATCGGGCTGCCCGATCAACCTGACGCTTGAGCAGATCGGCGACCGCTGGAGCCTGATCGTTATCCGTGATGTCATGTTCGGGAACCGGCGCAGTTATGGCACCCTGCTGGAGCAAAACGAGGAGGGCATCGCCTCGAACATCCTCGCAAGCCGGCTGAAGCACTTGGTCGCGTCTGGCCTGCTGACACGATCTCCAGATCCGAATCATCAGCAGAAAGGAATCTATAGCCTCACGGAAGCGGCCATACAGCTTGTACCTTTGCTCGCACAGATGGCTGCCTGGGGGCTCCGCCATACGCAGCCAAGCAAGGAAGCGTCTTTGCGCGCGGAACTGCTGGAAAAGGGCGGCCCTTCATTTTGGAACGCCTGTATGGATGAACTACGTTACTTGCATCTCGATGCGCCACGTCCAGCGCGCTCCGTATTGGACGAACTCTGGGCTAACGACAAGAAGGCAATCAAAAAATAACACTCATCTTTGCGTCATGACAGACATCATGAGCCCTCTGCAACCACCAACCATTAGCCACCCAATCACTCACCACCAAAGCGAGTTTGTTTTGAACCCAGATGGTGCAATAGGAAATTGAAATGGCTAAGCCAATACGGCATCAGATGCGAGGCGCGAAATCCTTGAATACTCAATGTATTCAAGGGTTGAGCAGCCCAGCAGATGATGTCATAAGGCGACGCTACTTCAATGAAGCGGTTTAACCCAACAGGTGACATCTAAAACCTGCTATGCACGTCATTATTTTATTTTCGCGACTTCTCACAGATTGATAAGCGGTCTATTGCATTATCTGGGTTGAACCATATAAACAGCGCCTCGATTGACATACTTGTGGCTGTCATCGGGTGAACGCGTATGAATTCTGTATCGTCACTGAGCGCCGCATCGTATGTATTCAAATCAAATATTTATTTTTTTTAGGGGGTGGGCATGAAACTCAATGCTGATAAATCCTCCTTCGCGTGATACAACGCGGGGATGGTTTGCTTCTCCCGACAATTTTATCAAACTGTTGTTTCTCGACCCTCTGATTCTGTGGCAAAATGTGAGCCACTCTATTTTTTGTGTTGATGGATATTTATGCAAGGCGTTCACATTATTTTCACAGGCGGCACCATCGCCATGCGCACCAACGATGCGGGTTTGCTTGTCCCTGCCAGTTCAGGTGCGGATTTATTAAAAGCCATCCCACAACTGGAAAACATCGCTGCCATCTCCACCGAGCAATTGTGCAATATTGCTTCGGCGCATTTGACGGCGGAGATTTGGCTGCAAACGCGCCGCGCCATCATCACCGCCTGCGCGGATGAGGATGTTGCAGGCGTGGTGTTGGTGCAGGGCACGGACACTTTAGAGGAAACCGCGTTTTTCTTGGATGCCAGTTTATCCTCATCAGACACGCATGGAAAACCCATCGTGCTCACAGGCGCAATGCGCAATGCGGATGAACCCAACGCGGATGGGCCGCGCAATTTGCGCAATGCAATTTCAATCGCAGTGAGCGCACACTCTCTCAATAAGCCAGTTATGGCATGTATGTTTGGTAAAATCCATGCAGCACGCGCGGTGCAAAAGCAGCACAGTACGCGCACCGATGCCTTCGTTTCCACCCACCACACACCGATTGGGCAAGTCACCGATGTGGGAGAAGTGGTGTTTTTTGAGCCCCAAAGTTCCGCACCGCAAACCCCCAAAATACCCATCAGCAACGCGCTCAATCAATTGCCCAAAGTGGACATCCTTCCCATCTATGTCGGAGCAGATGAGGGCGCGTTCAACAACAGTATTGCAGCGGGTACACACGCCATCGTGGTGCAAGCACTGGGCGCAGGTAATCTGAATCCCTCGGTATTTGCTGCCATTGAGCGCGCACTACAAAACGACATTCCCATCATCATCGCCACGCGTTGTTGGGAGGGCAATGCTGAACCGCACTATGGCTATATTGGCGGCGGTCAAACCTTGGCAAAAATTGGCGCGTGTTTTGCCCATGATTTGCCCGCGCACAAAGCGCGCATTTACGCGCAATTGCTGCTGGCTCAACTCGACCAACACAGTAAAAAAACACCCCACATACAACAAGGCTTTGCACAACTCATTGCACATCCTTAATCAATCAAATTAAAACAACATCACACACAAAGTTATGGATTTTTTAATATCCGAATTATGGTTACTTTTGCCTTTGGCTTTTTTAGCAGGACTGATTGACTCGGCTGTTGGCGGCGGTGGATTGATACAACTGCCCGGAATTTTCACCATTCTGCCCAATCAACCCGCACCCGTTTTGCATGGCACCAACAAATTATCGAGTTTTTGTGGCACTGCCATCGCCACACGTCAATACGCCCGTCACGTTCCTTTTCATTGGAAGATGCTGGTGGGTGCAATTTTAATGGCATTAGTGTTTGCTAACTTGGGGGCACGTTTGATTCCTCTATTGCCGATTCAATACCTCCGACCGATTATGTTGGTATTGATGATAACTATGGTGATTTATACTTTTTATAAAAAAGACTTGGGGCACACCCATACGCCAAAATTTCAACAAAAAGGCGAAATTATTGCGGGTTTGTGCTTGGGTGCTGCGATTGGCTTTTATGATGGTTTTTTTGGCCCAGGCACGGGCTCATTGTTGGCTTTTGCCTTCGTCAAATTTTTTGGTTATGATTTTTTGGTAGCAACCGCACATTCTAAAATCATTAACCTTGCCACCAATTTTGCCGCCTTGTCTTTTTTTGTACCGCACGGTTATTTGCTTTGGGGGGTTGGGCTGATAATGGGCGCAAGCAATGTTGGCGGCGCATTGGTTGGCACACACGTGGTCACCAAGCACGGTGCACCACTGATACGAAAAATCCTCATCGTGGTTTTGACCCTCACCATTGGTAAATTTGGCTTTGACACCATTCGTGCATTGATTTAAATGTTCCACGTGAAACATTTTATGTGGTTCACAAAAACAACAGGTTTTTAATTTAACGATGTTTCACGTGAAACATCGGTGCGTCTGAAAATTGATGTGCGGTATAATGCACCCTCAAAAACACACCATTAAAAACCAATGATTTACCAAAAACATTATGACGTGATTGTTGTCGGTGGCGGTCACGCAGGCACAGAAGCCGCACTCGCCGCCGCACGCATCGGCTGTCAAACATTATTACTCACACACAACATCGAAACCCTTGGGCAAATGAGTTGCAACCCGTCGATTGGCGGCATCGGCAAAGGTCATTTGGTCAAAGAGGTCGATGCGTTGGGCGGCATCATGGCGCACGCCGCCGACTTGGGTGGCATTCAATTTCGCATCCTTAACTCCAGCAAAGGCCCTGCAGTACGCGCCACGCGCGCGCAAGCCGACCGTTTGCTGTACAAACAAGCCGTGCGCAGCACCTTAGAAAACCAAGTGAATTTAGAATTGTTTCAACAAGCGGTGGCTGATTTAGTGCTATCGGGCGACACCGTCACGGGTGTGGTCACTGAACTGGGCATTCAATTCAACGCAACCACCGTGGTTTTGACCGCGGGCACATTTTTGGGTGGGAAAATTCACGTTGGTCTGTCCAACACCGTGGGTGGACGAGCGGGCGACCCCGCCGCCATCAAACTGTCTGACCGCCTAAAAGAACTCAACTTGGGGCAGGGCAGACTGAAAACAGGTACGCCGCCCCGCATTGATGGGCGTACCATTGACTTTTCACGTTTGATTGAGCAAGCGGGTGATTTGGATCCCGTGCCGGTGTTTTCCTTCATGGGGCGCGCCAGCGAACACCCACGCCAAGTGCCATGTTGGATTACCCATACCAATGAGCAAACCCACGAAATCATTCGCCAAGGTTTGGATCGCTCACCCATGTACACGGGCGTGATTGAGGGTGTTGGCCCACGGTATTGTCCATCGATTGAGGATAAAATCCATCGCTTTGCCGATAAAAACGCGCACCAAATTTTCCTTGAGCCCGAAGGCTTGACTACACACGAATACTATCCCAACGGGATTTCGACCAGTTTGCCATTTGATGTGCAAATCGCTTTGGTACGCTCGATGCAAGGTTTGGAAAATGCACACATTCTGCGTGCAGGCTATGCCATTGAATACGATTATTTTGACCCGCGTGGTCTAAAAGCCACGTTTGAAACCAAAGCGATTGCCAATCTGTATTTCGCAGGGCAAATCAATGGCACCACAGGCTACGAAGAAGCCGCCGCGCAGGGGTTGCTGGCAGGAGCCAATGCCGCACGCCGTGCGCAAAACCAAGACGAATGGCGACCGACGCGCCATGATTCCTACCTCGGCGTATTGGTCGATGACCTCATTACCAAAGGCGTGTCGGAACCCTACCGCATGTTTACCAGCCGCGCCGAATACCGTTTGAGTTTGCGCGAGGACAATGCCGATATGCGTCTGACTGAAATCGGGCGCAAGTTGGGCTTGGTCGGGGATGAGCAGTGGGCATATTTTGAGCGCAAACGCGAAAGCATCGAGCGCGAAATCCAACGTCTCAAATCCACTTGGGTGCATCCAAATAATTTTTCTGCCGAATCCGCGCAAGTCTTGTTGGGTAAAAACATTGAGCGCGAATACAGCTTGGCGGATTTATTACGCCGACCGAATGTCAACTACGATGCCTTGATGCAGGTTGAGAATGCGCGGTTTGCGCCTGAAATGGCTTTGGTCGAAGACCCGATTGAGCGCAACATCGTGCGCGAACAAGTTGAAATCAACATCAAATACGCGGGCTATATTGAGCGTCAAGTCGAAGAAATCAACAAACAGGCCAACCACGAAAGCACGCGCATCCCAACCCACATCGACTACAACCAAGTCAAAGGCCTCTCAAATGAGGTCAAGGGCAAACTGATACAACATCAACCCGAAACCATCGGGCAAGCCAGCCGCATTTCGGGTGTGACCCCCGCAGCGATTTCTTTGCTGCTGGTGCACATCAAACGCTTGAACCAAGCCAAAGGCAAAACCGCATGAGCCACGCCAAACAACGTCCACCTGTGTTTGACACCACGTTGGCAAGCGCGCAACTGGTGAACGGCTGCGCCGAGATGAATTTGAGCGTCACGCCACAACAAATTGAGCAGCTCATTGCGTATGTGCAATTGATGGCCAAGTGGAATCCTGTGTACAACCTCACCGCCATCCGCGATACCGATAAAATGGTGAGCCATCATTTGCTGGACTCTTTGGCTGTTTTGCCCTTGTTTGAAAAAACCATCGGTGAGCACACACTATCGTCAAATACACCTAAAATTATGGATGTTGGCGCGGGCGGTGGCTTACCCGGTGTGGTATTGAGCATCATACACCCCGACTGGCACATCACCCTGATTGACCCTGTGCACAAAAAAACTGCCTTTCTCACCCAAGTCAAAGCACAATTGAATTTGAGCAATGTGCACATCGTCACGGGCAAAGTGGAGGATTTAGAGCCCACGCACAGATTCGACATCATCACCAGTCGCGCCTTTGCCAGCTTGGTGGATTTTGTGCAATTGTCACACAGAGCACTGGCGCAAAACGGCTGTTTCCTTGCTATGAAAGGGCTTGCACCTGAGGATGAGATGCAAGCATTCAAACAAACTTTTGCACAACAATACACCATCACACACATCACCCCTGTACACGTTGCTCAATTAAATGCCGAGCGACACTTGATTCAAATCGAACCCATCTCACAGAAAGCGAATACGCCATGACCCAAATCTTCTGTATCGCCAACCAAAAAGGTGGCGTGGGCAAAACCACCACCACGGTCAACCTCGCCGCCGCACTCGCGCAGCACCAACAGCGGGTGTTGCTCATAGACCTTGACCCACAGGGCAACGCGACCATGGGCAGCGGGGTGGACAAACACAGCCTGCCTTCGACGGTGTACCACGTTTTACTCGGACTTAAAAATATCGCCCAAGCGATTGTTGAGCCGCCTGAAGTCGGCTACTCGCTGCTGGCGGCCAACCGTGATTTGGCAGGAGCGGAAGTCGAACTGGTCGATTTTGAGCGGCGCGAATATCGACTCAAAGACGCGATTGACACCATTAAGAATCAGTACGACTACATACTGATTGACTGCCCGCCCTCATTGTCGATGCTGACTTTGAACGGCCTGTGTAGCGCGCAGGGCGTGCTCATCCCGATGCAGTGTGAGTATTTCGCGCTCGAAGGCTTGTCCGATTTGGTCAACACCATCCGCGCCTTGCACAGCAACCTCAATCCAGAATTGGAAATCATCTGTTTGCTGCGCGTCATGTTTGACCCGCGCACGACTTTACAACAGCAGGTCTCCGAGCAACTCAAAACCCACTTTGGCGACAAAGTGTTTGACACCGTGATTCCACGCAATGTGCGCCTTGCCGAAGCACCGAGTTATGGCTTACCAGGGGTGATTTTCGACCCGTCCTCGCGTGGCGCACAGGCGTATTTAGAATTCGCCAAAGAACTACTCCACAAAAAACTCTAAACAGGACAACATCATGGCAACGAAAAGCAAAAAAGGGTTGGGACGCGGTATCGACGCATTGTTGGGCGGCTCACATGTCATGAACGCCCTGCATGACGCTCAAAACAAAGCAGATTTGGAGCAAAACCCAGCAGGACAACTGACCATGCTCGCGCGCGACGTGCTGCAAGCGGGCAAATACCAGCCACGCAGCCACATGGATGAAACCGCGCTCAACGAATTGGCGGACTCCATCAAAGAGCAAGGCCTCATGCAACCCATCATCGTGCGCTCGATTGGCAATGACCGCTACGAAATCATCGCGGGCGAACGCCGCTACCGCGCTGCAGGCATCGCAGGTTTGACCGAAGTGCCCGTGCTCATCAAAGAAGTTGATGATAAAAACGCCCTGTCCTTGGCACTGATTGAAAACATCCAACGCGAAGATTTGAATGCCATCGAAGAAGCCCAAGGCTTGCAACGCCTGATTCGTGAATTTGACTACACCCACGAAACCTGCGCCCAAGCGATTGGTCGCTCGCGCAGTGCAGTCTCCAACCTCTTGCGTTTACTCAACCTCGCGCAACCCGTACAAACCATGCTCCTTGCAGGGGACGTGGAAATGGGTCATGCGCGCGCATTATTATCATTGGACGCAGTGCAACAAATCATGCTCGCACAAGAAATTGCTAACAAACGCCTGTCGGTGCGTGATGCGGAAAAACGCGTACAGCAAATCCAAACCCAAAAAGGTGAGGGCGAACAGACCAAACACACCCCCAAAAACCGCGCCATTTCAGGCGACATCAAAGCCCTACAAGAAAAACTCTCGGATGCACTCGGTGCGCAAGTGGACATCAAAATGGGCGCGAAAAACAAAGGCAAAATGACCATTGCCTTCGGGAATTTGGATGTTTTGGACGGAATTATTGCGAAAATTGCGGGGGAGTGATGAGCGAACCAGCAGGGTGGGTCGAAAAAGTGATTGAGTCACCCCACTCTTTAACGTTCGAGATCAGGGGTGACCGAGCGAAGCGAGGGGTTAGGCCACATGGCGTTTGTCGAAGGCGATGCGTAACGCAACCCCGACAAGCAGGCTGGCGAGAAGGTAACGCTGCGCACTGACGAAGCGCTGCGAGCGGCCGAGCAACGCGGTAATTCGGGAAGCACTCAATATTACGCAAGAGTGAGCAAGAGCCGCGGCGGCAATTTGAAGAATGCCGAGCTCAAGGGTCTGAACAAGTGGATTGCCCGCGTCGGGATGAACGAACTGAGGCAACAAGGACCCGTACATCAGAACGATCTTGGGGTTAAGCAGGCATGTGGTAAAGCCTCGCCGAAACAATAGCGGGATGGGTTCGGAAGGCACGGAAACTGTGGCAATTGGCGCCCCGGTGGCCCACAACGCTTTGGCGGCAAGCCAGAGGAGATAGGCGGCACCGGTGTAACGAACGATGTCGTAGGCGAGGGAGACAGCATCGAAAAGGGCAGACAAACCCGCAGCCGTTGCGACCATGTAAAAGAGCATGGCGGAGCAGACTCCGGCAAGGGAGGCGAAGCCTGCCCGAGCCCCTTGGCAAACGGAGCGCGAGGCGAGATACAGGAGATTGGGCCCAGGGGAAAGCGCCATGACGAAGGCTAAGGCTGCAAATGAAAGGCATGTTGGCAGAGAGAGCATACGATTTCCGATGTGGACTAACGTGGAGTTGAGGCGCCTGCGCGGCTTTTCGCGCAGGTCGCCTCGAACGCAGGGTTATGCCTCAATGCTGATATACACACCATGGACATATTCTAGGTTGGTTGGAGCTTGACCCGGCGGCAAAAAGACAAGCTTCGTTAACAAGGATAAATCGGTCTTCAACAGATGCTCATTGGCTGCCCGAATTTCTGGAAGATCAAGGAACGCCATAATCTTTGGAATCCCTTTCGTCATCATTGATGCTTTCCGTTTCCCATTGAGCAGTGCGTTGATGTCGGCAACTATTCCGTGCCGTTGCCGAGCACCATATTTGTTTCCTCCATTTACTGGAATATTGCATTTCACTTCAGCGACAAAAGCAATCGGGTAGCCAAGCCAAACATCGAATCCGTTGGAGTTTGGTTTGGCGTCCAGAACAATTCTCCGTAACTCCTTTGTAGCTGCGTCGTCTAGCTTGAACTGTTCAGAAGCCCAGTCGGCTAGGCCAAGAGCGAGTTTTAGTGTGATGGTGTTGTTTATGTCAGAAAGAACCGATTTCAGGTTCAGTAACGACGACAAACCAAGAGAACCCGCGTAGTCCTTTTCCGGCAGTTCGAACTCTTCAACAAAAAAACGGTTGAGCCGGGACTGCAATTCTCGTTCTCTGTTGTACGGAAGATCAGGATGCGTGTCTTGAGGCATAACGTTCAGCTTGAGGGGCCGCCCGGCCGCGGAGCGGACGGGGAACCGGCAAGCTACGCTTGCCGGCGGTTCCCTCGAAGCGAGGGTTAGGCATCGGACGCAGACTACTAGAAGTTTCCAAGATTGCCCGGCCAATAAGGAGGCAAGCCATTACGTTCAATCCGTTCGTCCAAGCGGTCTCTGCCGCTCGGTCTTGGGCTTTCGAAGTCGTCCGGCTGGAACAGCCGGTGAAACGGGAGGACGAATGGCGAAGCCAACCAAGAGATTCCATCTTCGAGTTGCTTGTAGTGGAGGACGTAGCAGCCGTAATTGTTGTGATCTCCGGCGCCGACAAACGGTGGGAGCCACATAATCTGCATTGTGCCCTCCCCCTTGCAGCCGAGGTATTTCAATCGTTCTTCGACTCTCGCGATAAGGGTCTCGCCATCCGGCCACCCGGAAAACATTTCACTAGCCGATGGCATAAACCCACAGTCGTCGAGATACTCGTAACTGTAGAAGTGATAGTTCTTGACGCAGTCCGGTGTGCCAAAGAACGTGTCCCAGAGGGCGTTTCTATTCATGCGTGAGGTTCCGTGGTCAGAGATGCCTAACGTAGAATATGCGGCAAATAACTCAAATATTCTTGTGTCATTTTGCCTTATATCCTGCTAAAATTAGTAACATAGACGCATAACTGCGTCTTTCCCACCACCAATATACACCCATTCAAATGAATACACAAGCCGAAATTCCAAACAATCCGCCAAAAAAATTATTGGATGTGGTACGTGAGAAAATCCGCTATAAGCATTACAGCTTGCGCACGGAGCAGAGTTACTGCGGTTGGATTAAGCGATTTGTGTATTTTCACAAAATGCGCCATCCCAAGGATATGGGCGCGATTGAGGTCACAGAATATCTATCCTATTTGGCGAATGAACAAGGCGTATCCAGTTCCACACATCAGCAGGCTTTATCCGCTTTGCTGTTTTTGTATAAAGAGGTTTTGGAGCAGGATTTACCTTGGTTAACCCAGTTGTCTCGCCCAAAAAAATCTCAGCATTTGCCTTCTGTTTTGACAGTGTCTGAAATTGAGCGGGTTTTTGCACAGATGTCGGGGCTTCATTTGTTGATGGCACGTTTGTTGTACGGCTCGGGTATGCGTTTGATGGAGTTACTGAGTTTACGCATTAAGGACGTGGATTTTGAGATGCGACAAATCACGGTGCGCGATGGCAAGGGCGGTAAAGACCGTATGACGATGTTGCCCATGAGTATGATTGAGCCTCTGCGTGCGCAGGTGATTGTGGCGCAATCGATATTTGATAAAGATCGCGCCCAGAATCGACCCGCCGTTTTTATGCCCCATGCTTTGGATAAGAAGTATCCGAACGCGGGTTTGAGTTTTGCGTGGTTTTGGTTGTTTCCTGCGCGCGCCGAATCCTTCGACCCACAATCGGGCATCACACGCCGCCACCACACCCACGAGCAAGCGGTGCAACGGGCAATTAAGAATGCGGTTTTTCAGTCAGGGATTCAAAAACACGCGACCACACATACGTTGCGCCATAGTTTTGCCACGCATTTATTGCAAAGCGGCTACGATATTCGCACAGTGCAGGAGTTGCTCGGACATTCGGATGTGAGCACGACAATGATTTATACGCATGTCCTGAACAAGGGTGGGTTTGGCGTGGAAAGTCCTTTGGATAGATTATAATCACGGCTACCTCAACCTCTATTTCGTAAGGATACCATGCAACGAACCCTGCTCCAAGGCAAGCTCCACCGAGTCACAGTGACCGCAGCAGAACTGAATTACATCGGCTCATGTGCCATAGACCAAGACCTGTTGGACGCAGCCAACATCATGGAGTACGAACAAATTGACTTATGGAATGTGACCAATGGCGAGCGATTCACCACCTACGCCATCAGTGCCCCCAGCGGTTCGGGTGTGATTTCAGTCAATGGTTCTGCAGCACGACGCGTACAAATTGGAGACATTCTCATCATCGCCGCTTTTGTTCAGCTTGATGCGTCCGAGTTAAATGATTTCACTGCCCATGTGGTGTTTGTGAACGAGGACAACCACATCACCGAGCACCAACAGATTCGTCCGATTCTACCCAAGATGCTCAAAAAATAACCATCGACACATGGCAAAACCCGAAATTTACTTCATCACCGACATCGAAACCGATGGCCCGATTCCTACCGAGCATTCGATGTTGTCTTTTGCATCGGTTGCCATGAATGAAGCAGGCGAATTCTTAGGGGAGTTTTCGATTAATTTAGAGACCCTACCCAATGCTGTCGCGCACCCAAAAACCAAGTTGTTTTGGCAGTCAGAACCAGAAGCATGGGCGGCGTGTCGCGTGGGCACGGTTGCGCCCGAAGTCGCTATGAATGATTTTGTGAAGTGGGTGCATACTGTCGTTAAAAATCATAGTGCGCCCGTGTTTGTCGGCTATCCTGCGGGATTTGATTTCACGTTTGTGTTTTGGTATTTGCAAAAATTCACGGGCGGCTCACCCTTTTCGTGGTCGGCTTTGGACATGAAAACCTTTGCCATGGCACTCACGGGTTTACCGTTCAAGCAAGCCATCAAGCCGCGCTTGCCGAGTGAGTGGTTACCTGAAAACTTGCCCCATACCCATATCGCTATCGATGATGCACGCGAGCAGGCGCAGATTTTTCGGGCAATGTTTTTGGTCTGGCGTGGAGAACACGGCAATTCATTTGATTAGGCGATTACGAGTCAAGCCCGCAATGACGCACTAACACCGTGGTTCAATAAAAATCCCCACAAGACCGTGGGGATTTTTGCATGTTGGGCGCAAGGCTTAGTGACCATATTTTTTCGTCACCACCCATTGTTGGGCAATTGAGAAAATATTGCTCACCACCCAATACAGCACCAAACCCGATGGGAAAAAGAAGAAGGTGAATGCAAACATAAACGGCATAATCCACATCATTTTCTCTTGCATTGGATCGGCTGGCTTTGGATTGAGCCACGTTTGGAATACCATGGTCACACACATCAAAACAGGCAAAATATACCATGGGTCAGGCATGGATAAATCTTGAATCCAACCCAACCACGGCGCACCGCGCATTTCAACTGCGGCCTGCAACACATAAAACAGAGCAATAAACACTGGCATTTGTATCAACATCGGTAAACAACCGCCCGCTGGATTGACTTTTTCTGCTTTGTACAGCGCCATGGTTTCTTGGTTCAGTTTCATTTTGTCATCAGCGTATTGCTCTTGCAAAATCTTAATTTTCGGTGCAAGTTGACGCATTTTTGCCATGGATTTATAACTGGCGGCGGTCAATGGGAAAAATGCCAACTTCATGATAATCGTTAACGCGACAATCGCCCAACCCCAGTTCGGGATGAATGAGTGCAAAAAAGTTAAGAACCAATGCACGGGCTTGGCAATAATCGTCAGCCAACCATAATCAACCGTTAAATCCAATCCTGGGGCGATGGCCGCCAACTTGTCTTGATCTTGTGGACCAATATAGAGTTGGGAACTAAAACTGGTTTTGCTCGCTGGCGCAATATCGCCCAAACTCATGCGTTGACCAATCTTGTAAACGCCGTCTTCTGGTTTAATCGCAGGCTTGATTGTTTCTATATAAAATTCTCGTGCAGCCGTCTCAGGCACAATCCAAGCAGACACAAAGTAGTGCTGTATCATGCCCACCCAGCCAATGTCGGATTTTGTAGCAAAATTAACTTTGCCACCGGCAATATCGGTGAACGGCACTTTTTTATATTTATCGGTTGCGTTATAGACCACTGGACCTGTGTATGTGGTGTAAAACTTAGAATCGCCATTTTGCGCACCATCGCGCACGATTTCCATATACACATCGGGGCGAATGGGTTGTGCAGAACCGTTTTCGACCTCGTAATTCACATCCATCAAATAACTGCCACGCTTAAGTGTGTAGGTTTTTTTCAAGGTAACGCCATTGTTTTGCGCGGTTAGAGTGATGCTGACCGCATCTTGACCGTCTTGCAAAACTGCGACTGGCGCACTGGCAGTATAAAGCGTGGTGTGATCCAAGCCAACATCGGTCAAACCACTGCGACTAACGTACATTTCATTGGGCGACTGTACATCGGGGTTGGCGTTTTTACTGTTGAACAATACGGTGTTGAGTGATTTATTGTGCGAGTTAAAAAACTGTTTGAGCATCGCAAACTGCACCACACCGCCTTGGGTGTTGACATTCAGTTTGAGCACATCATTTTCGAGCACCACAGGCACCCCCGTCAAACTCAAAGTATTGGGTGGGGGGGTATTTGATGGCAAACTTGATGGCACGCCATTGGCATTGCTTGGACTGGTTTGATTGGGGGTTGCGCTTTGTTGAGCAACGACTTGCGCGGGCATATTTTGCTGTTGATAATTGCTCCACAACAAGAAAATTGAGGAAGCAAACACCATCCACAGTATGGTGCGCGGGTTTAAATTTTTCATAAACAATCTCTAAAATCAAAAAAGCTCAAAACACAACGAGCGCAATTATAACAACAGTTAAAGGATTATTGCGGGTTAACGCACATCCTCTTTAGAATCAATGGCTGGGTCAGTACAAGCGCAGTTAGAAGCATGTCGCTCTGGAACCGGATCCCAACCACCCGCCACGCCGGGGCGACAACGCCCAATGCGGCGCACCGCCATCCACCCCCCTTTAAATACCCCATGCCGCTCAATCGCAATGATGGCATAACGCGAACAAGTGGGCTCAAATCGACAGTGGTTTGCTATTAAAGGGCTGATGGCAAGCTGATAAAATCGTACCAAAACAATTAAAACACGCTTAAATATTCGTGAGAACAACTCGACGATATTTTGAAAGAATGATTTCAATGATTCACCCAGTCTTTAAGTGTCTGCCACAGATGGATTGTGGTGTCCGCTGCTTTGGAATTTTCTGGAAGACAGTTGCTCAGAAAAAAACTCACCCTCAATCCACAAATCAGCCAATTGCGCCGCCCAATATTTTTTTTGTTGCGTCATGATGGGGGTGCTGTTGACATTATTGCTCAAACGAACCACCCACAAACCCGCGGGCAATTGGCTCGCACGAACCCGAAAACTCTCTCGAATCAAGCGTTTAAGCAAATTGCGACGCACCGCGTGTTTGGCCAATCGCTTGGGCACCACCAAACCCAATTGCGCCCAATTTTGACTCACAGGGTACGCGCTGATTTGAGTTCGATGTGCCAAATGGTGTAACACAAAATCTTGACTGCGTGCGCAGACGCGCATACGCAAAGCGGATGCATACGCATCCGCTTTGATGATTTTACGTGAGCGGGGCAGCTCAAATCGTTCAGAAGGTGTGCAAACCATACCGAAATCAAATATTGCAAAAGGTGTGCGACCCAAGCGCGCACTGCCTGACAATAGAATTAAACAGCCAAACGCTTGCGGCCTTTAGCACGGCGCGCGTTCAATACCGCGCGACCGCCTGCGGTTTTCATACGAGCGCGAAAGCCGTGGGTACGTTTGCGGCGAACAACTGAAGGTTGATAAGTACGTTTCATAATAATTTTCCAAACAAAATCAATTCTTTATAATCTTAGGACACACCCACTTTATCCAACAAATCAATTTGTTTTTGATTAAAAGCAAGCGTTTACGAACCTGACATTAAACCCGAATTTTTGATTAAAAGCAAGCACTTAAAACCTAAATTCTCAAATTATCATTGATTTAATATAAATCTGTGGATAACTTCCTCAAGGTTTTGAATAAGCGTGTAAAATAACCCACAAATCACGCAATACCTAAAGTTAAACATCTGTTTTATTTTTCCCAAACTAAATATAATTAATAAGTAAGTACCTTATCATGTTGCTCTTTTGGCAAGCCTGCTCCAATCAATTACAAAAAGAACTCACGCCACAGCAATTTAAAGCATGGATTGTGCCCTTAGCCGCGTGTGAATTCAATGAGCAAACCCAAGTTTTCACCATCAGCGCGCCCAGCCGAATCAAGGCTGAGGCCTGTTCGCGTCAATTTGGTCAGCGCATACAGATGCTCGCGCAGGAGTATTGGGGCAAAGCCATCCAAATACAATTTACCGTACGTGATAAAAACAGTAAAAAAAACAACTCTGATGCCTCGCGTGTTGCCCCAATTATTGCCGTACCTGTAGTCAACGCAGTGAACCATCCTGCACCTTCGACTGAAGCGACGAATTTGAATGGGGCGAATGAAAAAATAATCCAAAAAGAAGCCAAGTTGGATACCACGTACAAAAACAACCACTTGGATAAAAACCTTAATTTTGACACTCTGGTGACAGGTAATGCCAACCAAATGGCGCGCATGGTGGGTTTAGAAGTCATCAACCAATTGGGCAAACGCTACAACCCGTTTTTCATTTATGGTGGGGTCGGGGTCGGTAAAACCCATTTGATGCAAGCGATTGGCAACGAGGTTTATAAACTCGATCCATCCAAGAAAATTCGTTATTTGTTTGCCAACACTTATGTGAGTGAAGTGGTCAAAGCGTATCAAAAAAATCAATTTGAAGAATTTAAAAATTATTACCACAACTTGGATTTACTCTTGATTGATGACATTCAATTTTTTGGTGAAGGCGATAAAAGCGGTACGCAAGGTGCGTTTTTTGAATTGTTTGAATCATTGATTCGCAATAAAAAACAAATTATTATGACCAGCGATCGTTACCCGCAAAGTTTAGAGGGTATCCAAGAGCGTTTGCGCTCGCGTTTTATGTCGGGGATTGATATTGCGATTGACCCACCAGGGTTTGAAATGCGCGTCAGTATTTTGCTCAAAAAAGCCGAATTGGACGGCGTGACGTTGCCCGAAGAGGTCGCTGTGTTCATCGCGCAGTTGCTGCGTGCAAATGTGCGTGAATTGGAAGGGGCTTTGCGTAAAGTGATTGCCTACTCTCGTTTTAGTCACACGCCGATTAATATTGAGAACACCAAACTGGCTTTAAAGGATTTATTGGTCAACAATCAAGAGCATATTTCCATAGAAGCCATCCAAAAAGCAGTTGCCGATTTTTATAAAATTAAAGTATCCGACATGTATTCGGCGAAAAGACCAAAGAACATCGCTGAACCGCGTCAAATTGCGATGTACTTAACCAAAGAATTAACACAAAAAAGTTTACCTGAAATTGGTGCCAATTTTGGCGGGCGCGATCACACCACGGTTTTACACGCCTGTCGAAAAATCGCTGAAAACAAAACCAAAGACAGCAAATTACAACACGAGTTGCATGTGTTGGAGCAAATTTTAAAGGCCTGAGCTGTAAGCGCGTCTGTGCGCAAACCTGTGGATAACCCTTTTTTAAAGTGCATAAGTTAAAGTACAAAAGGATGTAATTTTTTAAAAAAATAGCGTTATAAAATAAACACACAAAATATCCACAGGTTAAAATCTGCGGTAAAATGGCGAATTAAAAGGATAAAAAAAGTTATCCACTGAAAAAACTGTACCAATAGTTATCTTAAATAAATAAAGGATTTAATATATGGAATTCGTCAAATGCAGCAAAGATACATTTTTGAATCCTTTACAGGTGGTCAGCGGTATTGTCGAACGCCGTCACACCTTACCTGTTTTGGCCAATGTATTGATTCGCAAAGAAGGACAACAGGTCACCTTAACCAGTACCGACATAGAAATTCAAATCAAAACCAGTCTAACCGTCGAAGGCGAAGCGCAATCGATACAAACCACTGCCAATGCCAAAAAACTATTGGATATCTTAAAGTCTTTGCCCGATGGTAAGGATGTGAGTTTGAAAGTAGTGGATGCAAAAATTGCGATTTCATCAGGTAAAAGTAAATTCAATTTACAAACCCTACCTGCAACTGATTTTCCAGAAATGACGCTTTCAGGCAGTTTCTCTAAAAAATTAACACTCAAGCAAAAAGCCTTTAAAGAATTGCTCAATAAAACCAACTACGCGATGGCGGTACAAGACATTCGTTACTATTTAAACGGTATGTTGATGATATTGGAGGGGCAAAACATCTCCGTGGTTGCCACCGATGGTCATCGTTTGGCGTTTGCCAGCGAGTTGCTTGAAGAGGATTTGGGTGAGAAAACGGAGGTGATTCTACCGCGCAAAACCGTGATGGAGTTGCAACGACTGCTACAAGACGCTGATGAACCCATCACGATTGAAATCGGTGCGAACCAAATTCGCTTTTCGTTTAGCGACATAGAATTGACTTCAAAACTGGTCGAAGGCAAATTTCCTGATTATAAAAAAGTCATTCCAAGCGATTACACCAATCAAGTGAGCATTGATCGTGTGGCGTATCAACAAGCCTTGCAACGCGTGTCGATTTTGAGCAATGAAAAAATCCGTGGCGTGCGCTGTTTGATTGAAGCCGACGCACTCAAAGTGAGTTCAGCCAATGCCGATCAAGAAAATGCCCAAGAAGAATTGGACATCACGTACAGCGGCGAGCCTTTGGATATTGGTTTTAACGTATTGTATTTATTGGATGTTTTAGGCAATCAAAAAACTGAAAATATCATTCTAAACTTTGGCGTCGATGCCTCTAAGAGTGTGTTGATTACAGTTAATGAAGACCCGAGCTTCAAATACGTTGTGATGCCCATGCGTATTTAAATAAAAAAGCACAAGCATAAAAAGTACCACCCACACAATAAATTGAGAAAGTTATGACCACAAACACCACCGCACAAATCAACGCATACGGTGCGGATTCAATCAAGATGCTCAAAGGCTTGGAAGCCGTGCGCAAACGTCCTGGCATGTACATTGGTGATACCGCAGACGGAACAGGCTTGCACCACATGGTGTTTGAGGTTTTGGATAACGCGATTGATGAAGCACTCGGTGGTTATTGTGACGACATCGTCATCACCATACATCCCGATAATTCAGTATCCATCACCGACAATGGCCGCGGGATTCCGACCGATATTCACAAAGACGATGAATTTGGTCGTTCTGCGGCTGAGATCGTCATGACTGAATTACACGCAGGCGGTAAATTTGACCAAAACAGTTATAAAGTTTCAGGTGGCTTGCATGGTGTGGGTGTGTCGGTGGTCAATGCATTATCGGATTGGCTCAAACTGACAATTCACCGCAATGGCGAAAAATACCAAATGGAGTTTCACAATGGCGAGCGTGTGGCTCCTTTGGCAAAAATCGGTCCGACGGATAAAAAAGGCACTGAAGTACACTTTTTGGCGAGCACCGAAACCTTTGGTAATGTTGATTTTCATTACGATATTTTATCCAAGCGCATCCGCGAACTCTCATTTTTGAATAACGGCGTGAAAATTCGTTTGTTGGATTTGCGCACCAACAAAGAAGAGAACTTCGCCTTAGCAGGCGGGATTGGCGGCTTTGTCTCCTACATCAACCGCAGCAAATCGGTATTGCATCCCAAAGTCTTTCACGCAACGGGTGAGAAAGACAACGTCACTGTTGAAGTTGCGATGCAGTGGAATGACTCGTACAACGAGCACGTGCTGTGCTTTACCAACAACATTCCACAACGCGACGGCGGCACACACATGACGGGTCTGCGCGCTGCCATGACCCGCGTGATGAACAAATACATCGAAGAAAACGAATTGGCGAAAAAAGCCAAAGTCGAAACCACGGGTGACGACATGCGTGAGGGATTGACTTGTGTGCTGTCGGTCAAAGTCCCTGAGCCAAAATTCTCCTCACAAACCAAAGACAAACTCGTGTCCTCAGAAGTGCGCTTGCCCGTCGAAGAAGTTGTGAGTCAAGCCCTCAATGATTTTTTACAAGAGAACCCGACTGAGGCCAAAATCATTTGCAACAAAATCATCGATGCCGCGCGCGCGCGCGATGCTGCGCGCCGAGCACGCGAGATGACCCGTCGCAAAGGTTTACTCGATGGTGTGGGTTTACCGGGTAAACTCGCAGATTGCCAAGAAAAAGACCCCGCACAGTGCGAAATATTCATCGTCGAGGGTGACTCGGCGGGCGGCTCGGCCAAACAAGGGCGTGACCGCAAATACCAAGCAATTTTGCCGCTCAAGGGTAAAATCCTAAACGTAGAAAAAGCCCGTTTTGACAAAATGCTCGCTTCGCAAGAAGTCGTGACCTTGATCACTGCGCTCGGCACAGGCATAGGCAAAGAAGACTACAACGTCGAGAAACTGCGTTACCACCGCATCATCATCATGACCGATGCGGATGTGGACGGTGCGCACATTCGCACCTTGCTTTTGACCTTCTTCTATCGCCAAATGCCAGAGTTGGTTGAACGCGGACACATCTACATCGCGCAACCGCCGCTGTATAAAATCAAACACGGCAAAGAAGAGCGTTACATCAAAGACGATGCCGAACTCAACACCTACACACTGAGAATCGCGCTTGAGAAAGCACGCATCACCACCAATACCAACCAAACCATCGAGAACGAAACCCTTGGTGAGTTGGCGCGTCACTACCAAACCGCCGAAGCGATTGTGCGCCGTCTGTCCAGCATCAACGAGCCATTACTCTTGCGTGCGATTGCCGATGGCTTGTCATTGGACATGAGCAGTACCGAGCAGTCGCAGGCGAGCGCGCAAAAACTACGCGACTATTTTGCTCACCAAACTGAAATCAAATTGGAAGTGTTTGTGCAAGAGGATGAAGCGCACAAACCACGTCTGATGATCCATCGCCGTCACTTTGGCAATGTCAAAGTCTCCTACATCACCCAAGAATTCACCCAAAGCGCGGACTACCTGTCATTGCAGCGCAGCTCAAACGTACTGGGTCAATACATGGACTCACACACCGCCGATGCGTTCGTGACCGTCAGCCGTGGTGAAGGTGAGAAAATGCGTTCAGCGCGTGTGAAAGACTTCCACCAAGCGATGAAATGGCTGCTCGATGATGCCGAACGCACGATTAGCAAACAACGCTATAAAGGACTGGGCGAGATGAACCCAGAACAACTGTGGGAGACCACCATGGATGCGTCGGTGCGTCGATTGCTGCAAGTGAAAATCGAAGATGCGATTGCCGCGGACGAAATATTCACCACCCTGATGGGCGATGAAGTCGAGCCACGCCGTGCATTCATCGAGGACAATGCGGTGTATGTGAACAACATTGATATTTAATGTTGTCTCGGATTCCGATTGAATTGAGGTCATGGCTTTGGGCATGACCTTTTTTATTTATGAATAGCTATGAAACAACTGAAAACCCTTTGGATTTGGACGCAACGCTTGGTGCTCAGTGTGGTACTGTTTGTACTTGTTTATGTGTTGGCGGCTGTGATACTGAGTCACATCACAGTGAACTCAGACTTTCGCTCGATTCCTGAGGATCAACAGGGTATAGATGTGTATGTGCGCACCAATGGCGTACACACAGATGTGGTTTTGCCTGCACAGAGCAGTGAGCGCGACTGGTATCAAATCATACCGCCCACCGATTTACACCGCATCGCGGGGCAGACCGAATACATCTCGTTTGGCTGGGGGGATAAGGGCTTTTATTTGGATACACCGACATGGGCGGATTTAAAATTCTCGACCGCATTCATCGCCGCCACAGGCTTGGGCAGCACCGCCATGCACATAGAGGCAGTCACCATGCCACAGGTGAGCGAATCGGTGCGCAAAATTCGCATCTCACCTGCACAATTGCAAAAACTCATTGCGCACATCGACCAAAGTTTTGAATACGATGCGCAAGGCAAAATCATCAAAATCAACACCACCGCCCACTACAACGACCACGATGCTTTCTATGAAGCCATCGGACACTACTCGATATTCACCACCTGCAATCAATGGACACGCGATGGATTGTCAGAAGCGGGGATTCGAACCTCAGCATTCGCACCTTTGGATGATGGGGTGATGCGGCCTTTGGGTGAAGTGCAGTAGGTTGGGGTTCGCAAAATTTGCGACCCTACGAGAAACAAATTTTGTAGGGTGGGCAAGTGATGTTCTTGCCCACGCGGATAGTGGTGTACAGACACCGTGGGCAAATATGAAACAAAATAATTTGCCCACCCTACCTACTTTTCAGGTGTAGAATTATGAAATGGCTGTTGATGAAATAACAACCATATTTAGGTGACATAAACTTCCAAAAATAATTTAACTATTTGATTTTTTTGAATTAATAAATAAGCATGGAATGTTATATGTCGATATTTAAGAATGTTATGTGTCGTTTTTGACGCATAAGTATAGTTAGATTTCTCTATTCCTATGTCACTCCAAACTAGAACAACTTGGCTTCGACTTGATGGCCGCTGGGGCCTTGAAGAACTATCCGAGACCACGAAGGACTACATTCAGTTGTATGGCTTCGCCTACTCGCTTGCCCCAGATCTACCGAGTGCTCGCCGTGACGAAGTTGACTACATCTACGGAAAATTCCCGTGGCGAGGGGGTTACAGCACGGTCAATTTCTTCAACCAGCTATTTCACAAGATTCCGCCACGACTTCGTCCCGAGGTTCAACGAATCCAATATGCATCCCCTGGGTTCATCGAGCTAACCGAACTCGTACTTGTCGCGGGTACTGTCGCCACTTTAGTCAAGGCTGTATGTAGCTCGATCAACACTGCACACGAGACCTACAGAAAAATACAGAAAGCATCTGTTGACCACGAGCTATCGAAGATTGATCTAGCCAGCAAAGAACTGGAGTTAACCCAGAAACAGATCACGTTTTGCGAAAACTCATCAAAGAGCCTCGTCAACCTGTTTGGGCTTACGGAAGCGCAGGAACAACTCATAGACCAACGGATTCAGGGCAACCCGGTAATGAAGCTCAAAATGCTTCTCTCCGTATACCGGCGAGTGCGCCCTTTGGCGAAGAAGCAAGCTGAGGGAAAACTCAAAATCACCGGCGAAGATGGCGGCGAAATCTAACATCGCGGTCAAGGCCGCTCCCTCCGGTCGCTGGACGCTGCGCGATAAACCGCCGCGCAGCGCCCCTTACCTACAACGTTAACGCGTAAGTCGCATACCCGTAGGGCGCAATAAGCGGGTTTTGCGCATTGCGCCGTATGTCTAAACCATCACTCCGAAATCAAAACATGCGGTGCAATGCGCTTTGCTTATTGCACCCTACATTTTTTCATCACTCACTCTGATGTCGCTCTTGCCGACTTTGCCCATGTTTGGCTTTTTGCGTTCGGGTTTGCACGGTGAGTCCTTTGTCCATCCACGGCAGTTTGCCCTGCACGCCGCTGGCGATGTAGTCTGCGGTGATGGCGGCACGGATGTGTTCGGTGTGCTCAGGATTGCGGGCGGTGAGCCAATTCGCCACTTCGATGTAGAGTTGCTCCAACGCGATGCTGTGGCTGCGTTGCCATTGGGCTTTGAGGTGTTGGGTCAAATCGTAAAATCGTTCATACGGTTGATTGGAAACAATCATCGGCAGGGTTTGCGTAAATCGTCCCGAGTTGGCGATGTGATCCCAATATTTGGCAAAGAGTTTAAAGTTCGCCAATTCTTCCGCGCTCACACCGATGTTCTCTAAAATTTCATACGGCGGCGCATCCGCGTAGCGCATGGCAAAATCTTCGGTGTGGCGCGTAATCGGTGTGCCGCGCAAACGCTTTAAAATCCCCAGTTGAATTTCATGCGCACCCCAAGTGTACAGCTCGTTAAACCCTTGCGCAAAACTTTCCATCGTTTCGCTTGGCAAACCCGCGATTAAATCCACGTGTAGATGCGCGTGACTCTCATTGCGTAGCCATTCAACGTTTTCACGCGCTTTGGTCAGATTCGTTTTGCGCGAGATGTGTTTTTGCACGGTTGTGTTGAGGGTTTGGATGCCGATTTCAAATTGCAAAGTCCCTGCGGGGAATTGCGTAATCGCGGTTTTCAGCAATTCGGGCAGATGGTCGGGCACGACCTCAAAGTGCACGAATACAGGGTCATCGGGATGGGCGTGGGTTTTTTCTAAATAAAAATCCAGTATTCGCCGTCCTGTTTCGGGTTTGAGGTTAAAGGTTCTGTCCACAAATTTAAAGGTGCGTGCACCGCGCTGATAGAGATTATCCATTTCAGCCAAAAAGGCATCCAATGGAAATGCCCAAGCGGTTTTATCCAAACTCGACAAGCAAAACTCGCATTTAAACGGGCAGCCGCGCGACGCTTCGACATAGATGTTGCGTGTGGTTAAATCTTTGTCGGTGTAAAAATCGTAAGGCAACTTTAAATCTGCAAGTTTGGCTTGTTCACCGATGTGCACTTTCATCAAAGGTTTTGGCCCGTGGATAATCTGCGCCAATAATTTCGGTAAAGTCAACTCGCCCCAACCCGTGATAACGTAATCAGTGAGTTGGCAAATCGCTTGTTCGTCATACTCATACGAGACTTCTGGCCCGCCGACAATCAAGACCACGTCAGGCGCGGCGGCGCGAATCGCTTGCATCAGCGCGAGGGTCTCGTTGACGTTCCAAATATACACCCCAAAGCCAATCACGCGCGGCGACTGAGCCAGCAGTTCATCGCGCATTTTGTTCACATCTGATTTGATGGTGTATTCGATGAGTTGGGTGTGTGATTCAAACTCGCCCAAGTTCGCCATCAAATAGCGCAAACCAAGCGAAGCGTGGGAGTAGCGGGCATTCAGGGTGGACAAGATAATCATGTCGCGCATTATAAACGTTTGCGCGACAAAAAACGTGTCATGCAGTGGTCGGTAGCGGTACTTCCGAACAAGTAGATTGCGGGTTACTCGAACCGATTGGTTCTCCCCCGCAATGACTCAATCCAAATCCTGCAATAAATCAGGTGCAAACAAATCATTTTGAATGCGGTCGATGGT
Source organism: Burkholderiaceae bacterium (assembly GCA_018261955.1). Lineage (GTDB taxonomy): Bacteria > Pseudomonadota > Gammaproteobacteria > Burkholderiales > Burkholderiaceae > CTSOIL-112. The sequence goes on from JAGTRK010000001.1 coordinate 100,126, forward strand.
GATGGCTTTATGACAGTCAATTTTAATGCTTTCACGCACCCGACAGCAGCACGGCAAAATCTCATCGGCGGCGGTAAACGCCAAAGGTGGCTCAGGGTAATCCACGCTGCCGACCCAAATTTTGACCCGACACGCACCGCAATAGCCGCTACGACATTGGTATTCAATCTCGTGTCCTGTGCGCTCCAATCCTTCGAGTAGGGTTTCGTCGGCGTTCAGTTCAAACACGCCGTCCGCCGTGAAAATCATCGTCATTACAATTCAAATGCACTCAAATCCTGTGTGCTCATGTCGGTGCTGATTTGTCCGACCAAGTACGAGCTGACCTCGACTTCTTGCGGCGCGACCTGTACATTGTCTGAGGACAGCCACGCATTGATCCACGGTATCGGGTTGTGTGTGGCGTGGGGAAAGGCGGATTTCAGTCCGACCGCGCCCATGCGCAGGTGGGTGATGTATTCGATGTATTGCGCCAAGATGTCTTTGTTTAGCCCTATCATTGAGCCATCCTTGAATAGGTATTCTGCCCAGGCTTTTTCTTGCTCGGCGGCGCGTTTGAACAATTCAAAACACTCGGCCTCGCATTCTTGGGCAATCGCCACCATTTCTGGGTCGTCTTGTCCTGTGCGCATGAGGTTCAAAATATGTTGCGTGCCCGTGAGGTGCAGGGCTTCGTCCCGCGCAATCAGACGAATGATTTTGGCATTGCCTTCCATCAGCTCGCGCTCGGCAAAGGCAAATGAGCAGGCAAAACTGACATAAAAACGAATCGCCTCCAGTACGTTCACACTCATCAAACACAGATACAAACGTTTTTTCAACATGTGTAAATTGACCGCCACCGATGTGCCATTGACTTCATAAACGCCCTCGCCAAACATTTGATAAATTTGGGTCGCGTGAATCAAATCATCGTAGTACACCGAGATTTCCTGCGCGCGCTCAATGATGTGCTGGTTGCGCACGATGTCGTCAAACACCACCGCAGGCTCGTTGACAATATTGCGAATGATGTGGGTGTAGGAGCGCGAATGCAGGGTCTCGGAGAACGACCAGGTTTCTATCCATGTTTCCAATTCGGGAATGGACACGATGGGCAGCAAGGCGATGTTTGGACTGCGCCCTTGAATCGAGTCAAGCAGACTTTGATATTTGAGGTTACTGATGAAGATGTGCTTTTCGTGCTCAGGCAGGGCTTGGTAGTCGGCGCGGTCTTGCGAAATATCGACTTCCTCGGGTCGCCAAAAAAACGACAATTGCTTTTCAATCAGTTTTTCAAAAATCGGATGTTTTTGTTGGTCATAGCGCGCGACATTGACGTTTTGACCAAAAAACATCGGCTCTGCCATTTGGTTATTCGGAGTTTGGCAAAAAGTGCTGTAGGTTGAACTCATGATTGTCCTTGAACGTTATATGACTTAGATTTTGCATGCACCCGACGCGCAGTCGTCCTCAGCCGCATCGACTTGCGCATCGTCCGCACCATCGCGGGTGTTGTGGTAGTACAGGGTTTTGAGCCCGTATTTGTACGCCGTGAGCAAATCTGTCAAAAGTTGTTTCATCGGCACGCGCCCATCGGCAAAGCGTTGCGGATCATAGTTGGTATTGGCTGAAATCGATTGATCCACGAATTTTTGCATCACGCCCACGAGTTTTAAATAACCATTGTTGTTCGGCATTTGCCACAGCAATTCATATTGGTTTTTCAGTTGTTCGTATTCGGGCACGACTTGTTTGAGCACCCCGTCTTTTGAGGATTTGACCGTGACCAAACCGCGCGGCGGCTCGATGCCATTGGTCGCGTTGGCAATTTGGCTGGAGGTTTCAGACGGCATGAGCGCGGTCAGCGTGCTGTTGCGCAAACCATGCGTCAGGATGTCCGCACGCAGGCTTTCCCAATCGCAGTGCAAAGGCTCGGTGCAAATGCCATCCATGTCTTTTTTATAGGTGTCAATTGGCAAAATCCCTTGCGCATAGGTGGTCTCGTCAAAGCCTGTACATGTGCCGAGTTCACGCGCGAGTTGATTGGACGCACGCAGCAGATGGTATTGCAACGCCTCGAATGTGCGGTGGGTCAATGCCAGCGCGGAATCGTCTGAATAGCGCACGCCGTTTTTCGCCAAATAATACGCATAGTTAATCACGCCCACGCCCAAGGCGCGGCGGCGCATGGTGCTGTGGTAGGCCGCTTTGACGGGGTAGTCTTGGTAATCGAGCAAAGCGTCCAAAGCGCGCACCAATAAATCGGCCAAATCGGCTAATTCGGATAAATCTTCGATGGCACCGAGATTCACTGCTGACAAAGTACACAAAGCAATTTCGCCGTTTTCATCATTGATGTCGTTCAAAGGTTTTGTCGGTAAAGAAATTTCCAAACACAGGTTGGATTGGCGCACGGGCGCAAGCGCGGGATTGAACGGACTGTGCGTATTGCAGTGATCCACGTTTTGGATATAAATGCGCCCTGTGTTGGCGCGCTCTTGCATCATCAAACCAAATAATTCCAATGCTGAAATTGATTTTTTGCGGATCGAGTCATCGGCTTCGTACTGCGCGTACAGTTGTTCAAAACGCGCTGGGTCGGCAAAAAACGCTTCGTACAAATCGGGTACATCGTGTGGCGAAAACAGTGTGATGTCTTGATTTTGAATCAAACGCTGGTACATGGTCTTATTCAATTGCACACCATAGTCCATGTGGCGCACGCGGTTCTCTTCCACGCCACGGTTGTTTTTGAGCACCAATAAGGACTCGACTTCCAAATGCCACAAAGGATAAAACACCGTCGCTGCGCCGCCGCGCACGCCGCCTTGTGAGCAGCATTTGACTGCAGTTTGAAAGTGTTTGTAAAAAGGAATGCAACCCGTGTGCTGCGCTTCGCCATTGCGAATCGGGCTACCGATGGCACGAATCCGCCCCGCATTGATGCCAATGCCTGCGCGTTGCGAGACGTATTTGACAATCGCACTCGATGTGGCGTTAATCGAATCCAAACTGTCGCCACATTCAATCAGAACGCACGAACTGAATTGACGCGAGGGCGTGCGCACGCCCGACATGATGGGCGTGGGCAAAGAAATTTTAAAGGTTGAAACCGCATGATAAAAGCGCAATACATAACTCAAGCGCGTGGCTGCAGGGTAGTGGGCAAACAAACACATTGCCACCAGCATGTACAAAAACTGCGGACTTTCAAAGACTTTTTTCGTCACACGGTCTTGCACCAAATATTTGCCTTCGAGTTGCTTGACTGCGGCGTAGGCAAACTGCAAATCGCGCTCGTGTACCAGTGCTTGGTTTAATTGCTCAAACTCATCAGGCGTGTAATCGCGCAGCAAATGCGCATCGTACCTGCCCTGTTCGGTCAAGCGTGTGACATGGTCGAACAAATGCGGCGGTTCGTATTGACCAAAAGCGATTTTACGCAGATGAAAAATCGCCAAACGCGCTGCCAAGTATTGGTAATCGGGAAACTCAAGGCTGATTAAATCGGCCGCCGCTTTGATCAGGGTCGAATGGATGTCGGCAGTGCGGATGCCATCATAAAATTGTATGCGTGCTTTGAGTTCGACTTGCGAGACCGACACATTTAAATCCTGTGCCGCCCACGTGATGACACGGTGGATTTTTTCTAAGTCGATGGGTTCTTGGCGACCGTCTCGTTTGGTCACAAGGATGCTGGGGGTGTTCATGAGCGTGAACCTTTATAAAAAATAAAGGCGTGTCATATCGCAGTCAAATTGCTCGCAAAAATTGCCAGAACACCACTGAGGGATATGTGCACGCCTTTGGGTCGAAGGCTTGCACAAAGACATCACGAGTAGGTATCTGACTGAGCATTGGTATGGTTCAATGCCTCACAGTTGCGCCACAGTCCATGACTTTCACATGGTTCCCTACAAAAAAAACAATTCGCATGTCGATGTGTTGGGCGACATCATAACAGATAACCACAAAGGATAACCGTTTGAGAAATGAATTATTTCAAGTTCACAGGGTTGGTTAAATGCAAACCACCAAGCCAATGAATGGCTTGGTGAAATTTTTGTGTAACTTTACTTTTAGGAATTTTGACGATTTTTAAGCCTTGAAAATCAAAGACTTAAAATCGCCCAAATGCCTTAAGGAAATACGGAACAACCTAAACCAGACGGTGGAGGTTATTCCGTGTTTCCTTAATGTTGTTATGCCAAGGTTTCTTGAGGGTGGTTTAATAGTTAATGGTTGCCTTGTCATCGGTACATAGATGTTTTTGGCGTAAAACATGCGCCGCCTGAACCATGTGTGTGAGCGAAGGCAAAACCTCTTGCCAACGACGGGTTTTCAAACCGCAGTCTGGATTAACCCACAGCCGTTCAGCGGGGATGTGTTCTTCGGCTTTTTGCATCAAAGCAACCATTTGTTCACAATTGGGGATATTGGGCGAGTGAATGTCATAAGTACCTGGTCCAATTTCGTTGGGGTATTTGAAGCGTTGGAAGACCGACAGTAGTGCCATGTCCGAACGTGCGGTTTCAATGGTAATGACATCAGCATCCATCATGGCAATGGCTCCCATAATGTCGTTGAATGACGAGTAGCACATGTGCGTATGGATTTGTGTGTCATCACGAACACCGTTGGCAGTGATGCAAAACGCTGCAATTGCCCAATCCAAATAAGCCTGCCATTGTGACTGACGCAAGGGCAAACCCTCGCGCAATGCTGCCTCATCAATTTGGATGATGGAGATTCCTGCCTGTTCTAAATCCAGCACCTCTTGGCGAATAGCCAATGCCAATTGTTGGCAGGTCACTGCACGTGGTTGGTCATCGCGGACGAATGACCAATTGAGTATGGTAACTGGTCCTGTCAACATGCCTTTCATCGGTTTGTTGGTTAGGGATTGAGCATAGCTTATCCAGTCTATGGTCATGGGGTGTGGGCGACTCACATCACCAAACAAAATGGGCGGTTTGACGCAACGTGACCCGTAGGATTGTACCCATCCGAATTGACTGAACACAAAACCATTCAGTTGCTCACCAAAATACTCCACCATGTCGTTGCGTTCTGCTTCCCCGTGTACCAGCACATCCAAACCCAAGCGTTCTTGCTCTTGCACACAGTACTGGATTTCTTGGCGCATGAGGTTGTGGTAGGTTGCTTGATTCATGGTTCCCTGTTTGAACTGTTTGCGTGCTGCACGAATGGCGGCGGTTTGTGGAAAAGAACCGATGGTTGTGGTGGGAAATAGGGGTAAATTCAGTTTTTTTCTTTGTACCATGGCGCGGTGTGCGTAAGTATGTTGGCGTTGAGCCATGGTGGGTTTAATATTTGCCACGGCTGTTTTAACCGATGGATTGTGTACACGTGGCGAGTTTTGGCGAGCATCTATGGCACTGCTGTTAAGAATCAGTTGTTTTTGTACTCGAGTGCGTCCAAAGTTCAGGGCATCAGCGAGGGTTTGTAATTCCTCAATTTTTTGTAAAGCAAAAGCCAACCATGAGCGAATTTCAGTGTCCATCAGCGTTTCCGTACTCACGTCAACAGGGACATGTAAGAGCGAGCATGAGGGCGCAAGCCACAACCGATCACGTAGGCTTGCATACACGGGCTCTAACCATGCCAAAGTATGGTGTAAATCGGTTTTCCAAATATTGCGCCCGCTGATGACCCCTAAAGACAATATGTTGGTAGCAGGCAGTTGCTCGATCAGCGTGGGTATTTCCTCTCGTGATTGAGTGACATCGATGTGCAAACCAGCGATGGGCAATGAGCATACCCATGGTAAATTATCACCCAGTTGTCCAAAATAAGTGGTGAGCATCAGTTTAACCGCACAATCCTTCAGTGCGTTGTATGCCGTTGAAAAAGCTTGTTGCCATTCATTATTTAATTCAGTCACCAAAATGGGTTCGTCCATTTGTACCCATTCCACTCCTTGGTGGGCGAGTTCGCACAACAGTTCGTGATACACAGGTAAAAGTCGTGGCAATAGTTTAAGGCGATCCGCCCCATCCTTACTTTTACCCAAATACAGATAAGTCACGGGACCAATCAAGACGGGCTTGGCATGGATATTGCGTCTGCGTGCTTCTTTTAATTGCGTCAATAGGCGTGTTGCATTCAGTTGAAAATCGGTGTCTTGATTAAATTCTGGCACAATGTAATGGTAATTGGTGTCAAACCACTTGGTCATATCACTGGCGGCAACGCAGCCGCAGGCATCTTGATGAGCGATGGATTGACCGCGTGCCGTTCGAAAATAATGATCCAACTCATCGCCACCATGCGCACGAGCGCGGGTTGGGATATTGCCCAGTGTGACACTCATATCCAACACTTGGTCATACAGCGAAAAATCACCCACAGGAACCCAGTCCAAAATGGATTGCGCGTGCCAATGACGTTCACGCAATTGTGCGGCGGTGTTGTTCAAATCATTTGCCGTCGTTTCACCACGCCAAAACTGTTCCAATGCAAATTTCAATTCTCGCTGTGCGCCAATGCGCGGAAATCCTAAATTGTGTGTCGTAACCATATCATCCCCTTGTTGGTGGTGTAAAAAAGCGTTATTGTACGGACATAAACCAATGAAATATAATGATGTTATTTCACAAACCAATTAATAAAATTCATCAATTATGATAGAACGCATCCATTTAGAAATTCTCCGATCCACGCAACAGTGTGGTTCTTTGACTGCTGCAGCACAGCAATTGTGCTTGACTCAATCGGCCTTGAGCCATTCTATGAGGAAGTTAGAGCATCAGTTGGGTGCGGTATTTTGGCAAAAGGAGGGACGTGGCTTGCGTCTGACCCGCAGTGGTCAATACCTATTGAGCGTTGCTGAGCGACTGTTGCCGCAACTTGAACACGCTGAACAGCGAGTGCGTCAATATGCACAAGGACAGCGCGGTATCTTACGCATTGGTATGGAGTGCCATCCTTGTTATCGCTGGTTGCTCAAGGTGGTTGCACCTTATTTAACCGATTGGCCAGATGTGGATGTGGATGTCAAACAACAGTTTCAATTCGGTGCTGTTGGTGCGCTATTTAATTATGAAATAGATGTATTGGTAACACCTGACCCATTGAATAAAACAGGTTTATTGTTCAAGCCTGTGTTCGATTATGAACAGGTTTTGGTGGTGGCAAAAAATCACCCACTGGCAAATCAGGGATATGTGCGAGCAGAACAACTGTCTGATCAGGTGCTGATTACCCACCCAGTTGAACACGAGCGTTTGGATGTTTATCAGCAATTTTTAATGCCTGCAAAATGCACGCCCAAAATTCATAAGACCATCGAATCAACCGATATTTTGTTACAAATGGTGGCCAATGGGCGTGGTGTAGCGGCTTTGCCTCGTTGGTTGGTCAATGAATATGCAGAAAAAATTCCGTTGACTTCTGTCTCTTTGGGTGAAAAAGGCATACACAAACAAATTTTTTTGGGCATTCGTTTGGCAGATGAGCCGTTGGATTTTGTGCGTGCTTTTTTTGATTGTGCTCAAACTGTGTGATGGGGTTTATCCCACGCCTAAATCTTTGACGGCCTGCATGACGATGTAGGTCGAGGTGTGGCGCACGTAGGGCAGCCCCGAAATGCGCTCGGCAAGGATGTAGCGGTAATTGTTCATATCGCGGCTGCGCACCTTGAGCAAATAATCGAAGTTGGAGGCGACCATGTGGCATTCTTCGATTTCGGGGATTTGCTGCGCGGCTTGGTTGAATTCGCGCAAAGCCGCCGCGCTGGTGTTGTTCAAAGTCACTTGTACAAAGGCCAAGTTCTCGCCGACAAGTTTGCCATTGTCCACAATCGCTGAGTAGTAGCGAATGATGCCATCGTGCTGCAAACGCTCGACGCGCGCCTGTGTGGCGGTCGGCGATAAGCCGATTTTTTCAGCCAAACGCGTATTTGGGATGCGCGCATCGGTGCGCAGAATCTCGATAATTTGTTCATCGATTTTATCGATGTTGTTGAGTGGGGTGTTGGTTTGACTGTTTTGAGTGATTTTTTGCATGATATGCTCCAATATTTCATTCAATCATATATGAATTCACTATTGGTTTTTAATATTTTAGTGAATATGTGGTTTAAAAACCCATACACTTTGCTCATTCACACAGGAGCCAGATATGAACCCAAAAGACACTTTTTTCAATTTACAGCACGCTGATGTATCCTCTGAATCGGCGATTGTGCGTGCAAACATAGGTCAAATCGATTGGTCAACGACCACACGTACGCAGGTTGCGGAACATGCAACTGAGCTGGTCAATGCGGTGCGCCACAGTCAATCACCCAGTTGGATGCAAGCCATGCTCACTCAGTACCAATTGTCCAATCCCGAGGGGTTGGCGTTGATGAGTTTGGCGGAAGCGATTTTGCGCGTGCCCGATGTGAGTACACGCATGGCCTTGCTCGAAGACAAAGTGAGTGATCGCAACTGGTCAGCGCATCAAAGCCAATCGGACAGCACCTTGGTCAATACCGCTACACGCGGGTTGATGTTGCTCGAACAAGTCTTGGACGCGCAACGCAGCGAGGGTGTACTTGGCACGCTCAAAAGTTTGATGAAACGGGTGGGCGAGCCCGTGATTGACGCAATTTTGGCGCAGATTCTCAAGCAACTCGGCGGTCAATTTGTCTTGGGTCAGACCATGGATTTGGCGTTGAAAGAGGCGCGTGTGTTGGAAGCCGAGGGCTACACGTATTCCTACGACATGCTTGGCGAGGGCGCGAAAACCCACGCCGATGCGCAACGTTATTGGCAGTCCTATCACGATGCGATTGTAAGCATTGGCGCGCGCTGTGTGCACGATGACATCGCGCAAAATCCGGGGATTTCGATTAAGTTATCCGCTTTGCATCCACGCTATGAAGTGGCGCAGACAACAACGGTTTTGAATGAACTCACACCGCGGGTGCTTGAGTTGGCGCAATTGGCGGCGAAATTCAACATGGGTTTGAACATCGATGCTGAGGAAGCCGAGCGTTTGGAATTGTCTTTGCAGATTGTGCAGCAATTGATGGCAAGCGATGATTTGGGCGATTGGCGTGGCTTGGGTGTGGTGGTGCAAGGCTACAATCCACGCGCATCGGATGTGCTCGAGCATTTGTACGCCTTGGCAAAACAGTATGATCGACACATCATGGTGCGTTTGGTCAAAGGTGCGTATTGGGATGCTGAAATCAAACGTGCGCAGGTTTTGGGCTTATCTGGGTTCCCTGTGCACACGCGCAAAGCATTTACCGATGTGGCGTATATTGCCAATGCAAAACGTCTCTTGGGCATGAACGACCGAATCTACGCGCAGTTCGCGACCCACAATGCACACACCGTCTGCGCGGTATTGCGCTTGATTGTCGATTTACCGACATTGCCACGTTATGAGTTTCAGCGTTTGCATGGCATGGGGGAAGCACTGCACGAGGTGGCCAAGCGTCAAAACTTTTACCGCTGCCGCATTTACGCACCTGTGGGTCAGCACCATGATTTGCTGTCGTATTTGGTGCGCCGTTTGCTTGAAAACGGTGCGAACGGTTCATTTGTGCATCAAATTGCCGATGAGACTTTATCGGCTCATATCGTGGCACAAGACCCGATTGCACGCGCGCAAAATTTGTTGGAGAGCCAAGACGTCAGTCCCGTTCGCCCTGCTTTTGCGTTGTACACTCAGCGTGCCAATTCGCAGGGCTTTGATTTATCGGACTCGTTGACCTTGGCACGTTTGCAACACGAGCGTAATGAATTTTGGCGCAGTCGCCCATCATCTGAAGTTTCGGGCGTGCCGATGCTGCTCAGCCACAATCCAGCGGTCAAAGATGAAGTGGTTGGCGCAGTGCCTTTGACGCTTGCCGAGCAGATTCCTGCGATGAGCCGTGCGGCGCAAGCGGCACAAACTGCGTGGCAGGCACGTTCAGCGGACGAGCGTTCCAACATAATCAAAAAAATAGCGCATTTATACGAGGAACAGCACAGTGCATTGATGGCCTTGCTTACGCGCGAAGCGGGTAAATCGTGGTCAGATGCGGTGGCGGAATTGCGCGAAGCGGTGGACTTTTGTTATTACTATGCCAGTCAAGCGCAGGCGATGCAACCCACTCCGCAAGCACGCGGGGTGGTGGTGTGTATTTCACCGTGGAATTTTCCTCTGGCGATTTTCACAGGGCAAATTGTCGCCAACTTGGTGGTGGGTAATGCGGTGCTCGCCAAGCCCGCTGAACTAACACCGCTGATTGCCGACTACGCGGTGCGCTTGATGCACGAGGCAGGCGTGCCTGCTGAGGTGTTGCAATTGGCGCAAGGCAAGGGCAGCGAGATTGGGCAGGCACTGGTCGCGCAACCGAGCATCGCAGGCGTGTGTTTCACAGGCTCATTACCGACAGCACAACGCATCCACCAAACTTTAGCACAACACGCCGCACCTGATGCGCTGCTGATTGCTGAGACGGGCGGATTGAATGCGATGGTGGTGGACTCAACGGCGTTGCCTGAACAAGCGGTGCGCGACATCATCGCCAGCGGTTTTCAAAGCGCGGGGCAACGTTGCTCGGCCTTGCGTTTGTTGTACGTGCAAGTGGATATTTATGAGAAATTGATTGAAATGCTTAAAGGCGCGATGGATGCTTTGGTGATTGGCAATCCTGCGGATTTGTCCACCGATGTCTCACCTGTGATTGATGCCACGGCACAAAATAAATTACTGGCGTACATCGAACAGAACCGTGCGCGCATTGTTCACCAAGCCCCTGTGCCAAACGAACACGCGCAAAAGGGCTATTTTGTACCGCCGACCTTGTTGCGTGTCAATCACATGGCGGATTTGGGCGAAGAGCAATTCGGGCCGATTGTGCATGTCGCCACATTTGAGGCGGGTGAATTGGACAACGTTTTGGGCGAAATCAATGGCTCGGGCTATGGGTTGACTTTGGGCGTGCACACGCGCATCGAGCGACGCGCGCACGAGATTGCCGAACGCGCGCATGTGGGTAATATTTATATCAACCGCAATCAAATCGGTGCGGTGGTTGGCGTGCAGCCGTTTGGCGGTTGCGGTTTGTCGGGCACTGGGCCCAAAGCAGGGGGCGCGTTGTATTTACGCGCCTTGACCCGCGCGCCTCAAACCACCGAACAGATTGCCCACACGCTGCCGTGGCAAGCGCAGTTGTTGGACAGCCCAACGGGTGAGTCCAATGCCTATCGAGTGCAAGGGCGCGGGCGAGTATTGTGTTTAGGACCGACAGTGGAAGATGTGCGCACACAAATTCTGACTGCCAGTGCGACCAACAACCATGCAATTGTGCCGCATTTGTTGCTTGAGCAAACCTTGTATCGACATCCAGAGTTGACCGAGCACACCCACAGCGCGATTGAGTTGTCCGATACCAGTGTGCCTGATTTTTATGATTTTGATGTGGTGGCGTATTTCGCGCCGAGTGCCGATGATGCGCGGGTGCGGGAAATTCGCACGAATTTGGCGAACCATGCGGGTGCCATCATTCCATTAGTGACCGATGCGCACAGTATCCATGAGTGGGTGCATGAGTTTCACGTTTGTACCGATACCACGGCGGCGGGTGGCAATGCGGAGTTGTTGGCGCACAGTGTTTAGTTAAAACCCAGTCTGGGTAGAGTGCGATAAGACAAGGCGCGAACAATTTCGCGCCTTGTTTGTATCAAGATGAATTACTTGATTTTATCCACAGGCACAAAGGCTTTGCCTTTTTCTTCCAAAATCGTAATCACCGTGTCGGCACGCTCACCATTGGGTTGAAAAGAAATCGCGCCGCTCAAGCCTTGGGCTTGAATGCCAACCATGGCTTGCGCTACTTTCGCAGCATCGGTGGTTGTGCCCGCTTTTTTGATGGCTTCAACCAAAGTCAACACCGCATCGTATGCAAACGGTGAAAAACCTTGAACTTTTTGACCATTGAAGCGTTTTTCAAAGCGTTCTTTGAATGCCATGCCTTCTTTCATTTCAGACAAAGGAATGCCTGTGACGGAACAAATGGTTCCTTTGGCCGCATCACCTGCAAGGCTGATGTAGTTGTCCGTGCACACAGCATCAGGCATCAAGAAGGTCGCCGTGATGCCGAGTTCACGCGCTTGTTTGGCAAAGGTCGCGGCGGTGTCATCCAAACCGCCCCACATCAAGCCATCCGCGCCAGAGGCTTTGGCTTTGGTGAGCACGGCTTTAAAATCGGTGGTTTTATCGGTGGCTGATTCACGCGAAACAATTTCGATGCCCAATTCGCGGGCTTTTTTCTCAACTTGATCGGCCATGCCTTTACCATAGGTGGTGGCATCGTCCACAATCGCCAGCTTTTTCAAACCTTTTTTGTTGGCATACACTGCCAACGCGGGGCCTTGCATGCCATCGTGCGCGACCATGCGATAGACCGAAGTCACACCATTGGCGGTTTTCGGCGACTTAATCGTTACATCGGGATTGGTCGCGCTCGGGGTGATTTGCACCACATTGGCTTTGGCATAAATTGGGTTCGCCGCCATGCTCACGCCCGAGTTGTAATGCCCAACTACGGCGATGATGGTTTTGTTGTCGGTGATTTTTTGCGCGACAATCGTGCCCTGTTTGGCATCTGCGGCATCGTCCTCTGAGATTAAATCGATGAGGTATTTTTTACCACCCACATCCACGCCACCTTTGGCATTGATTTCTTCGACCGCCAAGCGTGCGCCTGATTCATTGTCTTTACCCGCATTGGCTGTGCCGCCTGAGAGCGGACTTGCGCTGGCGATGTGAATGACATTGTCGCTTGCCGACGTACCTTTTGAACAAGCCGTCAATGCCAAACCAGATACCGCGAGTGCTGCAACCATCAAAGATAATTGTTTGTTCATGTTTATCTCCTATTTTTTTGTTTTAAAAATAACGCGTTGGCGGCGTTATAGCGAAAGAGTGTACTCCTGAAATTCGCGAATAAACAGAACAATTGCCCCTCTGCGCTGGGTTTTTTTGGTGCGGCGCAACAAGACCGCACCGTTTGCGTTGAGCGGTTTGAGAAGTTGCGTGGGGGTTTGAAATATTATTGGCTTTCAGAGCATAGACAGGGCTTGCCGTCTTTGAATACCCTGAATTCGTGCTTGCTCATTTTGTGCCAGACCTCATCATCGGTCAGCGGCTGAGTGGCAATCACCGCAACGCGGTCGTCAACCGTGGTGTGTTGGGCAAAATCAATCATCACATCCGCATCCATGAGGTGCGCAGTGGTGAATGGGTATTCACGCACGATATAGTATAGGTTGGTGGAGCAATGCGCCCATAGGGCTTGACCATTGGACAAGCAAAAATTAAATGTGCCGTGTGCCGCAATCGCAGGCACGATGTCAGAGAGGGTTTTGGAAATCTGCGCAATGCTCGGTGGGTTTTGCGCGCTTGCTGTAGGATGCGCATCGCGTAATTTTTGTAGCAGGGTACAAAACGCCATCTCGCTGTCAGTCGAACCAACGGGCTGGTAAATACTGTGTGGGTCGTGTGTAAAGTCGAGTAAATTGCCGTTGTGCGCAAACACCCAATGTCGCCCCCACAACTCGCGCACGAATGGATGACAGTTCTCCAAATTCACATCGCCCTGCGTGGCTTTGCGTATGTGCGCAATCACATTGAGCGACTTAATCGGGTAGGCGCGCACCAAGTCTGCCACGGGCGAAGCAATCGATGGTTCGCTGTCAATCAGCAGACGACACGCGCGGTCTTCAAAAAACGCAATCCCCCAACCATCGGAATGGTGATCAGTCATACCGCCACGTTTGGCAAAACCTTCAAACGAGAAAACAATATCGGTCGGTGTGTTGCAATTCATTCCCAATAATTGGCACATACTTTTCTCAACCTCCTCAATTTCAGCGCAAAAAACCGATTTCATCCCTTTGCGGCAGTAATTCCCTTAAAATAGCGTTCAATTCTAACCCAAACTTTTGCACCCGCATGGTTTTTTTCGGTACATTTATGAACTCAATTGAACTGATTGCCCCCGATGACTGGCACATCCATTTGCGTGATGATGCCGCGTTGCGCGTGACCGTACCGCACGCCGCACGCCAATTTGCCCGCGCGATTGTCATGCCGAATTTAAAACCACCTGTCACCACAGCGGCGCAAGCGCGCGCATACGCTGAGCGCATTTTGGCACATGTGCCTGCGGGCGTGGATTTTCAACCTTTGATGACGCTGTATTTGACCGATAAAACCAGCGCGCAAGACATTCAAGATGCGGTGAACGATGGTTGGGTCAAAGCGGTGAAATTGTATCCCGCAGGCGCGACCACCAATTCTGATGCGGGCGTGACCGATTTGGCACGCTGCGCAGTTGCGTTGGAAAAAATGCAGGACTTGGGCTTGCCTTTGTTGGTACACGGCGAGGTGACGGATGCACAGATTGATATTTTTGACCGTGAAGCGGTGTTCATCGAGCGGGTACTCAAACCTTTGCGGGCGCAATATCCCCGTTTAAAAATCGTGATGGAACACATCACCACGGCGCAGGCGGCCGAGTATGTGGCGCAAGCGGATGCCTACACCGCCGCCACCATCACCGCGCATCATTTATTGTATAACCGCAATGCAATGTTGGTCGGCGGGGTTCGTCCGCATTATTATTGTTTGCCGATTTTAAAGCGCGAAAGCCATCGTCAGGCTCTGCTCAAAGCGGCGATTTCGGATTCTGGCAAGTTTTTCCTCGGCACGGACAGCGCGCCCCATGCGCAGGACACCAAAGAAACAGCGTGTGGTTGTGCGGGTTGCTACACTGCGTCACATGCCTTGGAGTTGTACGCTACGGCGTTTGCCAGTGTGAACGCACTCGATAAACTCGAAGCCTTCGCCAGTATCAATGGAGCAAAGTTTTACGGTTTATCTGTGAATACACACACAGTGCGTCTGAACGCAAGCCCTCAAACGCTACCTAGCGCGTTTGATTATTTGGATGGTGCGCAACTCGTGCCTTTGAACGCTGGCGAAACATTGGCTTGGACTTTTCAAGAGGCTTTAGACCGATGATGCGTCTATTTTGGATGGTCTGTTTGGCAACGTCTTTGCTCACAGGCTGTGCGGTGATTTCGGTTGCCGATGCGGCGACCTCTTTGGCAGTTGGCGTAGTCAAAACCACAGTAAAAATCGCGGGTGCTGTGGTGGATGTGGCGATTCCTGATGAAGATACTGAGGAAAATCCTGCGAAATAATTTGAACCCCTTTGGTTGAAAATTTTTGCTCATGGACACAAACGTCCCACTTGTTGCGCTGTCTCGCGCCGATGTTGAAAAACTGTCGTGGTCTGCCCCTTGGTTGACCCATCTTGGCGCGCGTTTTGCGCAAGACACACCAACACTGTGGTCATCCAGTATGGATACACGCTCGGCGTTGAATTTTGCGGTGGCGATTTTGCGTGCGCATGGTTTGCCGATGAAAACGGGTTTGGGGGAAAAACTCAAATTCATTCCCCAAGAAAACTTGCCCCGTGCCCGTGCGTATGAAGAGCACATTGCGCTCACGGGCGGTGTGCCAACGCGTTTAAATTTGCATGATTTTTTCAATGCCTGTGTGTGGTTGACGTTTCCGCTTACCAAAGCCATGCTCAATGCCCGCCAATACGAGCAGATTCAAATGCATGGGGTACAAGACAAACGCGGTATGGCGCGCGATGCTTTGACCTTGTTTGATGAAAATGCTGCGATTTTGGTGACCAGCGACACACAGATTGCCAACGCATTGCGGCGATTTGATTGGCAAAATGCTTTGGTCGCACCACGTGATTTGTGGGACGATCCATTCAATCCGCACCCCAAAGCGCGCGCGGCGGTTTATTTGCTGGGTCATGCTTTGATGGATAAATTGACCGAACCTCGTAAAAATATGTGCGCGCACACATGGGTGGTCTTGGTCAAAGACGAATGGTTCGCCATGAATTTGGTAGCGCGCATGGCGGATTTGGATACGCGCTTATCCACACAACTGAAACACCACAATTTTCACACCCGCGATTTTTGCCCGCTGCCTATTTTGGGCATCCCCTATTTTTGGCAAGACAATCGTGATGCCACGTTTTATAATGACGCGAGCGTTTTTCGCGCAGGGCGTTTGCGCAAAAAAACCGAATTTATCCAACACCACACGTAAAACCACGGGGACAACTTAATGGCAGTCAATTTTCCACAAATCACGGCAGAACAACTCAAACCCATTGCGGGCGTGCAATTGGGTTTTGCACAGGCAGGCATACGCAAAGCCGAGCGCAAAGACCTACTGGTGATTACCGTGCCTGATGGCGCGAGCGTATCGGGCGTGTTTACCAAAAACGCATTTTGCGCTGCGCCTGTGACGGTGTGTAAACGCCATTTAGAATTGAACCACGGCATTCGCGCATTGGTCATCAACACCGGCTGTGCCAATGCAGGCACGGGTGCACAAGGGATGGACGACGCACAAAAAACCTGTGCCGAATTGGCTCAACGCTTGAAACTCAAAGACAGTCAGATCTTGCCTTTCTCAACAGGCGTGATACTCGAAAATCTACCGATGGAGCGATTGATTGCGGGTTTAAACCCTGCGATTGAAAATCTGCGAGAGGACAATTGGCTCAACGCCGCACAAGCGATTATGACCACCGACACCTTGCCCAAAGCGGTCAGCCGTCAAATTCAACTCAAAGGCAAAACCATCACCCTCACAGGCATCTCTAAAGGCGCGGGCATGATTAAGCCGAATATGGCGACCATGCTGGGCTTTGTCGCGACCGACGTGGCGATTGCACAGCAGGACTTGGATGCGCTCGTGCGCCAAGTGACCGATCAGTCCTTTAATTGCATCACTATTGATGGTGACACCTCGACCAACGACTCGTTTATCGTCATGGCGAGCGGCACGAGCCAAGTGCACATTGCGCCAAGCCAGCCTGAGTATGTGACCTTTGTGCAAGCCCTGACAGAAGTGGCACAAGAACTCGCGCAACTCATCGTGCGCGATGGCGAAGGCGCGACCAAATTCATCAGCATTGTGGTGGAAAACGCTCATGATGTGGCAGAGGCAAAAACCGTTGCTTACAGCGTGGCGCATTCACCCTTGGTCAAGACCGCATTTTTTGCCTCAGATCCAAATTTAGGGCGTATCCTCGCCGCGATTGGCTACGCGGATGTGGCGGACTTGGACGTGAATGCCATTGATGTGTATTTGGACAATGTTTATGTCGCCACGGCAGGAGGGCGACACCCTGAGTACACTGAGGCAGCAGGACAAGCGGTGATGAACCAAGCAGAAATCACCGTGCGCATCGTGCTCAATCGTGGCGATGCAAATGCGACGGTGTGGACCTGTGATTTGTCACACGAATATGTGAGCATCAATGCGGACTATCGTTCATAGTTCGCTTAATAAACACTCAAATAAGCACCCAAAACTTTGACCTCAATTAAACATTGAGGTCAAAGCCATGTGTCATCGGGCATCATTCAAACACAAATTGCCCGTCGCGATAATCGACATTGACCGTTGCGTTCGGGCCATACTGTCCCGCTAAAATCGCCCGTGCCAATGGGTTTTCAATGTATTGGCTGATTGCGCGTTTGAGCGGACGTGCGCCATAGGCAGGGTCAAACCCTTCTTTGGCAATCGCAGCCACCGCAACATCCGATACATTCAAAATCATGTCTTGTTCAGCCAAGCGTTGCGCCAAACGGTGCAATTGGATTTTCGCAATGCCTTGAATGTTCTCTGCGCTCAAGCCGTGGAACACCACCACTTCATCAATCCGATTGATAAACTCTGGACGGAAATAGTGTTTGACCTCTTCCATCACCGCAATGGCAATCGCATCATCGGGCGTGCCCGCTTCAGCCAAGCGCGCAATTTCGCTCGAGCCCAAGTTTGAGGTCATCACCATCACCGTGTTTTTAAAGTCCACCGTGCGTCCTTGACCATCGGTCATGCGCCCATCGTCCAACGCTTGTAGCAAGACGTTGAACACATCGGGATGCGCTTTTTCCACTTCGTCAAACAGTATCACGCTGTAGGGTTTGCGACGTACTTGCTCGGTTAAATAACCGCCTGCTTCGTAGCCGACATAGCCTGGAGGCGCGCCAATCAGACGTGCAACCGAATGTTTTTCCATATATTCCGACATATCGATGCGAATCAAATGGTCTTCGGAGTCAAACAAAAACTGCGCCAAGGCTTTGCACAACTCAGTTTTACCCACGCCCGTTGAACCGAGGAACAAGAATGAACCATAGGGTTTATTCGGGTCGGACAAACCTGCACGCGAACGGGTGATGACATCGGCGACTCTGTCGACTGCTTCGTTCTGCCCCACCACGCGTTGGTGTAAATGTTCTGCCATTGCCAACAGTTTTTCGCGCTCGCCTTGCAGCATTTTGGACACAGGAATCCCTGTCGCGCGACTGACCACTTCGGCAATTTCATCCACACCGACTTGGGTTTTCAATAGGCGCGGTTTGTCCTGCGCGCTTTGCTCCGCTTGCTCGGTTTTCGCCAATTGCTGTTCCAATTCGGGCAACTTACCGTATTGAATTTCCGCGACCTTATCGAGTTTGCCTTGGCGTTGCAGTTCAGTCATTTCGCCACGCAGCGCATCAATTTGCTCTTTGATGTGCGCGCTGCCTTGCGCTTGTGATTTTTCGGTGCGCCAGACTTCTTCGAGTTCTGCCAGTTCTTTTTCCAAATCTTTGATTTCAGATTCAATGATACCCAAGCGTGCTTTGGAGGCATCGTCTTTCTCGCGTTTGACTGCTTCGCGTTCAATTTTCAACTGAATCAAACGGCGATCGAGCTTGTCCAAAACCTCGGGTTTGGAATCAATTTCAATCTTAATGCGTGCCGCCGCTTCATCAATCAAGTCAATCGCTTTATCGGGTAAAAAGCGGTCGGTGATGTAGCGGTGCGACAAAGTCGCCGCCGCCACAATCGCAGGGTCGGTAATTTCCACGCCGTGGTGCACTTCGTATTTTTCTTGCAAACCGCGCAAAATCGCAATCGTTGATTCCACGCTTGGCTCGTCCACCATGACTTTTTGGAAACGACGCTCGAGTGCCGCATCTTTTTCGAGTGACTCGCGGTATTCGTTTAAAGTGGTCGCGCCAATGCAATGCAAATCGCCGCGTGCCAAGGCAGGCTTGAGCATATTGCCTGCGTCAATCGAGCCTTCGGCTTTACCCGCACCGACCATCGTATGAATTTCATCGATGAACATGATGGTTTGCCCCGCGTCTTGCTCAACCTCGTTGAGCACCGCTTTTAAACGTTCCTCAAAATCCCCGCGGTATTTCGCACCCGCCAACAAGGCCGCCATATCGAGCACCAAGATGCGTTTGCTTTTCAAACTGTCAGGTACTTCGCCATTGACAATGCGCTGCGCCAAGCCTTCTACAATCGCGGTTTTACCCACGCCGGGTTCACCAATCAACACGGGGTTGTTTTTACTGCGGCGTTGCAAAATTTGAATCGTGCGGCGAATTTCATCATCGCGTCCAATCACGGGGTCGAGTTTGCCCTCGCGCGCTCGTGCAGTGAGGTCTAAAGTATACTTTTTTAGCGCTTCACGCGTATTTTCAGCATTTGGATTGTCCACATTTTTCCCCTTACGGATGCTTTCAATGGCAGCGAGCAGGGTTTTTTCGTTCAGGCCCAAGCCATTTAAGGATTTTTTCAAAGAATGACGGCTTTTGTCATCGACCAGCGCCAACAAAAACATTTCCGAGGCCACATAACTGTCGCCATAGGCTTGTGCATGCTGTTCCGCACGCCCAATGGTTTGTACCAGTTCTGACGAGAGCATGGGTAGCCCCGATTCGGCCACGGTCGGTAAATTCGCCAAAGCCTCTTTAAGGATGGCACGCACACGCGCTAAATCAACGCCCGCGTAACGCAATAGGGCAGGCACACTGCTATCTAAATCTTCGACCATGGCCGAGAGTACATGCGCCGCATCAATCGAGGCATTGGATTGTTCAGACGCGAGCGATTGCGCGCGCTGCAAAGCAGTTTGAAAACTGCTGGTGAGTTTTTCTAAATTCATTTAGAGCACCCCTTTCATCATCAGGCGATACATTCTGCCTGCACTGACCTATAAGTTTGGGACGAGGTGGTGAATTTCAATAGGCGATATGATAGAGATGATCATTGCCCTTAAAACTCGGGTAATCTTGGTTCGATTGTTTTTATGGCAAAACTTTTTGAGTCAGTATATTCAGTGACTGACCGTTGAGCCAAAATCATCCATGAGCGCGTGCAGCAAGGCATCGTCTATGGTCTGATTGTCCGCCCATAAAATGGTCAAAACCAAGGCTTTAAATGTTTCTGTATTGATAATGCCAAATGGCAACACCATACAGCGCTCAATGACGTGTTCGCGCTGTTGCGCACTGATGGAATGCGCGTGCTCTAAAGAACTGAGTAGTTTTAAATTTTCTTCGCCGATGTGCAACCATTCAAGATTGTGAAACACACGAGTACTGTGGGCGTGGGCAGTAGAAAAATATTCAATCACCAAAGGCTCGCGCAATTGCTCGACCCAAGCCACTGCGGCTTGCACTTCATGCTCCTCAAAACCCTCATACGCCATGCGCCGCGCCAAGGTAATCGCGTCAGGACACTGGGCAATACCAGGGTAGTTTTCAAGCAGGTAAAAAAAGATGTCAACCACGAAGAACTTTCAACATAAATAGGAGCGCGACTGCGCATGAGTTGGCATTTTACAGCATTTCCAATACGAAAACTGGCGCAATGTAAGCACCGCACAACCTCAACCAACCATGGATTCAATTTTAAACTTGCTATCGGACAAGGCTTGCGCCAAAGCATCCAATGCCACGTCATCGCCCTCAATCACCGCACGTGGCGGCATGAGTTGCACGCGCACGCTTTGCACGCCTGCGACGGCTGACAGCTTGTTTTGCACGTTTTGTACGCAATGCTGGCAGGTCATACCACTGACAATATACGTTTGCTGGCTCATCGGATTTCCTTTCAAAATAGATGGGCGTTATTGTACTGAAATTTAAGAAATCGTTGGTACAATGTGGCTTTTATGTTTGCCTGAAAGTATTCTTCTATGAGCGCATTTGCCCCACTCCAAAACGACACATTTTTACGCGCATTGCGTCGCGAACCGACTGAGTACACGCCCATTTGGCTGATGCGCCAAGCGGGGCGTTATTTGCCTGAGTATCGCGCCACGCGTGCGCAGGCAGGTAGCTTTATGCAATTGGCACAAACCCCTGATTTGGCAACCGAAGTGACTTTGCAACCGATTGACCGCTATGGTTTGGACGCGGCGATTTTGTTCAGTGATATTTTGACTGTGCCCGACGCAATGGGCTTGGGTTTGCGCTTTGTGGAAAACGAAGGACCGAAGTTTGATCGACCTTTGCAAGATGAAGTCGCCGTACACCGCCTTGAAGTGCCCGATATGGCGAAGTTGCAATATGTATTTGATGCGGTCACGCAAATTCGCACATCACTCAACGGTCGCGTGCCGTTGATTGGTTTTGCGGGCAGTCCATATACCATCGGTTGTTATATGGTTGAAGGCGGCAGTTCGAGCGATTTTCGCACGATTAAGACCATGATGTACACGCGCCCTGATTTGTTGCATCATATCTTATCGGTCAATGCTCAAGCCACCGCACTGTATTTGAATGCACAAATCGACGCAGGCGCGCAAGCGGTGATGATTTTTGACACTTGGGGCGGCTCGCTGTCGCACAGTGCGTATAAGGAGTTCTCACTGACATATATGCGTCAAGTGATTGGCGCACTCAAACGCAATGTGAACGGCGAAACCGTGCCCGTGATTGTGTTCACCAAAGGGGGCGGTCAATGGCTCGAAGCCATGAGCGAGATTGGCGCGGACGCGCTGGGTTTGGATTGGACAACCAATTTAGCCGAAGCGAAAAAACGCGTCGCGGGTAAAGTCGCCCTGCAAGGCAATATTGACCCATCGATTTTATTCGGTAGTGAAGCCTTGATTCGTCAGTCGGCGCGCAGCGTTTTGGACGAATATGGCTCAGACGCAGGGCATGTGTTTAACTTGGGTCACGGCATTTCACAATTTGCCCACCCCGATTCAGTGAAGTATTTGGTGGATGAGGTGCACCAGTACAGCCGCCAGATTCGAGGCAAAAAATAACCGAGGACGTCATAAGGATTGAGTTTGGACTTACAACAACCCTCTTAGGATTTATACAGTTGCGCACAGAGTTATCCACAGGCGTGAATTCGCGTGTTAAGCGATTGATGTAATTGACTTTTGTTTCTGTACACATTGAAATACCAAGGGCTTGCATCTTTTTCTACAACTCGAACAATGACAGACAAAACCGGCTTTAAACACAGTGATGTATGTTAAGTGTTTGATTATATTTGTTTTTTGTGTTGAGAAACAAAACACGAATCAACTCATTTGCCGTCGCTTTGGAAATAGTGGTTTTTATAGGGGTTGCGTTTTTTAAGTTGTTTTTTTGATTGCTGAGCATTTTGGTCGGGCTTGTTTGGATGGTTCAGTTCAAAAAAGTTTGCTTTTGTTTGAAAAACGCCCTGATTTATCCACCGCACGCAGGGTCGATAATTGTCAAGTGTTTTAACAAAAATATTTTATTAATTTGTTTAAAATATCCACGCTTCTCACTTGACTTACGCACATTTTGTTGGTGATGCGCATAGGGCGTGCCTTTGGCTGATTTAATCCCCTTTTTTTGCAGAAAATAAACGCAACTACTTGTTTTTAATCGATTTTCACAAATGTGTAATAATTAGTCATTTTGTTGTAACGCCTTATTTTATTGGGCTTGAACGATGTTTTACACGGTTTACCCACATACTTATCCACAGTTTTTGTGGGCAATATTAAATATTGAATGAAATCAATGATGTGCCTCTTAAACTTAAAATCAACTTGCAAAGATTTGGCTAAGTCATGACTTGGGTCTTGCGCATCGCCTGTGATGTCCCCGTGACGGTTGCAATGGAGGGACTGTTTGACTATATGCCGCGCGAGTTGCGTTGTGACGATGGTCAAATATTGGGGCTTGACCAACCAGAGGCGTGGATTGGGCGCGCGTTGTTGGTGCCGTTCGGACGCGCGGCCAAGGGCAAAGAACCTCCCTTGGTGGTTGGTTGGGTATTTGAGGTTGCCGAGCACTCCGACGTACCCATCGACAAACTCAAATCGGTCATCGCAGTTGTGCCCGGTGTGCCGCGTGCCGATGCACATTGGTTACAGTTGATGCGTTTTATGGCGCGCTATTATCAACGCGGTTTGGGCGAGGTGTCACTGCCCGCACTGCCAAACAAGCTCCGAGTGGCGCGAAATTTCGCGCCCGATGCATCGGGTACATGGCAACTGAAATCAGGCAAACGGGTTTGGCAGTCTTGGCAAAAAACTTGGCAGAGCGACCAACAACGTCCTGCCGCCGTTCAACGATCCAATCATTTACAGTTAACAACGACCCAACAAAGGGTTTTGGATGACTTATTAAGCACTCGCAGTACTTATCAAACCCAGCAACAGAACCACGCGCCACAATTACTATTTGGTGTCACGGGCAGCGGTAAAACCGAAGTGTATTTACAGTATTTGGCGCAGATTTTGTCCGAGGATGACGCGGCTCAGGTGTTGATTTTAGTGCCAGAAATCAATCTCACGCCGCAATTTTTACAACGCCTGATTGCGTGTTTTGGTTCGGATAGCGTGGTGTCCTTGCACAGCGGGCTCAATGATGGTGCGCGTTTGCTCGCATGGTGGCGCGCCACGAACGGGCACGCACGCGTGGTGCTCGGCACGCGACTGTCGGTTTTGACCATGCTGCCCCATCTGAAAGCCATCGTGGTCGATGAGGAACACGATGCCTCGTATCGCCAGCAAGACGGTGTGCGCTACTCTGCGCGTGATGTGGCGATTTACCGCGCGAATCAATTGAACATTCCGATTATTTTGGGCTCGGCAACACCCTCGTTTGAAACATGGGCCAACGCGCAATCAGGTCGCTATGGTTTGCATTTTTTGCGCGACCGCGCCATCGCAGGGGCAAGCTTACCCAAAATACATCTATTGAATACCACTCAGCTGCCGGTGCAAGAGGGCTTGAGCGTGCCACTGGTTGAAGCGATTGACGGCGCGCTGTCGCGCGGGCAAATGAGTTTGATTTTTCAGAACCGCCGTGGTTATGCCCCCGTGGTGTATTGTACTTATTGCGGTTGGATGGCCGATTGCACCGCGTGCTCGGCGCATATGGTGTATCACAAAAATACCCGTCGCCTGCACTGTCACCACTGCGGCACGCAACGCGCCATTCCCAAACAATGTCCGACCTGCGGCAACAGCGACATTGTGCCTTTGGGGCAGGGCACGCAACGCTTGGAAGAGACCTTACAAGCGCGTTGGCCACGAGCGCGGGTATTGCGTTTGGATGCTGACTCAACGCGTGCCAAAGGCGCATTGGAAAAGCATTTGACGCAGATTGCCGAGGGCGAAGTTGACATTGTGGTGGGCACACAAATTTTGGCCAAAGGACATGATTGGGACAACTTAACCGTGGTCGGTGTGTTGGATGTCGATGGCGGTTTGTTCGCGCAGGACTACCGCGCGCCAGAGCGTTTGTTTGCGCAACTGCAACAAGTCATCGGGCGCGCAGGGCGTGGGCAACTGGCTGGCGAAGTATTGATTCAAAGCAGGTTTGTGGAACACAGCATGTGGGCGCATTTGTTGGCACACGATTTTGAATTGTTTGCGCAGGAAGAACTCATGGTGCGCGAACAGTTGGGCTTACCGCCGTTTGGGGCAAACGCGCTGTTTCAGGTCGGCGCGGATGCGTACAAAGATGCGCTGGCATTTGCACAAACCGCGCGGGAGTTGGCATTGGCGATTATTGCCGAGCAGCCACAGTTTACAACCATCACCATCAACGCCGCCGTACCGATGCACATGATGCGCGTCAAACATTCCGAACGTGCGCAAGTTTTGGTGGAGTGTGCTTCACGTGCGCGCCTACAAGCGTTTTTACCCTTGTGGCAACAGGCGATTGTGGCGCAAAAACCACGCCTGACTTGGCTGATTGAGGTGGATCCGGCAGATATATAATCATTTAATCAATTGGTTAATAAATTATTTGATTGTTTGCTTAAATTACTGCTTGCGTTTTTATTCGCAATGGGCGTATTCTTATGTCATGAACAGTGAAACCGACGTTCACAACATAAAATAACTGATGTGCCACGCCACATTATTCGAGTGCTGAATGAATGCAATGCGAGAGGTTGTGACGTATCAGAGTCAATAATTTAAAGGAGAGCAGCATGGCGCATATTGTAATTATGGGTTCTGGTCTGGGTGGCATGACGCAAGCGTATGACATGCGTCATTTTGGTCGTAAAGAGGACAAAATTACCGTCGTATCCAACAACCCCACCTTTCATTTCACCCCTTCTAACCCTTGGGTTGCGGTCAATTGGCGCAAGCGTGAAGACATTGAGTTGGATGCGGCAACGTATCTTAAAAAGAAAAACATTGATTTTATCGGTGTCGGGGTCAAACGCGTACACCCAGAAAAAAACCAACTTGAATTAGACGATGGCAGCACGGTCGATTATGACTACCTCATCATCTCGACAGGACCGAAATTGGCGTTTGATGAAATCGAAGGTTTTGGTCCTCATGGCGGTCATACTGAATCGATTTGCCACGTTGACCATGCGGTTCAATCTGCCGAAACTTGGGAAAAATTTGTACAAGCACCTGGACCGATTGTGGTCGGTGCGGTACAGGGCGCGTCGTGCTTCGGTCCTGCGTATGAATACTGCATGATTATGGAAACCGACTTGCGCCGCCGCAAAATCCGCGACCAAGTGCCGATGACTTTTGTCACTTCTGAGCCCTATATTGGACACCTCGGTTTGGGTGGTGTGGGTGACTCGAACGGCATGATAGAATCCATTTTTCGCAACCGCAGCATCAAATGGATTTGCAATGCGAAAGTGACTAAGGTTGAGGCGGGTAAAATGTTCGTGACTGAAGTCAATGACGATGGCTCGGTTAAAAAAGAACACGAATTGCCGTTCAACTACTCCATGATGTTGCCTGCCTTTAAAGGCGTGGATGCGGTATTTGGGATTGAGGGCTTGACCAACCCGCGTGGCTTCATTTTGATTGATAAAAAACAACGTAATCCGACCTATAAAAACATCTACGCCATCGGCGTGTGTGTAGCGATTCCACCCGTTGAAGCCACGCCTGTGCCTGTCGGCACACCCAAAACAGGCTTTATGATTGAGTCGATGGGCTTGACCACGGCCAAAAATATTCGTGCTGAACTGGATGGGCAAGAGCCGACCGAAGAAGCGACGTGGAACGCTTTCTGCTTGGCTGACTTTGGTGACCGTGGTGCGGCCTTTGTCGCCATGCCACAAATCCCACCGCGCAACACCAATTGGTTTGGTGAAGGCAAATGGGTGCATTACGCCAAAGTGGCTTTTGAAAAATACTTTATGTACAAAATTAAAAAAGGCACTGCCGAAACTTTTTACGAAAAGATGGCTTTGGATGCATTGGGTATTATTAAACTGAAAAATAAATAATGCTGACGTTTGCGGATACCTTATCCATTGATAAACCCCTCAAAAACGAGGGGTTTATTTTATTGCTGGCGCAGCGGTTCACCACACAAATGAACAAAGCAATGCCCGAATCCTTGTCGCGTATTCTGCTATAGTTCGCGTGAATGGTGCATCATTTTTTTCAGTTTTTATTTCGGAAGTCCATATGCTCAAGCACTTTAACCTCAACGCAAACGGACGAGATTTTTTTGTCGGCGATATTCATGGTTGTTTTTACTTATTGGATGAGGCGATGCTGCGCGTGGATTTTGATGAGCGCGTGGATCGGCTATTCAGTGTGGGCGACTTGATTGACCGTGGCGAGTTCTCTGAGCAGGTGGCAGATTGGTTGGTGCGCCCATATTTTCATGCGGTGCGTGGCAATCACGAACAAACGCTGTTGGATGCGCACGCAAAAAAAGTGGATGAAGATTTCCACCGAATGCTCGGTGGTGATTGGTGGTATGACTTGGATTTATCTCAATCCGACAAGCAAAACATCATTGATGCGGTGGATGCGCTGCCCTTGATGCTGTCGGTGGACACGGCGCAGGGGGTCATCGGCTTGGTGCACGCCGAGGTTTGGGGCTATGATTGGGTGCGAGCGCGTCAAATTTTGAGCGAACCCAATACCCTATATTACGAGCAACTGTTGACTTCCTCTTTGTGGCGACGCAGTAAAATTTTGCACAACGACCGCGCCCATGTGTCTGGCGCGGATGTGGTGGCGGTCGGGCATACGCCTGTCCAAAAAATTCAGGCTTTGGGCAACGTGGTGTATTTAGACACGGGTGTGGGTTATTCTGAATTCCAACAAACAGTTCATTTAACGCAAGCGCGAGCACTTTTTGATGCCGTTTCCAAATAGTTCTCTGGGCTAAAGGTGCAAAAATCTTTACCCCATGCTTTTTTTCGCGCTCACGGTTTTTTTCTTCGCACGCTTGACATTGCCACCTTGGGTCACACGCTCATTGCCTTTGACCAAGACATTTTTCGCACGCGGACGTTCATTCGGCGAGGCTTGTTTGACAATGGTGACGCGGCGCACACCCGCACCTTTGGTTTTTGTGCCCTGCTCATCCCCCATCAGACTTTGTGCGAAGGTCTGTTTTTTCGGTGCGCGACTGCTGGGACGGTAGATGACCAATAATTTGCCAATGTGTTGTACCAGTACCGCATTCAACCGCTCACAGATGGTTTGCGCATAACCCGCACGGGTTTCTTTTTCATCCGAGAACACGCGGATTTTAATCAATTGGTGCACAGTCAATGCGTTTTCAGTCTCTTTGATGATCGCTTCGCTCAAACCCGCATCGCCAATCATGACCACGGGTGATAATTCATGCGCCTGTGCGCGCAAAGCCGAACGCTCGGCGGAAGTTAAGGTTAAAATGCTCATTCGTTGATTGCCTGTTTGAATATATTGAAATGATGCGCCGCATGGTTCAAGTCGCGCACAATACGTTTGACCGACATTATCCCTTAATCCGCACCACACCGTGATGGTTTATATTGTTTATGACTGCCAAGAAAAACAAATCCAATGCTTCGTGGGTTCATGCCCACATCAATGACCCCTACGTGAAGATGGCGCAAAAAGACGGCTATCGCGCGCGCGCAGCGTATAAACTCAAAGAAATCGATGACGAGTATCATTTGATCAAAGCGGGTATGGTCATCGTCGATTTAGGTTCAACCCCTGGTAGTTGGTCGCAAATTGCGCGTGAAAAACTCTCCGCTAAAGGTACACTGAATGGGCGGGTGATTGCGTTGGATTTATTGCCAATGGAGCCGATTGCCGATGTGGATTTTATCTTGGGTGATTTCCGCGAAGATGCGGTATTGGAACAACTACAACATTTGGTCGGAAATGCCAAGGTTGACCTTGTTTTATCGGATATGGCCCCCAATTTATCAGGCATTGCCTCAGTGGATGCGGCACGGATTGAGCACATTTCGGAACTGGCTTTGGATTTTGCACAGCATCATTTACAAACCAACGGTGCGTTGCTGATTAAAACCTTTCATGGCGCGGCGTACGATGGCATTGTCAAACAGTTTCGCGCGCTGTTCAAACAAGTGCACATCCGCAAACCAAAAGCCTCGCGTGCGCACTCAGCAGAAACCTTCATATTGGGGCGCGGACTTAAATAATTCGCAATTTTGCCGTACAATGGGGC
Organism: Burkholderiaceae bacterium; assembly: GCA_018261955.1. GTDB lineage: Bacteria > Pseudomonadota > Gammaproteobacteria > Burkholderiales > Burkholderiaceae > CTSOIL-112. The sequence goes on from JAGTRK010000001.1 coordinate 128,916, forward strand.
ATTCATATATCTTCGCACGGCGATTAGGAGCACGATTTGAAAAGCAACACTTGGACACGCTGGCTTTTTTGGGCATTGGGTTTGATGTTGGTGTGGTACACCTTCCAGCAAGCCGAACATTTGCAAAAAAACAAAGCCCCCGAGGTCAGTTACAGTGAATTCATCAGCAAGGTCAAAGCCAATGAAATCAAAGAGGTTGAAATCAAAGGCAATGAACTTGTGGTCACGCCAAATGAGGGCGTGAAATTCAATTTGATTTCGCCGCCTGACAACACCTTGGTGAAAACCTTGTTGGAAAGCAACGTCAAGGTCACAGGACGACAAGTTGAAGGCACCAGTTTTTGGCAAAGTTTACTCTTTGCCTTTCTCCCCATTCTCGTGATTGGTGGTTTGCTGTTCTTCATGATGCGCCAAATGAATGGCGGTAAAAACGGCATGATGTCGGTCGGTAAATCGCGCGCGCGTCTGCAAGACGACTCTGCGAAAAACATCACGTTCACGGATGTTGCGGGCTGTGATGAAGCTAAAGAAGAAGTCAAAGAAGTGGTGGACTTTCTCAAAGACCCCGCAAAATTTCAAAAACTCGGCGGTAGCATTCCGCACGGGATTTTATTGGTCGGCCCTCCCGGGACAGGTAAAACCTTGCTCGCCAAAGCGATTGCGGGCGAAGCGCGTGTGCCGTTTTTCAGTGTCTCTGGTTCTGACTTCGTAGAAATGTTCGTCGGCGTGGGCGCGTCACGTGTACGTGATATGTTTGAGGAAGCCAAGAAAAAAGCCCCGTGTATTGTGTTTGTCGATGAGATTGATGCGGTCGGTCGCCACCGTGGTTCGGGTACGGGCGGTGGCAACGATGAGCGCGAGCAAACCTTGAACCAAATGCTGGTTGAGATGGATGGTTTTGAAGGCAATTCGGGCGTGATTGTGATTGCCGCGACCAACCGTGCCGATGTTTTGGACAAAGCCTTGCTGCGCCCCGGTCGCTTTGATCGCCAAGTCTATGTCGGTTTGCCCGATATTCGCGGGCGTGAGCAAATTTTACTCGTACACATGCGCAAAGTACCTGTCGCCAAAGATGTCAACGCCAGTGTGATTGCGCGCGGTACACCGGGATTCTCGGGTGCGGATTTGGCGAACTTGGTTAATGAGGCCGCGCTGTTCGCCGCACGTCGCAACAAACGCTTGGTTGAAATGCAAGACTTTGAAGACGCCAAAGACAAAATTTTCATGGGACCTGAGCGTCGCTCGACCGTGATGCGCGAAGAAGAACGCCGCGCCACGGCGTATCACGAATCGGGTCATGCGGTGGTCGCTGAGTTGTTGCCCAACTCTGACCCTGTGCACAAAGTTACCATCATGCCGCGCGGTTGGGCATTGGGCGTGACGTGGCAGTTGCCTGAGTTTGACAAATACTCCAAATACGCGAGCAATATTTTGGATGAAATCGCTGTATTGTTCGGCGGTCGCGCGGCTGAGGAAGTGTTTCTCAATGCGCGCAGTACGGGCGCATCGAATGATTTTGAACGCGCCACAGCATTGGCTCGTGATATGGTGGCGAAATTCGGTATGACCGATGCCCTCGGACCGATGGTGTATATTGACAACGACAGCGGTGCGGGCGGTATGAGTTTTAATCGCGCAGTTTCAGAAGAAACCCAGCAACGCGTGGATGCGGAAATTCGCAAAATCTTGGACACGCAGTATGCGCTGGCGCGTAAATTGTTAGAGGACAACCGCGACAAAGTTGAGGCCATGACCGCCGCGCTGATGGAGTGGGAAACCATAGACCGTGAGCAAGTACAGGACATTATGGCAGGCTTGCCTCCGCGTCCACCGAAACCACCAACGGTCAACGCCGACTCAGCGAACGATGTGCCTGCTGATGATACAGCGGATGCCGAAGCCAAGCCAGAGACCCCCGCGCCCATCATCAGCCCAGCGTTTGTCAGTGTGGCGGATGAACTCAAGTCGGATGTGGATGCGCCCGCAGTGAACCCCCCTGCGCCAGCGCACACAGATGGCAAACGACCTTTGTTTTAATTGAAACATCCAATGAAATGATAAAAAAGCCACTATACTACGGTGGCTTTTTTTCATACCGCACACACCAAACATGAACCAAACATGACCCGTCCACTCACTGATCTTTGCGCATTGCTGTTTGATTCCGATGAATCAAATGCGGGCTGTCGTTTGTTGCAAAACGCGCAGCGCAGTTGGGTGATTCATGCGCCTTCTACGCCAACCCATGCACGCGAACATGCGCAGCAGGTTGAACAATTGCGCGAAGATTTGCACGACATTCAAGCCAGCGCGCAATCTGGGTGGTTTGTTGTACTCAACTTGTCGTTTGAGGCGTACAGCGCGTTTTCTGCCTCCGAGCATTTGCCGCTCGTTGACAAACCACGCGCCGATGCGGCTCTAAGCACCACACCGTGGTTGCAGGCGGTCGCGTTCAAATCATCCGAATCGATGACGCGCAGCGAGGCTTTGAGTTGGTTGCGCGCGCATTCAGAGGCTGTGTCATGGCACTTGGACACCGCCCACGCGCACACCACGCTTGAGCAATTTGAGTGCGATGTGCGCGATATCAGCGAGCGCATTGCCGATGGGCAAACCTATCAAGTCAACCTAACCCATGCGTACCGCACACAGTTGCGGGCGTTTTCACCGAACCACCCTGACCATGCGCTGTACGCTTGCTTTGCGCATGGCGTGCAGGATGCCAATATTGCTTATGGTGGTGTGTGTTTATTCCCTGAAACCAGTGTGTTGTCCTTCTCGCCCGAACTGTTTTTTGAACTCGACGAGCACACCTTGCGCACGCGTCCGATGAAAGGCACGGCATCGGTTGGTCAAACATCGGAGGAAACAGCGCAACGTGCGCAAACGTTGGCCAACGACCCCAAAAACCGCGCTGAGAATTTAATGATTGTCGATTTAATGCGCAATGATGTGGCGCGTTTACCGCAAACCACGACCGTCACCGTACCCGATTTGTTCAGCGTCCATGCGCATGGGACGGTGTTGCAAATGACCTCAACGGTACAGGCGCGTTTATCCGAACAACCGAGTCTGTGGCAGGTGTTCGACGCACTGTTTCCCTGCGGTTCGATTACAGGCGCACCCAAACACGAAACCTTAAAAATCATTCAAAGCATTGAACCATATGCAAGGGGCGCGTATTGCGGTGCGCTTGGATTGATAGAGCAAGGAGCTTCGCCCGACACCTACCGTGCACGGTTCAACGTGGCGATTCGCACCCTCGAGACCAGTGCCGTGCCGACAAAAGACGCATTGGGCATCCACCACTGGCAGATACAAGGCTCGGTCGGTGCGGGGATTACTTATGATTCGGTTGCTGTGGATGAATGGGATGAGTGTGTGCTCAAAAGCCAGTTTTTTGCGCGGCATACGAGCGCATTTGAATTGATTGAAACCATGCGCGTTGAAAAGACAAGCATTGCGCAAGCCATGCTCACATTGCATCACCAGCGTATGAAACACAGTGCGTCTACACTCGGATTTGTGTGGTCTGATGCGGCGTTTGCACAAGCGATTGAGTCTGCCTGCGTGCCGATTCAATCTGATGCAGGCTATCGATTGCGCTTGTCGTTGAGCACGGCTGGTGTTTTTCAAACGCAGACCACGCCTTTGGAAAAATTGCCTGAAGTCTTGGATTTTGCGATTTATCCCGAACGCACCCACAGCCAAAATCCGATGTTGGCGCATAAAACCTCCATGCGCCAGTTGTATCACCGTGCGCTGGCGCAAGCCAAATCTCAGAATTTATTTGATTGTGTTTTCCTCAATGAAAAAGGCGAGGTGACTGAAGGGGCGCGCTCGTGTATTTTTGTGCAACTCGATGGGAATTGGTACACACCACCGCTGTCGTGTGGTGTGTTGCCCAGTGTTCAAAGAGCCCACACTTTAAACGATGCGTCATTCCATGCACAAGAGCGAGTGCTCACACTGGATGATTTGCGCTGCGCACAGAACATTCGTTTGGGCAATGCACTGTACGGCTTGCGCCCCGCGCGGTGGGTGGCGGCGTAATTTAAATACCGTAGTTCGCGCGGTATTGTTTGACCGCATGTTGGTATTGGGTCAATTCGGGTGCGGATTGCGCGTCCAAATAGGTCATTAAATCGCTCAAGTTGGCAATCGCAAACACAGGGATACCAAAGTCTTTTTCCACCATTTGCACCGCAGAAAACTCGCCCACATCCTGCGCCGTACCACTTTTTTCCATGCGGTCTAAGGCAATCAATACCGCGACAGGCGTTGCACCTGCGGCTTTGAGCATGTTCACTGACTCACGTACCGAAGTGCCCGCCGAAATCACATCATCGACAATCACCACGCGCTTGCCCGCCAGCGGCGCACCGACCAGCGTACCACCTTCGCCGTGGTCTTTGGCTTCTTTGCGGTTGTAGGCGTAGGGGATGTTGTGTCCCTTTTGTGCCAACGCCATTGCAGTGGCTGCTGCCAAAGTGATGCCTTTGTATGCAGGTCCAAACAGGGCATCAAATTGAAAACCCGTTGCGATTTTATCCAACAAAACCCGCGCATAGCCCTCGGCCAATTGCTGCAAACTCGCGCCATCGTAAAACAGACCCGCATTAAAAAAATACGGCGATAAACGCCCCGCTTTGGTTTTAAATTCACCAAAGCGCAAAACCTCTTGTTTGACGGCAAATTCGATAAATTGTTGTGCTGTGTTCATATCAATCTTCTGTTTCTAAATCCACTTTGGGCGCGACCCAGTGCGCCACGAAAACCCCAACTTCATACAAAACCACCAAGGGCACGGCGAGCAAGAGCATCGACACCGCATCGGGCGGCGTGACCAAAGCCGAGACGGCAAACGCGCCAACGATCATATAGGGACGCGCGTTTTTGAGTTGTGCGACACTGACAAAGCCCAATTTGACCAAGACCACCACCACCACAGGCACTTCAAACGCCAAACCAAACGCCAAGAACATGGTCAGACCAAAACTCAAATAGTTGTCAATATCGGTCGCCATTTCCACGCCCAATGGGGTGATTTGCGCCATAAAGTGAAACACGGTTGGGAACACCAAAAAGTAAGCAAACGCCGTACCGATTAAAAACAATAAATACGATGAAGTCACTACAGGTATCACCAATTTTTTCTCACGCGCATACAACCCAGGAGCGACAAACGCCCACACCTGATACAGCACCACGGGTAGGGCAATCACAAACGCCACCCACAGCGCGAACTTAATCGGCACAAAAAAGTTCGAGGTCACTTCGGTGGAAATCATGCGCGCACCCTCGGGCAGGCTGGCAAGCATGGGCGCGGAGAAAAAACCAAAGATTTGGTTGCGCCAGTAAAACAACACCAAGAACACCAACAAAACCGCCACAGATGCGCGCACAATGCGCGTGCGCAGTTCAACCAAATGTCCCATCCAACCTGCGAGGTGGTCGGTTTCTGTTTCGGGGGGCGGGAGGTTTGAGGTCATGTGCTTTGGGCTGGATGCAAAATGTGACTTGGAATTTGATTCAATTCTGAATATCACAACAGGGTGTTTATTCAAAAAAACTATTTTTCACTGCACGCACATTCGCCTGATGCGAGCGGTGTTTTTTCATGCGCGCTGCCTCAGACAAAACGCGCTTGGGAATGCGATTGTGTGCCTTGAACCACGCAGGCGTGCGTTGGGTTTTTACCGCCCAACTCGCCCGACCCGTGCGGCGCGCGCGTGCAATCGCGAGGGCATTTTGATACGCACTGGCATCAACGGGTTTTTGCAAATCACCCACGTTCGTTGCTGATAACGCTTGATAGGTTTGGTTCAATTCGTTGCGGGTGTTTTGCCACGACTGACGCGCCTGTTGCTCGGCAGATTTGAGGTCGTCGCCGACTGATTTTGCCATGTCTTTGAGTTCATTCAATTCAGAGGCGTTCATCTGCTCGGTGACCTCGGCTTTGACCGCGCTGATGTAGCGTTGCGCGCGCCCAAACAGCGTGCCCGCGATTCGCGCCACTTTCGGCAAACGCTCAGGGCCCAAGACAATCAAGCCAACCACCGCGATGATCGCGATTTTAGACAACCCCAAATCTATCATGCCTTATCTCACCATCATCACGCACTGTGCGATTTGTCTTTGATGTCGGCTTCAACCGTGCTTGCATCTTCGAGCGATTTGGCGGATTTTTCTTCTTCGCCCTTCATGCCGTCTTTGAAGCCTTTGACCGCTTCGCCCAAATCACGACCTGTGTTGCGCAGTTTTTTGGTACCGAAAATCAATACCACCACGACCAATAAAATAATCCAATGCGTTAAACTAAATCCACCCATTTTGTTCTCCTGATAAAATTATTCACCCGCCGCAAATCCGCGCCAAGGGCGCGCACCTGCGAGGATATGCAAATGTACATGATACACCTCCTGCCCGCCTGCGGGACCGACATTCATCACCACCCGATGCCCGCCTTCTGGCAAGGCTGGCGCGCCATTGTCCGCCGCGATTTTCGGTGCGAGTGTCATCATGCGCCCGAGCATGGCTTGATGCGCCTCAGTCGTACAGTCCACCAAGGTTGCAATATGCACTTTGGGGATTAATAAAATATGAATCGGCGCGGCAGGATGGATGTCTTTGAATGCGTAGAACTCATCGTCCTCATACACCTTGGTCGATGGAATTTGTCCTGCGACGATTTTACAAAAAATACAATCCGTACTCATCATATCTCCCCTGTCTATTCATCATCCAATTTACTGCGCGCGCGCGGCTTTTTCTGTCAAACCCGATAATCCCTCGCGTCGCGCCAATTCAGCCGCGACATCAGCCAAACTCAAATCATACTGCGCCAACATGACCATCAGATGAAACATCAAGTCAGCCGACTCGTACACGATGTGCTCGCGGTCATTGTCCTTGGCGGCAATCACCACCTCGGTGGCTTCCTCGCCAATTTTTTTGAGGATGCTGTCCGCACCTTTGTGGAACAATTTTGCCACGTAGGAAGTCTCGGGACTGACATTTTTTCGCGCGGCAATGGTCGCCGTCAACTGCTCAAAAGTTGTTTGCATGTTCATGTGATGTTCTCTTTAATGCTCTCTGGGGTGTGTTGATAAATATCCTCAGGGTCTTTTAACACAGGCTCGGTGACTTCCCATGTCTGCGCATCGAAATTAAAGTGCTCAAAAAAGCAACTGTTGCGCCCTGTGTGGCAAGCAATATCACCGACCTGCTCAATCCCGATGAGCAACACATCTTGGTCGCAATCCATGCGCAAGGACTTGACGTGTTGCACATGACCCGACTCTTCGCCCTTGTACCAAAGACGACGACGTGAGCGCGAAAAATACACCGCCGTGCGCGTCTCAATGGTTTTTTGTAAGGCCTCGCGGTTCATCCATGCAAACATCAACACTTTACCCGAGGTGTGCTCTTGCGCAATCACAGGAACCAAACCTTGCTCATCCCAGTTGATACGATTTAAATTTTCTACCATCACTGCTCTCACAACTTTAAAAATGGCATCGCGAATTCATCGCAATGACGTGCTGTCCAAATGTGTTGCTTAGCGCACGCAAATCCCTTGCGCCGCCATAAATGCTTTGGCCTGTGCGACCGTATACGTACCGAAATGAAAAATACTCGCAGCCAACACCGCATCGGCGTGTCCCAGTTTAATGCCATCGGCCAGATGTTGTAAATTACCCACACCGCCCGAAGCAATCACAGGAATACTCACCGCATCCGACACCGCACGGGTCAATGCCAAATCAAAACCATTTTGCATCCCGTCCCTGTCCATACTCGTGAGCAGAATCTCGCCTGCGCCGAGGGCATTCATCTGAACTGCCCATTGTACCGCATCAATGCCCGTGTTGTTGCGCCCACCGTGGGTATATACTTCCCACTGTGGATTGTCGTCGGGTGAATCTGCCTTACGCTTGGCATCAATCGCCACCACAATGCACTGCGAGCCGTATTTATCCGCCGCATCTTTGACCAACTGCGGATTGGCAACCGCGGAGGAATTCATTGAAATCTTGTCCGCACCTGCGTTGAGCAGTCGGCGAATGTCCTCAACCTTGCGCACACCACCACCGACCGTCAGCGGGATGAACACTTGCGAAGCCACATCCTCGATGATGTGTAAAATCAAATCGCGGTCATCACTGGTGGCGGTGATGTCGAGAAAAGTCAATTCATCCGCGCCTTGCTCATTGTAGCGACGCGCGATTTCCACAGGATCGCCCGCGTCGCGCAAACCGACAAAGTTCACGCCTTTGACCACGCGACCCGCAGTGACATCCAAGCAAGGGATAATTCGTTTGGTTAACATTTACGATTCCATCAATTCATCGGCGCGTTTTTGCGCGGCGGCAAAATCCAAATCACCACTGTAAATCGCGCGGCCGCAAATCACACCTTCCACACCCTCGCCTTCGACCGCACACAGACCATCAATATCCGCCATATTCGACAATCCGCCCGAGGCAATCACAGGGATGGTGGACGCTTGCGCGAGTTTCACTGTGGCTTCGATATTGATGCCTTGTAACATCCCGTCACGCCCGATGTCGGTGTAAATAATCGAGTTCACGCCGTAGTCCTCGTATTTCTTCGCCAAATCCGTGACTTCGTGCCCCGTGATTTTGCTCCAACCATCGGTCGCCACTTTACCGTCTTTGGCATCCAAACCGACAATCACCTGTCCGCCAAACGCGATGCACGCCTCTTGTAAAAATCCGGGGTTTTTCACCGCAGCCGTACCAATGATGACGTAGGAAATCCCCATATCCAAGTATTTTTCAATGGTCTCGAGATCGCGAATGCCTCCGCCGATTTGCACGGGAATATCGTTGCCGACCGCTTTTAAAATCGCGGCAATCGCTGGTTTATTCACAGGCTTACCCGCAAACGCACCGTTTAAATCCACCAAATGCAAGCGGCGCGCACCCTGCGCCACCCAATGCGCAGCCATTTGCTCAGGCGCATCCGAAAACACAGTGACTCTGTCCATTTCGCCTTGTTGCAAGCGGACACATTGGCCGTCTTTTAAGTCAATTGCTGGGATTAACAACATTTTGTACTATCTTCCATAAAAGTTAAAATAAATCAGCTACTTAGTAGCCAATCAATAATATGCCTTTTAAAGGCAAATGCAAACGGTTCGAAATATACAGTGTTTCTAAAAAGGTTTTAACAGACTCAAAATCGTTGTTCGCACGGTACATATTTCTCACTGCAATCACCAAGTACTCAACTTCATGCATCATGCATGCTTGAAAAATATCTTTCAAAAATTGATTATTAATCACCGCGCGCCCTGCTTCAACCTCAATCACAATTTTCCCATCATGACTCAATGCATCGGCGTTAAAAAATTTATCAATTTTGTTGTTTAATCCAAACAAAACTGGGACGTTTATTTTATCTTCTTTCGTTTTACTCATTTCTACAAAAAATCCAGCATCAATTAAGTCAACAGACAACTGGGTCAATACCTCATTGCTTGCTAAAGTATGCTGACTTGAATCAATCAACGCATGTTGGTTTTCAAAACAAGTTACAACTCGCTTCATTTGTTCCGTCATTCCATGCGAGCGCGGGAAAAATTGATATTGAATCATTATGGCTTCCACCCCGCAAAATTGCGATAAATTTGCAAACCCAAATCACCGCTTTTTTCGGGGTGAAATTGGGTGGCGAAGATATTGTCCCGCGCGACCGCGCAGGTAAATGGCGCGCCATACACCGATTCGCCGACGGTTAAATCCGCGTCAAACGGTGAGACATAATAACTGTGCACGAAGTAGTAATGCGTGTGGTCAGGAATGCCTGCCCACAGCGCATGCGCGCGGGTTTGGCGCACGGTGTTCCAACCCATGTGCGGCACTTTGAGTTTCGCGCCGTTTTCATCGACGGCATCCTCGACTTTGAAACGCACCACTTCGCCCGCGAACCAGCCCAAGCCGTGCGAGTTGCCTTCTTCGGCATGACCGAACAGCATTTGTTCGCCGACACACACGCCGAGCATGGGTTTGGTTTGCGCTGATTCGGTGAGGGCTTCGAGCAAGCCGCTCTCACGCAGATGCGCCATACAGTCGGGCATCGCGCCCTGCCCAGGGAGGATGATGCGTTCGGCTTGACGCACCACATCGGGGTTGCCCGTAATCTGCACGTCGGCATCGGGCGCGGCGGTTTTCATCGCCTGCGCGACACTGCGCAAATTGCCCATGCCGTAGTCTAAAATTGCGATTAAATTCATTTCACTGTCATTCAAAAATTCAACGGTTGATGTTGTTTGGCAATGCTTAACCCGCAAGCGCAGGCAGCATGGTTTTTAAACCCTCAACAATAAACTCCACTGCCACCGCCGCCACGAGCAAGCCCATAATCCGCGTGGCAATATTAATCCCCGTGCGTCCCATCACCCGCGCAATGGGCTGCGCCATTTGCAAGGTGAGCCACACCAATGCCGCAATCACCACACCACTGCCAATAAGCGCGGCATAGTCACTCGCGTGGTGGGATTTGCCTGCCAAGACAATCACCGTGCTCATCGCGCCTGGGCCTGTCAACAACGGAATGCCTAGCGGTACCACACCGATGGTGTCTTTGTGCTCCGCCTCGTCGCGCTCCTCGACGGTGGTTTTTGCGCCAGAGGGCTGTGCGTTGAGCATGGACAAAGACATCAACAAAATCAATAAGCCACCCGAAACCTGCAAAGAGGCAGTTGAAATGCCAAAGAATTTAATGATTTGCTCGCCCAAAAGCGCGCAAGTGCCAATCACCAACGCTACAGTGAACGCCGCTGTGCGAATCGCACGCTGCTTTTGCGCAGGCGTGAAATCCTGCGTCAAGCTGATGAACATCGGCAACACGCCCAAAGGATTGACCAAGGCAATCAGTGCGATAAAGATTTTAAACGCGTCCATAATCTTGGGCTGGGATTAACCAACCAAGGTTCCTTTGGTTGAAGCCACCACATCGGCGGCACGCGCATCAATCGCCACCGCCATGCGCAGTGCACGCCCGAAGGCTTTGAAAATCGTTTCGATTTGATGGTGCGCATTCACGCCGCGCAAATTATCAATGTGTAAGGTCACCGCCGCATGGTTGACAAAGCCGTGAAAAAACTCGCTGACCAAATCCACATCAAACGCACCGACGCGCGCGCGAGTGAATTCCGCGTTGAGCAGCAAACCTGGGCGACCCGAAAAATCAATCACCACACGCGAGAGTGACTCGTCCAGTGGCACATACGCGTGACCGTAGCGCACCATGCCGCGCTTGTCACCGACTGCTTTGGCAAACGCTTGACCCAGCGCAATGCCAATGTCTTCAACGGTGTGGTGGTCATCAATGTGCGTGTCGCCTTTGGCGGTGATGGTCAAATCCATCAAACCATGACGAGCAATTTGATCAAGCATGTGGTCGAGAAACGGCACGCCTGTGTTCAACTGAGCCACGCCCGTGCCATCCAAATTCAAAGCCACGGAAATTTGGGTTTCAGAGGTGTTGCGGGTGATGTTTGCTGTTCTGTTTGCTTGGGTCATTTTATTTCCCTTGAAAATTCTAAAGTATTCTTTCACCAATCATTTCGCCGTCATTGCGGGCGGGCTTGATTCATGAGGCAATTCATCGGTGTGCGCCACACACCGCACATTACATACTCGCTTGTAACGCCGCCAACATTGCAGCATTTTCCTCAGGCGTACTGATGGTGATGCGCAAACAATTGTGCAACAGCGCGTGCGCATGGCTCATGTTTTTAATCAACACCCCGCGCTCACGCATCCCAACAAACACATCATCGGCAGACACCGTTTCGCTCAAGCGAATCAGCACAAAGTTGGCCGCAGTCTCATACACGCGCACGTCCGACATCTGTGCCAATGCAGCGCACACCCGCGAGCGTTCGGCGCGAATGCTGTCCGCCTGCTGCGCCAATACATCGGCGTGTTTGAGTACAAACGTCGTGGTTGCTTCGGTCAACACATTGACATTATACGGTGGTCTGACCTTATCGAGTTCAGAAATCAACGCAGAACTGCCCGCCATATAGCCCAAACGGATGCCTGCTAAACCGAGTTTACTCACGGTGCGCATCACCAGTAGGTTGTCAAACTCACCCAGTTGGCTCATCCAAGTATCCAAGGCAAACGGTTGATACGCCTCATCGACCACCACAATGCTGTCTTTTGCGGCTGCAATGATGGTGCGCATGGCGGACGCATCAAATAAGTTACCTGTGGGGTTATTTGGGAACGGCAAATACACCAAAGCAGGTTTGTGTTGCTCAATTGCCGCGATAAAAGCATCCACATCGAGTGAAAAATCATCGGCATTGAGCGCAATCTCAACCACGCTTAAATGATTGAACAAACCCGACATCTTGTACATCACAAAACTCGGCGCAGGCGCGAGCACCGTGACGGTCTCATTGGGTTTAGACACCGCTTGCGAGAGTATCGCAATCAACTCATCCGAGCCATTGCCCAGCATGATGTCCTTGTCCGCAGGGATGTGTGCGTACTCACGCAAAGCATCCTTGAGCACGGTGTAGGACGGCACGGGATAGCGGTTCAACGCCACCTGCGCCAAATGCGCCGCCAACTGCGCCTTCAAATCCTCGGGCAAAGTATAAGGATTCTCCATCGCATCGAGTTTAATCAAACCCGATGCATCGGGGACATGGTATGCGCCCATGGCAAGGACTTCGGGGCGGATGTGGTTGATGTGGTTATTCATAATGAGTTATTTATTTAGAGGATGCGTCACCATACGCGAAATAGTTCATTTTCCCTTATGAATTGCTTCGGTACTCAAGAATTTCAAGGTCACTCTTAATTTGCTCTGAGTCTTGAGTGATGTCCTGTATTAAGTCTTGATAATATTTACATTCCGTCTGATACACCTCAGGTGCAAGACCGTACTCATTGGGTTTGCTATGGTTTTTTTGTTGTGCAATTGGATAGTATGGAGAATTAAGTATCAATTCTCTATACTTAGGGAAAGTATTCCAAAGTTGAGCCACCGTTTTTTTGTGCTCATCGAGCTGCTCTGGTGGGAGTTTTGAACAATACACCAACATATCATCAGTGGCTTGATACATTCGACTAACAATCTTGAATTTTTTTGCCTCATTTGGATCATTGTCTAACATTTTGTACAAACCAGTAAGATCTTTCTGGGAGGAAACCGTATTCATACAACCTACTTGCCAAATACTCAAAAACACCACCAAAATGGATAAATACCATGGCTTCATTTTACTGCTCCTCTAAAGTATTATTCAAAAAATACCTCACCCCATAACCGATAGATAAAACCTACGCTTATTACACTCTGTGCTTACTTCAACCTCAATTCCGCACTCCGTGCATGCGCGGTCAAACCTTCTCCATGCGCCAAAGTCGAAGCAATTTTGCCGAGCGTTTGCGCGCCTTGTTTACTCACTTGGATGATGGATGAGCGTTTTTGGAAGTCGTACACGCCCAGCGGTGAGGAGAATCGTGCTGTGCCTGAAGTGGGCAAAACGTGGTTCGGCCCTGCGCAGTAGTCACCGAGCGATTCGGAGGTATATTGCCCGATAAAGATTGCGCCTGCATGGCGAATTTGGTCGGCATAGGTGTTGGCTTGTGCGGTGTCTACCACTGAAATTTCTAAGTGTTCAGGCGCGATGCGGTTGGCAATGTCACAGGCTTCATTCATGTCGCGCGTTTGTATCAATATGCCACGGTTTTGCAACGAAGTGCGGATGACTTCGGCACGCGGCATGTCGGCAATCAATCGGTGAATGGCGTTTTGCACCTCGGTGATGTACTCGGCAGACGGGCACAGCAAGATGGATTGTGCGAGTTCATCGTGCTCGGCTTGCGAAAATAAATCCATCGCCACCCAATCGGCAGGCGTGGAGCCATCGGCAATCACGAGAATTTCGGACGGGCCGGCAATCATGTCAATACCGACTTGACCAAACACACGACGTTTGGCTTCGGCGACAAAGGCGTTGCCTGGCCCGACGATTTTATCCACGCGCGGCACAGTGTCCGTACCATAGGCAAGTGCAGCAACCGCTTGCGCGCCGCCGATGGTGAACACTTTGTTCACACCTGCGACATACGCCGCCGCAAGCACGAGCGGGTTGCGCACACCATCGGGCGTGGGTACGACCATGATGATTTCAGTCACACCCGCAACGTGCGCAGGAATTGCATTCATCAATACCGACGACGGATAGGCGGCTTTGCCCCCTGGCACATAGATGCCAACACGATCCAGTGGTGTGACTTTTTGCCCCAATACCGTGCCGTCCGTCTCGGTGTATGACCAAGACTGTCCGCTGGCTTGATTTTGCGCAATGTGGTAGTTGCGCACGCGTCCAGCGGCGGCTTGTAATGCGGCTTTTTGTACCTCGCCCAACTCATCGAACGCTGATTTTAAATCAGCCTGTGTGAGGGTGAGTGCTTGCATCTCTGCAACATGCACGCGGTCAAAACGGTTGGTGTACTCAATCACTGCGGCATCACCCCGCGCACGCACCGCCGCGATGATTTCGGTCACAGCGGTTTGGATGCCCGCATCGATGCTGTCGTCAAAATGCAAACGCGCTTGTAACGCTACGTCAAAATTTGCCTGAGTCGTGGATAGGGTGAGTACGGATACGTTCAAGTTTTGGTGTTCCATGATATTTCTTTATCATTAAATCCTGCAAAGACAGGCAAAATGTTTGACCCGCACAAAATCACGTCTGGCTGGCTGCTGGTTCAAACGCCTGCAATATCGGGCGCAAACGCGCGGCTTTGAGTTTGAGTGAGGCTTGGTTGACGATGAGGCGCGAAGAAATGTCACAGACGTGTTCGACTTCCACGAGGTTGTTGGCGCGCAGGGTGTTGCCTGTGCTGACCAAATCGACAATCGCATCGCCCAATCCAACCAACGGCCCCAATTCCATCGAGCCGTAGAGTTTAATCAAATCGACATACACGCCTTTGGCGGCAAAATGCGCTTTGGCGGTTTCGATGTATTTGGTGACCACGCGCAGGCGCGCGCCTTGCTTGACCGCCGCTTCGTAATCAAAGCCGTTTTGCACCGCGACCGACATGCGACATTTGGCAATGCGCAAATCAATCGGGCTGTATAAGCCTTCCATACCCGATTCCATTAAAACGTCTTTACCCGCCACGCCGAAGTCCGCCGCGCCGTAGCGCACATAGGTCGGTACATCCGAGGCGCGCACAATGATGACGCGCAGATTGGCATCGTTGGTCTGAATGATGAGTTTGCGCGAGGATTCGGGGTCTTCGAGCACTTCAATCCCCGCCGCACGCAACATCGGCAGGGTTTCTTCAAAAATTCGCCCTTTGGACAGGGCTAAAGTGAGCATGTTTGAATCGGTCATTTTGGTTTCCCGTAGCAGCTCTTGTCTTAAATATCTTCCTCACCCGCACCCGTCACGCGCTCAATCTGCGCGCCGACGGCGTTGAGTTTGGCTTCCATTTGCTCGTAGCCGCGGTCAAGGTGATAAATTCGGTCAACAATCGTTATGCCTTGCGCCACCAAGCCCGCAATCACGAGGCTCGCCGACGCGCGCAAATCAGTCGCCATCACCACCGCGCCTGAGAGCATTTCAACCCCGTGGGTAATCGCGGTGTTGCCTTCAATTTCGATGTTTGCACCCAAACGATTGAGTTCCTGTACGTGCATGAAGCGGTTTTCAAAAATGGTTTCGGTCACGCGTGATGTGCCATCGGCAATCGCGTTGACTGCCATGAACTGCGCCTGCATGTCGGTGGCAAAGCCTGGGTATTCGGTGGTGCGGATGTTGACGGGTTTGGGGCGACCCTCCATTTTCGCGCGGATCCAGTCTGTACCCACTTCCAATTGCACGCCCATTTCGCGCAGTTTATCAAGGGTTGCATCCATGATTTCTGGATCCACATGGGTCAAGCGAATATCGCCACCCGTTGCCGCGACTGCGCACAAAAAAGTACCCGCCTCGATGCGGTCGGAGACGACTTTGTGCGACACGCTGTGCAAACGCTCAACCCCATCAATCACCAGTCGGTGTGTGCCGATACCTGAGATTTTCGCGCCCATTTCCACCAGCATGTTTGCCAAGTCAGTGACTTCTGGTTCGCACGCGGCGTTTTCTAAAATCGTTTGCCCATCCGCCAAGACCGCCGCCATCAGTAAATTTTCTGTGCCCGTCACGGTAATCATGTCGGTGGTGATGCGCGCGCCGCCTTTGAGTCGTCCGCCCGCGCCATACTCGCCTGTATCACCAATCGGAGCCTGCGCGTGAATATAGCCATGCTCAATGGTGATTTTCGCGCCCATGGCTTGCAAGCCCTTGATGTGTTGATCCACAGGTCGCGCACCAATCGCGCAACCACCCGGTAAAGACACCCATGCTTCGCCAAAACGCGCCAACAAAGGCCCCAAGACCAAAATCGATGCGCGCATGGTTTTGACCAAATCATAGGTTGCCTTGGTGCTAATCGAGCCATACGCATGGATGGTGATTTTATCGTGCTCCAATGGCGAGACATCCACGCCGAGTTCGCGCAACAATTTCATCGTGGTGCGAATATCGCGCAGGTTCGGTACATTGCGCAACTGCACAGGGTCGCCCGTGAGCAAAGTGGCGCACATAATCGGCAGCGTAGCGTTTTTTGCGCCGCCCACGCGAATGTCACCATTGAGACGCAATTTGCCCGCGCCGCCTGTGATTTTGAGTTGTTCCATTGGGTGTCCTAAATAATCGGTGTAATCAGTGGTTGAATGCTTTGCTGGATTGAGTGAAGATTTACTTGGCTTGCTCTGCCACCCATTCACTCGGCGTGTAAGTCTTCATTGACAATGCGTGGATGTGCGCATCGTTGCCTAAAATTTTATCACCGAGTGCGGCGTACACCGCGCGTTGGCGCGCCAAGGTGCGCATACCCTCAAACGCAGGCGAGACAATCGTCGCATAAAAATGCCGCCCATCGCCATTGATATCGATGTGTGTGCAGTCGATGCCGTCACGAATATACTGCTGTAGTTGCTCGGGGGTGGGGTTGTCCATGCGCTGTCCAAATGGGTTCGGTTGCTTGATTGAGACCGTATTATACCTTGACAATTTCGATTTTCCCAAGCGATTACAAGGGTTTTCATCGTTTGTGGTGAAACAGGGGTTGGGGTTTTAATGGGCTCATTCATGCGCCTTAAAGTCATCAATAGCGCATTTTATACCCTCGCGCCAACAACACCAAAGTCAGGGCGGACACGAGCACCAAAGCAACGCCCACCATGCCCAAACTCAACCACGGGTTGACATCCGAAACCCCGAAAAATCCGTAGCGAAAACCATCAATCATGTAGAAAAACGGATTGAGGTGGGTGGCTTTTTGCCAAAAATTCGGTAGGCTGTGGATGGAGTAAAACACGCCCGACAAAAAGGTCGCCGGCATGATGATGAAGTTTTGAAAGGTGGCGAGTTGGTCAAATTTTTCCGCCCAAATCCCCGCGAGCAAACCCATCACCCCCAACAATGCCGAGCCGAGCAACAAAAACACCAACATCCACACCACATGGCTGATGCCATTCATATCAACGAACCACACGGTACACAGCAACACGCCCAACCCGACCACCACACCACGCACGATGGCCGCGCCAACGTAGGCGATGAAAATTTGTATCGGGCGCAAAGGCGTGAGTAATAGAAACACCATATTGCCCATGACTTTGGACTGAATCAGCGAGGATGAGGCGTTGGCAAAGGCGTTTTGCAGCACGCTCATCATGATTAATCCCGGTACGAGAAAAGCGGTGTATTCAACCCCGCCCAATGATGGCGCGCGCCCAGAGAGCGCGTGACCGAATATCAGTAGGTATAAAAACGCGGTCATCACAGGTGCGGCAACGGTTTGCACGCCGACTTTCCAAAAGCGACGGATTTCTTTGAGAAACAGTGTCCAAGTGGCGTACATTATTTGCCCCCCACTAATGAGGTGGGGCTGACCAATTTGACAAATACATCTTCTAAATCGGCTTGTGAGACCAACACATCTTCTAATTCTCCGCCTGCCATGCGCACGCTGGCGAGCACTTGCTCGACTTGACTGGCGTTGTTGAGTGTGAAGTTGTGGCGTTTGTTGGCGTTTTGTGTGTTCATCGCTTGAATTTCGGCAGGCAGTGCATCAAGGTTTAATTCATTGTGCGTTTTGACCACTAAGCGCACACCTGCGAGTTGTTGCAATAAGGTTGAGGTTCGATCCAATGCGACCACCTCGCCTTTTTTCAAAATAGCGATGCGCTCGCACAATTGCTCGGCTTCTTCTAAGTAATGCGTGGTGAGGATGATGGTGTGGCCTTCGCGGTGCAAGCGCGAGATAAATGCCCACAGCGATTGGCGCAATTCGACGTCCACGCCCGCCGTCGGCTCATCCAATATAATCACTTTTGGGCGGTGTACCAAAGCCTGCGCGACCAAAACGCGCCGCTTCATTCCACCCGACAGTGCGCGCATATTGACATCGGCTTTATCGGTCAGCCCTAAGTGCTCAAGAAGTTCATCAATCCATGCTTGGTTGTTTTTGATGCCAAAATAACCCGATTGCCACTTGAGTGTTTCATGCACGGTGAAAAACGGGTCAAACGACAATTCCTGCGGCACGACACCCAGTGCGCGTCGGGCTTGCGGATAGTCTTTTTGTACATCAAACCCCATCACCCTTGCCGTGCCTGAAGTGGCGCGAGCCAAGCCCGCAAGGATGCTAATCAGCGTGGTTTTGCCTGCGCCGTTTGGTCCGAGCAGTCCGAAAAACTCACCTTGCTTGACCTCAAAACTGACTTGATTGAGGGCGGTGAGTTCGGAGTATTGTTTGACGAGTTGATTGACTTGAATTGCAGGTGTCATGGTTGCCTATTTTGCTAATCATGTTCACTATTATAACTGTAATCGCTACGGCGTTTGATGCGCTTTGTGTCTGTGCGCTGTGCATTTGCCCATGTAAAAAGCCCACCGAAGCGGGCTTTGCTCAAAACGCTTGGCGTATACAATTACTTGGTTTTTGCTTTGAGTTCCGCGATTAAAGCAGGCACGCCGCCACGATTGACCGTGTTTTTAAACTGTCCACGGTAGGTATTGGAGATTTTCACGCCACCAATTGCCATGTCATAGACACGCCAGCCGCCAGAATTTTCCATGTAGTACACCACAGTGCTTTGGCTGTTTGGCGTTTTTACAATGGTTTTGACTTCATTGCCTTTGGCAGGATAAACATCAATCGCTGTCACTCGGTTATTGACCAAGTTTTTGGAATACGTGCTGACAAAATATCGACGCAGCACTTGCATCAGTTCATTTTGCTCTGCACTGCTGGCTTTATTCCATGCGGGTCCCACAGAATTGGACACCCAACGCGCAAAATTAACGCGTGGCATGATGTTGGCATCCACATAGTTTGACACAGTTTGTTTGTCACCGTTTTTAAGACCTGGGTTGTTTTTCAAGTCTTTTAAAATCTTTTGGCTCATCTCAAAAATTACATCATCGGCGGGCGCGGCGAGCGCGATATTGCCAACTGACGCGCCCATCGCGACAAAACCTGTCACCATCATGAATTTTTTAAACCATTTACTTGTATTGAACATATTGACCTCTCAAAAAATAACCCCACCCGTTAGCGGTGGGTTGTGTGTTTCTATAATACCCAACCATGGGTTTCGTTGACCCATCCCATTGAGGCATCAATTGGTATCGATTTTATTGCGTCAAGGTGCGCTTTGGTTCTTGGGGTTTGTCCGTGCTGATACTGTCGTAACTACCATCTTCGTCACGTATTTGCGCGGCGCGACGTTGTAACCACGCATCACGTACCATGCTGTATTTATCCAATGCACTTTCATCCAATGTGTCCGTGACCTCTAATAAATTGGTGCGCGTGTCAACGAACTTGTAACCTGTCAGACTGTTTCTCAGGCGAATATTGGTGATATAGCGGATTGGATTGGCAAGGATATCAACGGGTTTTGTCAGCGCATCGCGTACTGTGGATGGGCCAAAGCCTGGCAGCATCACAAATCGTCCAGAGCCTACGCCCCAAACAGCCAGTGTTTGACCAAAGTCCTCTTCATGTTTGGGTATGCCCAACTTCGTTGCGACATCAAAACAACCGCCGATACCCAGCACGCTGTTGACAATCACGCGACCCACATCTTGTCCTGCTGATTTTACTTTCCCCTGTAACACATTATTGACTGCTGTGTAGGGTGTACCCAAGTTGTCAAACATGTTGGATACACAGCGGCGTATACCCACGGGCACGATTTTTTTATAACCTTTGGCAACGGGTTTGGTGACAACTTTGTCCAGAGCCTCGTTGACAGCGAATATTTTGCGATTGATGTTTTCAGAGGGGTCTGCACTTAAATCATCATCTGTGTTTTCAGATGTTGCGGCTGCTTCCACTTCCGCGGGCGTATCCAATGTGTTTTGACGTGCTTCTGACACGTTGGATACGACGGCGGGTTCATGCGTGGGCATGTCTTTAGTCGGAATACTTGATAATGGTTCTTGCGTGTCTGTTTGAGGCGTTTCTATGATTGGGTCTGGGGATACTGTCTGCGATGTATTAACGATACCTGCCGCCGCCGTGCCATTGTCTTCTATTGACAAATGACGTGGTGTATCTGTGGCGCACGCCTGACCCGCCATCAGCAACAATCCTGCACTGAGGCTTACTATGGTCAAATATTTATTCGGTTTCATGATTTTTCATGCCTATTTGGTTGCGCCTGCGCCAGTCGCATCTGTTTCTGCCTGTTTGACACCAAAGTTTTTAATCAAATCCTCCAATTGCATGGCCTGCTCTGTTTCAGTCAGTTGTCCGCCATCGCCGACCAAATTGGCGGCATCCACCCCTTGATTGATACCGATAAACTGTGCCCCGAGCAAGCCTGCGGTATAAACCATCACTTGGCTGTCCTTGGGTAATTTAACATCACTGTGAATATCCATCGTGACTTTGGCTTTGTACTCACCGCCATCATCAATGAGTGTAATGTCGCGCACACGCCCGATTTCGATGCCCACCATTTTGACAGGCGCATCTAATTTGAGTGTGCCAATACCCGCAAAGTTTGCACTCACTGTATAACTTGCTTTTTTCGATTGCCAACCCTTGGCACCCACGGTCAAAGTCAAAGCAATCAACGCCACTACGCCGATAAATACAAATAACCCAACCCAAATGTCTATTTTACGTTGTTGCATATTTCGCCTCTTGTAATTATTTAGTTTTGTGGGCTGAACATCAGTGCCGTCAACACGAAATCCAACGCCAATACCAATAAAGATGATTTAACCACCGTGCGCGTGGTCGCTTTGGCAACCCCTTCGGGGGTTGGGCGCGCTTGCGCACCCTCATAGACCGCGATGAAGCTCACCGCTAAACCAAACACCACGCTTTTCACAAAACTACCTCTGAAAATATCGTGACCAACGTTGACATTTTCGTGAATCATGTTCCAAAAAACACCCGCGTCCACGCCCAACCAACGTACTGCCACTAAATAACCACCGTACACACCGACCAATGAAAAAATCATCGTGAGCATGGGTACGACCAAACCACCTGCCCAGAAACGCGGTGCGTATTCGCGCTCGATGGGGTCAACCCCCATCATTTCCATCGCGGCGAGTTGCTCGCCTGATTTCATCAAGCCAATTTCTGCAGTCATGGACGTGCCCGCGCGTCCTGCAAACAAAATCGCGACCACCACGGGCGACAATTCTCGAATCAATGATAGCGTCACCATCACACCCGTTGCTGCTTCTGAGCCGACTTTACTCAATGCGTAATAGGCTTGCAAGGCCAAAACCGCGCCAATGAAAGCGGCTGACACCACCATAATCACCAAAGAATAATTGCCCAAAAAATGAATTTGGCGCGTCACCAAACGCGTGCGTGTAAACCAAACTTTGAACTGCAACAGCATCGCCCAAAACATGCGCATGGCGTAGCCCAAGTGCAGTAATTTTTCTATGACTGTTTTGCCCAAATCTGCCAGTTTGTTTAAAACCCAACTCATACATGTCCTCCATGCACCAAGGTGTCTTCTCGACCATGTATGAATCGGCGGATAAATGGATCTGTGTGGTGCGTCAACTCCGACGGTGTACCGTGCGCCACAATACCCGATTGGTGCATGACATAAATATAATCACTGATCGAGAATGTTTCTTGTACATCGTGTGAGACCACAATCGATGCGGCATTAAGCGCGTCGGTTTGCTCGCGGATTAGACTGGCAATTGTGTCCATGGCAATCGGATCAAGCCCAGTGAAAGGCTCATCAAACAGCATGATTTGCGGGTTTTGTGCAATCGCGCGTGCCAAGGCAACGCGTCGCGCCATCCCGCCTGAAATTTCAGCGGGCATTTTTTGTGCCGCATCTGCCAAGCCCACCGCTGTGAGTTTTTGCATCACACATTCATTGATTTGACGTTCATTGAGTTGGGTGGTCTCGCGCAATGGAAATGCCACATTGTCGAATACACTCATATCGGTAAACAATGCACCAAACTGAAATAGCATCCCCATTTTTGTGCGTAATTCGCGTAATTTGGTTGCTTGCTCATATGGAATGACCTGTCCAAATAATTGGACACGACCTTCATACGGCTGTAGCAAGCCTGCCACAATCCTGAGCAAAGTGGTTTTCCCACATCCAGAGGGACCCATCACTGCAACGACTTGCCCTTTATTCACACTCAATCCCACATCACGCACGATGGGTGCGCTATGAGGATAACGAAAGGAGACGTGCTCTAAATTTATCATCTCAATATTATAATCTATAATCAAATGTATTGCATTTGTCTATGATTGCGGAAAAAATCCCGTCACACGTGACAGGATGTGACAGGATTTTTGATTGACTTTGTTAGGCAAATGCGGACAACTTCTATCGTTTGCATCTCGTTCGGAGCTTGGTTTTTGAATACAGACTGGTTTAAGTTAGTCGTGCATTCTCAACACTTAAGGCAAAACGGTTGGTCGTTGTTTGCTTGAAGTTTGAACTGCTTGGCCTTTGAGTTTATTGATGGCCTGTTTCAATGGAAAATCATTGACATTGCCATATTTGAACACAGGCTCATCAGGATTTTTCTTCGGCTCATCTTCTTCTTTTGCCCACTCATCCCAAACGTCGCGTTTCTTGTCAATCGCGACACCACTGTCATTCGATAAATGCTTGGGTAGATCTGATTCGCGCGAATAATGGCCATTGCGCCCATCGGCAAAATCATCTACGAATACATCAGGAATCACACCGCGTGCTTGTAAAGACGTGCCATTGGGCGTGTAGTAGCGTGCAATCGTGAGCTTCACCCCTGTTTTTCCTTGCTTGTCCAATGGGATGACCTGCTGCACCGAGCCCTTGCCGAAGGTTTGCCCGCCCATGATGATGGCGCGTTTGTAATCCTGCAATGCGCCTGCGACAATCTCAGATGCAGAAGCCGAACCACCATTGACCAACACCACCATAGGCACCGTTTTATACACCTCTGGTACTTGAGTCAGAAAATCACTAACGCCGCGCGCGTAATCCGCGGGGTTGGTTTTGTACTCGCGTGTTTCTGAGTTCACACCACGCGAAGTGACCGCCACTTGGTCACGCGGTAAAAACGCAGCGGTCACACCGATTGCGGTATCCAAAGAACCACCGGGGTCATTGCGCAAATCCAATACCAAACCCTTGAGTGGTTCTTGAGTGTTTAACTCTTTGAGTTTATTGACAAAATCTTTAAGTGTCGGTTCTTGGAATTGGGTGATGCGCACCCACGCGTAACCCGGCTCAATGATGTTGCCTTTAACGCTTTGGGTTTTAATCACAGCGCGTGTAATGCTTTTAATAATCGGCTTGGATTCGCCTGTGCGCACAATCGCAATTTTGACCACACTGCCTTCAGCACCGCGCAACTTAGAAATCGCCTCGGATAAACCTTTCATCTCGCTCACCGATTGTCCGTCAATCGAGACAATCAAGTCGCCCGCTAAAACACCCGCCTTAAATGCAGGGGTGTCTTCAATCGGCGCAACCACCATCACGCCTCCGTTTTTACCAGGCTGAACCTCCAAACCCACGCCCGAGAATTTGCCTGAGATGTTTTCTCTCAAGTCTTTGAATTCTTTTTCATCAAAGTATGCCGAATGTGGATCCAACTCTTTGACCATACCCGAAATGGCATTGGCGATGAGGTCTTTGTCTGAGACCTCGTCGACATAATTGTTTTTAATCATTGAGAGCACTTGTGAGAATTTTTGCACATCCTCGATGGGTAGAGCGTCCACACCATTTTTTTTGTCTGCATATGCGGTTAAACCCAAACTTAATAAAACGCCCGCGACTGCACCGCTCAGAACCAAACCTGCTTTTTTCATAGATTGAACCATTTCTTTAATGAACATTAAAAGAGCCTTCAATTTTTGTATTGCGTACTTTCACGATACAACATGCGAGAGCACCAACAAACACAAGCCATTGTAAACAATGACTTGTGTAATGAGTAGGGCGAGTTTAACCCAATTTTATGTACAAAATGCGATTGCAAAATAAACCATTGCAATATGATTATTTGGCTTTGCCCTGATTGGCCACAGCTGCGACCGCTGCGGCAATCGCATCTGCATCGCCCAAATAATAACTGCGTATCGGTTTGAAGTTTTCGTCCAATTCGTACACCAAAGGCTGCGCCGTTGGTATATTGAGTTTGACAATATCGTCATCGCTGATGTTGTCCAAATGCTTGACCAATGAGCGCAAACTGTTGCCATGCGCTGCAATCACGACTTTTTTCCCCGATTGAATGGCAGGCACAATCGTATTTTCCCAATAAGGCACGACGCGCGCCACGGTGTCTTTGAGACACTCGGTCAAAGGCAATTGTTCACGTGGCACATGGGCATAGCGCGGGTCGTTGGCTGGGTTCATTTCGCTGCGTTCATCAAGGGGGTTGGGCGCAATCGCGTAAGCACGTCGCCAAATCAAGACTTGCTCATCACCATATTGCGCCGCCGTTTCCGCTTTGTTCAAGCCTTGTAGCGCACCATAATGACGCTCATTCAAACGCCAATCAGGCAACACGGGAATATACGCTTGATCCATTTCATCGAGCACGCCCCACAGAGTATGAATGGCGCGCTTGAGTACCGATGTGAATGCCAAGTCAAATTTAAAACCTGCTTCTTTGAGCAATTTACCTGCACGCACGGCTTCTGCACGACCGTTTTCAGTCAAATCCACATCGACCCAACCTGTGAAACGGTTGTCTAAATTCCATTGACTCTCGCCGTGTCGAAACAATACCACTTGATACATAACCCACTCCTTAACAATAAAAAATCATTTGCTCGTGTACGTACTCGCGCCCGTATGTAGTATTTGATTATGGATGACGCAAAGCGCATTCTATTCTATAATGCCACTCTCATGCGGTGGTAGAATGATGTCGCGCTTGGCATTTTACCGCAAACAGCATTCATACCTTAGGAAATTTACTGTGAACTTTTTTTTACAACCCACCAATTTGGCATTGTTGGCAATTGCCATCATTTCAGGCATCATGCTGTTGCAACCTTTGCTGATGAAAGGCAATGCCAAACATGTCGGCGCGACGCAAGCCACACAAATGATCAATCAAAAAGCGCAAATCGTTGATGTGCGCACAGCCGAAGAGTTCGCCAACGGTCATATTCGCCAATCAAAATCCTTACCCGTTCAATCATTGGTTCAATTGCTCCCGACGGCCAAACTCAAACAAGACAAACCTGTACTGATTATTTGTGCCAGTGGTATGCGCGCGCGCCGCGCCGCCGCCGTGTTGAGCAAAGAAGGTTTTACGGACATTGCTATTTTGGACGGTGGGCTCAAAACGTGGTTGGATGCCCAACTGCCTTTGGTCAAAGGTTAAACCATGCAAAACGTTCTCATGTACACCTCAGAATTTTGCCCATACTGTGTGCGCGCCGAAATGCTTTTAAAGCAACGCGGTGTCACGCAGATTGATAAAATTTTTGTCGACAAAACCGAAGGCGCACGCGAAGAAATGATGGTACGCACGGGGCGGCGCACTGTACCGCAAATTTACATCGGTGAAACCCACGTCGGCGGGTGTGATGATTTGGTGGCTTTGGACCGCGCAGGCAAACTCTTTCCCATGTTAAACGACGAATAAGCCCTTCGTTTACGCATTGTGTAGCGATTATTAACAAGCGCACTCTTGAATCATTCATATTTCAAAGGACTATCATGACCGAACAAAATCAAGTAGCAGACCAACAAACCGCACAACCCACATTTGACATGCGTCGCGTGTACCTCAAAGATGCCTCTTTAGAAATCCCCAATGCGCCCGAAGTGTTTTTAGAAGTCAACGAGCCCAAAGTACATATTGAAGTGTCCATCGAAAACCAAGTTCTGGGCAACGATGCTTATGATGTGACGGTCAGCGTGACTGCAACGGCAACCGTTGAAGAAAAAACCTTTTTCTTGGTCGAGGCCAAGCAAGCCGGCGTTTTTGAGATGGCACACATCCCTGAAGAACAATTGGAAAAAATTCTCAACATCGTTTGCCCATCCATGTTGTTTCCTTATTTACGTGCCAATGTCAGCGATTTATTGACCCGCGCCACGCTGCCACCTTTGTATTTGGCCGAAATCAATTTTGAGCAATTGTACCAAGCGCAATTGGAACAAGCGCACGCAACCAAGCAGTAAGCCTGTATGAAAATCGCCGTTCTCGGTGCGGGCGCATGGGGCAGTGCGCTGGCGTCGGCATTGTCTGCCACCACACACCACGTGACCCTTTGGGGGCGCGAAGCAGAGGTGATTGCCAATCTGAACGCCACGCACATCAACACGCGGTTTTTACCCGATATCGAACTCAACCGCGCGTTGCAGTACAGCGACGACTTATACGCCACCTTGGACGCGCACAACGCGCCCGATGATGTGCTGATTATCGCTACACCCATCGCGGGGCTGCGCGAAACCGCACACAAAATTGCCGCACATTCAACCCAAGCCGCTGTGCTTTGGCTGTGTAAAGGTGTGGAGCGCGACTCCCTGCAATTCCCACATCAAGTGGTGGGCAACATACTGCGCCCACAAACGCCATTTGGCGTACTCTCTGGACCCTCGTTTGCACAGGAAGTCGCACGCGGTTTGCCTTGTGCGTTGGTATTGGCATCTGAATTTACTCAACTGGATTTGGCTTTTGTGCAAAAACTCTCAAGCCAAAATCTGCGCATTTACCACAGCACCGATGTTATCGGCGTGGAACTTGGTGGTGCGCACAAAAACGTTTTGGCTATCGCCGCAGGCATCAGCGATGGTTTGCAGTTGGGCATGAATGCGCGCGCCGCCTTGCTCACACGCGGCATTGCCGAAATGCGCCGCTTTGCCAGTGCGCTGGGCGCAAATGCAGATACCATTAGCGGTCTGGCTGGAGTGGGTGATTTAATTCTCACAGCGACGGGCAATTTGTCGCGCAACCGCACCGTGGGTTTGCAGTTGGCGCAGGGGCGAACCTTGGATGAAATTTCTGCTGATTTGGGTCATGTGGCTGAAGGTGCACTGTGTGCCAATGCGATGCTGCAAATCGCCAACGCCCTCCACATCAAAGCACCGATTACTCAAGGGGTGTGCGCGATATTGGACGGCGTGCCACCGCGAACAGTGTTGGAACAACTTTTGCTCCGAGAAGCGGTGCGTGAATAATTTACGCCCGCACCCACCAATACAAACAGCACCGTCCAAATAGGCACGTTTGATGAACACCACGCTCCTGAACCAAACCCTCACCCAACTCTCTGACGCACTCACGCGCGTGCAGTTATTGCTGCCGCAAACCGCGCAGTCGGTTGATTGGACAGCGCATGCGTATGTTTGGCAAGTCCATAATAGACGAAATGGGCGTGGGTTTTTGCAGGCTTTGCATCATCCGCGCTTGCAAGAATTGGATGACCTATTGTCCATCGACCACCAAAAACAAGCCGTGGTGCAAAACACCGAGCAGTTCGTGCGCCGACTGCCTGCGAACCATGTGTTGCTCACGGGCGCGCGCGGCACGGGTAAGTCCTCACTCATCCGCGCGTGTTTGCAGCAATTTGCCGATGCGGGTTTGCGTGTCATTGAGGTGGCGCGTGAGGATTTGCACGATTTGCCCGAAATCGTTGATTTGGTACGTGACCGCCCTGAACGCTTTATTGTGTTCTGTGACGATTTGACCTTTGAGTCCAACGATATGGGTTACAAAGCCTTGAAAACCACGTTGGATGGCTCGTTCAATGGTTATGCTGAGAACGTGTTGATTTACGCCACCTCCAATCGCCGCCATCTTTTGCCCGAGTACGACACGGACAACGAAGGATTTACTGTGCCGCGTACAGGTGAGTTGCATCCGTCTGAAACCGTTGAAGAAAAAATCGCGCTGTCCGAGCGTTTTGGTCTGTGGCTGACGTTTTATCCGTTCAAACAAGACGATTACCTAACCATTGTGGACAATGCGATACGACGGTTGAACCACGCACCCGCGAACGCGGCAGAAGTAGAAGCCTTGCGCACCGCGGCGTTGCAATTTGCCCAGCAACGCGGCTCGCGCAGTGCGCGGGTTGCCCAACATTTTGCGCGGCAATGGGTGGGTGAGTTTTTACTAAAGACACACCATGAAGCCTAAAATGATTGATGTGGTGGTCGGCGTATTGCGCAACGCTCAAGGCGAATATTTGTTCACACAGCGTCCCGAGGGCAAACCCATGGCGGGCTATTGGGAGTTTCCTGGGGGTAAGGTCGAAGCGGGTGAATCGAATCAACAAGCCTTGACCCGCGAGTTACAAGAAGAACTCGGCATCACCATCACCAACGGCACGCCGTGGCGCACAGTTGAACACGTCTATCCACACGCGCATGTTTTGTTGCACTTTATTGTGGTGACCACGTGGCAAGGCGAACCGCACGGGCGCGAAGCACAAGATTTGCATTGGCAGACATTGAGCCTCACCCCTCAAGGCGAAGTTCTCACCCCCGAAACCGAACCAATTTTGCCTGCAACCGTGCCACTGTTAGCAGACTTGGCACGTCTGACGTAATTACCGCGCAGGTAATTCGTCAAACATTGGCAACTCAGACACACATTTTTCCCAAGGCGCGCGCGAGGCATAAAAGGTGTTGGCTTTCGGCTCGATTTTTGGGTCTTCGTTGAGCGTGCCCGCAGGAACGACCACAGCCCGACCTGTTTTGGTCAGCCACGGCAAACTTGAACCGCATTGCGTGCAAAATGAGGTTGCAAAATGCTTGGCATTTTCTAATTCATATCGACCCACCTTGTCTTCACCTTGTGTCCATTTGAACTGCGTGGGCGCAACGAATAAATTCGCGGCAAATGCGCTGCCCGTGGTTTTACGACAACGCGAGCAATGGCAGTATTGAAACAATCCTAAATTGCCGCTGATTTCGTAGGCAACCGCGCCACATAGGCATGAACCCGTGTTGAGGGCGTGCGTGTCAGGCATGTGATCTCCTTGCGTATATGCCACACAGTGTGGCGCGTATAATGAGTGCCAGCACCAAGATGAGTCCAATACTGATGGTGGTATACCCTGTGAACCACGGCGTGACCAAGATGGCTATCGCAGTCAAAGGAAAGATCCACGCCCCCTTGGATTGGCTGACGCGTTTGTGTACCAACCATGTGAACAAGACATAAATCGCCACGGGCAAAGCCAAGCCGTAGCCAATCACTGTCGCATCCGCCTGAGCTGTCCCCAGTCGATAATCCACTTGAGCCGCCAAACCCGCACCTGCGGCGGCCGCAGCAGCAAAAATAAAATAATGCCCGTAACCCCAGTAAAAAGCGGTTTTGTAATCAATAAGTCGTTTGGCGGCTTCGTCTTCAAAATACAGCCACCACATACAAAACACCGTCAACAATGCTCCAGAGCAAAACACTAAGAAATTCATACTGAATAAACCGTCCGCCAATGCTTGTTGCGTGGCATGGGTCGCAGCGAGTATCGACTCACCCAAAACAATGATTGTGAGCAACCCATATCGCTCCGAAATATGATGCGGATGCCATGAGGTCATGCCCGCGCGCTCTGCCCACATCGGTATCATCAACTCAAATACAACCATCAAGCCGTAGCCCCACCACCAATATTGTTTGGGGAACACCAACAAAATCAGCCAACCCACTTGTGCCAACAAAATCCCCAAAGCATAGCGCAGAGCGGTCTTTCTATAATGCGGGCTTTGCGCTGCCGCACGCAACCATTGAACCACCGACGCAATGCGCATGACCACATAACCGATGGTAACGGTTAAAAATTGATTGTGTTCAAACGCACTCGAAACCCCTGCCGCTACGACGAGTACACCTGTCATCTGGACAAAAACTGCGAGGCGATACGGCACATCGTCGGTATCGAACGAAGATGCGAACCACGTAAAACCCATCCACGCCCACCAAATGGCAAAAAACACCATCATAAAACTGATGACCCCGTGTGCCGCATGATTGGCGCTGATGGCATGGTGTAATTCTGCGCTCGCAAATGCGATGGCAACGACAAACACCAAATCAAAAAATAACTCAAGCGGTGTGGATACGCGGTGCTGTTCGTGGTTTTCTCGTCCGCGCATCACGCGCCATACCCTTGGCTCAGCGGTTGTTTGGGATTGGATATGGAATGCACTCATACCCTTACCTGCCCCATTTTTTTAGAACAAACCAAGCAACCATGGCGGGCACGCCAAAATTAATCAGTAAAAGCGGCAACTCGCTCAAAAACGAATAACCATGTCCCATGCCTATGGACATATGCCATGCACAGTATACAAACCACAGTGGAAAAAACAGTTTGATTGCTTTGGTGATTCCAGTCGCCTGACCAATGAGACGACCCGCACCAATCAATACCGCGAGCAAGGCAAAACCGATGAGCAATGTTTGTGTGGTGGGAGACATGGTTGCCTTTTATTTTGAACTGAGCGGTGATTGCGCAAGACTCAGTCGTCGTCCAAAGTAATTTCGATGCCGCCCAAATACTTTGCCAAAAAATTGTAAATCAAGGTCAGTAAAAAAGAGCCGAGAAAGACCAAAACCAAATTAATCGCCACCGCAGACCAAACGGCTTCTGCCGTGAACCCCGCGAAGGCTTGTTTGACATTAAAACCCGTGCTGATGGTGGTGAACAAAAAACCAATTAAAAATACCGTCAAGGCCGCGATTGTGTAAATCACGGTGAGCAAGATGCTGCTGTGCAAGGGGTTGACACGAACAATATGGCGGGTGGACATAATGGCTCCTATGGAAAAATATTTAGAATGACGCATTATACTGTTTTGGCGATTGACTTGTCTTTTGCGTGCAAAATTCGTCAAACGCACCACAAAAATGATGGTGTGCACCACACGCGTTGTGCTTGGGCTTTTGGGGTGCAGCGGTTATAATGTCGCTCCTTGATCAATCGTATTGAACACCATTATGCTCAGCCACATCCGCACACAAATTACCAATAGTTTTATTTCAGCACTCAAAAGTGTCGCGCCTGACACCAGCGTCACGCCTGTGTTGGAGCGTCCCAAGCAGGCCGCACATGGCGATGCGGCGTGCAATATCGCCATGCAACTGGCCAAACCTTTGGGTAAAAATCCACGTGAGTTGGCGCAAAACATCATCGATGCAATGCCTGTCAATCCGCTGATTGCGGCTTTAGAAATCGCGGGACCAGGTTTTATCAATATCCGCCTGACCGATGCTGCCAAACAATCCGTGGTGCAAGCGGTGATTGAGCAGGGTGAGGCCTTTGGTTTATCCGACGCCCATCACGGCGAACACGTCATGCTGGAGTTTGTCTCAGCCAACCCGACCGGACCCTTGCATGTGGGACATGCGCGTCAAGCCGCGCTCGGCGATATTCTTGGCTCGGTGTTGAGCAGTCAAGGCTACGACGTGCACCGTGAGTTTTATTACAATGACGCGGGTCAACAGATTGCCAATTTGGCGATTTCGGTGCAGGCGCGCGGCAAGGGTATTGGTGTGGATGACGCGGGTTTTCCTGAGGGTGGCTATCGTGGTGATTACATCGTCGATATTGCCAACGCGTACCTCGCGGGTGAAACCGTCAACGGCGTGACCGCGCAAAAAAATATCGACAATTTGGATGCTGTGCGTGATTTTGCGGTGGCGTATCTGCGCCGCGAGCAAGACTTGGATTTGCAGGCGTTTGGCGTGCAGTTCGATAACTATTTTCTTGAGTCCTCGTTGTACACCACGGGCGCGGTGGAACAAACCGTGGCACGTTTAACCGAAATGGGGCATACCTACGAAGAAGGCGGTGCGCTGTGGTTGCGCACCACGGATTTTGGCGATGACAAAGACCGTGTGATGCGCAAAGCCGATGGCGGCTACACTTATTTTGTACCCGATGTGGCGTATCATTTGAATAAATGGAGTCGCGGTTTTCATAAAGTCATTAATATTCAGGGTTCTGATCACCACGGCACGATTGCCCGTGTGCGCGCAGGGCTGCAAGCCTCGGACTTGGGCATTGCGAAAAACTACCCCGACTATATTTTGCACAAAATGGTTATGGTGTTCAAAGACGGTCAAGAGGTTAAAATCTCCAAACGCGCAGGCTCGTATGTGACCTTGCGCGATTTGATTGACTGGACGAACAAGGACGCGGTGCGTTTTTTGATGATTTCGCGCAAAGCCGATACTGAATTTGTGTTTGATGTGGATGTGGCGGTCAGCCAATCGGATGAAAATCCTGTGTATTACGTGCAATACGCGCACGCGCGGATTTGCTCAATACTGGAAAAAGCAGGCATTGAAGTCAACGGCACCGATGCGCAAACCCTCGCACCGTTGGCCGCGCCTTCCGAAATGGCGTTGATGCAAGAGATGAGTCTATATTTTGATACATTAAAGGCGGCGGCGGATGACCTTGCGCCCCATCATGTGGTATATTACTTAAAAGATTTGGCGAGTGCGGTGCACAGTTTTTGCGGTGGTAATGAGCGTGTCCTGACCGATGATGTGGCACTGAAAACCGCACGCGTACACCTTTTAACTGCCGCCCGTCGGATTTTGGTCAATGGATTAAGTTTATTGGGAGTGAGTGCACCCAATCGGATGTGATGCGTTACGTTTAGACCACAATTTTCACACAATACCCTTGCACAATATAAGGCATTGTTTCTATTATATTTTTGGATACAGTCATGAACGATCAGACACACTCTTCGATTCCGCAAAAGAGTAAGGACGGCAACTCAGCATTGAATATTGGTATTGGTATGCTGCTTGGGCTGATTGTTGCCTTGGTGGTTGCGTATTTTGCAATGAGCAGCGGACCCTTTAGAGACAAAGCGAATAAAAACGTTCTGAGTGATCAGCAAGGCAATACCGATCCGAATGCGCCGCTGTATACTAATTCAACTTCATCACCGACCATACCCAGTAACGTGGCACCGAGTAATGAGCAAGGTGCGGGTGTGGGCGCATTGACCAATACAGGAGCGATGGGTTCGACAGCCGAGACCAGTGGTGTCACATCCGCAGCGGTGGGCAGCAATAACAACAATGACAACAACGCCAATGAAAACACATCGATGACCGCCGCTCAGACTCAAACGACAACCCAACCCAAAAAAGCACCGAACAATGATGCGATTGCGGAACTGATTACAAATAAAACGAACAAAGTGCCAACGAGTGTGCCCAACACCGCTAACAAAACCCAAACACCAGTGAGTGCGCCCAACAGCAGTGGCACAGCACCTAAAGTGGTGACGCCCGTGACCGCGAACAACAAAGACACAAAATAAACCAGTTGAATCAAACTCAACCATTCAATGCGGACTATAGAAGTCGCGCCATTACAAAGAAAGCGTTATGAAACTCATACACGGTTTTAAAATCCAACTCAATATCGCGTCGTTCGTCGGCGCGATTTTTATCTACTGGGTCTGTTTGGGTGGTGTGCAAACAGCCCGCGCGAATGAATCCTCGATGCCAGTGCAGGTGGGTGTTGATACGCAAATCAATTCTCAGGGCGCGCCAACTGAATGGCAGATGCCTATGGATGTGGCATCAGTGGTCAACGCAGGACGCGTGCAAACGCAGGGAACAGTCGAAGTCGTCGAGTTTTTTTGGTATGGTTGCCCGCACTGTGCGATTTTTGAACCTTCATTTGTGCAGTGGCGCACCACTCAACCCCAAGCCGTTCAAATCATCACCTTGCCCATCAGTTGGAATAAAACCATGGTGACCCATCAACGTATGTATTTCACCTTAGAGGCTTTGAATCGTTTGGATTTACACGATCAAGTGTTTAAGGATGTGGCTGCGGCAAAAGATTCTTTAGCCACGTCTGGGTCGGCATTGGCTTGGGCGCAAAAACAAGGCATCTCGCCATCACAGTGGCGAGCAATCTTCAATAGTGCCGCCGTCACGCAAAAAATGCAGTTTGCGCAGGCGCAATTTGAGCGTTTCGGTTTGACGGGCGTGCCTGCAGTCATCGTGGATGGGCGTTATCAAGTATTATTGAGCGCCAACACCATCGAGACCTTGGACGCATTGGTCAAGCAGCGCTTGTCAAAAGCAAAGTAGTTCAGCCATAATGCGGTCATCGCATTACATCAATCATTACCCGTCGTGAAGGATTTTCTATGTCATTTTTTTCATCTAATTTATACCCCAAACGATTTTTACTCAGTGTTATGGCGATGGGTATTTTGTCGCTTGGCGCATGTCAAAAATCCGACATCATCACACAGCCCGCCGCACCCAATAACGCTGCTACCACGACCGCTGTCGCGCAACCGACATTTAATGCCGAGAGTTTTTCGACCAATGGTCTAACGATTGTTGAAGGTAAAGATTTCGTTCGCGTGGCCAATCCGCAGCCCGTTGCGGTGGCGGGCAAATCCGAAGTTATTGAATTTTTTTGGTACGGTTGCCCGCATTGTTACGCCATTGAACCTGCAGTTGAGGCTTGGAAAAAAACCTTACCTGCCAATGTGAATTTTGTGCGCTACCACGTGCAGTGGAATGCCGCCATGCAAACGCAGCAACGCATGGCGATGGCGGTTCAGGCTTTGGGCAAGTCCGACGAGTTGGACTTGAAAATTTTTAGCGCGATTCAAGAGCAAGGCAAAGGTCTGAGCAACGATGATGCGATCTCTGCATTCATGACGCAAAATGGTGTGGACAAAGCCACTTGGGACACAGCGTATCGAAGTTTTGATGTCAATGCTTCGATTGTCACCGCCGACGCGCTGTTTAAAGCGTATCAATTGGACGGCGTACCCAAATTTATTGTCAATGGTAAATACGTGGTCTCAGGTGATTCCGCACAAACTTTAAAAGTCGTCAATAAATTGCTCGAACAAAAATAATTGGACTGTATGACTCAAACTGTCTTTATTACAGGGGCATCCAGCGGCATCGGCTTGGCGTTGGCACGTGAATATGCGCAGCAGGGCGCGGTGGTTGGTTTGCTTGGTCGGCGTGCCGATGTGCTTGAGCAGGTGCGCGCCAGTCTACCCAATGCCGAGCGTCATCAAGTGTACGCAGTGGATGTGTGTATTGAGGTCGATTTACACGCCGCCGCACGTGACTTTATCAATCGGTACGGCGCGCCCGACATCGTCATCGCCGCGGCGGGGATTTCAGCAGGCACTTGGACGGAGTATTATGAGGACTTGGCGCAAATTCGGCGTATTTTTGAAACCAATGTTTTGGCAATGGTGAGCACCTTTCATCCCTTTATCGCGCCGATGAAGGCGCGTGGTCAGGGCGTTTTGGTCGGCATTGCCAGTGTCGCGGGCATACGCGGATTGGTCGGTTCGGAAGCGTACTGCGCATCGAAAGCGGCGGTGATTAGTTACTGTGAAAGTTTGCGCGGCGAGTTGCGCAAAACAGGCGTGTCGGTACTGACGATTTCCCCAGGCTATGTGGCAACGCCGCTGACGGCAAAAAATCCTTATCAAATGCCGTTTTTATTGCAACCCGAGCAGTTTGCGACCCGCGCTGTGCGGGCGATTGCGCGCAAAACCACTTATACCGTAATTCCTTGGCAAATGGGGGTTGTCGCCAAACTCATGCGCATGTTGCCCAATGCTTGGTTTGACGCGCTGTTCGCCAATAAAAAGCACAAGCCTCGAGTCACCGACTCAAACGACAGTCCATAGTTCAATACACAATCGCACAATTGCACAACTTTTTTATAAAGTGAGTTTTTGATGAGCCCTTTGTTCCCCGAAGAATTAATCGAAGCGCGCGCTTTATCCGAGCAGGTTTTGGATGGCTTTAATCGCCATTACGCCCGTTTTCGTGAATGCGCCCGTGCGGCCAAAATTTCATTTGAAAAAGGCGATTGGGCGAATATTCAAAAATTAGTGGCCGATCGTGTGGCGTATTATGATGAGCGCGTTGCCGAAACGATTCACACCTTGGCCTCAAATAAACAAGTCAGCCCTGACAACAAGGCCTTTTGGCACGAGGTTAAAAGCCATTATGTTGAATGCCTGATGGCGCACAAACAGCCCGAGTGCGCCGAGACTTTTTTCAATTCGGTCACTACCAAGGTGCTCAAAGCCGAGTATTTTCACAACGAATTTATTTTCAGCCGCCCGATGATTTCGACCGAATACATCGACTCGGAATCAGCGACATATCGCAGTTATTACCCCATCCGTGATGGTTGGACGGATTCACTCGCGCAAATGTTTGCAGGTTTTCAACTGGCGCGCCCCTTTACCAATTTGGCGCGCGATATTGCCACCATCATTGACCGCTTGCGACACCTCGACCACGTGATGTTTGAGCACCCGCGCCCAAACCTGCAAATTCAAGCCGTCAGCACTTTGTTTTATCGCAATAAAGGCGCGTATGTTTTGGGCAAAATCATCAATAGTTTCAGCGAGTATCCATTTGTCATCCCGATTTTGCACGATGCCGAAGGGGGATTGGCAGTCGATACCATCATCACCGATACCCGTCATATCAACTCATTGTTCTCGTTTAACCGTGCGTATTTCATGATTGATTGTGATGTGCCTTCAGCTGTGGTGCAGTTTTTACATTCCATCTTGCCCACCAAGCCCAAAGCCGAGTTGTACAATATGATTGGGCTACAAAAACAGGGCAAATCTCTGTTCGCACGCGATTACAAACAGCACATCCGTCACTCGACCGATGACTTTATTCTCGCACCGGGAATTAAAGGTTTGGTGATGCTGGTGTTCACATTGCCGTCGTTTCCGTATGTGTTTAAAATCATCAAAGACGTGATTTCGCCACCCAAAGAAGTTGATAAGGAAATGGTGCAACAAAAATACAATTTGGTGAAAAAGCATGACCGCGTGGGTCGCATGGCGGATTCGTTGGAATTCTCCAACGTGAATTTCCCACGTGCGCGTATGAATCAAGATCTCGTTGACGAAATCACCAAACTCGCACCCACCGAAATTGAGTTTACCAACGATGAGATTATCATCAAACACTTGTACATTGAGCGGCGCATGATACCGCTGAATATTTATCTACAAGATGCCACCGAAGCGGGCGACACGCTTGCCAAAGACAACGCGATTATTGAATACGGCAATGCACTTAAAGATTTGATTGCTGCGAATATTTTCCCCGGGGATTTGCTGTTTAAGAATTTCGGTGTGACGCGCGGCGGACGAGTGGTGTTCTACGACTACGATGAAATTGAATACTTAACCGATTGTAAATTCCGCCCCATTCCCAAAGCGCGTTTTGATGACGACGACACCGCGCATGAGGTCTGGTTCTCGGTCGATCGCTTGGATGTATTCCCAGAGGAATTTGAGAAATTTTTGTTGACCGACCCCGAGGTCAAAGACGTATTTATGCGCTATCATGCCGACTTGCTCGACTGGCGTTACTGGAAGAGCCATCAACAACGCATTCGTGCGGGGCATATCGAGGATTTTTATCCCTATCCGCACCACTTGCGCTTTGCCGAATCGGGTTACACTGAGCCACATTAAAATATAAAAGGAACACACCATGCGCACAAAACTCGCAACCGCTCACATACTCGTTGTCACCGCGCTGCTTGCTGCGTGTACAACCAGCACAGTGAAAGCCCCGACCAGCAGTCCGACAACGCCTAAGCCACCTGTTTCGACAGATGGCAATAATTATGCGGAGCGCGCTGAAGTCAAAGCATTTGTTGAAGAACTCAACGGCAAATACGACTATTCAAAAACCGAATTGCTCAGTGCGTTTGCGAGTGCCGAGCGCATGGACACGGTTTTGCGTCAACTCGAAAAAGACAAACCCAATCCCAATTTTAAGAAAAATTGGAAAGTGTATCGCTCGCGCTACGTTGAACCTTTGCGCATCAAAGCGGGCGTGGCATTTTGGCAAAAAAATGCCAAAACCCTCACACGTGCGAGCAAAGAATACAGTGTGCCTGAGTACATCATTGCAGGCATTATTGGCGTAGAAACCATTTACGGCAAAAATATGGGTGATTCCAACGTGTTCGACGTATTGACCACCATCGCCTTTGATTATCCGCGCCGCTCGGCTGAATATAAAAACTTTCTCGAAGAATACATCATTCTCACCCGCGAAAACAAAATGCCTCTGCGCTCGGTCAAGGGCTCATACGCGGGGGCAATTGGCATTCCGCAATTCATGCCCGATTCATGGCGTGACTACGGTGTGGATTTTGACGGTGATGGTAAAGTCGATTTGCGCAACAGCAATGCCGATGCGATTGGCAGTGTGGCAAGATTCCTCAAAGAAAAAGGCGGTTGGCAACGTGGATTGGATGTGGTGTATAACGTGAAATTTACCGATGCACAAAACATCGATGGCGCGTTGAAACTCCCAATCGAACCCTCGCAAACATTGACGCAGCTTAAAAAATACGGTATCACCTCACCCGACACGATGCCTGTCGATGCTAAATTGTCATTGATTGATTTACCCAATGGCGACAACCCAGCGCAGTACGTGCTCGGCTCGAAAAACTTTTATGCCATCACGCGTTACAACAAGAGTTATATGTACGCCATGAGCGTGTATGAACTCGGCGCGGCGGTCAAAAAAGCCTACGATGCCGCACAGTAAGTGTTTTGTGAAAGCCCAATGATGAACAAACCCATTCAAACCATTGAAACCACTCAAGCCAATATTCTCAAGCACCACGGCGGCGATGGCAGTGTCGCGCGACAACGGATTACCGAACATTACGAGCGTCGGCATGATGTGGATTTTTGGGCGTTTTGGGATACCAAGGTCGCAGCGAACCATCAATCGGGTGATGCGATTATTGATTTGGGTGCGGGCATTGGGCAGTTTGTCAAAGACTGTGCGGCGCGACACGCCGATGCGCCAGTGGTGGGCATCGAGGTTGCACCGTATATGTTGCACCAACCGTTGGCATTGCCAAACAATGCGCAGATTGTGGTGGATGATTTGAATGACCCGCAAGCCGATATACCACCCAACTCAGTCAGTATGGTCATGGCCAACATGTTGGTGCATGAATTGACGCAACCGATGAAAATGTTTCAAGCGGTCAGACGCTGGCTCAAAGTCGGTGGGCGGTTGTGCGTGATTGATGTGGTGCGCCAACCCTTGCAAGATTATTTACAACGACGCTATCCGAACACCGAAATGTGGCAAGATGCCACTAGCCGTAGTGACCTTGAAGATGCCTTTGAGCATTTTTTGGAACACAATCGATACCACCCAGAGGACATCGTGTTTATGCTCGAATCAGGCGGGTTTAAGTTGATTTCCTGTGAGCCGTTGCGCAATGGTGGGCAGACACGCATTGTGGTGGAGAAAATGTAACGTCGTTTCGCAAACCTTTGGGGGAACTCATGAGTTTAGCAGTCATCAATTCACGCGCTTTGCTCGGTATGTCTGCGCCGCGCGTGACGGTTGAGGTACACTTGGCGAATGGTTTGCCTTCGTTTAACATCGTCGGTTTACCCGAAACCGAAGTCAAAGAATCCAAAGACCGCGTGCGTGCAGCGATTTTAAATTCCCTGCTCGAATTTCCCGCTAAACGCATCACCGTCAACTTAGCCCCCGCCGATTTACCCAAAGCAGGTGGGCGGTTTGATTTACCGATTGCCTTGGGCATACTAATTGCCAGTGGTCAACTCAAAGTCCAACAGTTGAGCCAATATGAATTCGCAGGCGAATTGTCCTTGTCGGGCGAACTGCGCCCGATTATGGGCGCGTTGGCAATGACATACGGCATCACACAAGAAGCCTTGCAAAATCCACAAACCACGCCCATCATCATCTTGCCGCAAGCCAATTGTGCCGAGGCGAGCTTGGTCTCGAATGCCCAGATATGGTCGGCGAAATCTTTGTTAGAAGTCTGTGCCAAACTGCGCGCACCTGATGCGCAAGAGTCATTTCAATCTCCAAAAATAGCCAATGAGCGTGTGTACTATGCCTTGGACTGGCTCGACGTGCGCGGACAGTCCTCGGTCAAACGCGCGCTGGAAGTTGCAGCAGCAGGTGGACACAGCGTGCTTATGGTTGGACCTCCCGGCACAGGAAAATCCATGCTGGCGGCGCGATTGCCGAGCATATTGCCACCGATGAGTGAAACGGAGGCGATGGAGTCGGCCACCGTATTGAGCAGCGCAGGACAATTTTCACCCGAGCAATGGCGCGTGCGCCCCTACCGCAGCCCACACCACACCGCATCGGCTGTCGCTTTGGTGGGCGGCGGCTGTGGATTCCAGAATAAGTTGCGACATTCCAGAAATAAATGCGACAAATTTATAAAACTGGATAACTCGCCTATATTTGATTGGACGGCCTAATTATGCCTATCGACATCAAATACCCACTTCGTAAAGTCACGAAAGAAATACGGTTAGATAAGTTGAAGAATGATATCCAACCGATGATAGCATGGTGGTATGTAGGAATTGACAGAAAACATATCAAGGGCACTCAACCAAACATCGTTGTTGGTTTTCGTAAACTCGTTGATGGGTTGTGGTCCGATGAAGTGACCCATAGACTTGTGCCACTTACTGCTCT
Source organism: Burkholderiaceae bacterium (assembly GCA_018261955.1). Classification (GTDB taxonomy): domain Bacteria; phylum Pseudomonadota; class Gammaproteobacteria; order Burkholderiales; family Burkholderiaceae; genus CTSOIL-112. The sequence continues at coordinate 170,032 of JAGTRK010000001.1, forward strand.
TGGCCAAGTTCGACTTGGAACAGTTTGGCAAAAAGGTATTTGTACCGACGAGGTTGCATACCCCGAAGCGTATTTTAAAGTTGATTTTAGTCGTCAAGGATGGCGAACTATCTCATTTCAAGAGGCTTATAACAGCCACTCAGAACTACCATTTCCCCAAGAGATTCATAAACTCAAATATTCAGGTGATCAAAGTCGTTTGCTTGAGTTTTCATTACCGAATGGCGGTAAACTGATTGTGCCATGTTTAGAGTTTTTCTCTCGATGTTATGGGCGCTCTGGTGAAGTTAAAAGAGTACTTGCAACCTATCCGTGGGAAGAAACCTTAGATTCGGGCAATAGCAGATTGTTTAGTCCTCTCAATGAGCCAGAGGAAGAGGGCAAGTGGAAGGTGAAGTTGCGCCGCCGTTTGGTGAATGGGGATATTGTGTTGTTGGCTCATGCAAAATACGACGAGTACACTCGAAATGTAGCAAAAAGCATTTATGCGCAAATAGAGGCTGGGTTTAATAACGAAGCCCATAAGATGCCATTATTTTTTGCTGATATGCCTCCTTGGTTTGAGGGGCTGGCGGAAATTAAAGCAAAAGGGATTTGGTTTAATGATAATAAATCCTTTTTGGCTCTTCGAATCACAGGTTGTTCAGATCCTGACGGTGAAATAATTGAACGCGACCGTGAAAACACTAACAAAACCGATGCCCCAGTTGATAATGGCGGTCAAGGGGATTCTTGGGATGGTGCGCCGACAAGAACTAAAATAAAGCGCCCCAGTATTTTTGACTTAACCAGCGAGGATGACCCTAATTTTAACGCAACACCTGTTGAAATTTATGATGATGATTTTATCGTTTTAGGTTCGCAAAGAGAGGTAGTGGATGTAAGAAAGGAAAAAGCTGAGAATTCAGCGGGGACGAAAGTACAAGGTGATGCGCCAGATAACTACTCATCTGCAGAGCCATATGGTAACAATGGCTTAACAGGTCAAGCATCAATTAGCGCACGTCCCGTAATGGATTCAGAGGGGATGTTAAGTGATATGTGGAGTGCAATGCTTCGCTTGAAAAGCCGCTATTCTAATGTTACGTCGGTTGAGTGGTACACATTTCATGATGGATATAGTGACAATCCAGAGATTAGGCTGATTGGACTAAAAGAAGTCCCCGCTGATTTAGAGGATATTGATGTTGCAACAAGAAACTGGGTATATAGCAATACTTCACTAAAAGATAAAACTCGGGGGGTACTCGTTGCAAAAGTTATGATTGGAGAAACGCCAGTGCATTTTTTGGAAATTGAACGGCGTTCTCAATCAAGCAACACCGAGGAGTCATACAGAGGGCTTGTTTTTATACCGTCGGCAACAGAAAATTTTGAGGTAAGTTTAAATATTTTATTGGAAAATATTTGCTTGGTTAAAGGTGTGGTTACAAAAGTTGCACATTTGTGTCCAGGTGTCGGCTTTTCGTTTAAGCACTCGCAATCCAGAAACGACCAGAATCTGTGTGATAGCGCATTAAAAAATGCATTAGATAAAGTTGGTTTTAAGATTTAGGACTGTTGCATGAAAATTTTCATTTTTTCACTGAGTTCGATGCTATTGGTTGCGTGTTCATCCATGACCGCTGTTGGAATCACCGATGGTGATACCTTGACTGTGCTGCAAAAGCGCGACAAGATACCGATGAAGGTTCGTATTTCTGCAATTGATGCGCCCGAAAAATGTCAAGCATTTGGAGAACAAGCAAAGCAGGAATTTATCAACGCTGTGTTTTAAACGTTCAGTCAAGCTGGTGTACATCGATACGGATCGATATGGCAGAACTGTAGAGGACGTTTATTGTGATGGGATTAACGCAGGTGAAGCAATGGTGGCGCGAGGTCATGCTTGGGCTTACGAAAAATATATCGGTGAAACAGGATACTACCGTGAACTTCAAGCCAAGGCAAAATCTCAGGGAGTGGGGTTGTGGATGGATGCCAAGCCAACAGCACCGTGGGATTGGCGTAAGCGATAAAGTGTCTTGTTTCCAGAAATTTGGATGTCGAAAGTTTCATATTAACTCGCCAGTCTGTAGGGACATTGAGTAGAATGATAGTTGGTGCGTGCCATCATTAAATGGTAAATAATTTGTGGTTGATAGTTTGAGCAATACATACTTCTTCACTTTTAAGAGTGTATGGAAGCTCAGTTACGGATAAAGAAGGGAACGTAATGTCTCAAAACAAGATATTCAACTTTACTGTTGATAGTGCTCTTTTGCGGGAACTTGGGGAAAGGCTTGTTTCAAGCGTCCATGTGGCTTTATCTGAATTAGTCAAAAACGCTTATGACGCTGACGCGACAGCTGTCCAGATCTCGTTTCAAGAGGATTCTAATGGTGGAGCAACAATTATTATTGAAGATAACGGTGTTGGAATGACACCAGATGAGGTTGCTGGCTACTGGATGAGAATTGGTACTGCCAATAAGGAGAAAACCCCTCGAAGTAAACGTTTCGGTCGACCAAAAACAGGTAGAAAAGGTGTCGGGCGCTTTGCTTGCCGTAGGCTGGGGTCAGTGCTAACTTTAGAAACAACTGCTAAAACCCCTAAGTCAGTCATTAAAACCGTAGTACATTTTGATTGGGATAGTTTTGTACCTGGAACCGTTGTAGAAGGGATTGAGTGTCAAGGGACGACCGAAAAATATCCATTAGATTCCCCAACGGGAACACGGTTAACAATATCAGGAAGCATAACGGACGAATGGCAAACGCGAGGTTACGAATATTTCCGTCGACAGTTGGCTGTTATGGCGGGAAATTCTGGTACTAAAAGAATAGGTTATGAAGAGGATACAGGTTTTAAAATTACTTTGAGTTTTCCTGAGTCGGAAGGGGAAATTGTAACAGACATGCGAGAGCAAGTAATAGATGCATCGTGGGGAACCCTAACTGCAACAGTTGGCGATGACGGATGTGCCATCTTCACGCTAACAGCGTTTAGCCTTGGCGGTAGCCGCTCTTTTACAACTAAGCCGATGTTTACAGATATAAAAGGAGCAAAGCTTAGGGTAGGTATTCTTCCGTCACAGAATTCGGATGGTGTGCGTGATCCCAAATTGTTGGCTAATTATGTGCTTAAAACATTGATTGATGATTTTGGGGGCGTACAAATTAGATACAACGGTTTTCGTATGTATCCATACGGGAATAGAGGCGATGATTGGCTAAATATTGATGCTGACCGTGGGCGGAGGCTTGGAAGAGCAAACGATGAGTTGTTTTCGTTTGCGTCATCAATGAATAATGTTGACCCTTACAGAGTTTTGCTCAATATGTTAGGGATGCGAAACTATATTGGGCAGGTGGAAGTTGGTTCTGAAATACATGGCCTAGAGCCACGAATTGATCGACAGGGCTTCGTTGATGGTCAAGCGTTTGAACAATTAAAAAAATTCGCTCGAATGGCTATTGAGTGGGCTACGATTTATCGTGAAGCTTTTATCAGACAAAGGACAATAACCGAGGTTCGTCAAGCGACTGAAGCAATGGCTACAATCCTTGATGAAGATCCATTACAGTTAGGAGCAAATCTTACACCTAAAGCGACACAGTTCCTGAAAAATGAAATTGACCGATTGGTCAAAATATTACCAGAAGAGGAGCAGACACAGACCAAGCGAACGTTGTTAAGAACAGTGCAAGCGATTGAAGCCGTCAGTGCTGATAATGTAAGCCAGTTACGCCATCTTCGTTTAGTTGCGTCGACTACAACTCTCACTTTACTTTTTGCTCATGAAGTGCGCAGTGCAATTTCCTCTATCGGAGCGGGATCCTCTCGATTACGCAAATTGGCGAGAAAAGCACATGAGCATCAAAATGAGCTTAGTGATTTAAGTTCCCAATTGGAGGCTACGCAGAATCAGCTAAAACAATTAGTTGACATGACGGGTATCGTCGGGGCATTTCAGAGCGATAGCAGTGCAGTTAAAATTAACATTAAAACAGCACTAGATAAAGCTGTATCCTGCTTTCGGTTAATTATTGCAAATTATCGAATTAACATTGACGTTTCTCAGGTTCAACCTTTGTTTATCGGACCAATGATAGAAGGGGAGATATATTCAATTTTCGTAAATATATTATCAAACGCAATAAAATCGTTAATTGCTAAAGGTGGGGTTAATAAGTGCATTTGCATTTCAAGCGAACAAGTGGGGAAAAAATCGCTAATACAGTTTGCGGATAATGGCATTGGCTTGGATCCTCAGCATTTTATGGAGGTTTTTACCCCATTCATATCAGACCCGAGTGGTTCCTTGTATGATAGGCTTGAAGAAAACGCAAACTCTGAGGATGAGGCCGCGTTTGGTATAGGAAGTGGCTTGGGGCTTTCAATAGCCAGAGATATCGCACGTTCGCGTAGTGGAGATATACGTTTTGTAAACCCTATTGATGATTGGTCAGCATGTGTGGAGGTTGAGTTACCATGAGTGAAATCAAAATGAAAATTGTGTGGATTGATGATGATCAACAACGTTTTAAGGTATGGGAACATGGTTTAGGTTCCATATTGCGTGGGACTAATATAGAGGGGGATGTAGAGACATTTCAAGTAAAAGATGATTTACTTAAAAATATTGAACTTAAAATTAACGATTGGAAAGACAAAGTAAACTTGTTCATTATTGATCATACCTTTACTCAGGCTGAATCCTTGCCTTTCGCCTTGCGTGGTTCAGTATTGGCCCATTTGTTGAGAAACGCATTACCAAATATTCCAATTGTTTGCGTAAGTGGTCAGAAGATGAATTCCAATAAATTCAACATGGAGGATATCTCTGAATATACCTATTTGTTTCCTATAGATGAACTTGGTGATCCTAAAAATCAAGAGCGGCTTTTTTCAATCGCAAAAGATTTTAATCAACTCATTTTTTCCGATAGCACTTCGATCAGAAATTCTCTCGTCGAGTTGTTAGCACCGCCAGAAAGCGTTAAGCGAATTTTATATAATATTCTGCCTGAAGAGTTTGAGTCTGAAATAATTCACGGAACTACACCACATCGAATTGCTCATTGGGTATTAAATGTGCTTATGGAGAAACCAGGATTTTTGTTGGACAGATTGGCGGCCGCAACCTATGTTGGGCTTAAAGAAGTTGCTTTTGAATCGCACAAGGACATATTTAGTTCCGCACTTTACAAAGGCCCCTTTCATACTGACTCCCACCCATATTGGTGGGTCTCCAGTTTGACTGATGAGTTATATCGCGCACTACCAAACGAATATGTTAATCTTGTGCCCCAACAAGCTGGGCGTTATTTAGAAGGAGTTTCAGAGGAAGATTATAGTGTTTGTTTTATAACTCAAAAACACACGCCAGCACCAGATTCAGTTGCATATTCAGATGCGACTATGTCCAGTCGTCACGCAGTTCAATGTCAATATACTTCGCCACTCAATGATGAAGAAGGTATTACCCCAGGATTTGCAGCTCGATTAAAGATGAATAGCTACCCTCTGCAAGAAGGGTGAACACATGATAAATTTTCAAGACCTGAGGACGTTAGAACGCGGCGTTATTGAAGTGATACGAACTACTGGTTCATTTTATCAGGTTGGTTCATTAATTCAGGCGGTAAACCACACAAGTGCTAATCCAAATTCCTTGGTAAGAGGCTCTAAAATTGATCTACATTTAGGCTTCACTTTACCAACGAAACTGAGGGAAGATGGAAACAAAGAGGTTGAGAGAATGTTTCATATTGGATGTTTGGCAGTTAAAGATGATTCAAACGATCATATTTCCCAACTTTCATACAGCGTATTAATTGACAAAGGAGGGACATCAGAAAAAGCCGTTGAAAGAAAATTTCATTTTGATTTTGAACCAAGTAGCAACCCAAATAGGAGCGGCGAACCGAAGCCATCGCATCATTTGCAAATGTGTGGCTGCTTGAGCGATTATCATGTACAGCAAGGGTATGAAGATGAGCATATCAAACATTTATATCCATCTTTATCCAAACCTCGAATTCCAACTCAACCAACCTCACTGGCTCTTCTTTTAAATTGGTTGTTTATAGAGTTCGGCTCCAATAATCCTAGTATTTTAATTGCTCAAAAGGATCACAGGTGGCGAAAAATTGTTCGAGAAGCTGAGAAACAGGTACTCTATCCATATTATAAAGAGTGCGCAGATTTTTTTTCTTCGCATGCGAATGACAATATGTCGTTTACCGATGCTAAGTTGTACGAGAAAGGTACAGGCTAAATCCCATATAATTTTCACTTGCGCAAACTAGTTAACTCCAATCGAAGCGTACGGAGTTTGGACATTGTATTGGCATCAACTAATCCCGTTTTAATATAGAGTTCAGAATCAACAATTTGATTTGCCGCATCGAACTCTTTGCTAATTACAAGCTTGTTTATAGCATTTCGAAGAGAATTGAAATCCTCGTCACTAATATTTGGGAAAACAGTCGGAATGGAAAGTTTACGAACATCACTTGGTTCTAATTTTATTCCTCCACTTCCTCTAACTCTTCCTAAAATTTCTGCTGACAACCTTGTTGGCGTGGATAAACTCAACAGTGGAAGCCATCTTTTAGCCTCCAGAGATCCTGTGAGGATAATTTTGTAGAAAGCATTTGAAGCACTAATAAGCCCTTGATTTAGAGATATTCTTGGATAATCATGAGTAATTGAACCGATAAACGCATCTGCGTTTGTCTCGTAGCTGCATTCGTACCACTGTGGTCTATTTAGTAATGTTTTGTTATTTTGAAGCGACTCAATTGGGTAGGAGTCAAGATATTCAGTGATAGCTTTAACTCGTTTTCGATTTGTATGCAACAAAAATGAAACCAGATTTTCATGGGTCGCAGACGGCGCATCCAAACCAATCAACTGAGTTGATTTTGTAAGGATTGGCACAAGGTCTCTTTTTGAGATTCCCAATGCTTGCCATTGTGGAATGGAACGTACAAAAAACTTTATGTCACCTACAACCTCACCAATTTTAACATTTGCTATTGAACCAAGCTGAGTCAACTTTTCATTTAAGTTGTCCAACGCAATTTGTGCCGAGTCTTTTATTGATAAGTTAAATTTTTTCGTCTCTGTATTGGACATCAGAGAGGCAAGTTCATTAATGCTTGAAACATAACTGTGGTGTAAATTCGAAGGGTGGTGAGTATCATCACAATAATAATCCTTCATAAGTAGAAGTGTGATTCGCTCGCTCGCGCCCTCTTGGATGAAAAGTTGCTCACTAACGTGAATCAACTGGATGTCTTTAAATCTCGTTTGTAAAAATGATAGGAGAGGTTGAGCATAGTCAGCATGCCCTATCGCATTGGGTAACACAAAGGCCATACGTCCACCATTTCGGAGAAACGCCATGGAGTGCAGAATAAAATAAACCCAGAGGCTCGCAAGTTTCGGTAGTTCTGGCAAATAACGTTGGCGTAATTTATTCGTGAGTATACGTTGAGCGTTATTTAAACGATGATATGAAACAAAGGGTGGATTAGCCAGAACAGCATCAACACGGATATCGTTTGCAGAACTCTTTAAGAAGTCTTTCTTTTGAAAATGACCATTTTCATTTTTCAAGTTCATTCGAGCTAAATATTCAAATGCTTTATTGTCTACATCAAAGCCATATAACTGAGAGCTTGGATTTTGGGTGCCCAATGATTCATATACTGTCACAGCTGCGGTTAGCATTGCGCATCCTCCGAAGCTTGGCTCAAGGACTTTGTTAGTGTGATGTGTGATTGCCCAACGAGCCATAATTAATGCGGCTTCTGGAGGCGTGTAGTAAATGCCTAATGCTCGTTTTCTGTTAAGTGATGGCTTTGATTCGGAGGTGCTCAAGTTATACAGAGGATTATTATTTAACATGTACTCCTCCCTTGGAAGTTTTTTTTTGGACATCCTTTGAATTAACTTTGCTTAAAATAATAGTGCTATTTTCGGTATCAAGTTCCACTTGGACAGTATCACCAATTGAGAGACCCAGCGTGTCGAGGATATTTTGATCCAAGGCAACTCTTCGTAGTTGCTGAATTTTTGAAGTGCCATAGGATACTATTTTTAGTCTCATATGAGTATTATATAATACTCATATGAGGATGACAAGATACTAATTAAATACTTTTTAAAGAGTTAAACACAAAAAGGGGGCGAAGATATGCTGGTTATTTCTAACACATCAAATCGAATGGGAAACACGGTCAAGTATAGAAAGCTGGCAGAATGTATTTTTTATTATTCAGTTCTACAGCGATATAGAGGGTATTAGTGTTGGAAATTGAGGCTCGTTTAACTATGTCTTTGGCAGCTTGGATTGGCATATGGTGGAAGTAAGCTAATGCAATCGCACGGAATTTGATGCTGGTAATCAAGTTATCACCGTCTTTTATGTGCTTGATGAGCGATCGTTCAATTGAGGTACGACTGTGCAAGACAGATAATTCTGATTTCTCAATCATTTCAATCTTAAGCCCTTGGTTTTTGCAAAACAACACAAACCCAGTGAGTGCTGAATATTGCCCAGGCTTCTTTGCCAAGTATTGATCAAGCGCAGTTTGTTCAACGCTTATTTTGCCTGAGGCAGAAATTTCTTTTACAAATGCAATCGCGGGAGACATCGCTAACCTAATTGATCGTAGTGTGGTCTTGTTATTGGCGAGTTTCTTCATTAGATGCTGATGGTAATCAAATATCAACTTATCAAGTGCAGGTATGCCAGTTTTTGATGCCAACATTTTTTCAACTGTTCTCCTGTTCGCCGCTGCATCTTTCTCCTTGTGGGTTATGCGCATTCGTTGGGTTTCACAAAGGAAACGGATCGAGAATGAATTTATGCGTGTATTAATCTCACCGTGGTGGACAATCAACTCGTTGTAACTGGGGACTTTATTGGGGAAGTGCAGGTTAAGGAAATAAAAAAATGGGAAATTCCTGTTTAAAGTTATGGCTGCTTTATGTGTACCAACGTCATTTTTGAGCCACACACTAAACTCAAGGAACAAATCCGAATAAAATTGATTGTTAAGCCCTGCCAAACAAGTAACCACTCTCTTGTTGAATAAGTTTTCATAGTAGCACTTCTGGCATACCGAGCCGTAACCCGCAGGCATAATCTGAGAGCATTGTTTGCAGTTATGCGTTCCTTTGACTGAGCACGACTTGCAATAACGCTTCCCATCATCGGCTTGTGTTAGTTTTCTGTGTCTTCCACAAGATGAACATGTGGCACGGTATGACGAATAACACTTATCACACACTGGCTCCTCAAACCCAAGCAGTTTGCTCTTGGATAACCGTGTAGTCAATTTGCCGCAATTGGCGCATGCTTTCGGTTCTTGGAAGTAGTGACGGCACGATGGACACACATTGCCATACTCGGTGATAGCACCCAAACGTTTGGTTATTTTTCCGCAGCGGATACATGGCGATAACCTAAGACATAGAGAGCATTTGGGTTTGGGTTCGTTTTTGTGAGCCCGCATTACTTTGCCACAAGAGTGGCAGGCACAGGGTTTAAACTCACGGTTGTAACAGGTCCCGCAAAATGACATTCCTCTATAACGACGCCAAAACTTTTCGGTTTTCCTGCCGCAATTATCACAACGCTTGATTCTTGATGCTTCCATACTAAAGAGCCCTTATTTTGCGTTTAAGCCTTTCAAAGGTACGCATCACCTGTTTTTCGCTCCTTGGTGGCGGTATTTCAAATAGTTCAGCAGATGACCTAACTTGTTTTGTATTGCGTTGAGCGTTGGGTAGTTGATTGAATATATGTTGTAAAGATTCAGGGATCACAATAGGGGATGGGCATAGTGCTTGTTGCGTGAGACCCGCTGACATCAAATGATGAGTTAATGTATCATCTGAAAGCCCCATGAATGTCTGAATCATATCCAAATACAAAAGTCGCTCTTCCGTGCTTAGAATCTCAAATGCGAGCCCCAATGGAGTGAATTGAAAAGCATCATTTGAGTGAAGCTCAACCAAATTGCAAAGTTTGTTGATCGCTTGATGATTACTCAACAAATGGCGTCTAACAAGTAATTCAAACATCCTTAGCCGAAGAAAATAATCCACAGACTTGGATGAATCACCCAACAGCAGAACTTGATCGGCAGTATCCTGTAACTGCATGGCAAGATTCGGCGCGACTTGCAGATCGTTTTCGATTAAATCCCCATTACAAACCGCGCAGTGCCTCATAGAGGGTGTTTGATAGGTTCGTTTGTGGAATTGGATAGCGGACTTGCAATGTGGGCATCTATCCAGCAATACGCACGAGTGTTTTAGACAGCAAGTGTGCCAAGCAAATCGCCAATTAATACGAAAATAAGAAATTTCATCTTCGGCTAAACACTTTGGGCAATATTGCATCCCACCATACCGTTTTCGACTTCTGGAGCCTAAAGCCAGTATCCACGGCGCAATCGCAGGTTCTTTGGTTCCGATATTGGTTGTGTATTTATCGCTGACACAGGGAAGCAATGACTTGGATATTTGTTGCTGACTCATGCCACTGTACTCGGCAATAGTGGCTATTTGACTTTGAGATAAATGGCGATCAATATCAATCGTCCATAAGCGTGATTTTGCCCATAACGAACCTGTTAAAGCCATAGGCTCAAGTCCGTTGGCAAACGCAACCCTGACTAACCATGATGAAAATATTTCATCTGGTAATAAAGGTGTCGGTACAGCCCATTTTGACTTTAACCGAACAACTCCCTGATGCCACGAGTAGGTTGTACCCATTTGTTTTTCTCAATAATTGGCAAAGTAATTCTTTCTTCGCCGCTGTTGATGGCCTCGGTCGCACATTCAATTAACAACCGATGTAGATTGCCAATATTCCCCTCAGAAATTGCGTGAAGCCTCATTGCGAGTTCTGGTGAGTGCAATTTTGAAGGTTGTTGAAGCGGTAAAATCCTCTCAAAACTGGCAAGTAGCCGTTGAAACTCTTTATCTAAATTCCATGATGGTAGTCGTGCAACTTCAAAGCGGCTGGCGTGTTGTGGGTCTGTGTGTAGGACACGTACTGCCTCGCTGGTACCAACGCCAACGATTGGGATACACAATTCATTACAAAGGTTTTTGAGGGCGTTCATCACCTCACGTTGTTTCTGTGCGGTACCAGCCAATAGAGAATGTAGTTCATCGATGATTAACATTCGAACATGACAGGCACGCATTAAATGAATCAGTTGAAAGCGTAATTTGGTAACGGGGTCTGTTGCTCGATAGGGTGTCCAGAAGCGTTCCAAGATTGAAATGTACAATGCTTTCTCATCGGCTGTAGGCGGTGCTTCAGCCAAAATAATTGGCTTCACGGGTTCGCTGTTTTCATCGACATAACCTTCGCCACAGACCTCCACAAAATGCCTGATCAATGTTGTTTTGCCATTATTGGAGTCACCAATAAGCAATAGATTAGGCATCCGTGGTCGCTGAGGTTTTATGAGTAATCCTTGTAGAAAATCCATGACTTCAGTAGCGCGCGAATAACCAATCCAACGTGGACTATCCATCATCCGAATCCGATCTTGAGCAGGCATATCAATAACAGCCAAAAGGTCGGGGTGTAAATAACTGCGTTCTGTATGATTTGTTGTATTCACAGTGACCCCTATGAAATGTCGCTAAATGGTTCAATATCATCCTCAAGCAATAAGTTTGAATTTGGTATTGGCAACTTATTACGAGTAACGGGTTGGGTTTGATTTATCTGCGGTGCTGGGACATTCGCAGGTGAAATTCCTTTTTCGTGTTCCACTCGGCGTTGATACTGGCGACGTGCTTTTTTGGTTTTCGCCTTTGATTCATCAACCTTATTACGAATGTCAGTGAGAGCCCTCAATACTTGGTGCTCATCCACCGATTTCATCCCTTCTTTTTTGGCTTCAGTTCGAGCCTGTTGATACTCCCAAATACTCATAGAAGGTAACGATAGGTTGGCAAATGGAATTTGATAGTATCCTTTCACATCGGGATCGTAAAACCAGATTGCACTAATATCGCGTGGATCTTGTCGAAAAATGAATTTACGTTTTGTAGATTTATCATCGGGTTCAGTCGCGCTAATCCAGCCGCGCAGGACATCCGAGTAATATCGTAGCCCATTAACCTCAACACCTGTTTGTTGTACGGTTCGAGAGAAACTTGGTAAGAAATCCAACAAAAGTGATATTCGATTCACTGGACGTGGTGGTAAACCATGACCGACGGTTGTTGCGTTACCAAACAAGCCGATTTCCCATTTGCGCTCTGGTGTCATGCCAATAGTCGTGTGAAGGCGTTTGTGATAAACATTACAGATTAACTCTACCAAAAGCGATTCAAACTCTGATTTGGTTAGGGCGGCATGTTTTTCAGAGTCATACCCATCACGTTGCGCGACAGATGAAAAGGTAGTGCCTGGTAAATCATGAATTTCCTGAGCAAAAGTACCAATCAGTCGTTCAATATGACCGCCATATCTTGGCTGTTTCACTGGGCGGTATTCCAAGTTGATGCCGTGCATCAAACAAGATTGCTTGAGAGAGTTCGACTGAAAGTCTGCACCGTTATCGACGTGAATAGTGGTCATCATGCCCCACACATCCCACGAAGCCTCAACATTGTGCAGTGCTAACCATTCATCTTTCGGCAATACTGAGTGAGCCAAACACATTGCAACCGAAGTTACACTGGGTGGATCGAATGACAGATAATAGCCAACAATCATGCGTGTGTGAATATCAATAGCAAGGGTGATGTAAGGGCGGCCAATAGGTTGGCGGTGTATGTCATCCACCAAAATAATGTCAACAGGTGTGTGGTCAATCTGAACAACTTCTAAAGGGTATGATGTTTCAGGAAAATGACCCGCTGCGGGCATAAATTTATTGATGGCTTTCTCTCTATAACCTCGGCCACGGAGGACGTGCCGCTCACTGATAGCGTTGATGCGAGCACGAATAGTATTCGGATGGGGAGCCTCGATGCCACGGGCTAAACATCTTCGTTTAACCTCGATAATAACCTTCTGCGCAGTTGAACGCTGCTTCGTAAGGTACGTATCGTTAATGACCTCTTTAATCAGGGCTTCTGCGTGGTCTGATATTCGGCTACTTCCTTCTCTCCAACCCCTTTGTTTTGGAATGAGTGCTGAGACAAGTTCTAAGCTGGTATATCGCTTCAACCAACGGTAAAGCGTTGCAGGATTGACACCGACTTCAATGGCTCGTTGATTTACTGCTTCACGCCCGCCATTACTCGCCAATAGTGGTTTAATAGCCTCATATCTTTGGTTGGCCAATACCCAATCCGCATCTTCTATACTGTTGGTGTCTAAATTGGCCACGGCCCGTAACTCATCAGTGGCCGTAGTGACAGGGGACAACTCATTAATGCGCAGCGCTTTGCTACGACCAGAATCTACATCTGTTCCAACCAGCGTATTGAAGTCGAGTATCTCAACCACTTTGTAAATGATGTTGTCATGTTTGACTAAATTGCCAATGTCCAGAGTGAGTTTTTGACGATTGAGTGCCAACCCATTCTCATCAGGATTATATTTGGTCATAAATGCTTCTCCATACAACAGTGCTATTTGATAAGGGGATTGTCATATCACACTCAATCAAACCCATTGTGACAAGATGCCAAACATGCGCTATGCCAGTGGCGGTATCCCATTTACCCGCGAATTGACTTGCAACTAACTGAGAAAAGGGGGCTTGCCCAATGACAGTTAAATGATTGAGTATGGCGGCAGTTTCTTCTGGTGAAAATGTCATATTCTTGTAGCGTTTTAGCGACACAATATTGGCCAAGACTTGGTCGCGAATTCGTGTTTCATCGTATATCCGAAAATCCCAACCTTGCTCTTTTGCGTATTTAAGTGCGGTTTTAAACTTGAGTCGCAAGTCTGGCCATTTTTCGCGCAATTCATCACGGTACTTCACCTCAACGAGAAGTGGTTTTAATTCAAGCTCATTCGCGTAATTCACTGAGCGAAAATAAACCAAAAAATCAGGTGTATAACGATACGTGCGACCGTTATTTGCCGTATATTCAAGCTGTACAGGTTGTGGAATAATATCTACGACGAGTGGGCTGAATGACTTTCGGATGAGAAAATCGCGTTCAAGAGTTGATTCAAAGGGAATTGCCGACTGTTTACGGAACGCGAAAGAGCCAGAAATACTACGCCGCGTGGGTTTGATGCGTCTGGTTTGATGCGGTATTTGAACTTTGTCGCAGTTATTTGTATTCATTTCATACCTTGTCGCAGTTAATTCTGTTAATTTTATCGCATTAATTGTTGTGAAAATGTACTTAACTGTTTGATTTTATTAGGCTGTTGTCGCATTTATTTCAGTATATCACAGCGGCTCCACCCCGCGCCCTGGAGAAATTTCTTTGGCGCATCGAGGGGTATTGTTCATGGATGAATTGCCCGAGTTTGACCGCAAAGTTTTGGAAGTGTTGCGCGAACCTTTAGAGTCGGGTGAAATACACATCTCACGCGCCGCGCGGCAAACCACTTATCCAGCGGCATTTCAACTCATCGCCGCAATGAACCCATGCCCCTGTGGTTACTTGGGACATACTCAAAAAACCTGTCGCTGCACGCCCGATCAAATCATGCGTTATCAATCGCGTTTATCAGGACCCTTTTTAAATCGTATTGACATGCAAATCGAAGTGCCTGCGGTGGCGGTCAGTGATTTAGACACACTGCCTGCAGGCGAATCCAGTGCGGTGGTCGCCAAGCGGGTTGAGCAGGCATTCAAGCGACAAATCAAGCGGCAGGGTTGTGTCAATGCGCGCTTATCGGTCAAGCAACTTGATGCACATGCCACACCCGATGAAGCAGGGCGCAATGTTTTGGCAAAAGCCATGACTCAACTGAATTGGTCGGCGCGGGTCTATCATCGGGTGCTGCGCGTGGCACGAACAGTAGCGGATTTGGCTGAGGCAGATGCAGTGACTGCCACACATGTTGCGCAGGCCATACAATATCGCCGAGGACTGCTTGGTGAAACCTGATAGCAACGACCTTTGATAAATGTTAAAAAAATAGGTAAAAGCCACGGTGCTTATGAGAATTTGAGAAAAAATGATGTAAGTTTAGAGCGTGAAGCACGGTTTTTGCGTTGACACAACTTGAGCGCATCTGTACAATTGAGAGGTTTTTGTGAGTCATATTTTGCACATAATCTGGAAAACAATGTGCAAAACATGGGGATGCAAGTCTGCGGTAAGTTTAATCGCGCAGAATAACAGGGTTGTTGGCTTTGGTTTGAGTTATTTGCTCGGCAGTGCTCGAGATCAATGCGTGGGGTTGTCAAAAAGTATTGAGGGGCGTGGGTTAAATGGGTTTCGCAATCGTGCTTCAATTGATTTTTGCCATTATCGTCACGGCGATTTGTTCATTGTTTGGTATTAAGGCAATGTGGTCTGCGCTGGCGGGTTCGCTCATAGCGATATTGCCCAATGCGATATTTGCAGTCTATTTGTTTGCATCGCCCAAACCTGCAGCATATCGGTTTTTTGTTGGAGAAGGCATCAAGATTGTGATTGCCTTAGTTGTTGCGGTGGTTTTTTGGCGGCAATATGGAATGCAAGTGCAGCCTTTCGCTTATTGGGTTGCATTGATAGTGGTTTTGAAAGCACATAATTTTAGTTTGTTGCGTACAGTTAAAGAATAAGAGGGGCTTATGTCTTCAGAGGTAGTAAACGGAGTGGTCAGTGCGGCCCATGGTGCGGCAGGTACGGCGACTGAAGCGGCGCACGGCGCGGGTCATGGCGTACCAGTAAATGCACGTGAATACATTGTTCATCACTTGACCAATTTGACGCAAACAGGTGAAAAACAAAAAAGTATTATTGATTTTTCGGTAATCAATTTAGACACGGTGTTTTTCTCCATCTTGTCTGCAGTATTGGGGTTGATGTTGTTGCTGTGGATTGCGCGCAAAGTGACTTCGGATGTCCCCAGTCGCACACAAACGGCGGTTGAAGCAGTTGTCCAAATGGTTGAAGAGCAATCCAGTTCGATTGTCCATGGTAATCGTACATTCATCGCGCCATTGGCTTTAACGGTTTTTTTCTGGGTGATTATTATGAACACGCTGGATTTGATTCCAGTGGATTTGGTGGGTTGGTTGCTGAAAGTAACCCATTCAGGCATCAATTACACTCGTGTTGTGCCGACTGCAGACATCAACGGTCCTTTGGGTATGTCGTTTGGTGTTTTGATTTTGATGTTGTATTATAGTTTCAAGATTAAAGGTGTGAGTGGCTTCGTGCATGAATTGTTCTCCGCGCCTTTTGGTAATCATTTCTTGTTGTGGATTCCGAATTTTGCCTTGAACATCATTGAGTTTTTGGCAAAAGCAATTTCACTCGGTATGCGGTTGTTTGGTAACATGTTTGCAGGTGAATTGTTGTTCTTGTTGATTGCCACGATGGGTGCGGCTTGGACAGGGTTTAATGGCATGAGCATTGGCTTGGGTATTGGCCAGTGGATTGCGGGTTCGGCTTGGGCGATTTTCCATATCTTGGTGATTTTGTTGCAAGCATTTATTTTCATGATGTTGACCTTGGTGTATTTAGGTCAAGCGCATGAGGCACATTAATTAAGTGGGCAAAGTGTCTGCTTTATTAAGTAGTTTGATCAAGTCTTGATTCACAATTGAAAAAGGCTTGATTGTTACAGTAGTTCTTATCTTTAAACTAAAGGAGTTGGTAATGAGTGCAGTTGGTTTCGTAGCGTTAGCGTGCGGTTTAATTATCGGTTTGGGTGCTACAGGTGCATGTTTGGGTATTGGCATGATGGGTGGCAAATACATTGAGGCATCTGCTCGTCAACCAGAATTGATGGACAAATTACAAACCAAAATGTTCTTGTTGGCTGGTTTGATTGATGCGGCATTCTTGATCGGTGTTGGTATCGCGATGATGTTTGCATTCGCAAACCCATTCCAAGGCTAATCAACCCTAATAAAGTTGAGCGTCGCTTGATGGGCGTGGTTTGTTAAAAGCGAACTGACCCGCAAGCGGCATTGTCTAACGCATTTGTTGTTTCAACGGTGCGTATTAAAAGGAATGATGTCGTGAATATCAATGCAACATTAATAATCCAGTTGTTGGTCTTTTTGACCTTGGCGTGGGTTACCATGAAATTCATTTGGCCGCCTATGATTAAGGCGATTGATGAACGTCGCGAAAAAATCGCGGCTGGTTTGGCCGCTGCAGAACAGGGCAACAAAGCCTTAGCAGCGGCTAAAGCACAGTCGGTTGGTTTTGAGCGTGAGGCTCGTGAACATGCGCAAAGCATTGTCATGGAGGCTGAAAAGCGAGCACAAGCCATCGAAGCGCAAGCAAAAGCGGATGCGGGTGAATCAGCGCAGCGTATTTTGGCGCAAGCGCAAGCAGACGCTGCTCAAGAAATCGTTCGTGCCAAAGAGGTTTTGCGTGACCAAATGGCCGGCTTAGTGGTGTCAGGTGCGGAAAAAATTCTGGGTCGAGAAATCAACGCAGACAATCATGCGGATCTGTTGGCGCAATATAAAGCACAACTGTAAAGGCGGGTAAGATTATGGCTGAAATAGGAACCATTGCTCGCCCTTACGCGCAAGCGGCTTTTGATGTGGCAAAGAGTGAAGGCAATTTAGCAGGTTGGGCTGATTTTTTAGAGGCGGCTGCGAACTTGGCTTCCAATGAAGAGGTGCGCCAGTTGGCGCAAAATCCTAAGATTGCGAAAAGCCAATTGATGTCTTTGTTTGAAGATGCATCAAAGCCCGCTTCTGAATCGCACAAAAACTTTTTGCGCGCCTTGATTTCGCAATCGCGTGTTGATGCGTTGCCAGCGGTATATGAAGCCTTTGTCGCGCATAAAAATGCGTTTGAAGGCTCAGCCGATGCGCACATCGTTACCGCGTTTGCCATGAGCGATGCTCAGGTGCAAGAATTGGTGGCTGCCTTAGAGAAAAAGTTGGGCAAAAAACTCAAGCCAGAAGTTTTGGTGGATGCAAGTTTGATCGGTGGTTTTTGCGTAACGGTCGGTGATGAAGTTTTGGATATGTCTGTGCGTGCGAAATTGGCGCGCATGCAATCTGCTTTGACAGCTTAATGTCATCATTACAATAAGTGTAAAAGCAGGATTTGATCTACTGACCGCGTTGGTCAGTAGCAGTGAATAAATTTGGAGCAATAGCATGCAACTGAACCCTTCTGAAATCAGTGAATTGATTAAGAATCGAATTCAAGGTGTGGACGACTCTGCGAACTTGCGCACGCAAGGCACGGTTGTCTCTGTAACGGACGGTATTTGCCGCATTCACGGTCTGGCTGACGTGATGCAAGGTGAGATGTTGGAATTTCCGGGCAACATCTTTGGCTTGGCATTGAACTTGGAACGTGATTCGGTGGGCTCGGTTGTATTGGGTGAATACGAATCTATTTCTGAAGGCGACATCGTTAAATGTACAGGTCGTATTTTGGAAGTCCCTGTCGGTCCAGAATTACTGGGGCGTGTGGTGGATGCCTTGGGCGCACCGATTGATGGCAAAGGTCCAATCAATGCGAAAGCCACAGACGTGATTGAAAAAGTCGCGCCGGGTGTGATTTGGCGTAAATCGGTCGATCAGCCTGTGCAAACAGGCTTGAAAGCGATTGATGCGATGGTGCCGGTGGGTCGTGGTCAACGTGAATTGATTATTGGTGACCGCCAAACAGGTAAAACAGCGGTTGCGGTGGATACCATCATCAACCAAAAAGGCAAAAACCTCAAATGTATCTACGTGGCGATTGGTCAAAAAGCCTCATCGATTATGAACGTATTGCGCAAACTCGAAGAGCACGGCGCAATGGAATACACCACCATCGTGGCGGCATCGGCTTCTGACTCAGCAGCAATGCAGTACCTCGCACCATACGCGGGCTGTACGATGGGTGAATACTTCCGCGACCGTGGCGAAGACGCTTTGATTATTTATGATGACTTGACCAAACAAGCTTGGGCTTATCGTCAAATTTCATTGTTATTGCGCCGTCCTCCAGGACGTGAAGCGTACCCTGGTGACGTGTTCTATCTCCACAGCCGCTTGCTCGAGCGTGCAGCGCGTGTGAACGAGGATTACGTTGAAAAATTCACCAATGGTGAAGTTAAAGGCAAAACGGGTTCATTGACTGCATTGCCAGTGATTGAAACCCAAGCAGGTGACGTGACTGCGTTCGTGCCAACCAACGTGATTTCGATTACCGATGGTCAAATCTTCTTAGAAACTGACTTGTTTAATGCAGGTATCCGTCCAGCGATTAACGCGGGGATTTCAGTATCTCGTGTGGGTGGTGCGGCACAAACCAAGGCCGTGAAAAAACTCTCTGGTGGTATTCGTACCGACTTGGCACAATACCGTGAATTGGCGGCATTTGCACAGTTTGCATCGGACTTGGATGAAGCGACTCGTAAGCAATTGGAACGTGGTCGTCGCGTCACTGAATTGTTGAAACAACAACAATATAAACCATTGCAAGTTTGGGAAATGTCTGCATCATTGTTTGCGGCGAACAGTGGTTACTTGGATGACGTTGAAGTGAAAGATGTGTTGTCGTTTGAAAAAGGCATGATTGACTTCTTGAAGACAGGTCATGGTGCTTTGGTTGATCGTATTGAATCAACTAAAGAAGTTTCAAAAGACGATGAAGTGGCTTTGAATGACGCGATTAAAGCGTACAAACAAGTTGCGGCATTCTAAACACCTAAGGACGAGCCATGCCCAGCATGAAAGAAATTCGCGGTAAGATTAAGAGCGTACAAAATACGCGCAAAATCACAAAAGCCATGGAAATGGTTGCCGCCTCAAAAATGCGTAAAGCACAAGAACGTATGCGGGCGGCTCGCCCGTATGCGGATAAAGTGCGCAACATCGCTGCCCACATGAGTGGCGCAAATTCTGAGTACAAACATCCGTTTTTGGTTGAGCGTGCTTTGCAAAACGTCGGTTTGATTATGGTCACGACAGACAAAGGTCTGTGTGGCGGTATGAATACCAATGTGTTGCGTGCGGCAACCGCGCAGATGAAAGAATGGACTGATTCAGGCAAAAAAGTACAAACCACTGCAATTGGTAATAAAGGCTTGGGCTTTTTGAATCGCATCGGCGCAAATGTTGTGTCTGAATCAACCCACATTGGTGATGTGCCGCATATGGACGAACTCATTGGTGCGGTTAAGGTTCAGATTGATGCGTATTTGGCAGGCGAAATTGATGCGGTTTATTTGGCATACACTCAGTTTGTCAATACCATGAAGCAAGAGCCTGTGGTGATGCAATTGATTCCATTGCCTAAATCTTCTTTGGCGCAGTCGGAAGAAGAAAAACGCGCGTACTCATGGGACTATTTGTACGAACCATCGGCTGAAACAGTGGTCGAAGAATTGCTAGTGCGTTACGTGGAAGCGTTGGTGTATCAGTCGGTCGCTGAAAACATTGCATCTGAGCAGTCTGCACGTATGGTGGCGATGAAAGCGGCTTCGGACAATGCGAAAAACGTGATTGGCGAATTGCAATTGGTGTACAACAAATCACGTCAAGCAGCCATTACCAAAGAGTTGTCAGAAATTGTTGGCGGCGCGGCGGCGGTTTAATAGCCAAAAGTATGGACACTCAATGTCGAAATTAACAGCAGTATTCACATTGAGTATGGGTGTTTGTTTGGGTTTGCTCGGTTGTAATGACACCAAGAGGAGCGCAGTAAGCACACAAGAATTGAAACAAAGCACGCAATATCAGTTGAAAACCGATTGTACGCCATTAATCAAAACATTTGATTCGTGCCCTGCCAGTCGGCTGCCAAAGCAAAGTCAAGAACACATGATGGCGATTTTGGAAGAGCAAATGCGCGCATTGCCAGCGTCAGAGGCAAGTAAAAAATGCCAAGAGTTGCAAAACTTTTGGAAAGTAGCATGTGGTGTGACTGTCGCACAGTAGTATTCGAGTGTGTTTGTCACGAAGTAGTTAGTTAATTCATGATTGAGAGTGAAATAATGGTAGAAGGTAAAATTGTTCAGTGTATTGGTGCGGTGATTGACGTAGAATTTCCGCGTGATAACATGCCGAGAATTTATGACGCATTGGTCATGGAAGGTACTGACTTGACCTTAGAGGTTCAACAACAATTGGGCGACGGCATTGTTCGTACCATTTGTTTGGGTTCTTCTGACGGCTTGCGCCGTGGCATCACTGTGAAAAACACAGGTCATCCAATTTTAGTACCTGTCGGTACGGGCACATTGGGTCGCATTATGGATGTATTGGGCAATCCAATCGATGAAGCAGGTCCAGTGGTGACTGATGACAAATGGTCGATTCACCGTTTGGCACCAAAATTCGAAGAGTTGAGCCCTTCAACCGAATTGCTCGAAACAGGCATCAAAGTGATTGACTTGATTTGCCCGTTTGCAAAAGGTGGTAAAGTCGGTTTGTTCGGTGGTGCGGGTGTGGGTAAAACCGTGAACATGATGGAATTGATTAACAACATCGCGAAACAACACGGTGGTTTCTCAGTATTTGCAGGTGTGGGTGAGCGTACTCGTGAGGGTAATGACTTCTACCACGAAATGAAAGACTCAAACGTCTTGGATAAAGTGTCTCTCGTGTATGGACAAATGAACGAACCTCCAGGAAACCGTCTGCGCGTGGCGTTGACAGGTTTGACTATGGCGGAATACTTCCGTGACGAAGGTCGTGACGTATTGTTCTTCGTGGACAACATCTATCGCTTTACCTTGGCGGGTACCGAAGTATCGGCGTTGTTGGGTCGTATGCCATCAGCGGTGGGTTACCAACCAACTTTGGCGGAAGAAATGGGTCGTTTGCAAGAGCGCATTACTTCAACCAAAAAAGGTTCGATTACATCCGTTCAAGCCGTATATGTACCAGCGGATGACTTGACCGATCCATCACCTGCGACGACGTTCGGTCACTTGGATGCAACCGTGGTATTGAGCCGTGATATTGCCTCACTGGGTATTTATCCAGCGGTCGATCCTTTGGATTCAACCAGCCGTCAAATCGATCCAAACGTGATTGGTGAAGAGCACTATGCGGTGACACGTGGCGTGCAAGCGACTTTGCAACGTTACAAAGAATTACGTGACATTATTGCGATTTTGGGTATGGATGAGTTGGCTCCTGAGGATAAATTGCTCGTGGGTCGCGCACGTAAAATTCAACGTTTCTTGTCACAACCTTTCCACGTAGCTGAAGTATTCACCGGCTCACCTGGTAAATACGTGTCACTCAAAGAAACCATCCGTGGCTTTAAAGGCATTATCAATGGTGAATATGACCACCTGCCAGAACAAGCGTTCTACATGGTTGGCGGCATTGATGAAGCAGTAGAAAAAGCGGCTAAAATGAACTAATTGAGTCGGTGTTGGTGTGGGTCTGTGATTCACACCGCCCCAACGGTCAAGTTTAGGAAACAATATGAGTACAATCCAAGTGGACGTTGTCAGTGCAGAAGCAGAAGTGTTTTCTGGCATGGCCGAATTCGTCGCCTTGCCAGGAGAATCGGGTGAATTGGGTATTTTGCCAGGTCATACACCACTGATTACACGCATCAAACCAGGCGCGGTGCGCATTCAAAATGGTAATGATGAAGAATTGGTGTTTGTTGCGGGCGGTATTTTAGAAGTGCAACCCAATAAAATCACCATTTTGGCGGATACAGCTATTCGCGGTCACGATTTGGACGAAGCGCGCGCGTTGGAAGCCAAAGCCCGTGCTGAAGAAAATCTGAAAGAAAATGCTTCGGACGTGGATTATGCGCGTGCGCAAGCAGAGTTGTCTGTGGCAGTGGCGCAATTGGCTGCGTTGGCAAAAATCCGCAAAAAGCAGTGATATTCGCAAATAATAGAACTGCCAGATAAAACGGTGTCAAAGTGCTAAAAACCCTTCTAATGTGAAGGGTTTTTTATAACACTAAATCTATGCTAAAGAACCACACTATGCATCGAATCAATTTGAGATGGATAACCTACCCTGTACAGCATCATATGCCGTTTGAAAACAACAAACCCTTGCAAAAATACAAGGGTTCGTCAGCAGTCTGAGTACAGACGTTTGTGTCCGTGCTTACCGTTTATTTTTTAAACACACCCAAGGCTCGAAGTACAAACATTAATATCAATGCGCCGATAACGCCAAAGACAATACCCATTACAGAAAAACTGCCAGCGCTTGCCGCACCACCGATACCGAGTAAACCACCGAGGAAGCGACCCACAAACGAGCCGACAACACCGATGATGATGTTCATCACCAAACCGCCGCCCCCGCCCATGATTTGACCCGCGAGCCAACCAATCAGCGCACCTACTAAAATGATAACAACCCATTCCATAACATTTCTCCTTAAAGTGGATAACTGTGTGCGTCATAATAGTTGACGCAGGATGATACTGACAGGTTTTTCTGTTAGATGCAACCCATTGGGCGATATATCGATAACTCAGCGTAAAACACGCTGAAAATAAAAACTTTAAAACAATTGCGCTATTAAAATGAAAATGTTGATTTAAAGTTCGCAAAAACCACTCACCGACAATCCCGATTGCTAATTACACCGCCCACAATTTTTGCTTAAGTTTCAACGACCCACATGAAATCATTTTATTAATATAGGTTTCTCATATAAAATGTGTACTCAATGTACCAAAAACAGCAAAGCGCGCCATGAATCTCTCCATATTTTTTACTTTAGCCCGTCGAATTTGTGCATATGGCTGCGTGGCTTGGCTGTTCTGGTGTATGCCCCAGGCGCAGGCGCAAACAGTTGGAAAATTCAATGCAGATGCTTGCCAAGCAGTGTATCAACTGGCTCCAAGTGAGGTTCAATTGCATGACAATGCGTCATCGCAATGGTGGTTTGTGCCGTACCCATCTTCTTTAAACCAATCTGAGCGCGCTGTGCCGAATAGTTTCGAACTTCGCTTCGCGAATGCCGAAAAATTTTTGGATGCGAGCAATGATACGGTTTTAATCCGTTGGCATTCAAAGTTTGGCGACGCATTGCGCTGGGCAAGCACACAACCCTATCTCATTGTGCGCAACGGTTCACTCGTCCGAGATATGAACGGTAACATCATCGGTTCTTTTTCGCATTTGATTGCCAAGGCACGTTGGGATACTCGTGTGTTGGTGGAGCAAACCGATACAGATGGCTCTGAGCAGTTGCTTATTGCGCCTTTGCGCGTTGAGCATGCTGTGAGTGAAGTGGACAAAGATGACCGTGTTATCCCGCGCATCTGTTTAAATGCAATTACCCCCACCAATCAAACATTTAACAATACCGTTTCTGCTACGCAGTCTCAAATACTGGGTCTTGCCGACACGCACAGTATGGGCGCGCAAAGTCATTTGGCGATGATGGATAAAGGTGGCATGGAGGGTGTTGCCAAAAATCAAACATGGTTTTTGGTGGATGCATTGAGCAAAGAAAAAATCGGAAATCCGCTGTCCGTAATCCGCGCCCGAGGACAGGTTGAAATCGTACAGGTTTTTGAGCATTACTCGCTCATTCGTATTGAGCATAGTGAGCGTGAAGTGATGCGCGGCACTTATCTAAAACGTGCAACAACCACATCGTCTCGTCCATAAACATGAATACCGATACACTGTCTGCGACGGAAATAGAGCTTTGGTTAAAACTCATGTCCACCGAAGGAGTGGGTGATGTCACCGCGCAGTTGTTGCTCAAAAGTTTCGGCTTGCCCGAACAGATTTTTGCACAAAGCCACACCTCGCTCACCCGTGTGGTGTCTGACCGCGTTGCTCGTGCTTTGCTTGGCACAGCCGATGATGAATTTAAACAATTGCTTGAGCGCACCCGCGCGTGGGGCGAGCAAGCGGGCAACCACATCATCAGTTTGTCGTGTCCGACTTATCCACAACACCTATTATCAACCGCCGATCCGCCTGTATTGTTGTATGTCAAAGGGCGAATAGATTTGCTCAATGCCCCGCGCACCTTGGCGATGGTTGGCTCGCGCAATGCCACAGCACAGGGCATCAAAAATACCGAATGGTTTGCCGAAGAATTGGCGCAGGGCGGTTGCCAAATTGTCTCAGGTTTGGCATTGGGGATTGATGCGGCGGCGCATCGTGGTGCGCTCAACGCTTATCATAAAAGCCCGAATGTCGCAGGCTCAACCATTGCGGTGATTGGTACGGGTTGCGACATCATTTATCCAGCGCGCAACCGTGAGTTGACCTACGCGATTGCCGAGCAGGGCGTCATCATCAGCGAATTTCCTTTGGGTGCGAAAGCCCAACCCTCACACTTTCCACGGCGCAATCGAATTATTTCGGGGTTGTCGCAAGGGGTTTTAGTGGTCGAAGCCGCTTTGCAATCGGGTTCGCTGATTACCGCGCGCCAAGCCTTGGAGCAAAATCGCGAAGTGTTTGCGATTCCAGGTTCGATTCATTCGCCTTTATCCAAAGGCTGCCACGCATTGATCAAACAAGGCGCGAAATTGGTCGAATGCGCGCAGGATATTTTGGACGAGTTGCAACCTACTTACCCGCTTTATGCGACGGATACACACAAACTCAGTGAATCGGATACTCAGTCCACAGGGGCGTTGGCATTGTCAAACAGCGCACAACACATCCTCGATGCTTTGGGGCATGACCCATGCGATGTGGATACCTTGGCAAGCCGTGTGCAGATGGATGTGGGGAAATTGCTGGCGGAGTTGATGGAATTGGAGTTGTCGGGCATGGTTGAAAAACGCGCGGGACAAATTTATGTGCGGTTATATCAGTGAACTATTTGTGAGCGTATCAGCAAAGAATGCTTTGAGGCGTTAAAATTTAACTCAATCAAGACACATGCACGAACAGTGTGCTCGTGCATGTGCCGTATGTGACGCACTCATTCAGGCAGGTAAACCAGTGGCTGGATCAAATAAACCATCAAACAACGCTGTACTCAGATAACGTTCACCCGAGTCGGGTAAAATCACCACGATGGTTTTGCCCGCGTGTTCAGGCAAATTTGCCAAGCGCGCTGCCACAGCCACTGCCGCACCACACGAAATTCCTGCGATGATACCTTCTTCTTTGGCCAAACGGCGCGCGTATTCAATCGCATCTTCGTTACTGACTTGCTCAATTTGATCCACCACGCTCAAGTCCAAAGTATCGGGCACAAAGCCCGCGCCGATGCCTTGAATTTTATGTGGACCAGGCGCAACGGGTTCGCCATTGCGCGTCTGTGTGAGCACTGGGCTGGCAGACGGCTCAACCGCAACTGACCACAATGCAGCTTTGCGCTCATTTTTGAAATAACGAGAAACGCCTGTAATCGTACCGCCTGTACCCACACCTGCGACAAAAATATCGACGTTGCCATCGGTGGCGTTCCAAATCTCAGGTCCCGTGGTGGCGACATGTATCGCTGGATTGGCGGGATTTTTGAATTGTTGAAGCAAAACGTATTTGTCGGGTGCGCTGGCGGCGATTTCTTCGGCTTTGGCAATCGCGCCTTTCATGCCTTTAGCCCCTTCGGTTAAAACCAACTTCGCGCCGTAGGCGGCAAGCAACTTGCGTCGCTCAATGCTCATCGTATCGGGCATGGTTAGTGTAATTGGATAGCCCTTCGCGGCGGCGGCAAATGCAAGTGCAATCCCTGTGTTGCCGCTCGTGGGTTCGACCAATTCTTTGCCCGCAGTTAGCACGCCACGCTGCTCGGCATCGGTCACCATCGCTGCGCCGATGCGGCATTTGACTGAATACGCAGGGTTGCGCCCTTCAATTTTTGCCAATACGGTCGCGCCTGCGTTGCCTATAATGCGGTTGAGTTTGACCAACGGGGTGTTGCCAATTGACAAAGTGTTGTCTGCGAAAATTTGAGTCATAAATTTCTCCTAATCAAATGGGGGTAGATACGGCATTATAGTGGCAAACATGTGGGTTTCTCATAATATAAACTCAGTTATTTATTCAAAATAAGAATATTAAGTTTATTTCAATAATTATATTGGTTATATTGATTTGAGTGTTTTGTGACAGTGCGCGCTCCCAAAAACAGTTTTTATGGTGGAATTTTTTCATCTAAAATCCAAGAGGTGTTGTCATCCCACGCCAAAACAAGAATTTTTTTGGCGAAATTCTTGCAATTGTGTACTGGCTCAGGCTATAATTTCGGTCTCGTGTAGAGGATTCGCCAAGTCGGTAAGGCACTGGATTTTGATTCCAGCATTCGGAGGTTCGAGTCCTCCATCCTCTGCCAAGTATTTATATTTTGCCCGTGGTTCCGTAGTCTATCTCTCGGAGACGGGCAATTTTTTTGAGAGTGTTACCCGTTTTTTATGGTGATGTTGTGTTTTTTCACGAAGCCCTCTTTGCGCTGTCGATTGGTAAAGCGATGCGGAAGTCTTGGTGAGAGAACATTTCCAATGAATTTTTCCATTAGGGTTTAACACCATGTCAACTGAACTGATGATTTTCACGGGGAACGCCAACCCCAAACTTGCTCAAGATGTTGCAGATTACCTCCGAGTACCATTGGGTAATGCGAAAGTCGGGCGTTTCTCCGACGGTGAGGTGACGGTTGAGATTAACGAAAATGTTCGTGGTCGTGATTGTTTTATTTTGCAATCGACTTGCGCACCGACCAATGAATCCTTGATGGAAGTCTTGATTATGGTGGATGCACTCAAACGCGCTTCTGCTGGTCGCATTACCGCCGCCATGCCGTATTATGGCTACGCGCGACAAGATCGCCGCCCACGTTCTGCCCGTGTGGCGATTACAGCGAAATTGGTAGCGAATATGCTCGGCGCAGCAGGTGTTGATCGTGTGATGACGATGGATTTGCACGCCGACCAAATTCAAGGTTTTTTTGATGTGCCTGTGGACAATATTTATGCCTCACCGATTTTGTTGAGTGATATTGTGTCAAAAAATCTGCCGAATATGGTGGTGGTCTCGCCTGACATCGGTGGTGTGGCGCGTGCGCGAGCGATGGCCAAACGTTTGGAATGCGATTTGGCGATTGTCGATAAACGCCGCCCGAAAGCCAATGTCTCTGAAGTGATGAACATCATTGGTGACATCGAAGGGCGCGTGTGTATCTTGATGGATGACATGGTCGATACTGCGGGCACGATTTGTAAAGCCGCTGAAGTACTCAAAGAGCGCGGCGCAAAGCAAGTGCTCGCTTACTGTACGCACCCTGTTTTGTCGGGCCCTGCGATTGAGCGTTTGTCGGCATCGGTGTTGGATGAGTTGGTCGTGACCGACACCATTCCGCTGACCAAAGCAGCGATTGCCAGCGGTAAAGTGCGTCAATTGAGTTGTGCCAAATTATTGGGTGAGACGATTATTCGGATTGCCAAAGAAGAATCTGTGAGTTCTTTGTTTAGCGAAATTGCTTAAACTTTTAATGAACCACCAACGATTTGTATTGTGCTGAATGTGTGTTCAGCAGCAAACAAACCCATCTGGTCGCGGATGGGGCAACGGTTTGAATGTATAAAAACATTTAAATCATTTTTTACTGTTATATTGGAGTTAATATGAAAATTACCGCAATTAGCCGTGCTCAGCACGGTACGGGTGCGAGCCGCCGTATGCGTCGTGATGGCAAAGTGCCTGGCGTCGTTTATGGTTCTTCGGGCGCAGCTTTGTCAATCGAATTGGAACACAATGCTTTGTACCACGCTTTGCGTAAAGAAGGTGTGCGTCATTCGGTATTGGATTTGGAATTGGACGGCACAGTTGAGCAAGTCATCGTGCGCGATGTGCAAGTTCACCCATTCAAACCGATGGTTTTACACCTTGATTTGCAACGTGTGGCTGCGGATGAAAAAGTGACCGTTAAAGTGCCTTTGAAATTTGTCGGTGGCGAGCATTCACCAGCGGTTAAGTTGGCGGCGCAACGTGTGCGTCCAGCGGTATTTAACTTGAAAATCGCTGCGTTGCCAAAAGATTTACCATCGGCATTGACTGTGGATGTGTCTAAAATCGAAGCAGGTCAAGCAGTTAAAGCCAGCCAATTGGCATTGCCAGAAGGCGTGTCTTTGGTATTGGGCAAACAAAAAGACATCACCTTGGCGACTGCGGGTAAATAATCCTCGGTTTTCTCTGTGGTATCATCTACCCACTGCGCGCAAATGCAGTGGGTTTTTTCATCTTAAAATAATCAATATGGCAGACTCCACCAAACTGATCGTCGGACTTGGTAATTACGGCAACGAATACGAGCACACTCGACACAACGCAGGTTGGTGGCTGTTAGACGCGCTCGCGCGCGAATATGGCGTCACGCTGTCTGCGCAAGCCAAGTTTCACGGTGTGGCGGGACGCACACGGATTGCCAATACGGACGTGTGGTTGCTCAAACCCATGACCTATATGAACCGCTCGGGTCAAGCAATTGCCGCGTTGGCGAATTTTTATAAAATTTTGCCCGCCGATATCTTGGTGCTGCACGATGAATTGGACATTCCCAATGGCGTGGCAAAAATGAAAATTGGCGGCTCAACAGGCGGTCACAATGGACTTAAAGACACGCAAGCTAAACTCGGTACGCCTGATTTTTGGCGACTGCGCATCGGCATAGACCATCCGCGTAACTCAGGTACGCCGCTACAACCCGTGGTCGACTATGTGCTCAAACCCGCCAAGCAAGCCGAACGGCTTGCAATTGATGAGGCCATTGACAAAGCACAAAAAGCCATCCCAGATTGGGTACGTGGCGATTTTGAAAAAGCCATGCGGGTATTGCATGCCAAATAATTGGGACGGGGTTTTAAACCCATTTTTTTGAAATGTCGCATCATCAAAAATAAGGGCGGGTTTTGAACCCGCCCTGAGGCATTTTATGGTTTCATATCCTTGCGCCGCGCCACAATCGATGACCAAAACGACAAACCAATCAACACCAAGCCAATCAAACCTGTGATGACTTCGGGTACTTCATGCAAAGCACTTAAGAACATCAAGCCCGCCAGTGCCAAAATCGCCCAATGCGCCCCGTGCTCTAAATAACGATACTCGCCCAAGGTATCGCGTTTGACGAAATAGATGGTCAATGAGCGCACCCACTGCGCGCCCACACCCAAGCCGAGCATGATGATGAAAATATCTTTATTGATGGCAAATGCGCCAATCACGCCGTCAAAACTAAACGACGCATCACGCACTTCGAGGAATAAAAAAGTCGCCACAGCGGCAGAGAACCCTTTTTTCACCAAATCGCCCACATCTAAAGCATCGTCCGTGCCTTCGTCGCCCAAAGCATCACCCAAACCGCCGACCAATATATAAATCACCACGCCGAGTGTTCCCGCCAGTAAGGCAGAATAGCGATGAGCCTCATCCAGAGTGAAGACCACCACCAACGCACACATCAAACTCACGCCCGCAGCCAGCATAGACAGTTTGCCCAAGGACGCCAAGCGTCGCTCAAAACCGCCAAGCCAATGGATGTCGCGCTCGTTGTCAAACAACCAAGTCAAAGCGACCATCATTAAAAATGCACCACCAAACAACATCACTTCCACATGGTGTAAATGCAGTTGATGGCTGTATTCATCGGGATTGCTCACCGCCATGTCGTAGACTTGCCCCAAGCCCAAACCTGTGGTTAGCGAGACGATGACCAATGGCAAGAGCAGACGCATCCCAATCACGCCAATTAAAAAACCGATGGTCAAAAACGCCATACGAAATGCCGCGCTTTGTTTTTTCAGCACCATCGCGTTGACCACGGCGTTGTCAAACGAAATGGATACTTCAAATAGTCCCAAAATTAGAACCGCCATAACTGCAGTCCATGCGCCTGCCGTGCCATTTTTTGCACCAATAAAATATGCCGCAATCAATGCCACAGCACTGACCAACCACGCGCCCCAAAATTCGCGCAACATCACACCCAGAAACGAAGATTTATTCACAGATAGCCTTTTTATCATCAATTAAATACAGGGGGTAATTATATAGGCAAAAGCCCCAACAAACATGTTGACCCGCATTTTATACTTACAAAAAAGGCATCCGTAGATGCCTTCTCACCGCGTATCCACACAAATCAAGTCACCACATCGGCTGCGCCCCTGCCTGTCAATGTTTCGATGTTTGCCAAGCGATACGCCAGTTGAATCAACGCTGCCAAAGCGTTTTGTGTGTCTTGCCCATGTTTGCGCGCATCGCCTTCATAGCGTTCAATATACATGCGGATGGTTGCACCGACCGTGCCTGTACCTGAAAGTCGATAGACAATGCGTGCGTTTTCGTTCGCCTCATCGGTAAATAGAACACGCAATCCTTGATGGTGTGATACCGAGCCATCAATCGGATCGTGGTAACTAAAATCATCCGCCGATTGCACGGTCAACCCACCGAATGTTTGCCCCGCCAAATTGGGCAGTTGCGTTTTAATGTGCGTCATCACTGCATTGGCTTTATCGGTCTCGATTTCTTCAAAATCATGGCGGGTGTAGTAGTTTTGTCCGTATGTTGCCCAATGGCTTTCGAGCAACGCTTTGACAGAAACACGGGTTTTGGCGAGGATGTTGAGCCATAGTAAAATCGCCCACAGTCCGTCTTTTTCGCGCACATGGTTGGAACTCGCACCTGCCGACTCTTCGCCACACAGCGTGATGCGATTGGCATCCAATAAATTGCCAAAAAATTTCCAACCCGTTGGGGTTTCAAAGCATTCAATCCCCAATGCCTGCGCTACCCGATCAACCGCACAACTGGTCGGCATTGAGCGCGCCACGCCAAACAATCCAGCCGCGTAGGCCGGCGCATGGTGTGCATTCGCGGTCAGCACAGCCAATGCATCCGATGGCGCAACGGGCATACCGCGCCCAATCACCAAATTGCGGTCGCCATCGCCATCCGAAGCCGCGCCAAAATCAGGCGCAGCATCGCTCATCATCAATGCGTACAATTCGTGCGCGTGGACTAAATTTGGGTCGGGGTGGTGACCGCCAAAATCGGTCAGCGGTGTGCCATTGACCACGGTTCCTTTGGGCGCACCCAAAATATCCTCAAAAATTTTGTGCGCATACGGCCCTGTGACCGCGTGCATGGCATCAAAACGCATGGTGAAGCCGCTTTGAAACAGCGCACGTATGGCATTAAAATCAAACAGTTTTTGCATCAGCACCACATAGTCCGCCACTGAGTCGATGATTTCGATAACCGCATTGCCCACGGTGGTCACGCCAAGGGTGCTCAAGTCCGCATCCGAGCAGTCCACGATGTCGTAACTGCTGATGGTTTGCGAATGGGCGTAAATCGCATCGGTGATTTTTTCGGGGGCAGGCCCGCCGTTGGCAATATTGAACTTAATCCCGAAATCGCCATCTGGGCCACCCGCGTTGTGGCTCGCCGATAAAATCACCCCACCGAATGCTTGGTATTCGCGGATGATGTTCGAGACAGCGGGCGTTGAAAGAATGCCGTTTTGACCAATGAGGATTTTGCTAAAGCCCTGCGCCAGTGCCATTTTGATGACCAATTGAATCGCGGTGTCGTTGTAAAAACGCCCATCGCCACCGATGACCAAGGTTTTGCCCGCAAAGCCTTCTGCAGGTTTGATGACCGCAAACAACGAGGCGACAAAGTTCGCTAAATAATGGGGTTGTTGGAACACCGTGACTTTTTTACGCAGTCCGCTGGTACCGGGTTTTTGCCCTTCAAAAGGCTGTGTTTGGATGGTGGAAATATTCATGGCTCAAAATTTTTTAATAAAGTTGTTTGTACAGTTGCGCTGAGTTGACCCAACTTACATCGGTATTCATGCCTGCGGTTTGCATGGCTTGCCATACCTTGGGTTGGGCATACAGCTGCACCAAGCGTTCAACCGCGTGGATAATCCCATCGGCGGTGATTTCATGGCACGCAATGCCTGTTGCCACGCCTGCGTTCACGGCCGCAAGGTTGGCATCGATAAGGGTGTCGTTGAGTCCGCCCACGCGGGTAATCACTGGGACGCAACCATAACGTAAGCCATACAACTGCGTCAAGCCGCAGGGCTCAAATCGGCTTGGTATCAGGATGGCATCGCAACCGCCCTGCATCAAATGCGAGAGTGACTCATCATAGCCCGTGTGAATTGCCACATGGGTCGGGTGTTGGTGTTGTTTGGCGTATAGTGTGGCTTCCAAGCCCGCATCGCCTGAGCCGAGGATGACCACACGGACATTTTTCGCCACAATGGCATCGATTGCGCTGACCAATAAATCCATGCCTTTTTGCCAAGTCAAACGACTGACCACGCAGAGTAAGGGCGCATCGCTGTGGGCAATGCCGAAATGCGCTTCGACGGCGTGTTTATTCACAGCGCGTTTTTGCAAATCGCTCACGTCGTAGGTTTGCGCCAAAGACGAATCGGTCGCAGGATTCCAAACATCAGTGTCAATGCCATTGACAATCCCTGACAGACGACCGTGCAGGGCGCGCAGCAACCCATCCATACCCATGCCGCCATTGACCGTGGTGATTTCATGCGCATAACTCGGGCTGACTGTGGTGATTTCGTCCGAGAACAATATGCCCGCTTTGAGAAACCCAACGCAACCATAATATTCCAAACCCTCAGTTGAAAAAGCCCACGCAGGCAAACCCAATTGTGAAAAAATCCCTGCAGGAAACTGCCCTTGAAAAGCGAGGTTGTGGATGGTGATGATGGTTTTTGGGCGATGTTTGCCCTTGCCAAGGTAGTGCAGATACACGGGTGCGAGCGCGGTTTGCCAGTCGTGCACGTGCATGGCATCGGGCTGATAGTTCAACTCTGGGTATTCGCCCCACGCCAATTGCGCACCCATGAGCGAGAGTGCAGCAAAACGAATTGGGTTGTCATGCCAGTCTTGACCGTTTGCGTTCAAATACGGATTGCCCTCGCGTTCGAACAAATGTGGCGCGTCCAAGACAAATAAGTCCATACCCGCGACCTGTGCTGACCACAATTGCACCGAGCCACCGAAAAAATGCGTCATAGCCAAAATAACTTTGGACTCGGGCTGCGCACGCACCGCGCTCATCACCCGTGGATAACCTGGAACCAAGGTGGTGACGTGCACTGCGCAGGCTTGCAAAGCCAATGGCAATGCGCCCACCACGTCCGCCAATCCACCTGTTTTAACGAGGGGGTAGATTTCTGAGGCAACCGCCAAGATTTCTGGCACAGCAGGTTTGGTTTTTTTAACTTTTTTGGTCACTGGTTTGGCCGTTTTTTCGGTGTTGGTAACTTTAGTGACTTGAGTGGCTTTAGTGGGTGCTGTAGTACTGACCATTATTGTCCTATCGCGTTAATCATGTTTTGAGTGACCAAACAAATGCCTTTGTCGGTGCGGCGAAAGCGTTTGGCATCCAACTCGGGGTCTTCGCCTATCACCATGCCATCGGGAATTAAAACGCCCCGATCAACCACCACATTGGAGAGACGCACATGGCGACCAACAATCACTTGGGGCAAAATCACCGAATGGTTGATTGTGCTGAACGAGCGTACTTTCACTCCTGTGAATAATAACGAGCTGTGCAAAGACGCACCCGAAATAATACAGTTGCCCGATACCATCGAACTAATTGCTTCACCACGACGACCGGGCTCATCGTGCACAAATTTTGCGGGTGCGGTGATTTCGTTGTAGGTCCAAATCGGCCAATTTTGGTCGTATAAATTCAAATCAGGTACGGTGGCGGTGAGGTCAATATTCGCTTCCCAATACGCATCCACGGTTCCCACATCGCGCCAGTAGTGGGCTTTCTCGTTGTTGGTGACGCAAGAATTGGTGAATCGATGTGCCACCGCTTTGCCATTTTTGACCAAATTGGGCACAATGTCCTTGCCAAAATCATGGGTTGAGTTTGGATTGGCAGCATCTTCACGCAAAATATCCAGCAGGCGTTTGGTTTCAAACACATAAATCCCCATCGATGCCAATGCCATGTCAGGGTTATCGGGCATGGCGGGTGGATTGGCGGGCTTTTCCACGAAATCAATAATCGTATCGTTTACATCCACATGCATCACACCAAAGCCTGTCGCCTCCATGCGTGGTACTTCAATACAGCCTAAGGTAATATCCGCACCTGTGTTGACGTGTTGCCAGAGCATGACCTCATAGTCCATTTTATAAATATGATCACCCGCGAGAATGACGATGTATTTGGGCGCGTAGCCTTCGATGATGTCGATGTTTTGATAGACCGCATCGGCCGTGCCTTTGTACCACGAGTCTTCATCAATGCGCTGACTGGCGGGTAAAATATCAAAGCCTTCGTTGCGCTCTTTACGCAAAAAAGTCCACGCTTGCGTCAGGTGGCGAATCAGGCTATGGGCTTTGTATTGCGTGGCGACACCAATGCGGCGAATGCCCGAGTTGAGTGCGTTGGACAATGCAAAATCAATAATCCGAGTTTTACCGCCAAAGTACACCGCAGGTTTGGCACGCACATCGGTTAACTCCAATAAACGTGAACCGCGTCCGCCCGCCAATACGAACGCCATCGCCTCTTGTGCCAAGTGTCGATGGTCTTTTTTATGGTTGAGTGCCATGGTGTTCTCCTATTTGGTTTATTTAATAAAGGTGTTTCGACGACGAATTTTGAATCTATGTGTCTTCCTGCCCACTCCATTCAAAAATCAGGGTGGCAAGCGGGGGTAGACACACAGTGAGCTGAACCTCTGGATCGGTTGTATTTGGGCGATTGGACTTTATGGTTATTGGGGCTTCTGTGCTTATATCTGCTGCGATCGATTCGGATGGGGCAGGTGATGGCAAAACCATCGCAGATGCCAATGCCTGTCCCATATTGCCCATGCCTGTACCGCCATACACTGTGGCATCGGTATTGAGTCGCTCAAACCAAATGCCTGTCTTGGGTACGCGCAGAGTGTATTGTGCGTGCGGGTTTGGCGTTAAGTTGGCAACCACCAACACGATGGTATTGGGCGTTGTGCCCTTGCGCAGCCATGCAAACACAGAGTTGCGCGTGTCGTTCACTTGCACCCACTCAAAGCCATCGTGCGTGTGGTCACTCTCGTGCAATGCGGGTGTGGTGCGGTACAGATTGTTTAAGTCTCGAACCAAGTGTTGTATTCCCGCGTGTTCTGGAAATTGGGCGAGGTGCCAGTCGAGCGACCTATCTTCATCCCATTCGGCACGCTGCGCAAACTCTTGTCCCATGAACAGCAGTTTTTTACCAGGATATGCCCACATCCATGCATAGTAAGCACGCAGATTGGCGAATTTTTGCCAATTGTCACCAAACATTTTATGGATGAGTGAACTTTTGCCGTGCACCACTTCATCGTGCGACAGTGGTAAAACATAATTTTCACTGTGCGCGTACATTTGATTAAAGGTCAATTTGTCATGGTGATGGGTGCGGTACAACGGGTCGGTTTCAAAATAATCCAAGGTGTCGTGCATAAAACCCAAGTCCCACTTGAAGTTAAAGCCCAAACCGCCTTTATCTACGCCATGTGAAACCATTGGGTGTGCTGAGGATTCTTCGGCAATCATCAGCGCGCGCGGTACACGCTCGTGGATGACTTGATTGAGTTTTTGAATCAGGGCAATCGCTTCGATGTTTTCAATGCCGCCCGTTTGATTCGGTTCCCACTGTCCTTCTTCACGACAAAAATTCAGATGCAACATCGAGGACACCGCATCCACGCGCAAACCATCTAAGTGGTAATGCTCCAACCAAAACAGCGCGTTGTTGATGAGAAAACCTGCGACCTCTTCGCGACCATAGTCAAAAATCGCTGTATTCCAAATCGGGTGAAAGCCACGGAATTGATCGGCATGTTCGTACAAGGGTGTGCCATCAAATTTTGTCAAACCGTGCGCATCGATGGGGAAATGCGCGGGCACCCAATCTAAAAGCACACCGATGCCGTTGGCATGGGCGTGGTCAATCAAACGTGCAAAACCATCGGGTGTGCCAAAGCGCGCGGTCGGCGCGAACATACCTATCGGTTGATAGCCCCAAGAACCGTCCAAAGGATGTTCCATCACGGGCATCAACTCTAAATGTGTGAAACCCATGTGCTTGACGTAGGCAACCAAGCGTTGTGCCAACTCATCGTAACTTAAAAAGCCGCCATCCTCAGCGCGTTGCCATGAGCCCAAATGCACTTCATAAATACTGATGGGGCTGGTGTAGGGATTTTGCTGTGCTTTTTGAGCAAGGTAATCGGCATCGGTCCAAACAAGTTGGCTGATGTCGAATACTTTGGAAGCGGTATTGGGGCGCAACTCTGCGGCAAAACCATAAGGGTCGGCTTTGAGTGGCAGGCGCGTGCCGTGCGCATCGTTGATGGCGTATTTATACACCGAACCTGAACCAATGCCCGCCACAAACACTTGCCACAAACTGCTGTCTAAATGGCGTTGCATGGGGTGCGCCGTGTCATTCCATTGATTAAAGTCGCCCACCACGGCGACAGAGGTGGCATTGGGTGCCCAAACGACAAACTGCACGCCGCCGTTGACCACGTGCGCGCCCAACTTATCGTAGAGGTGAAAATGGGTGCTTTGCGCGAATAGATAGCGATCCACATCGCTTAAAAACGTCGAATTGAATGCCTGACCGGCATCGGTTGATGTCGGGGGTGATGCCTGTGTTACCTGAGAATGCTCAACCATAGACATAATGAACTCTTTAGGAGGGTGGATTTGCGTTGCATCATCCGCCCACTGTTCGAAGATTCGTGGTGGATGACGCGACGCTCACCCACCCTACCTAAACCAAAAGGTAATGCGAGTAGTGTACTCCTTTGTTGGCGCAAAACCAAACTTTACACGTTGGGAATATTCCAAATTTCTTGCGCATATTCACGAATGGTGCGATCGGATGAGAACCAGCCCATATTCGCGGTATTGAGGATTGCTTTTTTCTGCCACTCATCTTGGTTGAGCCACAGCGCATCCATCTCACGCTGCGCCTGCGCGTAGCTGACAAAGTCAGGTGCAACGAGGAAATGGTCACCGTTGTACAGGGTGTCTACCAAGCCTTGGTAGCGGTTTTGTTCGGTTGGTGAGAATACGCCCCCTGCCACCGCGTCCAGTACATCTTTGAGCGGGTGAATGGATTCGATGGTTGCGCGCGCATCGTAACCACGTTGACGCAACTCTGCCACGCCTTGCGCGGTCATGCCAAATATCTTGATGTTGTCCGCGCCGACGTGCTCCAAAATTTCCACGTTCGCACCATCCAGCGTACCAATGGTCAATGCGCCATTTAGAGCAAATTTCATATTGCCTGTGCCCGAGGCTTCTAAACCCGCAGTTGAAATCTGCTCGGACAAATCCGCCGCAGGCATGATGACTTCGGCAGTCGAGACATTGTAATTGGGGATGAACACGACTTTGAGCAAATCGCGCACCGCTGGGTCGTTGTTAATCACCGCGCCCACATCGTTGATTAAGCGGATGATGGATTTTGCCACCCAATAACTCGCCGCTGCCTTGCCCGCAAAAATTTTTACGCGGGGAACCCAGTTTTTATGCGGGTTGGCGCGGATGTCGTTGTACAGCGCAATGGTTTCAAAGATGTTCAAATGCTGACGTTTGTACTCGTGCATGCGTTTGACTTGCACGTCAAACATCGCCGTCGGATCAACTTTCACACCGATGCGGTCATGGATGAGGTGTGCCAACTGGGTTTTTTTGATGTGCTTGACTTGTGCAAATTGTGCGCGAAATTCTGCGTTTTCTGCAAACGGAATCAAATCTTTTAAACGCGCGGTGTCATCGAGAAACGCATCGCCAATGGTTGAGCGCAACAGTTGCGTGAGTTCGGGATTGGCTTGCATCAACCAACGGCGCGGCGTGATGCCGTTGGTTTTGTTGGTAATGCGGTCGGGGAATACCTGATGTAAATCACGGAACACGGTTTTGGTCATCAAATCCGAGTGCAACGCCGACACACCATTGACCTTGTGTGAACCGACAAAGGCAAGATTGCCCATGCGCACATGGCGCGTGCCTTCTTCACCAATCAGCGAGATGGCTGAGAGCAGTGCATCGTTGTTCGGATGCTCTAATTTGACTTGGGTGAGCAAACGCGCGTTGATGGCGTAGATGATTTGCATGTGGCGCGGCAACATGCGCTCCATCAAACTCACCGCCCATGTTTCCAACGCTTCGGGTAATAAGGTGTGGTTGGTGTAGGACACCACCGCTTGGGTGGTGGTCCACGCCGCGTCCCATTTCATATTGTGCTGATCGACCAGCAGGCGCATCAATTCCGCCACCGCCAAGGCAGGGTGGGTGTCGTTTAACTGCACTGCCACTTTATCGGCTAAATTGTCCAATGTATTGTACTTCTGCAGGTGACGGCGCAGGATGTCTTGCAAAGACGCGCTGGTGAAGAAAAACTCTTGGCGCAAGCGCAACTCTTGCCCCGCTGGGCTGGCGTCCGCTGGGTACAAAACGCGCGAAATGCTTTTCGCACGGTTGGATTCAGACAACGCGCCCGCATGGTCGCCGCTGTTGAAAATATCCAATTTGATTTCAGAGGTTGAGCGTGCGCGCCACAAACGCAAGGTGTTCACACTTTCACCGCGCCAGCCGACCACAGGCGTATCATAGGCAATCGCACGCACGACTTCGGACGGACGCCACACCGATGTGGTTGCGCCATCCCATTCGGTAGAAATTTCAACCGTACCGCCGAAGCCGATTTCATAACGGGCTTCACGGCGAATAAATTCCCACGGATTGCCAAAACTGAGCCAGTTTTCTGGGTATTCCATTTGTGCGCCATTTTCGATGCCTTGACGGAACAAACCGTGGTCGTAGCGAATGCCATAGCCATGCGCAGGCACGCCGACGGTGGACATCGATTCCATGAAGCACGCTGCCAAACGCCCCAAACCGCCATTGCCCAGTGCGGCATCGGGTTCCAATTCGCGGATGAAATCAATATCCACATTTAACTCGGACAAAGCCTGCGTCATGCCTGCGGTGAGTTCGAGGTTATTCATTGCATCACGCATCAGGCGACCAATCAAAAATTCAAGCGACAGATAATACACACGCTTTTTCTCGGCACGGCTGTTCTCACGCGTGGTTGCCATCCAGCGGTCAATGATGTGGTCGCGTACCACCAAAATCGCGGCCGTCAGCCAATCATTGCCATTCGCTGCGATGGGGTCTTTGCCCACCGAATAGGCAAGCTTGGCGAGAATTTCGCTTTTGAGAAACTCTGGGCTGACATCGCGCTGCTGTGGTAGCGTCTCTTGTAAGTTTTGATTGACCATTGCTGGAGTCCTTGTTGTGTGTGGATGGTATTGCAAACGCCCATTATAACGGCGTATGTCCTCAATAGCGAATAAAAAACCTCAGCGTGTAGTATAGTGAAATTATTGAACCACAGAACCTGCATCTGACGCACTGTTTTGATGCAAACGCACAGAATGCGTACGAATGGCTGGCAATTTGGGTACAATCGAATCCTTTTAATTTACAACATTTGTGTTGAAAATTTATGACTCGAATCATTTCCGCCAATCTCAACGGCATCCGCTCCGCCAACAGCAAAGGTTTTTTTCAATGGCTCGCCACACAAAACGCCGATGTTGTCTGTGTACAAGAACTCAAGGCGCAAGCCGATGTGGTCGAAACCTCCTTTGCGCAAACCACTGAACATCAAGGTTATTTCCACTATGCCGAGAAAAAAGGCTACAGCGGTGTGGGTCTATACACACGCCACGCGCCCGATGAGGTGGTTGTCGGCTTTGATGGGGGTGAATTTGACAATGAAGGACGTTATGTCGAGGCGCGTTTTGGCAAACTCTCCATCATTTCGCTGTACTGTCCGTCGGGCTCGTCTTCACCCGAGCGTCAAGAAGCCAAATACCGTTTTATGGATTTGTTTTTACCGCACATCAAATCACTGCGCGATGCGGGGCGTGAGGTCATCATTTGTTCGGACGTGAACATTGCACACCACCCGATTGACATCAAAAACGCCAAGGGCAATCTGAAAAATTCAGGATTTTTGCCTGAAGAGCGCGCATGGCTGACGCAATTTCTCGATGAATGCTGTATGCACGACACCTACCGCGTGTTAGAACCTGAAACCGTGCAATACACATGGTGGAGCAACCGCGGTCAAGCGTATGCCAACAACGTCGGTTGGCGCATCGACTACCAACTTGCTTCACACGCTATCGCCGAAAAAGCCCATGCAGCCCATGTCTATACCGAGCAAAAATTCTCTGACCATGCACCGATTGTGATGGATTATCAATTTTCTTTGAGTGATTTTTAATATGTCATCTATCAGCACCAGCCCTGATTTTGAAAACAAACCGTGGTATGAATTGATATTTACCCGCCAAATGCTCATCTGTATTTTTACAGGATTTTCATCAGGTTTACCGCTGTTTTTCATCATTCAATTGCTGCCTGCGTGGTTGCTCTCGTATGGTTTGACGGTTAAGGCGATTGCGGCTTTTTCGCTCACACAACTGCCTTATGTGTTTAAATTTTTATGGGCTCCGTTGTTGGATCGCTATAGTTTGGTTCCTGCGCTTGGGCGACGGCGCAGTTGGATGCTGTTGACACAGGTGGGCTTGTTGGTGGCAATCGCCGCATACGCGGTGCTTGACCCACAAGCGCAACTCAAATACGTTGTGCTGCTCTCGATTGTCGTGGCCTTTTTGTCCGCCACCCAAGATGTCGCTGTGGATGCGTTTCGCCGTGAAATTTTAACTGATAAAGAATTGGGTTTGGGCAATAGTATTCATGTGAACGCTTATAAAATCGCAGGTTTCGTACCAGGGGCGTTGTCCTTGATATTGGCGGATCACTTTCCGTGGCAAACGGTGTTTGTGTTTACTGCTTTGTTTATGTTGCCGGGTGTATTGATGTCGTTCATGGTCAGTGAACCAGAGGCTTCCAAATCTGCGCCACGAACATTATTAAGTTCAGTGGTCGAGCCGTTCAAAGAGTTTTTTATGCGCCAAGGTTGGAAAATGGCACTGTTTATTCTCGCGTTTATGCTGTTGTACAAATTGGGCGATTCAATGGCGACCGCTTTGCAATCGACCTTTGTGCTAAAAATGGGTTTTAGTAAAACCGATTTGGGCACAATTAATAAAGGCATCGGCTTAATATCCTCAATTGTCGGCGGCATTGTTGCGGGGATTTGGATGTTGCGCTTGGGTATCAACAAAGCACTTTGGGTGTTTGGTATGGTACAAGCATTGGCGATTCTGGCGTTTGCGGTACTGGCGCACTACGGACCATTCACGCAAATCGGTGCGTTTGAGCGTACTTTGCTCGCGGTGGTGATTGCCTCAGAAACCT
The DNA here is from genome assembly GCA_018261955.1 of Burkholderiaceae bacterium. Taxonomy (GTDB): domain Bacteria; phylum Pseudomonadota; class Gammaproteobacteria; order Burkholderiales; family Burkholderiaceae; genus CTSOIL-112. The sequence goes on from JAGTRK010000001.1 coordinate 212,408, forward strand.
TTGGTATGAGTTTGGGCACGATGGCGTTTGTGGCATTCATTGCGCGCACGACCAATCCTGCATACACCGCGTTGCAACTGGCTTTGTTTACGAGTTTGACTGCCGTGCCACGTTCGTTCATCAACGCCTCCACGGGCTGGTTGGTTGAGCGCATGGGTTGGGAATCGTTTTTTTATCTGTGCATATTGCTGGCGATACCAGGGATGCTGATGTTGTTCAAAATCGCACCGTGGCATGAGAAAAATAGAGTCAACTAAAAATACAAACACCTGAATTATTTTATCTGTCCCCAATAAAAATAACCATAAAATCCAGTAATGATTTATTATTAATCTGACCCCATTTAAAACCGCTTGTATCGCCGATGAAACCTCGGTATAGTTCCGTCATGACAGCGCGAACCTTTTTGTCTGTGTCACATTTTGAACAAGTGGTGTCCTCGCCAATTTCGGTGTGTGTCTCTGCTTAATGATCGCGTTCTCACGTACATTCGGAGAAACCCATGACAGAACAAACTATTCTTTTTCATCCTGCTGCGAAACAATCGTCAGCAGGCACGTCCACCATTACTGAACAAGTTCGTGTGCAAAAAACGTTGGCGGGCGAGCACGGTATGTATCGCGCCGATGCCGAGCACGATGCTTGCGGTGTTGGCTTTGTGGCACACATCAAAGGGCAAAAAAGCCACAGCATTGTTGCGCAGGGCTTACAAATTTTGCTCAATTTGGATCACCGCGGTGCGGTCGGTGCGGATGCCTTGATGGGCGATGGCGCGGGGATTTTGTTGCAAATTCCCGATGCGCTATATCGTGAAGAAATGCTCAAGCAAGGTGTGAACTTGCCGCCAGCGGGCGAATACGGCGTGGGCATGATTTTCTTGCCCAAAGAGGAAGCCTCACGTTTGGCGTGTGAGCAAGAGTTGGAGCGCACGGTCAAAGCCGAGGGGCAAGTGGTTTTGGGCTGGCGCGATGTGCCTGTGGATAAAACCATGCCGATGTCGCCAGTGGTGCGTGAAACCGAGCCTGTGATTCGTCAAATTTTCATCGGGCGTGGGCACGACATCATGGTGACCGATGCGTTGGAACGCAAGTTGTACGTGATTCGCAAAACCGCCTCGCACCGCATTCAGCAGTTGAACTTGAAATACGGTAAAGAGTATTTCGTGCCTTCGATGAGCGCGCGCACGGTGGTGTATAAAGGTTTGCTGTTGTGCGACCAAGTGGGTCACTACTATAAAGACTTGGTGGACGAGCGTGCGGTCTCGGCGATTGCCTTGGTACATCAACGTTTCTCAACCAATACTTTCCCCGCGTGGGAATTGGCGCATCCGTATCGTTTCATCGCCCACAATGGTGAAATCAATACCGTTAAAGGTAATGTCAACTGGATTCGTGCGCGTCAAAAAGCCATTACCTCAGCGGTTTTGGGCGATGATTTGCACAAACTGTGGCCGCTGATTTACCCAGGTCAGTCTGATACCGCATCGTTTGACAACTGCTTGGAATTGTTGGTGATGGCGGGTTATCCTTTGAGCCACGCCATGATGATGATGGTGCCCGAAGCGTGGGAGCAAAATGATCTGATGGATCCAGCGCGCCGTGCGTTTTATGAGTACCACGCGGCGTTGATGGAGCCATGGGATGGTCCTGCGGCTTTATGCTTTACCGATGGTCGTCAAATTGGCGCGACGCTTGATCGCAATGGTTTGCGCCCTGCGCGCTACTGCGTGACCGATGGCGACTTGGTGATTTTGGCTTCTGAATCAGGCGTATTGCCCGTGCCTGATTCAGACATCAAACAAAAATGGCGTTTACAACCTGGTAAAATGCTCTTGATTGACACTGAGCAAGGCCGCATTATTTCCGATGACGAAATCAAATCCAGTTTGGCAAACGCGCGTCCGTACAAAGAGTGGAGCGACAAACTCTCGGTTGAGTTGGAATCGGTCTCTATACCAAGCGAAGAACGTCCCGTGCCGAAATCTGAATTATTGGATCGTCAACAAGCATTCGGTTATTCGCAAGACGACATCAAAATGATTTTGACCGCGATGGGTCAAAACGGTGAAGAAGCCACAGGCTCGATGGGTAATGACTCTGCGCTGGCGGTGTTGTCGAGTAAAAACAAATCGTTTTATGAGTATTTCCGTCAGTTGTTCGCGCAGGTGACCAATCCACCGATTGACCCCATTCGTGAGCAAATGGTGATGTCGCTCGTGAGTTTCATTGGGCCAAAACCAAATTTGTTGGACATCAACAACACCAATCCGCCGATGCGTTTGGAAGTGCAACAGCCCGTTTTGAATTACGATGAAATGGCGAAAATTCGCCACGTCGAAAAATACACCGATGGCAAATTCAAAAGTTTCCAAATCGATATGAAATACCCTGTGGCATGGGGTGCGGCGGGGATTGAGGCGCAACTCGCCTCGATGTGCGCGCAAGCGGTCGATGCGGTCAAATCAGGACACAACATCCTCATCCTCTCTGACCGTGGTGTGGATGCAGAAAATTTAGCGATTCCTGCCTTGTTGGCAACCTCTGCGATTCACTTGCATTTGGTGGCGCAGGGTTTGCGTACCTCAACGGGCTTGGTGGTTGAGACGGGCTCGGCGCGTGAGGTGCATCATTTTGCCTTGCTCGGCGGCTATGGTGCAGAAGCCGTACATCCGTACCTCGCATTCGCGACCTTGACCGACATGGTGCAAAAAGGTCTGATTAAGGACAAAAAACCATCGCAAGCGATTGAGTATTTCATCAAAGCGGTCGGCAAAGGCTTGCAAAAAGTCATGTCAAAAATGGGTATTTCGACCTATATGTCGTACACAGGCTCACAAATTTTTGAAGCCGTGGGTTTGCGAAAAGACTTGGTGAACAAATATTTCACAGGCACGGCGAGCAATGTCGGTGGCTTGGGTCTGTTTGAAGTGGCGCAAGAAGCCGTTTCGATGCACTTGAGCGCGTTCAGTAAAAAAGAAGTGTTGCAAGATAAATTGGCAACGGGTGGCGAGTATGCGTGGCGCACCAAAGGTGAGGAGCACATGTGGACACCCGATGCGATTGCCAAATTGCAACAATCGACGCGCAAAAACAACTACCAAACCTACAAAGAATACGCACAAATTATCAATGACCAATCCAAACGCCACATGACCTTGCGTGGTTTGTTTGAGTTCAAGGTGGATCCCGCCAAAGCCATTTCATTGGATGAGGTGGAACCTGCGAAAGAAATCGTCAAACGCTTTGCCACAGGTGCGATGAGTTTGGGCTCGATTTCGACTGAAGCGCACTCGACCCTTGCTGTGGCGATGAACCGCATTGGTGGTAAATCCAACACGGGTGAGGGCGGCGAAGATCCACGTCGTTACCGTGAAGAAATGCGCACAGGCAAATCGGGCATCACCGATGGCATGAGCATTGCCGATGTGATTGGCAAAGAGCGCGTTTTGGTGGACATTCCGATGAAAGATGGCGATTCATTGCGCTCAAAAATCAAGCAGGTCGCATCAGGGCGTTTTGGCGTGACGGCTGAATATTTGGCCAGCGCAGACCAAATTCAAATCAAGATGGCGCAGGGCGCGAAACCCGGTGAAGGGGGGCAATTGCCTGGCGGTAAAGTCTCTGAGTACATCGGCGCGTTGCGCTACTCAGTGCCAGGTGTGGGCTTGATTTCGCCGCCACCACACCATGATATTTACTCGATTGAGGATTTGGCACAATTGATTCATGACTTGAAAAACGTCAATCCAGTGTCGGATATCTCGGTGAAATTGGTATCCGAAAATGGCGTAGGTACTGTCGCCGCAGGTGTTGCCAAAGCCAAAGCCGATCACATCGTGATTGCGGGGCATGACGGCGGCACAGGCGCGTCGCCTTTGTCATCCATCAAACACGCTGGCGGTCCGTGGGAATTGGGTTTGTCTGAAACCCAGCAAACCTTGGTGCTCAACCGTTTGCGTTCACGTGTGCGTGTGCAGGTCGATGGTCAGATTAAAACGGGTCGTGACGTGGTGATTGGCGCGCTGTTGGGCGCGGAAGAGTTTGGTTTTGCAACCGCGCCATTGGTGGTTGAGGGCTGCATCATGATGCGCAAGTGTCATTTGAATACTTGCCCAGTGGGTGTGGCGACGCAGGATGAAACCTTGCGCAAACGCTTCACAGGTCAGCCTGAGCACATCGTGAATTACTTCTTCTTTGTCGCGGAAGAAGTGCGTGAACTCATGGCGCAATTGGGTGTGCGTACTTTTGAAGAATTGGTCGGTCGCAGTGATTTAATCGACATGCGTGCGGGCATTACGCATTGGAAAGCCAAAGGTTTGGACTACTCGCGCATCTTGCATCAAGTGCCGAATTTTGGTGGCGACACGTCGTATCAAACTTTGACACAAGACCATGGTTTGGACAAAGCGTTGGACAAAGAGTTGATTGAAAAATCCATGGACGCTTTGGAGAGTGGCAAAGCCGTGTCGTTCATGCAACCTGTGCGCAACCTCAATCGCTCGATTGGCGCGATGCTCTCGGGTGAAGTGGCGAAACGTTACGGTCACGATGGCTTGCCTGATGACACCATCCACATTCAAATGAGTGGCACAGCGGGTCAAAGTTTTGGTGCGTTTTTGGCGCATGGTGTGACTTTTGATTTGGTCGGTGAGGCCAATGACTACGTCGGTAAAGGCATGTCGGGCGGTCGCATCATCGTGCGCCCATCAAATGGTTTCCGTGGCGCATCGCAAGACAACATCATCGTCGGCAACACCGTGATGTATGGTGCGATTGCAGGTCAATCGTTCTTCTCAGGTGTGGCGGGCGAGCGTTTTGCCGTGCGCAACTCGGGCGCAACGGCGGTGGTCGAAGGTACGGGCGATCACGGATGTGAATACATGACGGGCGGTACGGTGGTGGTGCTGGGCGAAACGGGACGCAACTTTGCCGCAGGGATGAGTGGCGGCGTGGCGTATGTGTACGACCCGAAACGTCAGTTCAAAGGCAAATGCAATACCAGCATGGTGCAATTGGATCAAGTCTTGTCTGAAAACGACCAGAAAATTCATGACCCTGTATTTCACCCATTATCGGTAGAGGCAGAATCTGCGTCTGATGAAGTGAATGTACGCACCTTGATTGAAGCGCATTTCAGATACACGGGCTCAGAGATTGCCCGTGAGATATTGGACAATTGGGACACGGCATTGCTGAAATTCGTCAAAGTGATGCCAATCGACTACCGAAAAGTGCTCGAAAAACAAGCGCAGCAAGTCGCGTAAAGACAGGATAAGGAAAAACATCATGGGAAAAATCACAGGATTTTTAGAGCAAGCGCGCATCAGCCAAAGTTACGATTCGGCGGAAAGCCGTGTGAAGCATTACAAAGAATTCGTGCACATTTTGAAAGATGAAGATGCCAGTTTACAGGGCGCGCGTTGTATGGATTGCGGGATTCCGTTTTGTCACAACGGTTGTCCCGTCAACAACATCATCCCTGATTTCAATGATTTGGTGTATTTGAAAGACTGGGAAGGTGCGTACCGCACACTGTCGTTGACCAATAACTTTCCAGAATTCACTGGACGCATTTGCCCTGCACCCTGCGAAGCGGCGTGCGTGCTCAACATCAATGGCGATGCGGTTGGCATTAAATCCATCGAACAAGCCATCGTTGAGAAAGCTTTTTCTGAGGATTGGGTTGCGCCGCGTATTCCCGCGGTGAAAACGGGTAAAAAAGTCGCGGTGGTCGGCAGCGGACCTGCGGGTATGGCGGCGGCGCAACAACTCGCGCGTGCGGGTCACGATGTGACTTTGTTTGAAAAAAATTCACGCATTGGTGGTTTGTTGCGTTATGGTATTCCAGATTTTAAATTGGAAAAACACATCATTGACCGCCGCATGGCGCAAATGCAAGCCGAGGGTGTGACGTTTAAAACCAATGTCACCGTTGGCAGTGGCGACTACGTGGCAGGTGTGACCAATACCTCAACTGAGCATATTAGCGCGGATGAACTCAAAGCCCAGTTCGATGCGGTGATTCTGAGCATCGGCTCAGAAACCCCGCGCGATTTACCTGTACCAGGGCGTGAACTCAAAGGCGTACACTATGCCTTGGAGTGGTTGATTCCGCAAAATCATGAGGTGGCGGGCGATGCGCCAAACCCCATCAATGCCAAAGGCAAACACGTGCTCGTCATCGGCGGTGGCGATACGGGCGCGGATTGTGTGGGAACGGCCAATCGTCATGGCGCAGCGAGCATCACGCAAATCGAAGTGATGCCCAAACCAGTGGAACAAGAGGACAAATCAGCGACTTCGGTGTGGCCGTATTGGCCCATGAAACTGCGCACTTCAACCAGTCATGATGAAGGTTGTATCCGTGATTGGGCAATCGCAACCAAATCGTTTGAAGGGACAAAAGGGCAAGTTGAAGTTGCCAAAGCGGTGCGCGTTGAATGGCAAGGCGGCAAAATGACCGAGGTTGCGGGCAGTGAATTTGACATCAAAGCGGACTTGGTATTGCTGGCGATGGGTTTTACCAACCCAATGCAATCGGTCTTGGATGCCTTTGGCGTTCATAAAGACGCGCGCAACAATGCGCAAGCCAATACCGAGGGCGAATTTGCCTATAAAACCAATGTGGAAGGGGTGTTCGTTGCAGGTGACGTGCGTCGTGGACAGTCTTTGGTGGTTTGGGCGATTCGCGAGGGTCGTCAGGCAGCGCGTGCAGTCGATGTGTATTTGATGGGGCGCAGCGATTTAGCGTCGTAAAATTGAGCAAACCCTTGATTTTTTATTGCCAATGGGTTGCAAAAAGAGCATCGGGTAAGGTTGATGTAAAAAATAAAAGGTATCCTTGCAGCATTGGATACCTTTTATGGAAGCCCTAATCATTACAAATTCAGTGATTTGATTTTTTAGGCGGAAGAATGTGTATTTCTAAAAGTTGCTTTGTGTGATTTGGGTCGCCTTCGGGCGACCTCTTTTTTTGCCAAAATTCAGCAAGTGCGCAATCATAACCACAAATGCTTAAAAGAAAAATAGCCAACACTCAATTGGATGCTTGGGCTTTATAAAAATGGCACCAAATTAAAATGGTCTAATTCAAAACCTTCGCACACAGACTGGTTTATACTTGGCAACGATTTGACCTGCTTGTGTGAGAGCGCAATGAGAGCGGGTATCAAAACTAATTTTTGAATACTTTGAACAAGGAGTCAGTGATGCGTTCATTATTATCCGCTGTGGTTATTGCAGGTACTGTATTGTTATCAGGCTGTGGTTACAACACCATGCAAACCCAAGACGAAACCATTAAAGCCAAATGGTCTGAAGTCATCAACCAATATCAACGCCGTGCGGAATTGATTCCAAACATCGTGAAAACCGCTGAAGCCGAAGCAAATTTCGAGAAAAGCGTATTGACTGATGTCACCAATGCGCGTGCGTCTGTCGCGGGCATTAAGGCCACACCTGAATTGGTCAATGACCCAGTTGCCTTCCAAAAATTCATTGATGCGCAAAATCAATTGCAAGGCTCGCTGTCACGTTTGATGGTGGTGGCGGAAAACTACCCGAACTTGAAATCCAACCAAGCCTTTCAAGATGTGCGCACGCAATTGGAAGGCACGGAAAATCGCATCGCCATCGCGCGTAAAAATTACATCGACAGCGTACAACAGTACAACACCACGCTGCGCACTTTCCCCAACAATTTGACCGCGATGGTGTTCAGTTATAAACCCAAAGCCAACTACACCGTAGCGAACGAAGCCGAAATTTCAACCGCGCCTAAGGTCGAGTTCAACACAGGCAGCGCACCGAAATTACCCGCACCCGCAGCACCTGCGCCTGCGCCTGCGAAACCTTAATGCGTGGCAGTGGGTGGGCAATGCCCACCCCAATCATTGGTACACAACACGCTATGAGTATGTCCTACATCACACGGTTTGAATATCGGGCGCGCCTGTGGTTGCTCGCATGTGTCCTCGCGGTGAGTGGATTATTTTTCGCTGCACAGACACAGGCGCAAACCTTGCAACCCATCCCGCCATTGACTTCTTTGGTGGTCGATCAAGCGAATATTTTGGATGCCAATCAAAAAGCCGCGTTGACGCAAAAATTACTGGCTTTTGAACAATCCAAAGGCAGCCAAATCGCCATACTCACCGTTCCCACCACCGCACCTGAGGATATTTTCAGTTACGCGCAACGCGCGGCTGAGACTTATAAAATCGGGCGGCAGGGCGTGGGCGATGGTGTGCTGATTGTCGTTGCCAGCAATGACCGTAAAGTTTGGGTCTATGTCATGCGCCACCTTGAGGGCGCAATCCCCGATTTGGCGGCGAAAAGGGTCATCGCAGAAACCATTACCCCCGCGTTTAAACAGGGGCAATACGCACAAGGCTTGGATGCAGGCACCACCCAGTTGATGAAATTGATTGAGGGCGAAGCCCTGCCACCACCCAAAACAAATGCGCAAAGCGATTCGGCAGACTCGGGTTTTGTCGATTTACTCATTCTCATCGGCGTATTGTCCATCATCGGTTCCAACATCGCAGCGGCAACCAGTCGTTGGCTGATTGCGCCACCCGCGGGCGGTGTGGCAGGATTGATTGCCTACAGCATGACCAATGGATTGTTCTGGGGCGTTGGTGCTGGCATCATGGTGCTGTTGTTTATCTTAATCTTTGGCAGGCGTTCCTTCCAAATCGCAACCCACCGCACGTCTAACAACCATCGCAACAACGATATTTTTTGGGGTGGTGGTTTGGGCGGCGGCATGGGTGGTGGCTGGGGCGGCTCATCAGGTGGCATGGGCGGCGGTTGGGGTGGCTCTGGCGGCGGCGGCGATGCAGGCGGCGGTGGTGCAGGAGGAAGTTGGTAATGAAATATTTCCCACCTCTTAAATTGAACTCATGCGAATACATCGCGCGCATCCTGCGCCATTGGGTGGCGTTTTCATGGCGTGTCCAACCCATGCTGAGTGCGTCTGAGCGTGAGCGGATTGCCGATTTAATTGAAGCGTCGGAAAAAAACCACACAGCAGAAATTGCCGTGGCAATTGAAGCGCGTTTGCCGTGGGCGTATCTCAAGCGCAAAGCCTGTGCGCGTGAGCGCGCATGGAATGCGTTTGGCAAAATGCAGGTTTGGGATACACCACAGAACAACGGCGTGCTCATCTACCTATTGTGGGCGGATAAACGCATTGAAATCGTTGCCGACCGATCTCTGGCTCAGGTGGTTCCACAAAGCCAGTGGAATGCGTGGGTGCAATCCCTCAATCACCATGCAAAACAGCACACATGGGGAGACGGCTTGGTGCAGGTGATTTCTGAAATGGATGTCATCTTGTGCCAATATTTTCCGCAAACGACTCATCACACGGATGAAAATCGCTCGAGCAATCGCCCAGAAATTTTTTAACCTATGGCAAAAATAGGTGTGTGGTTAAGCGTGCGAGCCACTCAACACACCTCTTTTATTTAGATAAAGACTTGCATTAAACTGCGAGAGCGCATATAATCTCACCTCTCGGAGCGTAGCGCAGCCTGGTAGCGCATCTGGTTTGGGACCAGAGGGTCGCGAGTTCGAATCCCGCCGCTCCGACCAAATTTTGCCTTTCAGTGATTAAGTAATCTGCCCGTAGCTCAGTTGGATAGAGCATCAGCCTTCTAAGCTGAGGGTCACAGGTTCGATTCCTGTCGGGCAGGCCAGTTAAACTGGTTGTAATGTTTTCAATGGTGGCTGTAGCTCAGTTGGTAGAGTCCAGGATTGTGATTCCTGTTGTCGTGGGTTCGAGCCCCATCAGCCACCCCACTTTAATAACCAGTAACGCCTCAGGTTAGCAAACAAACCCCGTAAACATCAGTGTTCACGGGGTTTTTTGTCGTCTATGGGTAACGTGTGGCAACGTGTGTTGCAAAATAAAAAGTGAGTAACTTTGTGAGTAACTTGTATAATGAAAACAAGGTTACTCACACAGGTTACTCACAATTCCCCTGAAACACCTATGAATGCAGGGGTTTTTAAAGTGAGTAACTTCACGCTCAATTAAACAGGTTACTCACAAGCGATTATGAAACTCACAGACAGCATTATCAAAAACGAAAAGCCAACAGACAAGCGCACACAACTTGCAGACGGTAACGGCTTGGTTTTATACATCGTGTCCAATTCTGACGCACCCCGCAAAATACAGGGGTTTGTCAGTGGTCTGAAAGGCATCCTCGGATGCTTTTTTATATTTAAACCAGCGCGGCACCTTTACAACAAAACTTGCAGCAGACGAGCCATCTCAGATGGGTTTTTGGTCACAGTGATGCCACATGCATCCATAATTTCGAGTTTCTCTTGAGCCGTGCCTTTGCCACCCGAGATAATCGCGCCTGCGTGTCCCATGCGTTTGCCTGCGGGTGCGGTCACACCTGCGATAAAGCCCACAACTGGTTTTTTCATGTGCTCTTTAATCCAATATGCAGCTTCTTCTTCGTCACCACCACCAATCTCACCAATCATTATCACCGCATCGGTGTCGGGATCGTCGTTGAACATTTTCATGACATCAATGTGTTTCAAACCATTCACAGGGTCGCCACCGATGCCGATTGCTGTCGACTGACCCAAGCCCAATTCGGTCAATTGCGCCACGGCTTCGTAGGTCAAGGTTCCTGAGCGAGACAACACACCAACTCGCCCTTTGCGATGAATGTGCCCTGGCATGATGCCGATTTTGAGTTCATCGGGTGTGATGACACCGGGACAATTGGGGCCGAGCAATAGGGTTTTGCGATTTTCGCGACGCATGCGGTCGCGCACCTCCATCATATCGCGCACGGGGATGCCTTCGGTGATACAAATAGCCAAGTCCAAGTCGGCTTCGACCGCTTCCCAAATCGCCGCCGCCGCACCTGCGGGTGGTACATAGATGACTGAGACGGTTGCGCCTGTCTGTGCTTTGGCATCCGCGACCGAGCCGTAAATCGGAATGCCCTCAAAATTTTCGCCCGCTTTTTTCGGATTCACACCCGCGACAAAACATTCTTTACCGTTGGCGTATTCGCGACACATGCGGGTGTGAAATTGACCTGTTTTGCCCGTCATGCCTTGGGTGATGACGCGGGTATTTTTGTTGATTAAGATACTCATGGTAAACCTCTATATTCAAATGATTGGTCGTTGCGGTTATTTCGCGGGCATGAATTCAACGCGCCGATTGCGCGCACGCCCATCCGCCGTGGCATTGTCAGCAATCGCTGCGTCTGAGCCGTAGCCTTTGGCACTCAAGCTACCTGCCGCCACACCTTGTTTGAGCAAATACGCCACGACCGCTTTGGCACGGGCATTGGACAGAGCAAGGTTCGCCGCTGGGTCGCCCGTGTTATCGCTGTGACCTGAGATTTCACCTTTGGCATTTGATTTCTTCAGACCTGTGGCAAACGCATCTAAGCCTGCTTTCGCACTGGCTGGAATCACGGCTGAACCTGCAGCAAATTCAACTTTGAGTAGTTGCGCGCCCGTCGATGCCGTTGCGCCCTTGACCATGAGTTTATCGTCAATACCCACGCCCGCGCTGAGTGTTGCCAATGCGGCTTTGGCTTTAGAGAGTAAATCGTCTTTGCTGGTTTGGTCGGCCACTTCGCCACTCAATACCCATTTGCCGTCTTTGAGTTCAATGTTTGCGCCTTTGGTTTTGAACAATGCGGCCAAATCCGCAGGGATGTTTGCAGCGACCGTAGGTGCAGTTACTGGCGGGGTTTGCACAGTGGCAACGTTGGTGTCTGGCTGTTTCGGTGCTTCCACCGTACCCCCTGTACAAGATTTGAACAACCACAGTGCCAACAACGCCAACGCTGCCAACCACCACCAACGTTTGACAAATCCCAACAATCCACCGTCGCTTTTTCCTGCGTCCTCACCCGCAGTGCCCAGTGTTGCCGCGCCGACTGCACCTGCGCCTGTCATTGCACCGACCACTGCTTTGCCGACATCGCCAACACTTTCAACCGCATTATCTGCCAGACGTACCGCACCATCTGCTTGCTCACTCAACATATCATCTCTTAGCCGAATCGCATCGCCTGCCAAATGTACCGCATCGTCTGCCAAATGCACTGCGCCACCTGCGAGGTCTTTGACCACATCCACCGTGCCTTCAAGAATGTCGCCCATCACGCTCACCGCATCACCTGCTGCATCTCCCACCGCATGGATGGTATCTCCAGCCAAACCAATCGCATCGCCCGCAACATTTTTAACCGTTCCGATTGCGCCTTCAGCGGCATCATTGACTGCATGTTTGGCATCTTGTGCCAAATCAATTACATCACCCATGACATCTTTCACAGTATCCACGATGCCTTCAGCCATATCGCCAACCTTATCGCCCACAGTGGCGGCGACACCTGCCACACCAGCCACTGCGCCAGCAACCAATCCTGTTTTATCAAAATGGCTTAAACCATCACCCGTTGGAATCGGTTTGCCGTCCGCCGCTGCAACCACACGCTCTGCTGCCTGCGCCATGGTATTCGCGGTGATGATGGGTAAGCCCGATTCGGCAAGCATTTTTTTGCCCAAATCTTCGTTCGTGCCTTTCATGCGCACGACCAATGGCACTTGCAAATGCACTTGCTTGGCGGCTGAAATCACCCCTTCGGCAATCACATCGCATTTCATGATGCCACCAAAAATATTCACTAAAATTGCTTTGAGGTTGGGATTTTGGAGCATGATTTTGAACGCTTCGGTGACCTTTTCAGTGCTTGCGCCGCCACCGACATCGAGGAAGTTTGCAGGCTCACCGCCGTAGAGTTTAATCGTGTCCATCGTCGCCATTGCCAAACCCGCGCCATTGACCAGACAACCAATATTGCCATCCAATGAGATGTACGCCAAATCGTGTTTGGATGCTTCGATTTCGGCAGGATCCTCTTCGTCCAAATCGCGCATTTCAACAATCTCAGGGTGGCGGTACAAGGCGTTCGAGTCAAAATTCATTTTCGCATCCAATGCGACTACACGACCATCACCCGTGGTAATCAATGGATTGATTTCCGCCAAATCTGCATCGGTTTCGACAAAGGCTTGGTACAATTTTTGGATGGTCGCGCGTGCTTGTTGAACACACTGTGCAGGCATACCCATGCGCGTTGCCAATTCATCGCCCTCTGCGTCAGTTACACCCGTGACTGGATTGACAAACAGTTTATGAATCAATTCAGGCGTGTGCTCGGCGACTTCTTCGATATTCATCCCGCCTTCACTCGATGCCATCACGCAGACTTTTTGTGTGGCGCGGTCAATCACCATACCAAGATAGTATTCTTTTTGAATGTCGGCGCCCTCTTCGATGAGCAAACGACGAACTTTCTGACCCGCAGGACCTGTCTGATGGGTCACCAATTGCATACCGAGGATTTGCTCGGCGTATTGTTTGACTTCATCCATGGATTTAGCGACTTTAACGCCGCCGCCTTTGCCGCGACCACCTGCGTGAATTTGCGCTTTGACCACCCACACCGAACCGCCCAATGCTTGCGCGGCTTTGATGGCATCGTCCACCGAAAACGCTGGAATGGCGCGCGGTACAGGGACACCGTATTTTTTAAAAATTTCTTTGCCTTGGTACTCATGAATCTTCATAGGATTGCCTCTTTGAGTTGTTGTCCAAATAACCTTGTGTGGAATGCCCGTACAAGCGGGCAGATTTAAGGAAACATGGAATAACTCATGCCAATTGCGCTGGTTGTTTGCGGTATGCCTCACTCGGGTTCAGGTGCGGTGAATGGTCATTCCCTTCGCAAGCTTTGCAACGAAGCGCATTGTGCCGCAAACATCCAGACCGGGGTTCGGATAAAAATAGCCCTGCACTTTGTCAGAATAAGTGGACTGTCGTAGAATGACTACGACCCACTTATTTTTCGCGTTTAGAACTGTTTTTACCTCGAACGCAGACTGGATTGAGTTGCTCTCTGTTTCCTTAATTATTCTACATGATTGCGACCATGCTATCTGTGAAATCTGTGCCGCGTGTACACTCGAGATGACCCATGATGGTCAGAACCTTTGATCGATATTTATGACTGTGCAGGGTTTTTATACCAACGGGGGTAATACAGTCTAACAGCTTCTGCACCTTCAGCCAGCGCGTGGCATTGATTGATTTGAAAAGGCCGACCTGCGTTTTCGTCACCGACGGCTTTGCGATGGCGAATTGCCAACTCCACACCCACGCCTTGAATCACCACGGTCGGCAAACTGTTGGCCAATTCGGTGATGTGGGTGCAGCCATTCTCTTCTGAGAAAAGGTCGCGCATCGCCGTGCGAAAGCCGTGCATGATGTTCAAGCCAATCATTTTTTTATAATCAGGTGTGATTTGTTGACATTGTTCTAAATACGGTGCAGCACGGGTCTCAGTATGCACATCCACAATATTCAGTGAATTGTCCACGGTGACACGTAGAATCATATTGTGCAATGCCTCAGCAGTTTCACGCTCACAACTGGCGAGGGTAAATGGATAGGTTTTGCGATCTTGCATCTGTGCTTCGATGTCCCAAAGTCCATCCTCGCGCTCATAGACTTCGTAGCAAAAGGTGCGCCGATGTTTGAGTGTGCGGGCAACGGCAGGCGTTGTCATGGCCTCAATTTGCGTCTGAGTGACATCTTCAGCAGCACGCGCGAGGGCAGTGGTCAAATGGGGTTCGGTTTTCATGGGACACCTTATTGGGTTGAAATCGATGTGCATCGCTGGTTAAAACAGCACATTCGTTCTATTTTATTCGATTTTAAGACGATTACAAGATTTTTTCTTTTAATTGCAGAATTTTCAAAACGATTTAGCCGCGCTTATACTGAACTAAATGCACGAGGGGTATGTGAATCGGCTACAATACACCTTTCCCACTGCGGCAATAACTCTGTATGACCACCGTAAGCACTCACTCACCTACCAGCGACATCACTGATTTTTCGCAATTTGCCTTGGATGCAAAAATTCAACGCGCGATTGCCGACGCAGGTTACACCACGCCCACACCGATTCAAGCGCAAGCCATTCCTGTGGTTTTGGCAGGTCAAGACGTAATGGGTTCAGCGCAAACAGGAACGGGAAAAACCGCCAGTTTCGTGCTGCCGATTTTACAAAACATTCTCCCCTTGGCATCGAGTAGCACCTCGCCTGCGCGTCATCCCGTGCGCGCTTTGGTGCTCGCACCGACACGCGAACTCGCGGTGCAGGTTGCGGACAATGCCGCGCTGTATGCCAAGCACACGCCCATTCGCACCGCAGTGGTGTTCGGCGGCATGGACATGAAGGTGCAAACCCCCATCGTGCGCGCAGGGGTGGAATTGCTGATTGCCACGCCAGGGCGATTGCTTGACCATATTGAGCAGGGCAATGTGAATTTAAATCAGGTGCAGTACTTGGTGCTTGACGAAGCCGACCGTATGTTGGACATGGGTTTTTTACCTGACTTGCAACGGATTTTGAATTTATTGCCCAAGCAACGTCAGACCTTGTTGTTCTCTGCGACCTTCTCGCCCGAAATTCGCAAACTCGCCGAGTCATATCAAAAAAATCCGAAAATCATCGAAACCGCACAACGCAATGCGACCGCCACCAATGTCACGCAAGAGATGTTCGCGGTCAAAGACAAAAACCACAAGCGCAGCGCACTGGTGCAATTGCTCAAGCAAGAAACCATTGACCAAGCCATGATTTTCGTCAATACCAAAATCGAAGCGCGCGACTTGGCACGGTTTTTGCAGCGCGCGAAAATCAATGCACGTGCCTTGCACGGCGATCAAACCCAAGCTGAACGCTTGGCAACACTGGACGAATTCAAAAGTGGCGCAGTGGCAATACTCGTTGCCACTGACGTGGCAGCGCGCGGTTTAGACATTGCACAGATGCCTTGCGTGGTCAATTTTGATTTACCCTACAGTGCCGAGGACTATGTCCACCGCATTGGCCGCACGGGGCGTGCAGGCGCGAATGGGCGTGCCTTGTCCTTGGTCACCTCTTTGGATGACAAACTGCTCGCGGCAATCGCCAAACTCGTGCGCATGGAGTTTGAACTCAAAACCATCCGTGCAGAAGAAGAGCGTCCAGCACGCACCGAACGTCCAAACCGAGAGGTAAAGGATGCGCGCGAACCACGTGCACCCTTTAACCCAGACCGCGCCAATACCGAAGCGCGTATCCGTCACATCGAGCGCAGTGCGCCACACCGCCGCAGCGCGTGGGATGAAGAAGAATTGAATTACCTGCGCCGCAAAATGGCAGTGTCCGATGATCCATTTTTCTCCAAACCATATGAAGCCAACCCCGATGCGCACAGCCCAAAAATGGACTTGGCGCACACCCATTTATCCTCGACCATGCCACAACCCAAAACCAAAAAACCCGTTGCCGCGCTGTTTGCAATGGGTAAGAAAAAATAACCCATTCATCATGAATTAATATTGGCGCAGCACTGCATCGATGGTTATGATGCACGCAATTAAAAATCAAACGACACAAAAATATCCTATACTGAGATTGTTCACACAAGCATACAAAGGAATACTATGAGAGACACAAAAATCGTTGCGACATTGGGTCCTGCTTCAACCTCCGAGGACGTATTGCGTGAAATGATACGCGCAGGCGTGAATGTGGTGCGGATTAACTTCTCACACGGCAGTGCGCAAGAGCACATCGACCGCGTTCAAATGGTGCGCCGTATTTCCGAAGAAGAGGGTCAACACGTCGGCGTATTGGCTGATTTACAAGGTCCAAAAATCCGCATCTCAAAATTTGCCAACCAACACATCATGCTCGCCAACGGCGTGACCTTTACCTTTGACATCCACGCAGATGTCTTGGGCGATGAATTCCGTGTCGGTTTGGACTTTCCTGACCTGATTAAAGATGTTGTGAAGGACGATATTTTATTGCTCGACGATGGCAAAATCCGTATGCGCGTGCTGTCGGTCAGCGAAGACAAACTTGAATGCGTGGTCGAGCAAGGCGGCAAATTGTCGGATCGCAAAGGCATCAACAAACTCGGTGGTGGGCTCTCAGCCGCCGCATTGACCGCCAAAGACATGGCAGACATCATCACTGCTGCTGAGTTTGAAGCCGATTTTCTCGCTGTGTCCTTCCCGAAATCCAAAGCCGATATGTATATGGCGCGCGAGTTGATGCGCAATGCGGGTGGTGACGCGCTTTTGATTGCCAAAATCGAGCGCGCTGAAGCCATCCCCAACCTTATCGAGATTCTCGAAGCTTCGGATGGTTTGATGGTGGCGCGTGGTGATTTGGCGGTGGAAGTCGGCGATGCGAAAGTGCCTGCTTTGCAAAAAATGATGATACGCAAAGCACGTGAAATGAATAAACTGTCCATCACCGCCACGCAAATGATGGAATCCATGATTACCAACTACGTGCCGACCCGCGCCGAAGTCTCGGACGTAGCCAACGCGGTGTTGGACGGTACGGATGCGGTGATGCTCTCTGCCGAAACCGCCGCAGGGCAATTCCCCGTGGCAACCGTGCGCACCATGGCACATATTTGCGATGAAGCAGAATTTTCAGCCTTGGTGAATTTAGACCGCGATTTGCGCGATTATGTGTTTAGCCGTGTGGATGAATCCATTGCCATCTCGGCAATTTTTGCCGCCCATCACTTGAAAGCCAAAGCGATTGCGGTGATGACCGAATCGGGCTCAACCCCGCTGTGGATGACGCGCTACAACACCAATGTGCCAATTTATGCGTTCAGCAAGAACATCCGTACCTTGCGTCGACTGAGCCTATACCGTGAAGTCACAGTCATGCAACAATTGGAGACCGACATGCCGCCGTATGAAGTGGCGGAGAAAGTGTCGTCCATTCTCACCCGTAAGGGTTTGGTGGTCAAAGGCGATACCATCGTCATCACCCGTGGTTCAACCATGGGTAAATCAGGCACCTCGGATACGATGCAAATTCGCAAAATTGGGGGGTAAAAAAAGTGGTGGAATGATGCACCCCTCAGTCTACTGACAGACCTCTGTAAAAATACAGAAGTCTGTCAAGACAGGAGCACAAATCCATTAAAACACTGTCAGCAACTTAATTGGCACCGTAGGAAATACGGCGATTTTTAAATCGACCTTCCTCAGTGGTATTGTCGCCCACAGGTTCAGTATCGCCTTTACCACTGGCAGTCATCAAATCAGTTGGGATACCTTCTTTAGCGAACATCGCTTTCAATGCTTTGGCACGGGCCTCAGACAATTTCAAATTACTTGCTGGATTACCCACGTTATCGGTGTGACCGACCACGCTCAATTTTACGCCTGCTTTGGCACACAACTGCATGGCTGGAACCGCTTTTTTCAACTCGATGATATCCGCTGTTGGCAAAGCCGCAGAGCCTGAGGCAAAGTTCACCACGTACAACCCCAAAGCATTTGACAATGCCGCACCATCACATTTACCACTGGCTTCTAATGCTGCCAATGCTGTCAAGTATTTGCTTTTCGCGTCACCCATTGCCGCATTGGCATCAAACGGTGCAGGTGCTGCAGGCGCAGAGACCACGGGCGGTGTGACTGTCGGAGGAGCCACAGGTGCTTTTACAGCGGGTGTCGCCGTACCGCATGAACGCAATGCCCACAATGCAATCGCACCCAAAATCAGCAAGGGCAATAGCCATTTTAACAAGCCCCCTGCGGATTTGCCGCCAGCCACTGTTGCGCCACCGACTGCACCCAGCGTCCCCGATGTGGCATCGCCCAATGCGCCACCAAATTTAGATGCAAGGTTACCAAAGAAGCCACCGATAGAACCCCAACCCAACCAACTTGCGATTTGTGCGGGCAGGGTTTTTTCGAGGTGCGGTATTTGATTGGCCAGTAAATTGCTCAAGCCATTTGCGTTCAAATTATTGCCCACGACGTAATTTTTCAACATACCAAACAGTGCGGGCGCAACCAAGGCGGTTAAACCTTTAATGCCGCTGGTCGCTTGAGCGGGTGCGCCAGTCAGGTGTCCCAACTGCTCACCCAAACCATTGGCTTTATCGCCAAACAGTGAGCCCAAGATTTTACCGCCTTGTTCGCCCAATGAGTGTACGCCTGATTCGCTCGCCAATAAGTTTGGCAAGTTATGCAGAATATTTGCGTCAACGCCTTTATCGGTAATTGCGCTGAGTAAACCCGCAGTGCCTTGTGCGGTCGATGATTTGTTTAAAATACCTGATAACAATGTGGGTAAGATCGCATCCAAAGCCTTAGACGCAACACCCCCTTCTAAACCAAATAAAGAACCCGCTTTGGACACCAAAATTGGAACCAACGAAGATTTCGCTAAATCTAATAAATTTAAAGACATGATTAACCCTTTCAGGAAAACATCGAAAAATAAAAAAGTAAATTCACAAAAAAAGCATCTGTGAGGCGTTCATCATACACACAATCTTTAAGATTTCTATCAAAGAGGGGTACTTTTTACGCATATGCCGATCATGTTTTTGTAATTATAAATGAATAGTTATTAAGGTTGATTTGTGTGTGATGTTTGGTTACTTTGAAATGATATGAGAAAGCATTCACCGATTTTATGGAGAGAAATTTTTGCAATCGAATCTTTAAGGAATTAACTTATGCTATTATCGATATATTGAATGCATATTTTAGTGAGGATTTTATGAGTGGCATCCCTTCTTATCGTGAATTGACCAGTGATATCAATAAAAATTTAACTTCATTTCGCAAAGAGTCGCCCGACATGATGAAAGCGTTTGGCGAGATGGCGCGTGCGGCGACCACTTCGGGGGTATTGGATGAGAAAACCAAGGAATTAATTGCGGTTGCCATCGCGGTGGCAGTGCGTTGTGACGGCTGTATCGGCTTTCATGTCAAGGCTTTGGTACGCTTGGGTGCAACGCGTGAAGAGCTCAACGAGATGCTCAATATGTGTGTGTATCTCGGCGGTGGGCCGTCTTTGATGTATGCGGCCAACGTATTGGCAGCGTTTGATGAGTTTAGTGCTGCGTCTTGATGGTTTTGGATTGTTTTGTGTGCGGGCTGATTTGGTTGTAGAATGCATCACCACAAAGCAAAGGACGTGGTTTGAGGTGGTTTTTGAAGGGGTTTATTTTAGGAGAGTAACATGGCAAATGTTGGTGGAATGGATAAAAAAGTCCGCATCGCGGTCGGTGCGGTTTTGGTGGTTTTAGCGGTTTTGGGCTATGGCGTGCCTTGGACTTGGATTGGTTTGGTGCCTTTGTTGACGGGCTTGTTTAATTTCTGCCCTTTGTACGCCTTGTTGGGTAAAAATACCTGCAATAGGTAAGCACTTGATGAACCATGCAAAAACCCCACGGAGCAGTTTGTGGGGTTTTTGTTTGAGGCAATGCCGATAGACTGAGGTTATTTGTGTTGGGATACCTCGGCGAGCAGGGCGGTTTGTGCTTGTTGTTGGCGTTGAAGGTGTTTGACAATATTGTCACAGACCACGTCGCACAACTCGTACACTGCTTCGTCGGTGATGCGGTAGTACACGCTGTTGCCTTTGGATTCGCGCGCGACCACGCCTTGTTGGGCGAGCAGGGATAAATGGCGCGAGATGTTCGCAGCGGTATAGCCACAAATTTGTGCCAAATCACCGACGTTGCGCTCACCTTGGCGCAATTCATTGAGTATCGTCAAACGCGTGGGCTCAGAAAGCACATGGAAGTATCGAGCCACCGCTTGTATTGTGGCAGGTGGCATGTCTTTTTTCACAGGGGTTTGGGAAGTGTTTTCGGTAGTCATTTGCGCATGATACTCGAATTTAACTCAATCAGTATTTAAGCAATTATTGAATTTGCAGTAAAACAACAAACTAATTAATCAATTAACTATTTAATTAAATGCGGTATAATTATTTCATGACAAAATGAGGTGGTATATGAAACTTAATCGCAAGTGGGTATTCGGTATCTTGTTGGTGGCGGCACTGGTCGTTGGGTGGTGGATGTTTTCTAAAAAACCCACACCTGCGCCCATCGCAATGGCTACACCCAATATCGCGACCTATAAAATCACCGCAGGTGGCAGTGCAGGGATGACCAGTTTTGACGGTGTGGTCGAGTCCGTACGCCAAAGCACCATCGCAGCGCAGGTCGCGGGCAATGTGGTGCAAATCCATGTGCGTGCGGGTGACCGTGTGCGTGCAGGTCAACCACTGTTACGCATTGATGGTCAAGCCGCAGAGCAAGCCGCCATCGCCGCGCGTGCTGAGTACGAGCGTCAAGTTATGTTGTACAACAAAAAATACATCAGCAAAGCCGCACTGGATCAAGCAAAAGTGCAAATGAGCGCGGCAACCGCACAGTCGGGATTTTTCCTGATTAAAGCACCGTTCTCAGGTGTGGTCACCGATGTGGGTGCCAAATTGGGTGAAATGGCGATGCCAGGGATGCCGTTATTACAAATGTTTGACCCATCGTCCATGCGCGTAAGCGCGCAAGTGCCGCAGTCGCAACTGGCGCAAGTGCCCAGTTCTGCCACTGCTCGTGTTGAATTATCGGGCATGACGGATGCCAATCAATGGCTTGTGCCTGCGTCTATGGAAGTGCTGCCCGCTGTAGATGCGCGCACCCACAGCGGTACGATACGCTTGCTTTTGAGTAAAACCAATGTCGATTTGGTCCCAGGTACGTTTGCTCGCGTATGGATGGAGTTGCCTGCCAGTGCAAACCCAGCGACCCCAACGATTTGGATTCCTGCCGCTGCTGTGGTGCGCCGTGGTGAGATGAATGCGGTGTATGTCAAATCAGCGCAAGGGGTATTTTTGTTGCGTCAAGTGCGCATTGGTCAATCACAAGGCGACAAGGTGCAAATCCTCACAGGCTTGTCGGCGGATGAGGAAATTGCCATCGACCCGCAAGCGGCCGCCAGTGCCGAATCTGAATCTAAAAAATAATTGATGAACACGGTTCAATAGGAATCACGATGAGCACAACGGATAAACATCAAGCACACGAACCCAGCACCGAGACCGATACGACCAAGATGGGGATTTCGGGGCGCATCGCCGCGTTTTTTCTCAATGCGCAAATCACGCCTTTATTGGCGTTGGTGGCGTTGTTGCTGGGGGTGTTTGCGGTGATGGTCACGCCACGTGAAGAAGAGCCGCAGATTAACGTCACCATGGCGAATGTCTTGATTCCGTTTCCAGGTGCATCGGTCAAAGATGTTGAGCGCATGGTGTCCACGCCTGCCGAGCAGGTGTTGGGGCAAATCGCGGATATTGAGCATGTGATGTCGGTCTCACGCCCCGGTATGGCGGTGGTGACCGTACAATATAAAGTCGGCGTACCACGCACCGAAGCCTTGGTGCGTTTGTACGACACGCTCAATTCAAATTCAGATTGGTTACCGCACAATTTGGGCGTGGGCAATCCGATTGTCAAGCCCAAAGGGATTGACGATGTACCGATTGTGACTTTGTCTCTATTTGATAAATCGCCCAATGCTGATGCGCAGGATTTGGAGCGCGTGGCGCACAGTTTAGAGTCTGAAATTAAACGGGTTGCAGGCACGCGTGAGGTCAAAACCATCGGTGGCCCTGGGCGTGCTGTGATGGTGGAATTAGACGCGGCACGCATGTCGAGCACGGGTGTGGGTGTGAATGAGGTGCGCGGCGCACTGCAATCGGCCAATTTGGGCGCACCAATTGGCAACCTGCTTACAGGTAATCAAACCGCACTCATCGAAGCAGGACCATACTTACAAAATGCCCAAGAAGTGGGCGAGCTCATCGTTGGTGTATCGGGCGGTCATCCCGTTTATCTGCGTGATGTGGCGAATGTACGCGATGGCGCACCACCACCATCTAACTACGTGTGGTATGGCAAAGCAGTCGATGAACAAAGTGGCTTTGCTGAGTATCCAGCCATCACCATGAGCATCACCAAAAAACCTGGGTCGAACGCGATTGATGTCGCCGACTCGGTGATGAAGCGCGTCGGTGAATTGAAAAACACCATGATTCCCGCCAATGTCGAAGTGGCTGAAACCCGTAATTACGGCGCGACCGCCAATGATAAAGCCGTCAAACTGATACAAAAACTGATTTTTGCCACGCTCTCGGTGGTGGCTTTGGTGTATTTTGCCTTGGGCAAACGCGAAGCGGCGATTGTTGGTGCGGCGGTGGCATTGACCTTGATGGCAACGCTGTTCGCTTCGTGGGCATGGGGCTTTACACTCAATCGGGTGTCCTTGTTCGCGCTGATTTTCTCCATAGGGATTTTGGTCGATGATGCGATTGTGGTGGTGGAAAATATCCACCGACATCAACAACTGTTCCCGCATAAAACCTTGGCGCAACTCATTCCCGCCGCGGTGGATGAGGTCGGTGGTCCCACGATTTTGGCGACGTTGACCGTGATTGCGGCACTTTTGCCGATGGCGTTTGTCAGCGGTTTGATGGGGCCGTACATGAGCCCGATTCCAATCAATGCGAGCATGGGGATGCTATTGTCACTCGCGATTGCCTTTGTGGTCACGCCGTGGATGGCGCGGTTGTGGCTCAATCCCGTTGCCCATCACAGCGAGGGTCTGTCAGGCAAGTTGCGTCCGATTTTTAACAAAATATTTCGTCCCTTGCTCAACGAGCAGGACGAAAAAAAAGGCGTGCGTGCGCGCTTCAAACTCGGTTTGTGGGTGTTTGGCCTGATTGCGTTTTCAATGATTTTGCCTGTGCTCGGTTTGGTGCAGTTGAAAATGCTGCCGTTCGACAATAAATCTGAATTTCAAGTGGTGGTCGATATGCCTGCGGGCACATCACTCGAACAAACCTCGGCCGTGTTGCACGAGCTCGGCGCGCATTTGGGACAAGTGCCTGAAGTGACCAATTATCAAGCCTACGCAGGCACGGCCGCGCCGATTAATTTCAATGGTTTGGTGCGCCAATACTATATGCGCAGTGGCGGCGAGTTTGGTGAATTGATTGTGAACCTAAAAGACAAACACCACCGCGATGACAAGAGCCACACCATCGCCATGCGTTTGCGCCCCGAACTACAAGCCATTGGCGCAAAATATCATGCGAATATCAAAGTGGTTGAAGTGCCACCTGGTCCACCAGTACTTTCACCGATTGTCGCTGAGGTGTATGGCGCGGACGATGCGGTGCGCACCAAAATTGCCAAAGAGGTGCGCGCGGTGTTCGCAAACACCGAAGGCATTGTTGATATAGACGATAGTGCACCTGCGGATGCGCCACGCACATTGCTCGTGGTCGATCGTCGCAAAGCCATGTTGCTCGGCGTGCCACAGCAATCGATTGTCGGCACATTGCGTGCGGGTTTGTCGGGCGAGGCGGTGACGTATTTACACAATCAGAGCAAATACCCCGATGCGGTCACGCTACAATTGCCCGCGGACAAACAAGGCAGTTTGGACAATCTGCTTGCGCTCACCGTGCGCAATGCTCAAGGGCAAAGTGTGCCGATTCGTGAATTGGTGACGGTCAGTGACACGGTGCGCGAACAAGCGATTTACCACAAAGATTTGCTGCCTGTGAATTACGTGGTGGCGGATATGGCGGGTAAGGTGGACAGTCCTTTGTACGGCATGTTTGGGATGCGCAGCGATATTGCCAAAATTACTTCACCTGACGGCGGTGTATTGAAGGACTATTTCATCAAGCAACCCGACGATGTTTATCGTGGCTATTCGGTGAAGTGGGATGGCGAGTGGCAGATCACGTATGAGACCTTCCGCGACATGGGGATTGCCTACGGTGTCGGTTTGATTATGATTTATTTATTGGTGGTGGCGCAGTTCGGCTCGTATCTGACACCGCTGATTATCATGGCACCGATTCCATTGACCATCATTGGTGTGATGCCAGGGCACGCATTGCTTGGTGCGCAGTACACCGCCACCAGTATGATTGGCATGATTGCGCTGGCGGGGATTATTGTGCGCAACTCAATTTTATTGGTGGATTTTATTCGATTGCAAACCGAGCAGGGGATGCCGTTTGCGCAGGCGATTATTGACTCCGCGGTGACCCGTGCACAACCGATTATGCTCACGGGCTTGGCGGCGATGATGGGCGCGTTCTTTATTTTGGACGATCCGATTTTTAATGGCTTGGCCATTTCGCTGATTTTCGGGATTTTTGTGTCAACGATTTTGACCTTGGTGGTGATTCCACTGTTGTACTTTGTCGCTTATAGAAAAAAATTCAGTAAGAAATACACGAGTCAGTAACTTTAATTTTTAGGAGAAAAAAATGACTTCATGGGGTTTAACACGTCTGATGGGCGGCTCATTCATCCTTATTTCATTGGCTTTGGGCGCGCCAGCCAGTCCACTGTTTGTCAGTCAATGGTGGTTGGCGTTTACCGCGTTTGTGGGTTTGAATTTCGTGCAAAGCGCGTTTACCTGCTGGTGCTTGCCTGAGAAAATTTTCCGCAAACTCGGCGTTAAAAGTGGGTGCTAATTCGGTAGATGTTACGTAGAGGAACAGGTATGAAATTCACATGGACAGCCCCAAGCACATGGAGTGCATTGGCAAGTGGCGCACTCGCCATTGCACTGGCATTTCCAATCTGGGGACAAGCGGGTGAGTCTCTGAGTTTGACGGAAGCAATCACTGCTGCGCAAATCCATGACAAAGAATACTTGGCATCACAAACCTTGGGCGACACGGCGGACGCATTGCGCAGTCAAGCCAACAGCCTGTGGCGACCACAAATCATGGCGACGGCTGCGATTGCCAAATCAAGCCACGAAACCCGTGTGGCGGGCGCGCAATTCTCGGCAGCGGCTTTTGGCGCAAATCCCATCACGGGCGCAAATTTCAACACCGACATCAACCGAGGCGATGCTTTTGAATGGGCGGTGAGTGCCAAACAACCTTTGTTCAACTTGGCACGCAATGCGCAAAGCACGCAATTGAAAACCGCCGCATCCATGACCGATTTGCAAAAAATGGACGCGCAGCAAGCGATGATTGTGCGCATCTCTGAACGCTATTTTGACGCGCAATTGGCGCAGCAAAAATTGCAGTTACTGAGCGCGCAACTCAATGCCACACAAAAATTTGCTGAGGAAGCGAAATACCGCTACGACATTGGCAATCGCCCAATTACTGAAGTCTACGAAGCGCAAGCACAATTGGCGCGCATCCAAGCCGAGCACTATGGTGCGCAAAGCGATGTGCAACTTAAATTACAACGCTTACAAGATGCCATCGGACATGTGCCCAGCACTTTGCCGAACAGCATTACGCTCAAAGAGCCTTTGCCCAAACTCGACGATGTGGCTGTTTGGCTCGATAAAGCGCGCAACAACAATATCGAGTTAAAACTACAAAGTTTGGCGGTGCAAAATGCCCAAGCCAAAGCCAATGAATACGCGATAGGTGCATCGGCATCGTTGGATTTGGTCGGGCAAATTGGACGCAAAAAACTCACAGGTGATGGCGACTATGGCAATGCGAGTAATCGTGAAAACACCAGCATGGTGGGTTTACAATTGACCGTTCCCTTGTATACAGGTGGCTATAACAGCGCGAAACACAAGGAAGCGCAAGCCGCGCTGAAAAAAGCGCAATTGGATTTGGCGAGTGCGAATGAACGTGTGGCACAGCAGGTCAATGGTGCGTGGTTGGGCGCGCAAACTGCGCAATTGCAAGTCACTGCGTTGACCCGCGCGCTCAAAGCGTCTGAGGCTCAGTTAGATGCTACCAAAACAGGGCAAGAGGTTGGACACCGCACTTTACTCGATGTGCTCAATGCGCAAAACCAAACCACCCATACACGCATTCAACTCGAATCTGCCAAACAAAATTATGTGCTCTCGCGTTTGCGTTTGAGTGCGTTGGCGCAGGACTTGGACGTGGATTTAATTACGCAAATGGTGAATGATAAGTAGCCGCATACGTCATCTATTTAATTGACATCGCTGGATTGTTTCGCGGTAATTTTGCTCACAATGACGTTCTCGATTGAGTGAACAGCGCGACCCATCTCATGTAAAAAAATCCCAGCCAATGCTGGGATTTTTGATGCGACAACACCAAAGATTATTTTTCGACGAATGCCCGTTCAATTGCGTAATCCCCTGGTTCGCCCATGCGCGGTGATTCTTTAAAGCCCATATCGTTGAGCATGTCGCAGCAGCTTTGCAACATGGAGGGTGAACCACAAATCAGCACTCGGTCGGTCACTGGGTTCAAGCGTGGCAAACCAATATCATCGGTCAACTTACCGCTGATTAATAAATCGGTCAAACGCCCTTGGTTGTAAAATGGTTCGCGCGTGACCGTCGGATAGTAAATCAGTTTTTCGCGTACCATTTCGCCAAAAAACTCATTATTGGGCAACTCGTTCATAATAAATTCGTGATAACCCAACTCGCTCACATAGCGCACGCCGTGAATCAAAATGACTTTTTCGTAACGATCGTACACATCGGGGTCACGGATAATCGACATAAATGGAGCCAAACCCGTACCCGTGGAGAACAGATACAAATTTTTACCGGGTAACAAATTGTCTTGTACCAATGTGCCCGTGGCTTTTTTGCTGACAATCACTTCGTCGCCGACTTTGAGGTGCTGCAGTCTGGATGTCAAAGGACCATTTTGTACTTTAATCGAATAAAATTCCAGTTGATCTTCGTAATTTGGGCTGACGATGGAGTACGCGCGCATCAGTGGTTTGCCATCCACAATTAAACCGATCATCACAAATTGACCATTGATAAAGCGCAGACCTGGATCGCGTGTACACGTAAAACTAAACAAAGTATCATTCCAGTGGTGCACACTGGTGACTTTTTCGTAATAAATATTGGACATACCACTCTCGACAGAAATATGTAAAAGCAATATTCTACTATTTTTGTCAGGTAATTTCTGAGATTTTTTGTGATAAGCTTAGATGCGCAAGCCCTATTTATCAATCTGTCAGATTTAACCCATAACCCTTATCTGGGCATGGTTTCTATGTAGGCGGCTTGGTTCGCCAACTGTGTTTCAAAACGTTTTAAGTTCGCAAACTCTGCCCGCCAATCCCAATCGCCCATACGAAAATCGATGAAATTCAACGCGCATTGCAGGGTTAAATCCGCAACGCTGTATTGATCGTTTGCCAACCATGTGTGTCTTTCCAAATGCGCATCCAAGATAGCAAAGCAGCGACGTAATTTATCCTTTTGTCGGGCAAACCAATCTTGCCACTGCAACGCTGCAGGGCGGATTTGCTCTATGCGGTATTTGACCGATGTGTCAATGATGCCTTCGGCAATCGCTTGCCATTTGAGCACCGCAAGCCGTTGTGCGATGGTCGCCAATGCGGGTGCGGGTACGAGCCAGTCCAAATACTCGGCAATACTGCGCGAATCGGTCAATATTTCACCCGTGGGCAATAAAATACACGGTATTTGTCCGAGTGGATTAAATGCCAAGACTTGCGGCTGCGCGCTCCAAACATCGTCCAAAATAAATTCGTAGGGAATATTTTTCTTTGCCAACATGATGCGAATTTTACGAACGTAGGGGCTGGTGTATGAGCCTATGAGTTTGAGGGTTAGCATATATTCTCCTTTTGACAAGGCGTGGTAAAAACTTTGGTCTATAATACGCTCGAGTGTGATTTAACTTTTTACAATATGCCCTATTAAACCTTGATGGAGTTCAAAATGCAAATTTTTTCTCATGCGTCAAAATTGGCAATTGCTTTGACCATTCCCGTGTTGTTCAGCATTGGCTGTACGCAAGAAACTCAAAACCAAATCGGCCGCAGTGTGCAAAACTGGACAGGCACCAATGGGGTGTTGGAGGTGTATGCGGGGCAAATGGTGGTCAAACGTTTTCTACAGATTGATAAAATGTCCACCGCGATGGGCACGACCGATGGCAAAGACCGTCCGTACCGTTATGGTTGGGGTGTGATGGATGCCAACCTAAATGGCGTGGTCGACCCGACCGAGAAAAAAGTATATTTTGAAGTCAGTGATTATTCAACACCGTATGTGTTTTACTCATCACCCTGACAGCGCGTCTATGCGACACCCACATAAAACCATTTTGAAAAGTGGGTATTGAAAGTCAGTCAACATTTGCGCGCTTTTGTATTTTTTATCAAAAACTCTCCCCGCCTATCCATCAACAGGCGGGGATTTTTATATTAAAAATATCAATAAAATTATCAGATTAAATTCGTTTTGATTATAAAGAAAATGCGTTACAATCGCGCCATCAGTTCAAATTTCGCCATTTATTTAAAAACAAAGGATTACCATGAAAGCAGAAACTTTAGCCGTACACGCAGGCTACAGCCCCGACCCCACGACCAAGGCAGTTGCAGTGCCGATTTATCAAACCACCTCGTATGCATTTGACAACACCCAGCATGGCGCGGATTTGTTTGACCTCAAAGTTCAGGGCAATATTTATACACGCATCATGAACCCGACCACAGCGGTGCTTGAAGAGCGCGTGGCGCAACTCGAAGGTGGCATCGGTGCGCTTGCGCTCGCATCGGGCATGGCGGCGATTACCTACGCGATACAAACCATCGCTCAGGCAGGTGACAACATTGTTTCAGTATCAACCCTATATGGTGGAACGTATAATTTGTTTGCGCACACTTTGCCCAAACAAGGCATTGAAGTGCGCTTTTTTGACTATCGCGACCCCAGCGCGCTCGAAAAATTAATTGATGATAAAACCAAACTCGTGTTTGCCGAGAGCATTGGCAATCCATTGGGCAACGTGATTGACTTAGACGCCATCAGCGCGATTGCGCACAAGCATGGTGTGCCTGTCGTGGTCGACAACACCGTTGCCACACCGATATTGCTGCGCCCCTTCGAGCATGGCGCGGACATTGTGGTGCATTCATTGACCAAATACATTGGTGGTCATGGCAACAGCATCGGTGGCGTGATTGTCGATAGTGGCAAATTCCCGTGGGGCGCGCACAAAGAGCGTTTCGCTGTTTTGAACACACCCGACCCCAGTTATCACGGTGTGAACTATGTTGAAGCACTTGGCGCGGCGGCGTATATTGCTCGCGCACGCGTCGTGCCACTGCGCAACACAGGCGCGGCACTCTCGCCGTTTAACGCATTTTTAATTTTGCAGGGGATTGAAACCTTGCCTTTGCGCATGGAACGCCACTGCGAAAACGCACTCAAAGTGGCGCAATATTTAGAGCGACATCCCAAGGTTAAATGGGTCAATTACGGTGGCTTGAGTACGCATCCACAGCACGCTTTGGTGCAAAAATACTTGGGCGGCAAAGCCTCTGGTATTTTGTCCTTTGGTGTGCAAGGCGGCGCAGAAGCGGGCGCGCGTTTTATCGACGCACTGCAATTGATTACCCGATTGGTGAATATTGGCGATGCGAAAAGCTTGGCGTGTCACCCTGCATCGACCACCCACCGCCAACTCAACACCGAAGAACTCGCATCCGCAGGCGTGTCGGAGGACATGGTGCGCTTGTCGGTGGGGATTGAGCATGTCGATGATATTATTGCCGATATTGAGCAAGCACTGGCCGTTGATTAACACCCGCTATAAATTCACAAATAAGCACAACAGCCCTGTCGATGTACATTGTGACAGGGCTGAATGTTTTTTGCGTGCAAAAAATTCGCGTTTTGTTTCCTCCTGCTTTTTTTCAGTGAACTTGATTCATAAAAAAAACATCAACACGCTTTAGAAAAAGTGATTGATTCATACCTTGATAACGACCGAATATATTCTTATACTGACTTTGTATTTACTTCTTGTTAGAATACACAAACTTTTCAAACAGTACTGAAAATACAGTTTTTAAACTTGCAAAAGGGCGTGCAGACAGCCCAAATCAGGGTAACAGGGGAATGACGATGAATCATAACAACACCGCTCTAAAACCATCTCGTTTATGGCGAGTCAAGCGACATTGGTCTTTGGTGTTGATGTTGCTTGTCCTGCCATTTGCAGTGGCAATGGCAGAGCCCAACAAAAACAGCACCACCGACCACAGCACGTTCAAGCAATTGCAAGGGCCTTTTAAATCCGCAGAAGAAGTGACCAAGGTGTGCTTGACTTGTCACACGGAAGCGGCCAAACAGCTCATGGATACTCGCCATTGGACGTGGGAGTATAAAAATCCGAAAGATGGCAAAACCATTGGTAAAAGAACCATGCTCAATGGTTTTTGTATTGGTGACAAATCCAATCAAGGTTTTTGTAATGCTTGTCATATCGGTTATGGTTGGAAAGACGACACCTTCGATTTTAAAGCGCAAGAAAAAGTTGATTGCTTGGTCTGTCATAACAAAGGTGGTTACGTCAAACCATTGGGGAATGCGGGTTATCCGCGCATGGAACGTGAAGAGTCGCCAGCGGGCTCAGGCAAATTTCTTGAGCCTGTTGATTTGGCTAAAGTTGCGCAAACCATTGGCAAAACCAGCACCAAAACCTGTGGTACGTGTCATTACAACGGTGGTGGTGGCGATGGCGTGAAGCACGGTGATTTGGATTCGTCGCTCAACAAAGCACCCAAAGATTTGGATGTACACATGGCGGCGAAAGATGTCGGTGGTCAAGGATTTACTTGTGCCACCTGCCATAAATCCGAAGGACATAAAATTGCAGGCTCACGCATCAGCATGACCGCCTCCGACCCGCATGGCGCGATGATTCGTGGTGCAGCGATGGGGACTCGCAATCCTGCGACCTGCCAATCGTGCCACGGCGATAAACCGCACAAACAAGGCCTATTGCGCGTGAATTTACTCAACGCCCACACCGATAAATTGGCGTGTCAATCCTGTCATATTCCTGCATTTGCGCGCGGTGGGGTCGGCACCAAGATGGAGTGGGATTGGTCTAAAGCGGGCGAAAATACAGGGTATGGGCAACAGGTCACACGTAAAGACGCGCATGGGCATGTGGTTTATGACGGACGCAAGGGCTCGTTTGTCTATGGTGAGAATGTCACGCCTGAGTACCTGTGGTTCAATGGTGAAACCTCGTGGTTGACTCAAGACGACAAAATTGATCCGTCCAAAACCGTCGCAATCAACACCTACTACGGCGACCCCAATGATGGCAAATCACGTATTTGGCCTATCAAACGTTTCAAAGGCAAACAACCCTACGATACTGAATACAATATATTGCTCGTGCCCCACACAGCGGTGAAGGATGACACTGCTTTTTGGTATAACTTCGATTGGCAAAAGTCATTGACCACGGGCGCACAAGCTACGGGAAAGCCTTATAGTGGCAAATATGGTTTTGTGAATACTGAAATGCTGTGGCCGATTACACACATGGTTGCGCCGAAGGAAAAAGCCGTCTCCTGCGTGCAATGCCACAGCAATGCCAATGGCAAATCAGATACAGCCAATCATGGCGATAATCCTGAAGTACGTGGGCGTTTGGCGAATATCACCAAGGGCGTGTATATGCCAGGACGCGCTCAGGATCATTTAAGTGTATTGGAAATTTTAGGTTGGTTGGGTGTTTTGGGAGCGATTGCCTTTGTCATCGTCCACACCATTGGTCGCGTGATGACACGCAAAACCCATCAAAAATCCAGCGACTAAGGAGAACACCATGTCGGAATACAAATTAGAACGCGGTCACCAAGACCACAAAGGACGTATTTATCTGTATAAAAAATATGAGCGTTTTTGGCATTGGTCGCAGGCATTTTTGGTGATATTCATGCTGCTCACGGGCTTTGAAATTCATGGTACTTACACTTTGTTCGGCTTTGGTAAGGCGGTGAGTTTGCATACCTTGTCTGCGTGGGCATTGTTGTTGCTGTGGTTCATCACGATTTTTTGGCAATTCACCACGGGTGAATGGCGACAATATTTACCCCGCGTCAAAGCCAGTATAGTAATGGTGCGTTACTATGCGATTGGCATGTTTCGCGGCGAGCCAAACCCGTATCATAAAACCGCCGATGCCAAACACAATCCATTGCAAGGGTTGGCGTATTTGGGCTTACTGCAAATTGTCTCACCTGTGATTTGGATTTCGGGTTTGTTTTATCTGTTTTATGCGTACTGGTCGCCCAGTATGAAAGCCGTTATGTCATTGCAATGGGTGGCTTGGGCGCACACTGCAGGTGCGTTTATGATGCTGATTTTTTTCATCGTGCATGTGTATTTGACGACCACGGGACACACACCCTTGGCGCATATTAAAACCATGATTACAGGTTGGGAAGACGAAGAGCCCGAAAAGCATTGATGGCGGATACCCATGGATGTATCGGTTTGATGGGTGGGCAAGGGTGGGCAAGTACGACTTGCCCACTTCGCACTTGGTTTTCAATGAAATGCAAACCTTTAAGCAACCACAAGCGTCATAGTAAAATATTGTTTTAATGATTTCAGAGGTTGATATGTCGGCTGAACACTCTCGTTTAGAACACTTTCCCATTCCTTTATTTGCCAGCGTCATGGGCTTGGGTGGGTATACTTTGGCGACCAAAGCGGCGGGGATGCCTGTCTTGACGCTTTTAATGACATTGGTATCCACGTTGGTCTTGGTTTTGGTGAGCGTGACTTATCTATTAAAATTCATGCGTTATCCCAATGCCGTCAAACACGAGTTCAATCACCCTGTGCGCCACGCGTTTTTCCCTGCAATTTCCATTGGCTTGATTATTATGGCAGAGGTATATTTTCCATACGCGCCCATGTTGTCCAAAGTCATGTGGGTGGTGGGTGCGTCCATGCAATTTTTATTCACCATTCACATTTTGACCACGTGGATGTTTCACGATAAATTTGACATCACAATGATGACCCCTGCTTGGTTCATCCCTGTGGTTG
Source organism: Burkholderiaceae bacterium (assembly GCA_018261955.1). Lineage (GTDB taxonomy): Bacteria > Pseudomonadota > Gammaproteobacteria > Burkholderiales > Burkholderiaceae > CTSOIL-112. The sequence goes on from JAGTRK010000001.1 coordinate 246,218, forward strand.
GCAATGTGCTCGTGCCCGTCTCAGGGGTTCACCATGCACCTGTTGAAATGCTCTGGTTCTTTTTGAGTTATGGTCTGTTTTTTTGGGTGGTGTTGCAAACCATCATCATGTACCGCGTAATTTTTCATGCACCCATCCCAGCCAAACTTTTACCTACTTTGTTTATCATGATTGCGCCGCCTGCAGTGAGTTTTATCGCTTATGTCAAACTCACCCAAGGCATGGAAGCAGGCATTGATCATTTCGCTTGGTTTTTATACTACGTGGCGATTTTTATGACGGCCATGCTGTTGTACCGCGTGAAAAAATTCATCATCTTGCAATTTGCTTTGCCTTGGTGGGCGTATTCCTTCCCGCTCGCAGCCATCACGATTGCATCGTTTATGATGGCGCAAGCGATGCACAGCAGTTCGATGCACGCGGTATTTGTGGTAATCGCATGGGTTTTATTTGTGTTGGTGTCTTGTGTGATTGCACTGCTGGTTTATAAAACCATTCGTGCGATGTTCGCTGGAAAAATTTGTGTGCCTGAATAAATATTCTAAACCGTTCGGTGTCATACCTTCACGAATCATGCAGCCCACGCGTAATCATCATTGATAGGAAACCCCACATTGAAATTTTTGAAACAACTTTGGGATTTCATCGGCTCCATGCGTTTCGCGGTGAGTATGTTGACCGTCGTCGCCATTGCCAGTGCAATTGGCACACTGTTAAAGCAAAATGAGCCCTACATCAATTACACCAATCAATTTGGTGATTTTTGGGCAAAGATTTTTGTGCGCATCGGTTTGGACGATGTGTACAACCAGTCGTGGTTCTTGGGTTTGTTGGTTTTTTTACTGTTGTCAACCAGCATTTGCCTGATTCGCAATACGCCAAAAATGCTGCGCGAGATGCGCAGTTTCAAACAACACAACCGCACCCGTAGTTTATTGCATTTGCCTGAGCACGCGCAGTGGCACAGCAATGTTGATGGCGAAGTTTTGACCGCACAGTGTGCCCAAACCTTCGAGCAATTGGGTTATCAGATACGCGCAGCGCAAGAGACGATAGACGGGCGCACACATATTTATTTTTCGGCGAAACGCGGACGTTTCAACCGTTTGGGTTATATTTTGACGCATTTGGCGATTATTGTGATTTGCTTGGGTGGGCTGATGGATTCCGAACTGTCCATCCGAGCGCAGGTTTGGTTTTTTGGCAAACAGCCTTTGGCTCTGCCTGCGCTGCAAGTGCCCGAGTCGGCGACTTTAAAACCCGACACCTTAAGTTATCGTGGCAACATCAGCATTCCCGAAGGGCAAACGGTGGATTATGTCGCACTCTACACCGATGCCAATCATGTGTTGGTGCAGAACCTGCCATTTGACATCACCCTCAATCGTTTCATTGTGGATTATTACAGCACGGGCATGCCCAAACGCTTTGCCTCTGAAGTCACCGTGACCGATAAAGACAACGGCAAGCAGTTCCAGCAAACCATCGAAGTCAATCACCCCTTGCGCTACAAAGGTGTGGCGGTGTATCAATCGAGTTTCGGTGATGGCGGTTCAAAATTCAAACTGGCGATTCATCCTTTGCGCGATGCGAACTTGCCCGTATTGCGCAAAGACGCGAGCATGTTGGATGACCAGACGTTAACGATTGACAACGAACCATACCAAATCGAATGGCGTGATTTCAAACCGATTAACGTTGAAGACATGCGTGAGGACCACAAACAAGACAATGGTTTTGCCGATGCACTCAACCCCAAAGGTGCGCGCAAAGATTTCCAAAACATTGGTGCAATGCTCAATTTTGTTTTGCGCGATTCCAAAGGTGGTGCAACCGAGTATCGCAACTACATGTCGCCGATTATGATAAACGGCGCAGCGTTTTTCGTCAGTATGCAGCGCAACGATTTGCAAAACAATTTTACCAACTGGCACATTCCCGCCGATGCAGATGCCAGCATCAACGACTACATGCGCATCCAAACGGGCATACACGATGAGGCGATTGTGCTTCAAGCACTCAACCGCTTGGCAAACGCACGCCCCCTCAAGTCCAACGAACGCGCAGACTATATCAAAAATGCGAGTGCCATCATGCAGTTGTTTCGCGAAGGTGGACTCACAGCCATCTCCGACAAACTGGGTGAATTGCCTGAAATCGAACAAGAGCGCATGTGGCAGAGTGTCACAGGTTTGATTCACACCATGACGAGCCATATTCTCGACCTACAACGTGAGCAAGCGCAACTCGCGCCGCGTGTGGACAACGAGCAAACCCAGCGGTTTATTGACGACAGCATCAATGGCTACACCCAAGGCATTCAGTATCCAGCGCCGTTTTATCTTGAATTGGAACGTTTCATCGAAATCAAATCGTCGGAGTTGCAGGTCACACGTTCACCTGGGCAATGGTGGGTTTATCTCGGTTCGCTGATGTTGGTGTTGGGCACACTTGCGATGGCGTTTATCCGTGAACGTCGGGTGTGGCTGCACATCACCCCTGATACCACGGGCAACACCCTCACGCTGGCGATGAGCAGCACGCGCAGAACTTATGATTATCGGGCGCATTGGCACACACTGCAAGCGCGTTTGCAAGCCGTTACAAGCGAAAACCCGTAAGGCGCAAAAACTGTATCAGCGTGTCTTGGTGCGCATCGATTTTATCTACCGAAGCATGGTCAGCATCGGCAATTTCGCACAGTTGTATGGTTCTTTGCGCATTCAAACCCGCCTGAACAATTGTGCGCGCATCGGCGATGGGCACGACGGTATCCGCCAAGCCATGTACCAAAAGCACGGGGCATTGCACGCGAGTGATGGTGTGTATCGAAGCAATATCGCCAAAGCGACTGCCGATGAGCCACTCCACATAACGATTCAAGCCACGTGCCAGCCATTTTGGAAAAAACAATTTTTGCCAATAGCGGTTCATCACCCACTCAGGATGCCCAAACGCCGAAATGCTGATGAGGGCATCCAAACGGTCGTTGCGTGACGCGACCAAAATAGACGCACTCGCACCGACTGAATGACCGAGCAAAGCCATTTTGTCGCACGCATGGGGACGATGGGTTTGTAACCAAGTTAAGACGTGCTCAATGTCTTCTGCAAAACGTGGTAGGGATGAATACCCATGTCCATCGCTTAACCCATGATTGCGTGCATCAAACAACAACACATTCAAACCCGCGTTGCGAAACGGCACAGCCAATGGCAACATCAATTCGGCATGTGCGCCCCAGCCGTGCGCGATGACCACGGTTTGCGTGGCATCCTGTGCAGGCAGAAACCACGCCTGCAGTTGTTTGTGGTGCATTGTTGGGATGCGAACCGACTCGTACTTAAAACCATAATCTTGCGGCGTTTTGAGTGGTTTGGGGCGTGGGATGCGAAAGCCGTAATGAATACCGACGACAAATAAAAAACACAGTACAACGAGGCTGAGTACGGCCCATAGCAATGGATTCATGGCGGTGGTTATTGGATGTTTTGTTTGAGTTGCGCTGGGTTGTTTGCAAAGATAATATTTTGCACCACGCCTGAGCGCAGGCGCAAAACGGTTGCTGCACCAGCACGGCGGGGTATGTCCGCCAGTGTTTTTGAATCACGTGCCAAGCCAATCGGGAAACTCAATTTGCGCATTTTGGGCAATGCAAACATCCGCGTCACTAAGGTTGGCATACCGCTGATGTCTGCGACATAGACGATGCCACGTTGCCGAATTTGCTGCGCACCTTGCTCATTCATATACTCACTGACGAAGGCATTCACTGGTTTGTCTTGACTGAATACCAACCATTTAATGTTTGTGTCAATTAAAACAGGTCGGTCAAATTGATCATTGAGCGTAAATTTTGGCAATTGAGCACCTACATTCAAGTTGTCCGCATGGGTGTTTATAGAGAAAAATCCGACAATCAATGTGAACAGTATCACCCAATATTCACGTGAGTAGGTTTTCATAATACCCCTTGTTTTGTTGTGATTTTTTGAGTAAATAATCCGCATAAAATGCACCGAACGGAACCAATGCGAGTACGAAAATCAATGCGCCCAAGGGCTTGGCAACGAATTTTTTTGACACCGCAATGATAAGTGTAATGATTAGCATAATGAACAATGCGCCGTGTATGGGGCCTAAAATTTTGACCGCCCAAGGAAAATCCGCCCAACGTTTGAGCGGAACCGCAATCAATACCAAACCCAACAATGCAAAACCATCCATAAATGCCAATTGATACAAACGGTGTACAATCAAGGGTGCGTTCTTTAAAGTAGTCAAAATATTTCTTTCTCTGTCTATTGATAGCTGGGCGAGCCCAATAAGGACTCGCCCAACAGTCACGCGACTTAAGTTTACAAATTACAGTGATTTGGTTGAATAATACCAATCGACATAATCATAGCCTTCGCCAGCACGTGCTTCTGCGGCAGCGGCGGTTTTCGGTGGCGGTACAATAACAGGCTGACCTTGCACCCAACCTTCGGGTGTGGCTACGCCGTTGGCATCGCTGGTTTGCATGGCTTCTAACAGACGAACGAATTCATCAATTGAGCGACCATTGCTCATTGGGTAATACACCATCGCACGCAAAACACCTTTTGGATCGATAAAAAACGTTGCACGAACGGCTTGAGTATCTGCTGCACCAGGGTGAATCATGCCGTAGGCTTTGGCAACATCCATTTTGATGTCTTCAATGATTGGGAATGGAATCGCCATACCAAATTTTTCTTTGATATTGCGCATCCATGCGACGTGGGCAAACAATGAGTCTATTGACAAACCGAGCAATTCACAATTCATTGCTTGAAACTTTTCAAAGTTGCGTGCGAAGCCCATAAATTCAGTGGTACACACTGGGGTAAAATCCGCAGGGTGCGAAAATAAAATCAACCACTTGCCTTTGTAATCTGCCAGTGTGCGTTGACCCGATGTGGTCACAGCATCGAAATCTGGGGCAGGTTGATTGATTTGCGGTAAACCATAAACAGTTTGAGATACTTCCATTGAGTGCTCCTTTAACATAGATTAAAAAATAAAATAACGATCACAATAAAGCCATTGCTTATAAACCGAATCGAATTTGTTTATGCCTTTATTTTATAAATCGAATGCGCTGCTGTCCAATGACATTATCCAATGCGCTGCATAGCCTATGACTATTAAACTATAAAACTTATTGATTAATGACTATATGAGCAATAGGTGTTATAGGTCTGTGCCAACTGTTCGAGTTTTTTGGTGACGCGTTCTGTGTCTTGTTGCGCGTACATGGGTGGCATTGGGGCACCTTCTATTGCGTCGTCTTTATTGCGCATCCATTCTGCCAAAGCGTAGATTTGCGGCAACATGGCTTTTTGAACCGCTTTGTCAATCTCCAATTCGGCAAATGCTTGCATCAAACAAGCGACCCATTGGTCGCGTTCAAGTGTACCAATTTTGAAAGGTAAGTGACGCGAGCGCAAGCGAGGATGCCCGTGCTGCTCAGTGTACAAATCAGGTCCGCCCAGCCAGCCACTGAGAAACAAGTACAGGCGGTTGCCCGCCTCTTCCAAAGTCGAGCCGTGAACCGCCCGCAGTTCAAGGTATTTGGGTTCTAAATCCATTAAGTCATAGAACCGACGAACCAATGCGCGTATTGTTGACTCTCCGCCGATGCGCTCGTAGAGTGAGGGTGCGTTGTTTGTGTGTGTGCTCATCGGGTGCTTTCTGCTTATGCTTCGCCATTTTCGTCTTTACCGATGATGAGTTTGCTATCGGTGACAAACATATAAGGCGGAATATCAAGGTTTTGTGGTGCAGGTTTGTCTTTAAATACACGGCCTGCCAAATCAAAGGTTGAGCCATGACATGGACACAAATAGCCACCTGGCCAATTTTCAGGTAATGAACTACCACCACCCGTTTTAAATTTTGATTCGGGTGAGCAGCCCAAGTGGGTACAGACTGCGACCATCACCATGATGTCTTTGTGCTCAACGCGACACAAAAATTGGTTTTTACAGTATTCAGGCACGGGCATGCTGTACGGTTTAAGTGAGTTCGGATCGACCAAGTCCGCATCATGAGCATGCAGGTTTGCTGTCATTTCTTCGGTGCGACGCAGAACCCAAACAGGCTTACCGCGCCATTCCACAATTTTTTGCTCACCTGCTTTGAGATCTGAAATATCCACTTCCACAGGTGCGCCACTCGCTCGGGCTCGCTCTGATGGGCTAAAGCTGCTCACCATCGGTGTGACAAACGCACCAGCACCCAGCATACCAACACCACCCGTTGCTTTCAATAAAGCGCGTCGTTGTGTGTCCAGTGTTTCACCCGTACAGTGTGTATCGTTAACGTCTTGGGTGGTTTCTTGATTAGATGAATTCATTTTAATTCTCCTTTTAACAGATTGAGCGCTCACCACGACCGTGCCCCTGACCGCGTCCTCGTTGTTGACTGTGTTCTTGGCAACCGCGACCTTGTTCATGTGGCGCACTGACAATCGCATCGTATTGGGCTTGGCTAATGTGTTCAGGTGTGTAGCATTCTTGGGTGTGCGTTTTTAATGCACGGTCAAATGAACGTAAATGGTTGCGTGAGCCACGATTGAGGTTTTCGTACACTCGGACAAAGTCACTGCGTTGGCAATTTGCCAGCAAATGGTTTAAATCAGCGATGTCCAAATCTTCGATTTTTGCACCGACTTTTAAAGCATCCGCGATGGATTGCTGACCTTGCGTGATGAGCACTTGATATAAGTCGGCAAACTTTGAGTTTTCAAACACGCCCAATCCTTTGCCGAGGGTTGGATCCGCTATGCCATAACGTTTGAGCAGGCTTTGAACTGCACTTTGGTGGCGACGTTCGGCTTGCACGATGTTGCCAAAGTTTTGAATCCTTGTTTTTTCGTATAAAGTTTCGTAAACGTCGCCCGCAAGTTTTTCTTCCTCAACCATATGCAACAAATCCGCAATTTCCTGAGCCGACAACGTCGTTGTCGGCTCAGATGATGGCGCATGGCAATCACAGTCGCCACGATCAGGGCTCGAAAAATAACTATTGTGTCGCTGTTGCATATGAACTCCTTCGTTCTTAGTTAAAAACCTGTTCAGCATGAATGGGGCTAAGCCTTTGTAGGAAACAATTTGGGCGAGAGTTTGACGTACCATGCCGCCGCCTGAACCTGCACCACATAAGCCAGCGCGATGAGCAAACCTGCTTCCGCGCCCCGCGTGCCAAAAACCCCCAAGGCAATCGCCAGCGCAATTGATAAATTGCGCATCACCGTGCCGTACACCAAAGCGATGCCATCGCCTAGGTTAAACATCATTTTGGCAATCACGGTGCTGAGTGTGAAGTTAATCGCATACATTAAAACCAGAGGTATTAAATAATTGAGCAAAACACTTGGATGGTCAATAATCGCATGGGCTTTGAGTGCCATCGATACAAACACGATGCCCAGCACGCCGAGGGTTGAGATGGGCGGGAATTTGGGCTTGATTTTTGCGTTGTAGTGTTCCATCCCATATTTGCCAACCAGCCATTTTTGGGTCAAATATCCCAATACCAGCGGCACAAAAACAATCACCAAAATTTGTACAAACACGTCTTGCATGGGCACTTGCACCACCGCACCGAGCAATGCGCTTAAATACAAAGGCGCAAGCAATGAACCCATAATCAAACCAATCACCGTCATTTTGACGGCCGCAGGCACATTGCCTTTGGCAAAACCCGTCCAAGAAATGGTCATGCCCGAGGTGGGCAATAAACTGGTCAATAGCAAACCCAAGCGGATTAACGGCGCATCAGCAAAAAACAGCAAGCCCAATCCATAACCCAATGCAGGAATGAGTATGAAGTTCATCAGTAGTGCAGTGATTTGCACCTTTGTACCACCTGCTTTGAACAACTCTTTGATATTCATGGTGACCATCATTGGATAGACCATTAGGAAGGTCAGCGGCAAAATCAAAGACTTCAGAAAGCCCGCATTTACACCATAGCCAAACAACAAACCCGCTAGCATGGCCACGGGAATGCTCCAAGTGAGGTTTTGCTGCACCCACGATAACAGTCGCCACATGATATTCTCCCTTTTAATTTTGTCGGTTGCGCAAACCCAAAGCCCATGCTTGCATGGCATCGTTGGCGGGTTTCATCGGCGCATCCATAAAACTTACGACAAATTTATCCCCCAAATCAGCAATCCCAATCGAGCGTGGGCGCACCGCCAAGACCATCGGATTGGGCAGCGCGTGACCGAAGCAAAATACCACGTTGAATGCCGATTTGATTTCAGGCGCAATGTCGCCACCGATATTTGTGGTGTGCGCGTAATGGTCAAAAGTCCCAATGAACACAACTTTATCCGTGGTTTTGATTTTTTCTTCAAAATACGCTACGACTTGGGCAGTATCTGTGAAGGTGGTTTCGGTTTTCAGTACGTCGACCACGGTCAACGGGTATTTCTCTTGGAAATGAACGGTTTTCATGCGATTCCTTTATGGATGAAACAAAGTGTTTTAAGAAGATTTTTTACAGGTATTGATGCCAACCAATTTGTATAAAAGACAACTGCCAAATATCCCTGTGAGCAAGGGCACGAGACCAATCCACGCCCATGTTGGACCACCTAAAAACAAGACCCAAGCGATTAATAACGCACCGATGAGAATGCGCAAGGTTTTATCGATACCACATACATTTGCCAACATTGTGAACTCCTTAAAGTTTAATAAATAAAAAACCAAACACATACGCGCTGATGTACGTATGTGCTTGAAGTGCTGCCACATCATTCAGCCAAAAAGCTGGTTGACCATCAATTGATGCACTGAGGCATCCGTTGAGTTTGGTTCCTGTCTTGAGCGTTTTGTCGCCCGCGCCCTTGGGCACTTCCTTGACCACAGCCTTGCCCATAACCTTTTTCCTGCGCCGATGATGCGATGGCATCGTATTGCGCTTGGCTGATGAATTCGGGTGTGTACGTTTGTCCCATTTGGCGCAATGTGCGGTCAAACGAGCGCAGATGATTGCGCGAACCACGCGTGAGGTTGTCATAAACGCGTTTGATGTCTGCTCGCTGAGTATGCGCCATTTCTTTTTGTAAATCATCAATGTCCAAGTCCTCAATTTTTAGACCCACCTTGAGTGCGTCTATATGGGATTGAGCGCCTGTGTTGACTAATTTTTGGTACAACCCTGTGAACGCAGGCTGGGTGAACTCACCCACCCCTTTGCCCGTGGTTGGATCTGCAATGCCATATTGGCGCAAAAGATTTTGCAGTGCTGACTGATGATTGCGTTCAGATGACACAATATTTTTAAAGTTCAGCAAACCTGTTTTTGCGTACAAGGTTTGATAAACATCACCCGCCAGTTTTTCTTCCTCGACCATGTGCAACAAACCTTTGACTTCTTCAGGGTTCAAAATGGACGAGGCGGTTGTTTGAGCGTGCACTTGAGATTGCCCAAGCAATGCACTGAGTATGATGCTCAATGCGCTGAATTTAATCCAGCGTGACTGTGGTTTTGATGGTGTATTCATGGCATCTCCTTAAATCGTTGCTTGCAAAATTGCCATTTCATGGTGCGCGCAACGTGTTGCCAAATTATTTCTGTAATATTAAATATTGTAAAGTCTGTATAAACTGAAAATTTCATGAACAATCAAACACAATCATATTGTTATTGCATTCGACTATTCGCTCACATCCATTTTATTTGACTTTGGCAGCTTGGGTTATTGCGATTAATTTGGTAAATTGTTCTGTCGAGAGTACTTTTCGCCAATGGTCGGTGCAGTTGGAGCGCAGCATTATCAGTTGGGTTTCCATCTGACCAATTTTGTGCGCCAGTTGTACCCGTTTGGCTTTTGGTGCGCCTACGTTAATCATTTCACGCAACTGTGCTCGCGCGGCGACGACCTTATCTTCCAAGGCCTCACGCTTGGGTTGAGCCGTGGCTTTCCATACTTTGAGTTCGGATCTTTGCGTGTCGGTCAATGCGAGCGCATCCGCATTTTTTGCAATCACCCCCACATGCGCTACGATCGGATCTGATAATTCAGAGACATCGCGTGCTTGAGCCAAACCAGCTCCCATCATTAAAGTCAACACCAACAACAATTTATTCATTACGAACTCCTTTTCAATGATTACAAATGAAACAGCGCACAAGCATCCACGATACTTGTGCGAATGGGGTTTGATCTCAGTTATTCTTTTGAATCATTGGTTTCTTGGTTTTCAAACCACAGACCACAACCTGCTGCGAACATGACGGCAAATGCCACGCCCAATATCCAAGTGAAATACCACATAACGACTCCTTGATAAAATTAGTACAACGCTTTGTCATTGGCCTGCACGTACTCAACCGTGACCTTGCCGCGCATCACACGATAGGCCCATGATGTATAAGTCAGGATGAGGGGCACGAAAATAATCACCACCCACAGCATTACATTCAATGTGTATTTGCTTGAAGCCACATCCCACAGCGTCAGGCTCATCGCTGGATTTTCAGACGAAGGCATGACGAATGGAAACAGTGCCACCCCTGCGGTCATAATCGTGCCGAGTACTGCCAACGACATGACCACAAATCCTGTCAATGTGCGGTGCTTGCTTTGCAAAATCAAGGTCAGCAACACGCCCACATAAACCAAAGCAGGGAATATCCATAAAATTGGATGGGCGAAGTAATTGGTCAACCATCCACCAGAAACCACAGCGACCTCTTTCATCAATGGATTCATTGATAAATTCGGATCTGCCATGTTCACCACACTCAGGCCGTTCATCTGTGTGAGCCACAGACCTGCCACAGTAAAACACACAATATTAATGGCACCTGCAATTTGATTGATTTTCTTCACGCGCGTCTGCAACACCCCCTCGGTGCGATGGGCGAGGTATGAACCGCCTTGGAGCATCAACAAAGTCAAACTCACCACACCCACCAACAAAGCAAACGGGTGCAAGAGTTGGAAGAAGTTGCCTGTGTAAAACGAGCGCATGGTCTCATCAATTTTAAATGGCACACCGAGAAACAGGTTGCCAAACGCCACGCCGAACAATAAGGCAGGCACACTACTACCGACAAAAATCAACCAATCCCAATTGTTGCGCCATTTCGGACTGTTGATTTTCGAGCGGTACTCAAAGCCGACGGGACGGAAAAACAACGCTGCTAACAGTAAGAGCATGGCCCAATACAAACCCGAAAAAGCAATTGCATACACAAACGGCCAGGCCGCAAATATCGCACCGCCCGCAGTGATGAACCACACCTGATTGCCATCCCAGTGTGGCGCAATGGTGTTGATGACCACGCGGCGTTCCACATCGGTTTTACCCACAAACGGTAGGAGCGTACCCACACCCATGTCGTGTCCATCCATGATGGCAAATCCGATGAGCAGCACGCCAATCAGCACCCACCAAATTACTTTTAAAGTCATATAATCAAACATAATCAGCCTCTTTTAAATTCAGTGGGTTTAATGTACTTGCTCGGTCAACACCGTTGGCCCGAGTCGTGCGTATTTGAACATCAAGTACAACTCAACAATCAGCAAACCTGTGTAGAACAAAACAAATCCTGCCAACGATGCCCAAACTTCACCTGCCGACACACTGGATGCCGACAAATGGGTGGGCAATATGCCTGTGACCGTCCAAGGTTGGCGACCGTATTCAGCGACAAACCAACCGAAACTGGTGGCAATCCATGGCGTTGGCAACAACCACAAAGCAAAGCGCAAGAAACGTTTTTTCTCGTGAATCACGTTATTGCCTGAAGCCCAAAATGCATAGATAAAGAACGCGATGTACGTAAAGCCGAGCAACACCATCACGCGGAATGTCCAGAACAACGGCGCAACTTGTGGAACGGTATCGTGTGCGGCTTGTTTAATTTGTTCTGGTGTGACTTGGTTCAAATCCGCGCTGTATTTTTTCGCCAATAGACCATAACCCAAGTCTTTTTGGTGTTCCAGCATGATGGATTTGGCTTGCGCGTCACTTGGGTCTTGCTTCATTTTTTCTAAAGCCAAAACACCTTTGATACCGTTTTCAACACGGACGGCGTTTTTCTCACGAATGTCTTTGATGCCAGGTAAAACCGTATCGGTCGAGCGAGTGGCAATCAACCCCATGGCATACGGGATATGAATTGCAAAATCATTCTTTTGCTCGGCTTCATTGGGAAAGGCAATCAAGTTAAATCCCGCAGGTGCAGGCTCGGTTTCCCACATGCCTTCCATCGCGGCAAGTTTGGCTTGCTGATGCTCGCCGACTGCATAACCCGACTCATCGCCCAAAATGACCACAGACAAAGCCGATGCCAAACCGAAGGCTGAGGCAATGCGAATGGAACGTTTGGCAAACTCAATGTGTTTGCCTTTGAGCAAATACCACGCCGAAATCCCCATCACAAACACCGAGCCCGTGACATAGCCTGCCGACACGGTGTGAACGAATTTATCCTGCGCGACCACGTTGAATAAAATTTCAGAGAAACTGGTGAGTTCCATGCGCATGGTGACGGGATTAAATTCTGAGCCGACGGGGTATTGCATCCAACCATTGGCAATCAAAATCAGTACCGCAGACAAATTACTCGCCAAAGCCAATAATGCGGTGACGAGTAAATGCTTGCCTTTGCTCAATCGATCCCAACCAAAAAAGAATAAACCAATCATGGTCGATTCAAGGAAGAACGCCATCAAACCCTCAATTGCCAGCGGCGCCCCAAAAATATCACCGACATAGTGTGAGTAATACGCCCAGTTCGTACCGAACTGAAACTCCATGGTAATTCCCGTGGTCACGCCAAGGGCAAAATTAATCCCAAACAACTTGCCCCAAAATTTGGTCATGTCTTTGTAAATCTGTTTGCCTGACATCACATAGGTCAACTCCATCGCCACCAAGATGAACGATAGACCCAAGGTCAAGGGAACAAATATGAAGTGGTATAACGCAGTCACAGCAAACTGTAACCGCGCCGCATCCACTGCGCCTGCATCAATCATGGTTGACTCCTTTGATTTTGATTAAACTCAATTGCGGGAGGCGCAGCCGAGCCTCCCTGATACAAACGTTGCACATCCGACACATCCACCTTAACTTTATTGGGTTTGATGAACACAGACCACAATCCATACAAAACCACCATTTTGATGAGCACTAGCAACAATAGATGCTGACCTAAAACGCGGTCTTTCGATACGGTCTTTTTGCGAATAGAACCCACAGTTGCCCCACCCAATAATAGTTGACAAATATAGTCGGAATAAGTGCAATCATACCATCTATAAAAATAAAAGCAATCAGCTTGTTTATAATTTTTATAAATATATGGCAAATGACGCATCAGTTATGACGGAAATTTCAAAATATAAAAACCCATTAATATCATAGGGTTATTGCATCATCGCGAGCGCTTTTTGAAATTAATGGCCAACACAACTCATAAAAATGCAAAATGCACCATTCTTTTATGATTGAAAGCCAGTGTACCGTAATTTCAAAAACATATAAAATTTAAGGTTTTTAGGGTGATGAATTTTAAAAACCGAGGCGCGAAAAGCGCAGCGCGCCAACAAAACAGCCACGGCATTGCTGTCGTGGCTGTTCTTGATGCGTGCCTGAAGGGGGGGCTTGCAAATAACCCCTTGATGGCTTGGGAGATTTGTTGCCTTAAAGTGTTAAGCAACCATATTCATTGCCCTACTGATTGGTGAAGTGGCATATACGGTGCGCTTCTGAACTTTTTCGACCAATTGCTTCTTATGTAATAAATCACTTAAACTGATTCGCTCAAGGTATTCATACATTTTTTCGTTCAACTCATCCCACAAATAGGTTTCTAAAAAGCCGTCAAAGCATTTCTCATCTCCCATCACCAAATTGGGTAACGAACTGCCTTTGGGTTTATCCACGGACGCGACAATTTGCGCAATCGTGGTTTCATCGGGCGCGTGAACCAACACATAGCCGCCTCCAGGACCTCGGTGGCTTTTGACTAAATTGCCATTGCGCAGTTGGCTAAATAAAATTTCTAAATATGACAAAGATAGATTTTGACGCTCTGAAATAGTGGCTAATGAAATGGGGGTTTTACCGCCATACATCGCAATTTCTAACAAAGCTGTGACAGCATAACGCCCTCTGGTCGTTAGTTTCATGATGGATTCCTAAAAAATTTTCATAACATCATCACTGCGCACGAGCACGCAGTCCGCCTGAAAACGGGTGACGAATTAAATATTTAAATTGAAAATAAATAAGGAGGGGCGCGAGGGCTGACGTGCCAACGCCTAAGATAAGAATGAAAGTCCTGCTCTTGATAGGCAGGTACGGCAAAGCGTGCTTGTACATTGCTTGCGAAAAGAACCACCAGTAATGGCAACACTGTTGCCGCCAAAACACTCGTCCAACAGAACTCACAGCATCCAAACGGACTGACTAAACCACTCTCCGAAGTTTGAACGTTCGACGGAGTTGCCGAGTTGATAGTCATTCCTGTACTTGCATCATCAGCGACCCAAACAGTTTGCATCCCTGTCGCCGTACACAACTGCACATAATGTCCACCTGTAGCAAACTTTGCCATGATGATGTATATCGGAACCAAAGCAAACACCAAAAACAGGATCATCAATCCTGAGGCAACTTTTTTTTGAAGGTGTTGGTTAATATACATAGCAAGCAAAGTTTAAGAGGTCGCCCAATTGTAGCACCCTTTGAACATGGGGTCAAAAATCCCAAATCAATCAAAGAGATCGGCTTTGTTGGTTTTAAAAACCTTCTCGCCCCCAGTTTTTAGCCAACCAATTAACTCGTTGTATTTCTATTTCTCGTTCAACACCAACGGTGCTAAAGTATCTCTGAGATAGCTGAAATATTGCGTTTCAATTTCTGATTCTCTATTGAGTCAAGTTAATAAAAACAACAAACCCCTGCAAAAATGCAGGGGTTTGTTCGCAAAAAACGTGTTTAAGCGTTGGCAGGCGTGGTTGGTGTACCATCAAACTTCAACCATTGTTGGGTTCTGAAGTCGTACAACTGACACATCCCAACCGTTCTCCAATACCATTTCAATGAGAAGGGTTGCACCACGATGCGATTGGGCAACATTTCTTCCAAACGGTGTTGGGTTTGTTTGAGTTTGTACAGTGGAATTGTCGCGTCCAAATGATGCGCCGTGTGCTCCATGATGTGATGCACCAATGCACCAATTCTGAGCGGAAAGGTCAAATGCACGGTAGTGGTGACAAATGGGCTGGCCGCAGTCCACTCAGTTTTCACGTCATACCATTTGATTTGCTCGTGGGTGTGGTGCATATAGACCACTATACCAATCATACCGTTCCAAAAAACAAATGGCACAACGAATGCAGTGAACAAAGCCGATAAAACATTCACGCCCGCCGCATTGGCACCGATGATGATTGCGCCTATCCACAAAACCGCGTACACCGACACCAAAACGTTGTCCCAAAAAAACGATGGACGACGCGCGGGCTGGGTTTTTTTGTTGGGCCAGAACATTTTTTTCCACCAAATTTCAACCATATAGTACAACCAAGCAGACCAACCATTGCGGTACAAGCGTTCCATACGTTGCTGAAAAGGTGTCATCGCCGCGTATTCTTCACGCGATTTGGGTTCCCAAACAAAATCCACCCCTTTCAAATTGGTAAAGCCGTGGTGCATCACATTGTGACCGACATCCCACAGACTGTATGGTGAAAGCGATACCAGAAAGGCAATGCGCCCCAACACTTTATTCAGCGTTTTATTGGGCGTGTAAGCTTGATGGCAAGCGTCGTGTCCGATGATGAAAATACGACCAATCCAAAAGCCCATCACCAGACCCGACAACAGGCGCAAAGCCCAGTGTGGTGCAGTAATGGCAAAATACAATAAAAACCCATAAATAATTAAATCAATGATGAGCAGTGCAATTGGATACACGTATCCTCTGGTGGATAAATCCAGCAACCATGAGCGCAACACTTTGCGCGTGGGTATCGCTTGTCCATCAGCAATCGGCTGAGCAGGCAAAGCGGCATTCGTTTGAGTTTGACTCATGTGATATTCTCCTATCGTCATAATGTCTTTTTTGACAGAAAGGACTATAACACAGCCAAACATTTGATTTAAAAGTATAAAACGCACGAACGTTCGGTTTTTGCAGTGCAACATTTTATTTTTTAGAGATGGATATATTGCACCGCGTCATTAAAATAGAATGCGTGCCAAAGTCCACAAACCGATTGTCACAAAAATCACTGCTGCAATTAAATGTACCAACTTAGTCGGCAAGCGGTCTGCGAAGCGATGACCCAAGTAAACAGCGGGTACATTCGCCAACATCATACCCAAAGTGGTTCCCAAAACCACCATCAAAACCTGATGGTATTGTGCCGCCAAAGCGATGGTCGCGAACTGGGTTTTATCGCCCATTTCTGCCAAAAAAAATGCAAAAAGTGTTGCAAAAAACACACCCATTTGCTTTTGTGGCACTGCAACATCATTTTCATCCAATTGATCAGGAATTAAAATCCATAACCCCATGGCAATAAACGAAATCCCCATAATCCAACCAAGTGTTTGGGGGGTAAACAAAGTCGCCAACCACGCGCCCAATGCCCCCGCCAAAGCATGATTGAGTAAGGTGGCGACCAAGATACCCAAGACAATCGGCAAAGGTTTGCGAAAACGCGCAGCGAGGATGAGGGACAATAATTGCGTTTTATCACCGATTTCTGCCAAGGCGACGACGCTGGTGGATACGAGAAAAGACTCCATAAATACTCCAAGCTGGGAATAAAAAAATAGACCGTAGAACACTTCCCAACTGAAAAGTGTTCTACGGTCACAAGTCTTGCCCAACCCGCAGCAACGGGTCACTTATGCCATGCGATTTTTGCGCAAGTATGTTGACATAAGTATCTTTAAAAGATTTTGAAAGAAGAGAGGCTACTCCCTAATGACGGGGCGAATTCTACCACGGGAGCATACGACCCGCAAGCGCGAATCATTGCTCATGTGGTTGCAAGGTGATGTTTAAGCGTTCGGCTTCAACTTCAATTTTCTCTGGCAACCATTCTTTGCCTGCGAAACTGAGTTGCTCGCGTTTAATGAAATATACAGGCACATCGCCCCCCAATTTTTTGCCAACCATCATGCTGACAGCGCGTCGCGCCAAACCGTCCAACATGGACGGCGCATTGTTTAACTCAAACGAATCGACCGCAAACTCCTTGAGCACAATCGCTTGCACCTCAGGGTTATACGCAGGCACGCCTGACATTTGCATCTTGCCACGCATCACACCGCCGAGCAATCCTGTTTCAACGACCGCATCGAACTGCGCAGCAACCCGTTGTTTGTCAGGCATCAAAATCACTTTGGGTTCGGTGGCGACCATGCCATTGTCACTCATGGTTTTGGCAATGTCTGTCCATTTTTTGGTGATGGCGGTTTGCAACAAACTTTGATTGACATGTATGGTTTTTGGGGTTGACAGAAAACTGCATGCCGTCATCCACGCACTCATCATAAGTACCAATACAGCCCAACGAGCACGTAGCCAACTGGGTTTCAAAATAGGTGTTTTCATCTTCATTTCGTTAACAGCTCCAATTCATTCAGATAGTGCAGCGCAAATTCGCGTGTCTGCACCACATCTTCGTTCATGCCGCACATCTGCGCGGATGCGCGTAAACTGCCGCACACCGCTGGACGAGTCGCTTCACCAAAAATTTTACAACGCATCTGCGCATCCAATTGAACGCATGGCACGCCCTCAGGTTTACCATCAGGCATATCGGGAATGGTGGAGGAAATCGACGGCGCGATGCAACACGCACCACAGCCTGCTCGACACGACATTTCTTGCACCGCCACGTTCACACCCAGCGGGTTTCGCGCAGGGCGATTAAATCCTCAGGCACGCTGCGATTTAATCGCACCTGCTCGCACAAATCAATCATCCCTTCAATCGCACAGCGCACGGTTTGCATACGCACCTCAGAGCGATTGCCGTCAAATTGCGCCCGATGCGTGCGCACCTGTGTGTTGCCCACGCCATCGCGCCACGCCCACGCAAGCCAGACGCAACCGACGGGTTTGTCCGCCGTGCCACCATCAGGCCCTGCCACGCCACTGACCGCGACCGAGCAGTCCACATGCATCACGTGAAACACCCCACGCGCCATTTGTGTGACCACTTCTTGGCTCACCGCGCCGTGTTGCAACAATGTGTCCGCAGATACGCCCAATACGTCTTGTTTGACCCCATTGTTGTATGCCAACACGCCACCCGCAAACCAATCCGACGCACCTGCCAATTCCGTCAAATAATAACCAATCCCGCCACCCGTGCAGGATTCCGCGCTTGCCATGCGCCAATGCAAGGCACGCAATTTATCCGTAAGCACAGCAATCTGAGTGGTCAGTTCGGTATTCATCATTTTCAGTGTTTAAGCCGCAAACCAACGAAACAACTGCACACCAATCGAAAACACCAACAACGCGTACAAAGCGGCAACCACATCATCGAGCATGACACCCAAGCCACTTTTCCATTTGCTGTCAATCAAACGAATGGGATAAGGCTTCCAAACATCAAACAAACGAAACAATGCAAACGCAATCGCTTGTTGCCAAAACGGTGCGGGCATGACGAACAACATCACCAACCAAATCGCCCAAATTTCGTCAATCACAATGGACGAATCATCGGGCGAATTCAAATCACGCCCCGTCACCGAACACGCCCAAACCGCGATGGGGAAGGTCACAGCCAGCACCACCAGCCACGCCCACACGCCCGTATACAGCCACTGAATTTGCCCCAAAAAAACGAACAAAACCCAACCCACCAACGTGCCCCAAGTCCCTGAAGCAGGGTGCAACAAGCCCGAGCCCGCACCCTGAGCAATAATGTGCGCTGGGTGAATCAGCATCCACTGAAATTTAGTTTGTTGCATGGTCTATTTCTCCTGTACTGCTCATCACATTGAATATCAATGCGATGCAAAATGATTAAAGCCGTTGCTGCACGCCAACCGTTGCGCCACTTCTGGGGCTCGTTCGCTGTGCCAAATAACTTGATTCTCCTGATTCATGGGCGTTATTGTACCCACTCGCGTGATGGGGGTTGCGAATTTTTGCGCCAAATCGAACAAAGCGGCACGCACCTCAGATGTCGCAGACGCCGTCAAACACAACTCATAATCATCGCCGCCGGCAACCGCATATTGCCAAGCCTGCGCAGCAGGCAACTGTGACAGCACCGAGGACTGCGGCAAAGCATCGCAATCTATCCGCGCCGAAACATTCGACGCACGTAAAATATGCGGCAAATCCCCCGCCAAACCATCCGACACATCCAACATACTGTGCGCCAAACCCGCAGAGCGCAAGGCGCAAGCGAAAGCCACGTGCGGCGTGGGCATTTCCAAACGTGCACGGACTTGCGCCAAATCGCTGTGCGTGGGCGCATTTTGCATTAAATTCAAAGCATACGCCGCATCGCCCAAAGTTCCCGTCACCCAGACATCGTCACCGACTTGCGCACCGCTGCGCAAAATCGCCTGACCTGTCGGCACTTGCCCAAAAATCGTGATATTGATAACGATGGTGTCGGACTGCGTGGTGTCCCCGCCGATGAGCGGGCAGTTAAATTCATCTGCCAGAGCAAACAAACCCTTTGAAAACTCACTCAACCACTCGGTGTCCACGCGTGGCAAACCAATCGACAGGGTAAAGCCCAAAGGCTGCGCGCCCATCGCCGCCAAGTCGGACAAATTTACCGCCAACGATTTATGCCCCAAAGCGCGCGGCGCAACATCGGCGAAAAAATGTCGCCCTTCAATCAACAAATCGGAGGACACCACGCACTGATGCCCATCCGCCACACGAAACAGAGCCGCATCGTCGCCCACACCGACATCCATCTGCGGTGTTTTAGAGGGAGAAATGGCGCGTTTGAAATACGCGCCGATGAGGGAAAATTCGTCCATACGTAATGGGTGTTTCAAAAGTTCAAGTAGCCCGCCATGAGCGAAGCGAATGGCGGGGAACGAGGTGTTTGCAAAGATGGTTTGCCCCGCGATTCGCAGGAACCACTCATGGTGGGTTACGTATTGCTTCCTTCGGACTAATTTTTTCGCGCTGCCATCTCTGGATTTTCGGCATCCACAGTTCTGAGAAATGTAAACCCACGTTTGATAAGGTCTTCTTCTCTCCACTTGTTGCCTTTAAATGCAGGTATGAGCCAAAGAGCAAAATTACCTACCATAAGAACCAATAAAATAATTAATTCCAATAACTTATTGTCTAAGTCAGTAAATGACCGTTGAATAAGAGTGAATGCTATATTGGCAATAAACCAAATGGCCGCAAAACTCCAAAGCCTTTTAAATAACATCCAAACCCAATTGAAGAAAAACGCAGGCCAAGAAAAACCAACTTTAACTGCTTCTACTCCCAAAACTGAATGCTGATATATTTGATATTTTTTCATTTTATTCGTCTTTTCGTTTAAGTCTGCGCCCCAACCTCCAAAGCCCTTACCTCACCCGCCAATTTATCCAACACGCCATTGACGTATTTAAAGCCATCCGTACCACCAAAACTTTTGGCGATTTCAACCGCTTCGTTAATCACGACTTTGTAAGGCACTTCAAGTTGGTTTTGCAACTCATACGCCGCCACGAGCAGGATGCCATGCTCAACGGGCGAGAGTTCCGCCAGCGGTCGGTCAATATGTGGCGTGATGAGTGCGCGCAAAGCATCGGCATTGCCAACCACACCCGTGTACAAGGTCGTAAAGTACACCTCATCGGCTTTATGAAAATCGGGGGTTTCGCGGATGTAGGCTTGCGCCGCGCCTGCGGTGTCGGTTTGGGCATCGGTGGTACTGGTGATTTGCCACTGATACAAGGCTTGTACCGCCAATTCACGAGAACGTCTGCGTGCGCTTTTCATTATTTGTCATCCTCTTGTTCGGCTTCATCAACTTCTTCGGTAAAACTCAAAAAGTCGTCCAATGCCTCGTACAAACAGGCCATTTCGATCGCCACGCGCGCCGCATCCGCACCTTTTTCTGCCATGCGTGCAATGGCTTGCTCGTCGTTTTCACAAGTCAAAATCGCATTGGCAATCGGCATGTTGTGGTCTAAACCCACCTTGGTAATGCCTGCACCCGACTCATTGCTGACCAAGTCGAAATGATAGGTTTCACCGCGAATCACCGCACCCAGTGCGATGAGCGCGTCAAATTCCTCTGACTGACACAGCATTTGCAATGCCAATGGCACTTCCAAAGCCCCTGGTACAGTGATGAATAAAATATCCTCTTCGGCAACGCCTTTGTCCATCAATTCTTTGACGCAGGCATTGAATAAGCCTTCACCAATATTTTCATTAAAGCGTGCTTTGACAATACCAATGCGCAGCCCAGTGCCGTTGATTTCGGGTTTGAATTCTTCAATCATTTTTAACTCCTTTGTATATTCATTGCTGGTCAGCCAATTTTGGCTTAAATTTGCGTGAACCCCGTCACTTCCAAATCAAAGCCACTCATAGACGGCATTTTGCGTGGGCTGCCGAGCAAACTCATGCGTTTCACGCCCACGTCTTTTAAAATTTGTGCACCGATGCCGTACAAGCGCAACTCGCTCACGGTTTTCGCAGGCGCATGTTCAGGCGTTGCCAAACGGGCAAATTGCTCGACCAGTCGCGTGCTGTGCTCTTGGCAATTGAGCAGTACCGCCACGCCCACACCCTGCGCCTGAATGTGTTGCAAGGCTTTGCTCAAACCAATTGAGTGCGTGGTGTTGTGGGTATCGAGCAAATCCAATACCGAAAAAGGCTCATGCACGCGCACGGGTACCACGTCTGCATTGGCCACATCACCGTGCACCAAAGCCAAATGTACTTGCTCAGAATTGTGTTCTTTAAACAGCACTGCATCAAACTCGCCTGCGGGCGTGCTCATGGTGTACTGCCCAACGCGCTCGACTAATTTCTCACGCGCACTGCGGTATTCAATCAAGTTGGCAATCGTACCAATTTTGAGTTGATGCTCACGCGCAAACTTGAGCAAATCAGGCAAACGCGCCATTTCGCCATCGGGATTCATCACTTCACAAATCACCGCCGACGGGGTCAATCCTGCCAAGCGCGTCAAATCGCAACCTGCCTCGGTGTGGCCTGCACGCACCAGCACACCGCCATCTCGCGCACGCAAAGGGAAAATATGCCCTGGTTGGACAATGTCCTGTGCGCCGAACTGCGGATTGGCGGCTACGGCAATCGTGCGGGCTCGGTCAGATGCCGAAATCCCTGTGGTCACGCCCTCACGCGCCTCAATCGACACCGTGAAATTCGTGCCGTATTGCGTGCCGTTTTCGCCCGCGCCGACCATCATCGGCAAGCCAAGTTCGTCGCAACGCGCTTCGGTCAAACACAAGCACACCAAGCCGCGCGCATGGGTGACCATGAAGTTAATCGCAGCAGGCGTGACGAAATCACTGGCGAGCACCAAATCGCCCTCGTTTTCGCGGTCTTCTTCATCGACCAGTACCACCATGCGCCCTGCTTTGAGTTCGACAATGATGTCCTCCGTGCTGGCGATGCTGGCAGGTGGTGTTTTCTCTGGAATATTGGGGTCGATTAACTCGATTTTATCCACGTCCGACATACCGTTTCTTTCAAATTCAAAAACGCCATTGTACGCGATTTGTCCCCACACCATCTAAATTCAGCAATCCACGCGCTAAAAACAATTGGCGTACAATCAAAACTCTGCTACGTGATTTGAACCCCAATTCACCGCAGAATACTTCCGAAGGGAGTACAGCATGAAAACGCATCCTTACGCCGCCATTATTCGTTCGTTCACTCATCAAACGGGCTCTCAATCCGAACCTCAGCACGCCGAGTTTTTCAGTTTGCCTGCCTTGCAGGACTTCGGGTTTCCCAATATCCATCGCCTGCCTGTGTCGATTCGCATCGTGCTTGAATCGGTGGTGCGTCATTGCGATGGCGATTTGATTCGCACCGAGCATGTGGCGCAACTCGCAAACTGGCAAGCCAACGCCCCGCGCACCGATGAAATTCCTTTTGTGGTGGCGCGTGTGGTGTTGCAGGATTTCACAGGTGTGCCTTTGCTGACCGATTTGGCCGCCATGCGCACCACCGCTGCGGCGATGGGCTTTGACCCAAAACAAATTGAGCCGCTCGTGCCCGTCGATTTGGTGATTGACCATTCGGTGATGGTTGATTATCAAGGCTCTGAGCAAGCATTGAATTTGAATATGGACAAAGAATTTGAGCGCAACACCGAACGCTATCAATTTCTCAAATGGGGGATGCAGGCGTTCAAAAAATTCAAAGTCATACCCCCCGGCATTGGCATCGTGCATCAGGTGAATTTAGAATACCTGTGTCGCGGTGTGCATCACGTAGATGGCGTGTACTTTCCAGACACCTTGGTGGGTACAGATTCACACACCACGATGATCAATGGTTTGGGCGTGGTCGGCTGGGGCGTCGGTGGTATTGAGGCGGAATCGGCCATGCTCGGTCAACCCGTCTATCTGCTCACGCCCGATGTGGTCGGGGTTGAGTTGGCGGGCGAACTGTCAGAAGGTGTGACCGCGACCGACTTGGTACTGACTTTGACCCAAATGCTGCGCGCGGCGCACGTGGTCGATAGTTTTGTTGAATTTTTTGGCACGGGTGCGGCGAGTTTGTCGGTCACAGACCGCGCAACGATCGCCAATATGGCGCCCGAATACGGCGCGACCATGGGCTACTTTCCGATGGATGCCAAAACCGTTGCTTATCTGCGCAACACAGGGCGCAGCGAGGCTGAGGTTAGTGCCTTTGAAGCCTATTATCAAGCGCAAAACTTATTGGGTATGCCGCAGGTCGGTGAGATTGATTACTCGCGCGTGTTGCGCTTGGATTTGAGCACCGTCGTGCCTTCCGTTGCGGGACCCAAACGTCCGCAAGACCGCATTGCCCTGCCCGATGTGGCTCGACAACTCGATTATTTAATGCGGCAAAGCACCGATGAGGGCGGATTTAATCTGTCCGCCACCCAAGTGGTCGAACGACACAGCGTCGATTCGGCGCAGGGCGCATTCTCTTTGGGGCATGGCGATGTGGTGCTCGCGGCGATTACCTCTTGCACCAACACCTCCAACCCGAACGTCATGCTCGCCGCAGGTTTGTTGGCAAAAAAAGCGGTGGAAAAAGGCCTGCGCATCGCGCCGCACATCAAAACCTCACTGGCTCCCGGTTCGCGCGTGGTCGCCGAGTATCTGATGGCGACGGGTTTGCAAACCTATTTAGATCAACTCGGTTTTCAAGTGGTGGCCTACGGCTGCACCACCTGCATTGGTAATTCGGGCGAGCTCGCGCCTGAAATCACCGAATGCATTGTGCACAATCAACTCATCACCACAGCGGTGCTCTCGGGCAATCGCAATTTTGAAGCACGGATTCAACCGAACATCAAAGCGAATTTTTTGGCTTCGCCGCCTTTAGTTTTGGCATACGCGTTGGCAGGGCGCATGAATATCGACTTAACGACTGAACCTTTGGGATTGGATTCTGAGGGCGTAGCTGTGATGCTCAAAGATATTTGGCCATCGAACGATGAGGTCAAAGCCTTGCTCCCCATTGCCTTTAACACCACGACTTTCCAAAACAAATACCGCAGTTTTGCGCAGGAATCACCGATGTGGAATGCGATTCAAACCCCTGTCGGTGAAGTCTATACATGGCCAGAATCCACTTATATTGCCCAACCACCGTTTTTCAATGAATTTGCCTTACAACCACACCCCATATTGGGCATCGAAAATGCCAAGGCCTTGCTCATCGTCGGTGATTCGGTGACCACCGATCACATCTCGCCCGCGGGCTCGTTCAAAGCCGATACGCCTGCAGGGGAATGGCTCATGGCGCGCGGTATAGACCCCAAACAATTTAACAGTTACGGTTCTCGACGCGGTCATTTTGAGGTCATGGTGCGCGGTACTTTTGCCAATGTGCGCCTGCGCAATTTAATGTTGCCCGCCGCCGAGGACGGCACACGCATCGAAGGTGGGTTCACGCTATATGAGGGCGTGCGAACCTCGATATTTGATGCGGCGGCACAGTATCGGTCACGCGACATCCCGACCATTGTGTTTGCAGGTACAGAATACGGCACAGGCTCATCACGTGACTGGGCCGCCAAAGGCTCGCAACTGCTCGGCATCCGTGCGGTGATTGCACGCTCGTTTGAACGCATCCACCGTGCCAATTTGGTCGGTATGGGGATTTTGCCTTTGCAATTTATCGGTGATGATTCTGTGACCACCTTGAACATCGGTGCGGGTGATACCTTTGACATCCTTGGCGTAGCGGATACCATTGTGCCGCAACAGATGTTCACATTGCGCATCCGCCGCGCCGATGGTTCAAGCACGCAGACCGAGGTGCGCTGCCGCATCGACACACCGATTGAGGTGGACTACTATCGACACGGCGGGATTTTACCGTTTGTCTTGCGTCAGATTTTGACCCAATAGTTGGAGGCTCGTATGAACAACACACGCATCGAATCAGACAGTATGGGGCAAGTGCGGGTTGCCAATGACAAATTGTGGGGCGCGCAAACCCAACGTTCGCTAGAACATTTTCAAATCGGGCGCGAGCAATTTGTTTGGTCGGCATCTGTAGTTCGCGCCTTGGGTTGGGTGAAAAAAGCCGCCGCGCTGTCCAACCGCGCACTGGGGCAAATGCCAGCCGAGATTGCCGATGCAATCGTGACCGCGTGTGACGAGGTCATCGCGGGGCAGCTCAACGCGCATTTTCCCTTGGTGATTTTTCAGACGGGTTCAGGCACACAAACCAATATGAATGCCAATGAAGTCATCGCCAACCGCGCCATTCAATTGCTCGGTGGCACGCTTGGCAGTAAAAATCCCGTGCATCCGAATGACCATGTCAATCGCTCTCAGTCATCCAACGATGTGTTTCCAACCGTGATGCACGTAGCGATTGCGCATGAATTGTTCACAGAATTTTTACCCAAAATCGCGACACTGCGCCAGACCTTTTTTGAGCAATCCGAACAATTCATGCACATCGTCAAAACAGGGCGCACGCATTTGCAGGACGCAGCACCGTTGACCTTGGGACAAGAATTTTCCGCATGGGTTGCGCAATTGGATGGCGCGACGGATGGCTTGCGCAGCAGTGCGCAGAGTTTGTATCCCTTGGCGATTGGCGGCACTGCGGTCGGTACGGGTTTGAATGCGCCTGCGCAGTTTGGCGCATTGTGCGCGCAGCAGCTCGCGCAGATGACGGGACAACCGTTTACCAGTGCGCCGAATAAATTTGTCGCCCTGTCTGCGCACGACAATTTGGCAAGCCTCTCGGCGCAGGTGCGCACGCTGGCGGGCGCATTGCTTAAAATCGCCAACGACATTCGTTGGCTCGCCAGTGGCCCGCGCTGTGGCATCGGCGAAATTCACATCCCCGACAACGAACCAGGGTCGTCCATCATGCCCGCCAAAGTCAATCCAACCCAGTGCGAAGCGCTGAGCATGGTGTGTCTGCATGTGTATGGCAACGATGCGGCGATTGCCTTTGCTGCCAGTCAGGGCAATTTTCAACTCAATGTTTATAAGCCTTTGATCTTGCACCATCTGTTGGAATCCATGCGTTTGCTCGGTGAAGCCATGGTCTCGTTCAATCGACATTGCGCCAGTGGCATCACGCCCAATGAGTCACGCATTCAATTTCTACTGGAACAAAACCTCATGCTCGCTACTGCGCTCAACCCACACATCGGCTACGATAAAGCCAGTCAAATTGCCAAAACCGCGTTGACTGAAAATCTCAGCCTGCGCGAAGCCGCCATCAAACAGGGTGTGTCGGCGGCGGATTTTGATGCTTGGGTACGGGTGGAGGATATGGTGGGGTTGTAATTTATAGTAATGAGAGAACGCCAAAAAACGCCGTCATTGCGAGCGACGCTTCATCAGCGAAGCAATCCATGAGGCATCAAATGACTTATTGCTGGATTGCTGCGCGACGGTGCTGCTCGCAATGACAGTTGAACCCATCAATCCGCCGAGTTTATCAACTGTGCCACATAACGCGCCAACAAATCGACATAAGACTTTGTTTTATTATAACCATAAATTTGAATTGGAACATTACAGAGCGGCAAAACCCGTGCGCTTTAATTGGGACAGTGAAGTAAGAACCATCACTGGAGATAGTAGTATTGAGATACTTAATGCCATATTGAAAGCCAAAAAAGGGCTATGTCATCATTGAGCCAGAGGCAACAGGGATACACATCACCGACCCTTTACATAATCTGCCTGAATTTGTCGCTGTGTTGTTGTCGATGGGTTTTTTGTTGTCGTCTGAGCTGCACCAAGCCTTGGCACAACTGCCGCCACCATCGATAGTAAATGTACGAAATTCGGGCATCCCTGAGTTTATATTGAACAAATAAATTTTATTTTGGTGGATAATCAGACTTTTGTGGAGGGGTTATGGGTAAAGGGAATATTAAAAATATTCTTTGGGTGGTTTTAGGGGTGGCGGTGATAATCACCACTGTGAATAAATTCACGTCCAAGAGTACCTATTCAGCAGCAGAGGCGATGAATAAAGGCGCAGTGGTGAGTGTTCAAAGCAACACACCGAGCGTTGCGTTTAAGTCCCCCAAACTAATTATGGCTCAATCTGTTGTTGGTTTACCCATAGGCAATGCACGCGTGGATAAAAGCGACAACGGGTTACCGAGAACTCGATGGAGCATCAAAGGGGTTGGTGAAAGTGCGGGTGGATTGGAATTTATCGGTGATAAGGATGACGGCTCTGTTATTGCGGGGCAATGCCATGAGTTTGGTAAGGACGGCAACGATAAACCTTGGGGCAAAGGCTCACCGTGCTTTGATTTGTTTGAAAAAATTGTTGGCAATATCACCGAACAAAATGTGTCTGAATATTTGATGAATAATGCCAACGTCTTAAATTCAGATAAATCAACGGTAACCGCTCGAGTAGCCAGCGGTGCTTTGAGTATTGAATTGGGGTCTGATAGGTTTTTTTTCATCAGAAACAACCTTAAAAAGCAGTGATTATGAAGCCCTTTGAGGGCAATCGCTTACGTGTCTGATCGAGTGGACAGAGTACGGCATCAAGTATTGGACGAATAACAAATCAATCCGTCAAATTCATCAACTGTGCCACATAGCGCGCCAACAAATCGACTTCGAAATTGATGGTATCGCCTGCGGATAAATATTGAAACACTGTGTGCGCCATGGTGTGTGGAATCAGGTTAATCGTACCCAACACACGCCCGCCCTCGCTCCAAACTCGATTGACCGTCAAACTCGTGCCATTTAAAGTCACGGAGCCCTTATCGGCGAGAAATTTTTTCCAGCGCGAATCCACGCTAAATACCAGTTCATACGACTCACCAACGGGCGCAAGTGATTCAATCCGCGCCACATCATCCACATGCCCACTGACCAAATGACCTCCGAGTCGATCCGACAAGCGCATGGCTTTTTCTAAGTTCACATGACCTGTTGTGTCTAAACCAGCGGTTTTATTCAGGCTCTCACGCGAGACATCCACGGTAAAAGTTTTTGCATTGGTATCGAGCGAGACCACCGTCATGCACGCGCCATTGATCGCAATCGAGTCGCCGAGCGCGACATCCGACATATCCAATGCCACGGTCTGCACTTGCAAACGCACGCCCGCGTCCACGTGATTCGCCAGCGGTGTGACCGCAGTGATTTGTCCAACATCTGCAATAATTCCAGTAAACATATACAATCCCAAAGAGTTTATTTCACTCTATCATTCTAACATTTTACCAAGCACCCCCATGAAAACAATTGCCCTCGGTCGCTCAGACCTACACGTTACCCCCATTTGCTTGGGTACCATGACTTTTGGTGAACAGGTCAACGAAACAGATGCCCATCAAATCCTCACCCACGCTTTGGCGCGCGGTGTGAATTTTCTCGACACCGCTGAGATGTACGCCGTACCACCCAAAGCCGAAACCTTCAATGCCACCGAAACCATTATTGGCAATTACTTTGCCGCCAATCAAGGCGCACGCGCGCAATGGGTCGTTGCGACCAAAGTGGCTGGCCCTTCACGTGGTATGCCGTGGATACGCGGCGGTAGTATTGATTTATCAGGCGCAGACATCATCCGTGCGTGTGAAGGCAGTTTACAACGTCTGCAAACCGATGTGATAGACCTGTATCAAATCCACTGGCCGACACGCGCCACACCGATGTTTGGTGGTTTGTATTTCCAACCACAAGAATCCACCTCGGAGGTCACCGACAAAATCCACGAGCAGCTGGTCGCACTCGGTCAACTCGTCCAAGCAGGCAAAATCAGAGCTGTGGGGCTGTCGAATGAAACGCCGTTTGGCGTGCATGAGTTTGTGCGTTTGTCCGAGCAACACAATTTGCCGCGTGTTGCCACGGTGCAAAACGCCTATTCGCTATTGAACCGTTCTGATGAAAATGGCTTGGATGAAATGATGCACATGCTGGATGTCTCGCTGCTGGCGTACTCGCCTTTGGCGTTTGGACTTTTGACGGGCAAATATGATGCCGATGGCTTGATGGGGGCGAGTGCGCCCGATGAGGCACGTTTGAAAAAATTTGCCTCGATGCGCAAACAGCGTTGGGGACGCGCCGAAGCACTGGAGACCGCGAAGCGCTACAACCAATTGGCGCGTGCGCATGGTTTAAGCCCAACGCAACTCGCGCTGGCATTTTGTTACCAAAAATGGCAAGTCGCCAGCACAATTATTGGCGTGACGTCCATCGCACAATTGGATGAGTGCGTGGACGCGTATGAGGTAACGCTTTCGGATGAAATTTTAAAAGCAATTGATGCGATTCGTTGGCAGTATCGCGACCCAGCGCAATAAAAAACGGCGAGTCTGCTGCCTCGCCGTTTTGTTTTTCTGCCAATTACGCCACCGCTTTGTCCATCTGCACATCCACCTGCCCTGTCGGTTTGGCAAACTCAAAGCGTATGCTCTGCGCGCCAAACGCTTTGGCTACCGAGGTCAGTGTCGCTTTGGCAGATTCTTCGACTTCAGAGGTCAGCCCCGAAATCAAACGCAATGCTTGACCCTCAGCATGGGCGCGCGCCATGGCGACCATTTGATTTTTTTCTGTTTCGCCAAAACCCTTGCCAAACAAGCCATTGAGCGTATCGGGTAACAGCCACGGCATGAGTTTGCTGCCTTGCTCATCGTAAAACGAAATACTGCGGATATGCACTTCGTGGAAACATGGCGGCATTTTGATGACATACGTGCCATTGGTTTGATTCACAACTTCAAAATCACTTTTGCGCAAGTCGTAGCGAAAATCGATTTCAAACTCAAAAATCATCGCCATTTTTTTACTCGAGTACAGCCAACCGAGCCATTTTTTACCAAAGTCACCCCAGTCATGGTCAAACTGCGTGACGATTTCTTTGGTCACGGCTTTGAATACCGAGAGCTCGCCAATCGCTTTGAGTTTTTCAATGCTCGAATGAATTTCCACTTGCTTGGCAGAACCCGCACTTTTTAGTTTCCACCACAAAAATGCCACGGCAACCATCGCCAAGAGCACCACCAATAGCAACAGCGTTGTCAAAAAATCCATGGGTTACCTCGCTAAAAATATGTATTTTCCTGTGATGATGACGCACCCGCGCTTGACTGGTGGCAACTTCAAACCACCACCCTCAACCCGTCAATTGGTGACTAATCAATTTTTTCACAGGGGACAACATGTTTGAGGCACGAATAATCGCGGTGCGCAATAATTTCGCTGGTGGCGTTTCATTGGTAAACAATTTAACCACAAAATTGGTGCCATGATAAATCGGGCGGGTTTTCAATTGATGTTTGCGGTCATACTGCTGGAGCAAAG
This sequence comes from Burkholderiaceae bacterium, assembly GCA_018261955.1. GTDB lineage: Bacteria > Pseudomonadota > Gammaproteobacteria > Burkholderiales > Burkholderiaceae > CTSOIL-112. The sequence goes on from JAGTRK010000001.1 coordinate 277,233, forward strand.
TTGGCGCACCGATGTCGCGGTTTTGACGCACCGCTGATTTAATCAAATCGCTCAAAATCATGGTGCTGTTTAAACCCAGATTAAAGCCATGCGCGGTCACAGGGTGCATCCCGACCGCCGCATCACCAACCAAAGCAAAACGCGTGCTGTAAAAACGTCGCGCATGTGTGCCGACCAACGGGTAACGATACTGCTGGCTCACCACTTTCACATCGCCCAATTGTCCATTGACCCGTTGCGCGATGTCTTGCGCCTGCGCTGCATCATCCAAATCCTCTACGGTGTGCGCCAACTGCGTATCAATTGTAATCACCGCGCTGGATAAATGCTCGGTCAATGGCAAAATCGCCAAGGTGCGCCCGTAGTGAAAACATTCAAACGCAGTGTTGTCATTGCTCGCCGTGTGCTCAATCCGAAATGTAATCACGGTGCGGCCAAAATCGTGCATGTCCACAGGGATGCCCATTTGTTGGCGCGTGGTTGAGAAACGCGAGTCCGCCGCGACGACCAAACGCGCGGTGAGTTTTTGTCCATTGGCGAGGGTCACGCCCGCATCTTCGGACTTGCCATATACCGACTGCACCTTTTGCTCAGTGAACCATGTGATGTTCGGCTGATGCTCAACCTGCGAATAAATTGACTGACGAATGTGGTGGTTGGAAATCAGATAGCCCAAGGTATCGGTCGGTTTACCGCGTGCTGTTTCAGGGGTGGCAAAATGCAATTCAAACGGCGAGGTACCATCAACTACTTTGGCTGAGCGCAGTTTAAAAATCTCACCTTCAGGCACAGCATCCCACGCACCCATGGACTCCAATAATTCTTTGGACTGATGCGTCAAGGCGATTTCGCGCCCATCGGCAGGTGGGTTTTTGAGTACGTCCGCAGGGGCGGGGTCAACAATCGCAATTTTAAGCGATGTATCCGCCAACGAGCGCGCAAGGCTCAAACCCGCGGGACCCGCACCGATAACAATGACATCAAATGAAGAAGTATTTGACATGGTGTCTGCACCTTTTTAGATTTTACAGAAATAACCGTTTCTTATCTGCGGCATTGTAGGCTGATTGGGCACGATTGGCAATGTCAACACGCATTAAAACAACAACTAAAAACAGAATAGATTCAAGAAATATTCATCAATTTCTTGGGATTTTAAGCATTAAAAATTGGCAAGTACAGGATGTACGGGTACAATACAATTTTTTTTGGAGTGCGCAATGCCAGAGGTTATTCGTGTTAAATCACAGGGACGACAATTATTAAAAGACCCGTTTTTAAACAAAGGCACGGCATTCACCGCCGAAGAGCGACGTGCATTTGGCATTGAAGGACGCTTGCCGCCACGCATCGAAACACTTGAAGAGCAAATCGTTCGTATGTACGAGCAATACTCCGCGTGCAAAACCAATTTAGAAAAGTATGTGTTTTTGCGCGAGGTGCAAGACTACAATCGTATTCAATACTACGCACTCGTCAAGCGCTATTTAGAAGAGATGCTACCCATCGTTTATACGCCAACTGTGGGCGAAGCGATTCAAGAGTTCTCACACATTTATCGTGAACCGCGCGGCTTGGTGGTCACTGAGTCCAACTACCGAGATTTGGATACGATTTTGTCCTCATACGCAGGCACGACCAAACTGGCGGTGGTCACGGATGCCGAAGGCATTTTGGGGATTGGCGACCAAGGTTTCGGCGGGATTGCGATTTGCATGGGTAAATTAACCTTATATTCTTTGGCGGCGGGCATACGCCCGATTGAAACCTTGCCTGTGTTGCTCGATTTTGGCACGAACAATAAAAAACTCCTCGAAGATCCGTTCTACTTGGGCGTGCGCCAACCGCGCACACGTGGCGCGAAATATTTCGAAATGATAGATGCCTTTGTCAGCGCATTTAAAAAACGTTTCCCAGAAGCGATGTTGCAGTGGGAAGACTTCAGTAAATCGACCGCATTTGATGTGCTCGCGCGTTACCGCGACAGTATCCCGAGTTTCAACGACGACATTCAAGGCACGGGCGCAATGGCATTGGGCGGTCTGATGGCGGCCACCGAACAAGGCAAAACCCTGACCGAGCAAGTATTCCTCGTCAGCGGCGCAGGCGCGGGTGGGATTGGCGTGGCATCGCAAATCATGTATGGCTTGATGCACTTGGGTTTAACACAAGAGCAAGCCAAGGAGCGCATTTACGTGCTCGACTCGCGCGGTTTGATTTTGAGCGACCGCGAAGGTTTAGAACCGTACAAAATGATATTCGCACACGACCGTGAGAAATTGGTGGGGTGGAGTTATGCCAGCGAAAACCCCAACATGATGGATGTGGTGCGCAATGCCAAAGTCACCGCGCTGATGGGATTGTCGGGTCAAGGCGGCTCGTTCAACCAACGCATCATCGAAGCGGTGATGGAGAATACCCCTCGGCCGATTATTTTTGCTTTGTCCAACCCGACCGATTTGACCGAAATTTTACCGAAAGACGCGATTTGCTGGAGCGATGCCCGCGCGATTATTGCAACGGGCAGTCCATTTGATGCCGTGGAGTGGAAAGGCAAAACCCACCACATCGGTCAAGGCAACAACACCTTTGTCTTTCCTGGGATTGGTTGGGGTGTGATTGCCGCAGGCGCGAGCAGCATCAACCAAGAGATGATGACCGCTGCGGCGATTGCACTTTCAACCCAAGTGACCCCAGCGCGTTTGGAGCAAGGTGCGGTGTTCCCACCGATTAGCGATTTGGAAAAAGTCACCGATGTGGTGGCACGCGCTGTCGCTGAAGCTGCGTTCAGTTCAGGCGTGGCGACACACACCCGCGAAGTCATGGATGCGCAGTTGGCAAAACGCAATTGGGAGCCTGTGTATCCGATTTTTGTGCCTGAGACCGACGAATAAAATATACGCTTAAATCACACATCAAAGCCATCCACACCAACCAGTGAATGGCTTTTTTATGGCTTCAAGACATGCAGATATTGGATGAATCCTTCATTGACCGCCAGTTCATTGTACAGTGACTGCCCAGTTACATTGGACTCATGCGTGAGCCAATGTACGGTGACACAACCTTTGCCCTTGGCAAATGCGTACACGGCTTCAATCAATGCCCGTCCAACCCCTTGCCGCCGTGCTTCGGGGGTGGTGAATAAATCACTGAGATAACAATGCGGTGCAACCGACCAAGTTGATAAATGAATCACCGTTTGCACCAAGCCAATCATTTTGCCATCAACATCAAACGCGCCGAGCGCATCGATTGGGTTGTCGGGGTCGTGAAAACTTGCCCAGTTGCGTGCGGTGACTTCATCCGAGACCGTTGACTCATAAAACGTCAAATAGCCATGCCACAGCGCGAGCCACTGTTGATATTCATCGGGGGTATTTTGTAGGGGGCGTATGGTAAAACTCATGTTTAATATCCTTTGCTAAAATCAACCACGTGGGACAAAGCGTGTTGTGCGTTAAAGCGTTGGTAATTGTGCCAAAAAATTTTGAAAACATCCGCAGGAAAACTCGGCGCGGCGGTGTGCGAAGTCAGTGTTAAATTCGGCGCGTCCCAAAATACGTGCTCAGGCGGTAGTGGCTCGGTGCGATACACATCCAAAACCGCACCAGCGATTTGATGGGTGTGCAAAGCATGTACCAAGTCGTTTTCGACCACCGCTTGACCACGACCAACATTGATAAGTATCGCTGTATTTTTCATCTGCTGCAAAAAATTTATGTCGATGATACTTTGCGTTGCTGGCGTATTCGGTAATGTATTGACCACATAATCGGCGTGCGATAAAAGGGCAGGCAAATCACCCATCGTACCGACCGCGTCGCATTCAGGTATGTGGCGTATCTGACTGACCACCCCGAAAACGCGCATGCCCAAACACCGCATGGTTTGTGCCACACCCGCACCGATGCTGCCGATACCGAGTATCAACATCGTTTTACCGCGCAGCGTGCCAACATGAGCGCCTGTGTGGTCATTGAACCACACACGATTTTTTTGTGCTTCGCGATGTGCGGACAATTGCCGCTCGTGCGCCAAAATATGCGCGAGCACATACTCGCTGATGAGCGGTGCAAACACGCCACGAATATTGGTCAAAATGTAATCTCGGCGTGGGTGCGCCAACAATCGTTCTACACCCGCCCAAGTCGATTGTAGCCAGCGCAGATTCGGCAGTTGATCGAGTACCTCGATTGCCAAGGCAGGTTCAGCCAGTAGCCAATGCACACGTGCCAATGCATCGTTTGACAATTGCAGCGCTTCCGCGCTTGTGGACGCGTGATGGACTACGAAGTTGGTTTGTTGTGCGCGAGATAAATTCAAATAAGTTTGCGCATCTTTGGAAAGAATCAGTCCGTTCATATCGGTTCAATCAATCAAATTGGAAAGCAACTGAACAGTAGCACAAACACAACAAAGAGACACTTCTAAAATTACAAAAGCGCATGCCCATATCATAATTATGGGTATAATGTGGACATCATTTCAGTTCAGACAGAAATAATTGCATGACCAGTCGCCTGTACCAGTATCTCGAACAATTGCGTCACAAACAAATCCGCTGGGGTCGTTTGTGGTTGGTTGTATTGGTGTGCGTGATTTCGATTCAAGCGACACAAGGGTACACCTTGTCCAATAGCAGCGCCCATTTTGTCCAAGTCTGTACCGAAAAGGGCTTGCAAGACATTGCGGTACAAACCGATGACAATGGTGACTGGGTGATGTTACACCACGATGACATTTGTCAGGCATGTGCCACTGTGGTTTTGGGTGCGCCGCCCGTGGTGGCGACGCTTGAGCGCACTGCTCCGGTCAAATTCATAACAGCCGTTACTCAACAAACGGTACAACTCCCCACAGCATCCGATTGGTCGCCCGCGCGACCGCAACCCCCTCCTGTTGTTTCTCCCCAAAGCGATTTATTTGCTTAAACTCGCTTAAATCAATCGAATCATTATTGTGCGCATGAACACTTGCGTGTGACCGTGTCCTGTGTCTGTATAAAGGTCTGTCACAACGTGCGCGAACGCATTTATAGAGCATCATTGGCACATGACAGAACGCTTGGCGCATCCGCGCTTGCGTGTCTTGTCACACGAGCCACAAACAAAACAACGAAACACGGAGAAACACATGAAATCTGCTGTCAAGCAAAACTCAAGCTACCAACCCACTTGGGCATTGCGCCCGATTGTTGTCATTACACTCAGCGTATTTGCGAGCTTGAGTTATGGCGCAGAGCCTGTGGGTGAAGCCACCTTAGGTTCTGTTGAGGTTACTGCGAAAAAAAATGCGCCCTCACCATCAACCGAACAATTGAAAACAAATGACATCGCCGCACAAAAACCAGCCACCAGCGACACCGCAAGCTTGCTCAAAAACGCCGCTGGCGTGCAACTAAACGGCGCAGGTGGTGTATCGAGTCTGCCATCGATTCGTGGTTTGGCGGATGACCGTTTGCGCATTAAGGTCAATGGCATTGATTATATTTCTGCCTGCGCCAACCACATGAATCCAGCACTTTCATACATTGACCCAACCCAAGTGGGCAGTGTAAAAATTTACTCTGGTGCAACACCTGTGGGCGTGGGGGGCGACAGCATCGGCGGTGCGATTGTGGTCAATGGCAAAGAACCGCAATTTGCTCAAGCAGGCCAAGTATTGCGCGCAGGCGAAATCGGTGGTTTCTATCGCTCCAATGGCAATGGCATCGGCGGTAACCTATCGGCCACTTTAGCAACAGATAAATTGAGTTTAAATTTCAACAGTTCAACCGCTCAATCAGACAATTACAAATCAGCAAAAACCTTTAAACCAGACACCATGGCAACAGGCACTACGATAGGCAACCATCTGATTGCGGGCGACGAAGTGGCTTCTTCTGCATATAACACGCAAAACCATGAATTATCCGCCGCATACAAATCAGGCAATCACATCGTAGATGCCAAATTTGGCTATCAACACATACTGTCACAGGGTTTCCCAAATCAACACATGGATATGACAGGCAATGACTCGACCAGTATCAACGTTGGCTATAAAGGCGCATACGACTGGGGTAATTTATCGGCGCGTTATTACAACGAACACACGCGCCACGAGATGAATTTTGCCGAGGACAAACTGTTTTGGTATGGTCCCATAGGTATGGTTCCTGGTATGCCAATGGACACCGCGGGTCGCAACATCGGCGCGTCACTCAAGGGTGACATTGCATTATCCGACAACCATTTGCTCAAAATCGGTACAGAGTATCAACGCTATCGCCTCAGCGATTGGTGGAGTCCATCTGGCGGTGGTATGTGGCCGAATACTTTTGTCAACATCAACAACGGTCAACGTGACCGTTTGGGATTGTTTGGCGACTTGGAATCCAATTGGTCAGAAAAATGGGCAACACAAGTCGGGGTGCGGTTTGAGCGGGTCAAAACCGACACTGGGACGGTGCAAGGCTACAACACAACGATGGCTAATTATTTAGCAGAATCAAAAGCCTTTAATGCACGTGACCGTAAACGCACCGACAACAACATTGATATTAACCTATCCGCACGTTACTCACCCAACGACAGCCAAACCTTTGAAGGCGCATTTACACGTAAAACCCGCTCGCCGAATTTGTACGAACGCTACACATGGTCAACTGGTGGCATGGCGATGGCAATGAACAACTGGGTCAACGATGGCAATGGCTACGTTGGCAACATGGATCTCAAACCCGAAGTGGCACACACCTTGAGCTTCACTGCCAACTTAAACAAAGCCAAATGGGGTGTGAAGTTCTCACCCTATTACACGGAAGTCACCGACTACATTGACGCCGCTTGTGCACCAGGTAAAACCTGCAAAGCAGGTCAATTTAACCCGCTTACCTTGGTCAATCAAAATGCACGCTTATACGGTGCAGATTTATCTGCTTACGCGTCACTGGGTTCGATTGACGGCGTGGGTGCATTTAAAGCCCAAGCGGCGATAGGCTACATCAAAGGCACCAACAAAACCACGGGTGACAACCTCTACAACATCATGCCGCTCAATGGTAAATTGTCCTTGACGCACACGTTGGGCAAATGGAGCAATACGATTGAAACCGAACTGGTCAAATCAAAAAACAGCGTATCGCAAGCACGTTACGAAATCAAAACCGCAGGCTATGGGTTGCTCAACTTGCGCAGCAGTTACGAGTGGAAAAATCTACGCCTTGATGTTGGTGTCGAAAACGTGTTGAACAAACAATACGCCTTGCCATTGGGTGGTGCGTACATTGGTCAAGGTCGGACCATGTCGCTCAATGGCGCAGGTGCGCCGTATGGCATACAAGTTGCGGGTGCAGGTCGTTCATTCTACGCAGGTTTGAATGCGAAGTTCTAAAACACATGGGTGACACGAAGCGCGGCTTTGTGTCACCGTCAATGACTCTATTTTTTTCTAAGACATCATGAATACACAACACACCTTTAATAAAAAACACCACGCAGAATCATCCAGTTCAAACAAATTGATTCTCACTCCAGTTGCACTCATTATTTTGGGACTGTTTTCAAACTTAAGTTTTGCTCAAGAAGCGACATTAGACCCCATTGATGTCACTGCGCAATCAACCAAACCCTTATCAAAAGCCAGCGACACGGTCAAAACGGACGAAATCGCCAAACAAAAAGCAGCCACCAGCGACACCGCGCAACTGCTGAAAAACATTTCGGGTGTGAGTTTGTATGGCGCTGGCGGCGTATCAAGCTTGCCTGTGATTCGTGGTTTGGCCGATGACCGCTTGCGCATCAAAGTCAATGGTGCGGATTACATCGCTTCATGCCCCAACCACATGAACTCACCGTTATCGTATATTGACCCAACCCACGTTAAAAAGATTGATGTCTACACCAGCATTACCCCTGCCAGTGTTGGCGGCGACAGTTTGGGTGGCTCAATCGTTGTGGAATCTGCCAAACCGCAGTTTGCAGACAAAGCGGGTGAAACCATCCAATCAGGCGAATTAGGGACTTTCTACCGTTCCAACGGCAATGGTTTTGGTGGCAATGCGTCAGCGAGTTTCGCGACTGACACACTGAGTTTGAAATACAGCGGTTCGTATGCCAAGTCAGATAACTACCACTCAGCCGAAGACTTCAAACTCGGCAAATCCAATGCAACTGTTCCGAACACCATTGTGGATATGTATGGCTCGCGCACATTGGCAGGTGACGAAGTGGGTGAGTCACGCTATGAAACCACCAACCATGCTTTGGATGTGGCGTATCGCAAAAACAACCATCTGTTGGATTTCAAAGTCGGCTTTCAGCACATCCCCAATGAAGGTTACCCCAATCAACGCATGGACATGACCGACAACAAAAGTTTGCAATTGAATTTGGGCTACAAAGGCAATTACGACTGGGGTGACTTGGACGCACGCATTTATCGCGAACATACCCGTCATAAAATGGATTTTGATATAGACAAAGTCTATTATTACGGTTTGCCACCCGCAGTGTCTGCCCCAGGAATGCCAATGGAAACTGAAGGCACGACTTTGGGCGGCATGGTCAAAGGCAATATCGCGCTGTCCGAAAACAGCACGCTCAAAGCAGGTTTAGAGTTTCAATCCTATCGCTTGGATGACTGGTGGCCACCTTCTCCAGCAAACGAGCCACGTTGTTTAACCGCCATGTGTGGCATGGCTCCCAACACCTTTTGGAACATCAACAATGGCAAAAGAGATCGCTATGGTATTTTTGCCGATTGGGACAAAAAATGGAATGGTAGTTGGCAATCACTGATGGGGGCGCGGGTTGAACAAGTCAACACCGATGCGGGCGCAGTACAAGGTTATAACGCCAAAATGGCAGGCTACTTTGCATCTGCGGCTGAGTTCAACGCCAAAGACCGCAAAAAATCCGACACCAATATCGATATCAATGCACTGGCACGCTACACGCCCAATGCCAACAGCACCTTTGAGTTTGGAGTTGCACGTAAAACCCGTTCACCGAATTTATACGAACGCTATTCATGGTCTAAGCACTCCATGGCATTGGAAATGAACAATTTTTTAGGTGATGGCAATGGTTACGTGGGCAATGTTGATTTGAAACCCGAAAAGGCGCACACCTTGGCGGCATCCTATGGATGGAAAAATGCCGATGGCTCCACCCAGTTCAAAATCGCGCCATTTTATACGCATGTCGAAGACTACATTGATGTCAAACGCTGCCAAGAAAGTGGCGCGATGATGCAGTCCCTGTGCAGTGGTACGGCAAAAGCCAATAGCACCGCAACAAATAAATTTGTCCATCTTGAATTTGTCAATCAAACCGCGCATTTGTACGGGATTGACCTGTCAGCGAGAACCTCTTTGTACAAAAATGCTCGTTGGGGTAACTTCGATGGCACATTGGGTTTGAACTATGTCCGTGGTAAAAACGCCGATACCCATGACAACCTCTATAACATCATGCCTTTGAACACCACATTGACCCTGTCGCATCAACTCAAAGGTTGGAACAGCAGCATCGAGTGGCAACTGGTCAAAGGCAAAAAAGACACTTCAGCAGTACGCCAAGAAATCAAAACAGCAGGCTATGGTTTGTTGAACTTGCGTACGGGTTATACATGGAAAAACGTGACCTTAAACCTCGGTGTGGAAAATCTGCTGAACAAACAATACAGCCTTCCCTTGGGTGGCGCGTATGTTGGGCAAGGTTACACCATGTCGTTCAACGCCGAAAACGGTGGTGGCATGGCAGGCACCAGTATGTATGGCATCGCTGTACCAGGCGCAGGGCGTTCGTTCTATGCGGGGTTGAATGTGAAATTTTAAGTGGTAATGACGTAGCAAACACGCGATGTGTTTGCTACGTTAAACACCCAATAGGACACAGTTAATGATTTCATTTAACCGACAAATTAAAATTTGGCTATTGATCGCCTTCGTTCACGTGGGCGTGATTTATGCATTTTCGCGTGCGGGTGCGATTGAACTGGTACGTACCATTGTCACGGCCACTGTGGTGACCTCCGAAGTACCAGCATCTGACGATGGTGTACAAATGCCAAGTGCGACTGACAATGCCATTGACACCCAGACCACGGTGGCACAAAAAACACTTTTGCACACATCCCGCCAAACGAACGATAAAAACAACACAGCAGTTCAGCCGTTCAGCGACGATGGATTGCGTGGTGCACGGACAAATGCTACTGCAACCCAAATGGCAAACGCGCTTGCCTTGACCCAATCATTGAACAACTCTGCCAACGAACAAATCCATGACAATGCACAAGCCATATTCACCGCGCCCACCCACATCGGCGGACACTTACACAACCCCAAACCACCGTACCCAGTTTTATCAAAGGATGCGGGTGAACAAGGTGTGGTCACACTCAGTGTTATGGTCGAAGCCAATGGTCAACCCTCATCCGTGGATGTGGTCAAAAGCAGCGGTTACAGTCGTTTAGACCGTTCGGCACGAGACACGGTGTTGAACCAATATCGTTTCACCCCAGCAACTCAAGGCGGTCAAGCGATACGCTATCGCTACCGTTTTGATATTCGTTTTAATTTACAAAAAACTTAAATTATTCAAAAGGAACACACATGAAAAACCAAACCATACGAAAAACCCTAAGCAGCTTGCTATTTAGCAGTGCAATTTTGCTCACTCAGCCCGTCTTGGCAAAAACCACTGTAAGCGATGCGTGGGCACGCGCGACTGTGACGGGGCAAAACATGGGTGGCGCATATATGACGCTCAAATCAGACCGAGAAGCCCGACTAATAGGTGCGTCCAGCCCTGTGTCCGAAGAGGTACAATTGCATACCATGACAATGGAGGGACAACAAATGGTGATGCAACAAGTGCGCGCGATTGAATTACCTGCGAATACTACAGTGGCACTGACAGGGCAATACCACTTGATGTTTATGGGGCTCAAAGCACCGCTCAAAGAAGGCACAGTGATACCCGTTACTTTGAAGGTCAAATTACCATCGGGCTATGTTGAAACAATCTTGTTACAAGTGCCTGTGAAAGCCCTTTCAACTCGGTAAATGGTTCGTGTTTTCGTTTTTTAGCACCTAACTGCAACCATCGCTTTGTATGTTGCGCATAGAGTATAGAAGTGATTTGCCCTTGATTTTACGTACCAAGTGCTCAACAGGCACTCAGTCCTCTAAGGTGACCCTCTCAAGTTCGATTGGGTGGGGAACGTGGTTTTTCAGCATAAACCGCATCATAACAAACCCTCCACAGTGGGAGGGTTTGTCAGCACTCGGATGCTTCCGAGGATGCTTTTCTGTGGCTTACTGATTGTTACATGTAGATATGATTATTTGTCGCTTTTCACCACGTTGTAGGCAAGCGCGCCCAACACACCACCAATCATCGGCGCGATCCAAAACAACCATACTTGAGACAATGCAGCGGTGTCGGCAAACAAGGCCACACCCAAAGAACGAGCAGGGTTGACTGAAGTGTTGGTCACTGGAATCGATACCAAGTGAATTAAGGTCAAGCACAGACCAATCGCAATCGGTGCGAAGCCTGCTGCTGCATCTTTATGGGTTGCCCCCATGATGACAAACAGAAAAATCGCGGTCATGACCACTTCCATGGCAAAGGCAGCACCCATGCTGTATTTACCGGGTGACAACTCACCGAAACCATTTGAGGCGAAACCACCAACAACGAACCCTGCTTTACCCGAAGCGACGAAGTACAACACCGCACCTGCAACGATACCACCGATGACTTGAGCGATGATGTAGCCTGCCGCGTCTTTGGCTTGGAAACGCCCGCCCGCAAGCAAACCCAAAGTCACAGCAGGATTGAAGTGACCGCCTGAAATATGACCGACTGCATATGCCATGGTTAAAACAGTCAAACCAAACGCTAAAGACACGCCGACAAAACCAATCCCCAAATTGCTGCCTTCGCCATTAAAACCAGCGGCTAAAACCGCACTGCCGCAACCCGCAAAGACCAACCAAAACGTGCCAAAAAACTCAGCGAATCTAGGTTCTATTTGCTCGTTCAAATCATCTAATCGTTTGGCTTGTAGCTGCCAAAGAGAACGAAGCGGCTCTGGCCAAACATTGTTTGAATCATGAATGGCTTGCATCAACGTCTGACGGGTAATATGAATACCAGAGCGATCACAAAGAATACCAAACTCAGTCAAAGTACTTCGAATTTCATTGGCCAGTGCGGTTCGTGCTCTGATGGCAACGGTTCGTGTGCGGTGTACGAGTTGGATAGTTTGTTGTGTTTCACTTTTTATGCCAACATACTTCATATGAGGTCTTGATGCTACTTCACATATGGCTACAGCATTGTTAGCGTCATTCTTTCCGCCTTGCAAGTAAGGTTTAACATGTTGAGCGGATAGAATTAACTTGGTGACCGTAGCCTTGTAAACAGCGTGCCCAGTAATGTGACGTGGCACAAGATTCCATTGCCACTTCACAAGGCGGTAATTGGGCAAAAAAGAATTTCATATCGGTGCGTTTAAGTTTGCGAGTTAATATTACTGGTCGTTGTTGTCGACACCATGCAATTGAAATACGTTTTTTGCAAGGTATAGACCTATTCGTTTACAATTCATTTTGGACTCCTTCTCAACGTTAACTGAAAGCAGAACCTTATCAGTTGGGCTCTTTATGAAGCCGATAATTTAAAGGGGAGGAGTCCATTTCACTGACAATGCCATTTTTATGATTTATGAGGCCATCTGCTTAAAGGCAATTTCAAAAAAACTGTTGTCCCCTGATTGTTTTTCGTATCAATATCCAATCGTCCTTGATGTTTTCCCACAACAATAGAATACACAATCCGCCAACCAATCCCTAAACTCATAGTACCGTCATCAAAGATTCCTTTACCAGTTTTTTTCACGCCCTGACCAGACAATAGGAGTTGCTTGGTTTTTTCATCCATCCCGACACCTTGATCTGAAACTGAGATTACAGCAAAAGCTTCATTACGCTCGTTTTCAATGGTTAAGCCGATGCTGATCACACTTCCGCTAGGGCTATAACGTATGGCATTAGAGATCAAGTTCAATAGAGCGCGTTCTAGTAAAGCACCATCTGCTCGAACCCACGCCATGCTTTTTACTTCAATGTCACAGTTAAAATCAATTCGCATGTTTTCGCGCTGCGCTTGTATATAAATCCGCTCACAAGCATAACTTATCAAGTGCTGAAGGTTCAACTCCTCTGAGTTTAAAAGTGCCTTTTCAATTCGATTAAACTCAATCAAACTCTGTGCATAAGCCAATGTATTTGATACGTTCAGCTCAATTTCAGAAAAAAGCTCATTGATTGAAGCATAGTTGGGATTTTTTTTAAAAACTGACATGGCTGCTAAAATGTTTACTTGAGGTGTTCGCATGTCATGAGACAGAAATTCAATCAATTCCCGATTATTCGTATCTGTTTGAATTTGTTTTGTCTGTGCATCATTTAAAGCTTGAATAATATCTTGAACTTTATCAAACTTATAAGTCCAGCGGCTCTCAACATTTTCTTGCAATTCTGGTACCAAATGAGACAATTGCAATCTCAAATACCGAAATGCAATATACATTTGCCACCCACTCCAAACAGTGTAAGCAAGCACTGCCAACAATACCAAAACCACTGGTGAGAACCAGGTATTTTGTTGGTAAAGCAAATACACACTCAAACAGACAATAAACACAATGAAGGTAAGTAAAGACAACAAGTGCCAACGCTCACCCAACATAAAAAAACTCAACATTAGTATAGAAATACACAGGATTTCTACCACCAGTTGAGTTGTAGGCGATACAGAGGTAATGAAATCACTCTTTAAAATACTACTTAATATATTAGCATGTATTTCAACACCGGACATTAGCCCAAAAGGTGTTCGATGAATGTCACCTAGCCCTGATGCAGACACACCAATCAATACGTATTTATCTTGAAAAAGTTGTGTCGGTACATGTCCTTTTAAGACATCAACGTAACTGTAATGGGTGAAACTATCCGACATCCCTCTATAAGGAATCATGGGGCGTTCATTAGCCATCTGTTGACTCGCAACCAAACTCATCACATTCTGTAAAGAACGCCCGTCAATCTTGATTTCCGCCTCAACATGTCTGACAACACTATCCCAATCAGGTTGGTTGCCAGCGTGTCCACTCACAACATATTTAGAAAAAAGTGGAATTGGATCATATACGACAACATCATCGAGGTTCGACAAGTCCAGTATGCCTCCATTTTTTGGTGCCAATAAAACAGGCAAAACCACATGTGAAGAATTCTTAAAGGCATTGGCTAGTTGTGCATCAGATTGCGGATTTTGACTCGGTTCCGTAAAAAAAATATCCAAGGATATTGCTTTGGGTTTCCCTTGATTCACTTGGTTGATCAATTGAGCATGAGTTGTGCGAGACCAAGGCCATCGCCCTAAATCAGCAAGGCTTTTGTCATCAATTTCAATCACGACAATCTGTTGCTCAGCAATGACAGGCTTATATCGAAGCAATATGTCATAAAAAAACAAATCAACGGAGCGGCGAATTGTTGCTTGTTGATTAATGATAATATTGATAGTAACCAAGGCAATAAAACAGACACACCACACCAAAAGTGTTTGCCGTCTATCTCGCAGCAGCCTGAACAAGCGGTTAATGAATAAACTCATCGTATAGCACAACTTTATTTATATTGGAATAAAATGCGCTTCTCAGCTGGCATACCCTCAACACCATCTTGGTCAATCGCGGTCACCTTAATATGATAATAGCCGTTATCTAAAGTTGACAGTTTCAGTTCGGGCAAGTCACTATAACTTTCCTCAAACAAATAAACAAAGTCAGCATCATGGGCCGCTTGCACATGGTATCGTTTGGCACCAACAACCTCTGGAAACTTGATTCTCACCTCATCGCCCCTAAAGACATCCGACATATTGAGAAGTTTTGGGGCATCCAATGCACGAATTTGTTTAATTTTAGGAGCAGAAACAAATGCTCCATCTTTTTTGGTCAGACTCAAGGGCCGCTCGCATGAACTCGCTCGCTGAATAACAACTTCACCTTCTTCGACTGAGACAAACGACACTTCTTTCGCGTGCTCGACTTTAAACTGAGTGCCTCTCACACCGAGATTAAGAGACGGTGTTGCTAATAAGAAACCATAGCCTTTGTTAATGCGCAGGCCTTTACGATCCAATGTCGGCGTCACAGCACTGTCCACTCGCCCCTCCAATAACTCAATACTGATCGGTAGTTGGCGAATCGACTGAAGACGTACTTTAGAAGCACTTGGGATGGTAATTTGGCTGCCATCATATAATTTAATAACGGCGAAACTTTGCTCTCCAGTATAGATAACATCGCCGTTGCTCACAGGCAATGTCGATAGAGCTTCAGCGCCCACAGACTGACGCGTACCGTTCTGCGACTCAACAACAACATCCCCATAGTGATAAATCAACTGTGAACGAACAGTTTTGGTGATACCAGCTTTTCTATTGCTTTTACTGTGTACGCTTTTTTGTTTTTTGATAACAGCCTTACTGGTGGCTGCTTGGGGTGGCACCGGGGCCAACTCATTACAATTGACTTGCGCGAAAGACAACTGACTCACTACCAACAAACCGGCCAACCAGCACCCTTTATAAAGGTTTTTCATGCAAACTCCTACTCTTGGCTTATTAGTTTGTTTAGACGATAACCAAACCCATAAATGGGGCGAATGATCCAACCATTTTCAAGGGTCAAATTAAGTTTCTCACGAATTAGATGAACATGTGATGTGATAGAGCGTTCATTGTCTTCACTTTCCTTAAAGTACACTGCACGAACAATCTCTTTGCGTGACAAGTTAACACCTATGTTAGAGAAAAAATATTTCGCGAGTCGATACTCTCGATCAGACAACTTAACAGAATGCCCACCAATCGAAACTGTTAGGGTGAAATCATCAAACACAAAGCCTTCAATCTCTCTTTTACTGACCTTTTCGGCTTGGGGCAAAGCCTCTTTATACATCACCTGCTCAACTGAGCGCTGGCCAAACTTGAGCCTATAAAGTTTGATGAGTCGTTGCGCACGAATCAATAACTCTTGGGGATGAAAAGGTTTTGTCAAATACTCATCTGCTCCAGCAGATAAAAGTGAGACAACATCTTCTTCGTTTTCAACACTGGTCAAAATCAAAACAGCGGTGGATTGACTGCTATTTTCACGCACCCATTTCAACACCAAATCACCAGGTATGTCAGGTAAATTTCTGTCTAAAATGACACAATCAACATCACTTTTTTTAAGATGAATCAACAACTCAAGTGAGGTTCTGAATTTCTCTAACTCAACAGGTTCATCCCAGACAGCGTCAGGTCCTACCAATGCCTGCTCAATTAAAGATAAGTGAATTTCATTATCATCTAATGCAACTATTTTAATCACAACTCGTTCTCCAATTCATTAAGCTCATCACGAGACCAGTAGTGAAATTATATACGCGCCTCAAAAGACATGCCATTTTATTTAAAACAGCAAACCCAGCGATACTTTATGTATACTGGGTCTACTGCCACAACTCATGAAGAGTTGAAGTTTGTATAGATGATACAGAATTTTAAACTCTATAAAACTGACAGAGCTACAACAACTTAAACGCCCCTGCTCGTTGGAGCAGGTTTTCAGCAGGCGCATCAAAGAATGATTTGGTGATTAGCCAGCAATGTCGCCAAATCAGTTTCCACTCCAGTCAAGACAGCTAACTGAGTCGATGCATAAGTGCTACCCGTACCATCACGATCGATACTGATAATGGTGTTACCGCCAGACTGAGTCACCGTCAAGAAGTTCGCAATGGTGTCACCAGCATCAATTGTCGCTACCGCATTAATGTAGTGTGCGGCACCATCCGAATCAGCAGTGTAACCAACCAATAACTCATGCAAGTCAATACGATCAGCATTTGGTGTTGCTTCATACGTACCAACTTTAAATCCATTGATGGTATCGCTACCATTGCCACCCGTTGCATCTGAGCTGCTGACCAACTTGAACTGTACAGTGTCTTGCCCACCGCTAGCCAAGTTAATCGTGTCATTGCCACCACGGCCTTCAAAGTAGTTATTGGCAGAATTACCAGTGAAGGTATCATTGCCCGAACCACCAGCCACGCCTTCGATGTTTTTGAGTGTTACAGTATTCCAGCCTGTGCTTTGAGCACCTGTATTACTCAAGTCAACCGTGACAGCGGTACTACCTGCCAACTTGAAGTCAATGATGTCTTGACCACCCGTATTGCTCCAAGAAGCAACACCAGAAATGGTCTCAGTACCGCCACCACCGTTATAGATGTCAGAACCCAAAGTAGCAAAGAACGTATCGTTGTAACCTGTGCCGACAATACCAACAGTCCCTGTAGTGCTAGCGTTGTTGGTAGCAGACTCTGCCGTCAACACGTAAGCATTGTTGGCCGCATCTGCGGTCAAACCTGCCCATGCTGCATTGACATGCTCAACGGTATTGCTACCAACGGTGCTCACACCACCCACGTCAGCGGCAACGCCACTGTTGTAGCGTAGAATGACGGCGCTGTATGTCTTATTTGGGTCGAGGTTGTAAAAATCCACAATTGCCGTGCTGTCATTGGTCTGGTTACCAGACTGAGCATTGATAATCTGAGTTCCTACGACCAAACCTGTAGACTCGTCAATCAACTGCACTGTATTGCCATACAACGAGTTAATACCATTGGCATCAACAATACGCAAGTGAATGCTGGTACCTTCGGCAACTTGATTGGTGTTCGCAATATAGGTCGTCGTGCCATTCATAGTAAACGCCAACAAATCACGATCACCATCCCAGTCCACGTCAATAGCAATGGCACCCGTCACCGGATTAGCACTGGTACCGATCGTCGTTTGTGAAATTTGGGTCAAGAGATTCGTCGTCGTGAAGCTCACCGTGCTGCCTGAAGTCGTATTGGTATACAAATTAATGGCACCCGTGTTTCCTGCAGCATTCATACCACCCGTTGTTCCCATACCCGGTAACTCAATCACATCCATCTTACCATCATGATTCCAGTCTAAAGCCAATGACGCGCCACCCAATAATGTATCGGTAAATACATACTTACCTGCGGCAGTTGGATTACCTACCCCATCATTGTTAGGATCACTGAAAATCAGTTTACCAGTGCCGTCATTAAAGTAAATACGACTTGCACGCTCGCCCGCATTTTCAGCGCTGCCGCTGGCTGCCGTATCACTTTCACTACCACGACCTAAAAACAAATCCATGTAACCATCACCATTGAAATCAGCCCATGTCATAGAGACGCCGTTACCGATAGCCGGATCATCATCCGTACCGCGCTGGAAGACATTTTCAAGTACTTGATTGACTGTCCATGTACCAGAACTTGTGCCATTAACCACTACTAAGCGCGCTTGATTGGTGCTCAAACCACCTTGAACCGTGCGTGTGCCATCTGCAACGATGTTTTGGCTGTGCATCACAAAGTCCACAATACCATCATTGTTCAAGTCGACACCCGAGAGTTCCATGTCTGGCTGAGATTGATCCAAACCAATCGGCTGATGCGTGGCATCTGCAGCATAGTTGGTTGCGAAAGTACCATCTTTTGACATACCAGTCACAGTGCCATCATTATTCAAAACGATTTGTGATCCATATCCGTCCTGAATTGCTGAGTCATTTGGCGTTTGATCACCAATGATCATATCAACCAAGCCATCACCATTTTTGTCGATTGCCATAATACCGCCATACCAGCTCCATGTATTGGCACTGCCATCGGTATCTGAATCACCAGCGAAATCGCCTGTTTGTGGTGCGTTAGTAAGCGCACCCACCTGATAAGCAGTGTATGTCGTACCGTTGTAGTAGAACATTTGCTGACCATCATTATATCTATTATCAACCGCAAATAGATCCATGAAACCATCACGGTTATAGTCAATAAAGGTTGCATTTTGGACATAGTTTTGCGTATCATAGCCTATACCACCATTATTGCTCACGATGGCTGTCGCAGCAAAACTACCCAGCGTGCTTGAACTTGTGCCATTGGCATCCAGCATCGTTTGGTTGGTGTGAATACGCCAAACACCATCTTGGCCAATCGTCACAGCCGTTGCTTTTTGGTCTGGATCACCACCACCAGCGCCAACCGTCACTGTTGGTGCCGCAGTAATAATCAGCTCGCTAGCAGTATCGTCCGTGGTAACAGTACTGCCATCTGATTTCTTCAGAACCGCAGCAACGTTGTACGTGCCTGTGGACAATGCAGTCGGCACTTGTACATACCAAGTATTATTGATAGGATCAATCACCACAGCACCTGTTGCTGAACTATAAGTCACACCACCAATAGTTACTTCAAGATACTCACCAGCCTCTAATGCAAAACCAGTCAAACCAGTCACGATTGGTGTGGTATCAACAGTGGTTTGGCTATTGATAATGACGGTTAAATCAACGTTCAGTGTGAAGTTGCTTGAGAAGGTACCTTCATTACCCGCAGCATCGGCAACTACCGCACGGTAAGTATGCGTCGATCCGTCTGCCAAATCAGACAGAGCATACGACCAAGTTGAACCAGAGACTGTCGCATAACCCAAGAATGTACTGCCCTCGTACACTTTAACCACATCTGTTGCAGCCAAAGTTCCAGTGAGCGTGCCATTTAATGTAGGTGTACGATCATCAGTGGTCGTTCCTGTTACAAAATCACCCGTCACTGTACCAACATTGTCGGTGTAATTCGTAATGCTGGTGGTGACAGTTGGAGCCGTGGTATCAATCACGATAGATTGACTGTCTGTGCTACCAACATTACCTGCTGTGTCGACGACGCGCGCTTGGTAAGTAAAACTAGTGCTGTGCGTCACACCATCCACCAAACTCCAAGTAGTACCTGTTGTCGTTGCATCCACCCAAGTCGTGCCACCGTCACTAGAGACCTGAACTTTTTCACCAGAACCCAATGCGGTCGTCAATGTACCACTCACGGTCAATGTTGTATCGCTGGTTTCAAAGTCAGTGCTGGACGTGCCCGTATCTGTACTGATGGCTGTGATGTCAACAACAGAAGTTGGTGGCGTTGTATCAATCGTCACCGCCTGACTGTCCGTACTACCCACATTACCAGCAGCGTCAATCACACGAGCCTGATAAGTGAAGTCAGCGCTGTGCGTCGCCGCATCCACTAAGCTCCAAGTAGTACCTGTCACCGTGGCATCCACCCAAGTCGTGCCACCATCGTTAGATACTTGAACCTTTTCCCCAGAAGCCAATGCCGCATTCAGCGTACCACTGACTGTCAAACTTGTATCGTTCGTGATGAAATCTGTACTCGACGTACCCGTATCTGTACTGATCGCAGTGATATCAACCACCGAGGTTGGGATCGCCGTGTCAATTGTCACAGCTTGACTATCGACACTACCGACATTACCTGCTGTATCAATCACGCGAGCTTGATATGTGAAACTACTTGAGTGAGTCACCGCATCCACTAAGCTCCAAGTGGTACCTGTCACTGTGGCATCAACCCAAGTTGTGCCACCATCGCTAGATACCTGAACTTTTTCACCCGTGCCCAAGGCAGCAGTCAAGGTACCACTCACGGTTAAAGTGGTGTCATTGGTCACAAAGTCGGTGCTTGATGTTCCAGAGTCTGTGGTGATGGCTGTGATATCAATAACAGCCGTTGGTGCCGTTGTATCAATCACTACAACTTGACTATCCGTGCTGCCAACATTACCCGCCGCGTCAACCACACGAGCCTCATAAGTGAAATTAGCACTGTGTGTCGTTGCATCAACCAAAGTCCATGTAGTTCCCGTCACCGTTGCATCCACCCAAGTGGTGCCACCGTCGTTAGAAATTTGTACCTTTTCACCAGAACCCAAAGCGGTGGTCAATGTACCACTCACCGTCAATGTCGTATCACTGGTTTCAAAATCAGTCGCTGATGAGCCAGTATCAGTGCTAATCGCTGCAATATTCACCACATTAGACAGACTTGGTGCCGTTGTATCCACACTGATAACATACGCAGCAGAAGTAGTGCCTTGATTACCAGCAGCATCTTCGACTCGTACGGTGTAGCTATACGTTGACCCATCCACTAAACCTGTATCAGCATAGGTCCAAGACGTTCCCGTCACTGTTGCAGTCCCTACTTTCACATTGTCACGATAAACCGCAACCACCTCGCCTGAACTCAATGCAGCGCTAATCGTGCCTTGAATGCTTGGTGTTGTGTCATTGGTGGAGCCAGCATTTGCAACCACACCAGTTTGTGGTGAAACGTCATCAACAATCTGCGTGATAGCTGCTGTTTGCGTTGGCGCACTTGTATCGACAGTAATCGTGTATGCAGAAGACGTAGGACTTTGGTTACCACCCGCAGTTTCCACACGTGCTGTGTAAACGTAGGTGTTGCCATTGCTCAAACCACTGTCATTGAACGTCCAAGTTGTGCCCGTTACAGTCGCTGTACCAATCACCACGCCGTCACGCAATACAACA
>JAGTRK010000005.1 GCA_018261955.1 Burkholderiaceae bacterium
AAAACTTCTCAGTGGCTGAAGGTGCGACTGTGAATATGGGTGGTAATGTGGTTCAAAACGTCGCTCCAGGGGTCAATGGTACCGATGCAGTGAATGTCAGTCAGTTGAATAATGTGGTGGTGAACGTGAACAACCATATTACCAATGTTGGTCGTGTTGCCAATGCGGGTGTGGCGCAAGCCATCGCGACTGCAGGTTTGCCACAAGCATATTTGCCAGGCAAGAGCATGATGGCTTTATCGGGCGGTACTTACGAGGGTGAGGCAGGTTATGCGATTGGCTTCTCAACCATTTCGGACAACGGTAAATGGGTGATTAAGGCGACGGGTAGTGGCAATTCACGTGGTAAATACGGTGCATCTATCGGCGCTGGTTATCAATGGTAATGTGTGATTTCAAACAGCCTGATGAGTTCATCAGGCTGTTTGAGAAAAAAAACATAAAAGGAATCAATAATGAATTTTCAAATGAATAAAAAAATCACTGCGTTGGCTGCGGTTGTGATGGTGTTAACAAGTGGCTGTGCTTCTGGAACTTGGGTCACAGAGAAAGGTACTACCGATCAACCTGTATGGCCGAAGTGGGATGCAGTCACCTTGAATAATGAAAAAGGTACTTTTCCAAATTTACAAAGTCTGTCTCAGGTTCGGGAGGGTATGACCAAGGATCAGTTGTATTATCTGTTGGGTCGTCCACAGTACAACGATGGTTGGCGACCCGTTGAGTGGAATTATTTGTTCCATTTCCATACCCCTGGACAAGGCACGAATGATGTGACGAAGTGAAGCGTTATACCTTGGGTGCTGATGCGTTGTTTGCATTTGACCGAGGCGGTCTTGCTGACTTAAACGTCAAGGGTAAGTATGATTTGGATAATTTAGCGATGCAATTGAAGCAATTTGATCAATTAAACTCCGTTAAAATTACGGGTCACACTGATTATTTGGGTTCTGACGCTTACAACCTGCGTTTGTCAGAGCAACGCGCACAAACCGTTCGTCAGTACTTGATAAATCAAGGCTACCAGCCAATAAGGTTAGCGCAATGGGCATGGGTGAGTCTCAACCTGTAAAACAATGTGCGAGCACAGGTAATCGCTCAGCCTTGATTGCCTGTCTGCAACCGAACCGTCGTGTAGAAGTTGAAGTTGATGGTTCAGGTGTCGTAAAATGATGTTGGATAAGCCGTTCAAGTCAGTATTTTAGTAATAAAAATCCCGCAGCGAAGGTTGCGGGATTTTTATTACGTCATTGTCAAAGTTAAAAAAGTTAGATGGTGTTTTTTGGACATTGTCCATTGTGATATTCTCGTCAATCGAGGTGAATAAATTGTTTAAAAGTAGCCGTAAGCGTGCGGGTCTAATGGGTTTGTGTAATAACTGGAAATTGGCTTCATTGGATTTATCAATTAAATCAATGGTGGTATCGCCTGTAATCAAGATGCAAATAGGCGGTCGTGCGAGCTGTATATCGCATGCGATTTTCAGCAGTTTTAGACCATTTTCTTCCGATAAACCAAGATGATAATCCGATAAAACCAAATCGAAAAATCCCTCTTCTTCAGCCATGTGAACATAGAGTCAAACGATTTACTTAAAGATTCAATCGCTTGATTTAAATGCAACAAGCTGTTTTTCTGTTTGGGTTCTGCATCAAGATTTTCTCGTTGGAGATTGTTGGCGATTAAGGATAAGGTGTGCAATGGTTGGCGCAAATAATGACTGGCCGCAGATAAATATCGAGCTTGCATCACATTTGCGTGTTCTAACGCTTGGTTTTTTTGTTTGAGTTGAACCAATAAATCCAAATTGCTGTTCTTGATTCGATAAAACACCATCATATTGCGGTGCTGAGCGATCAGCAGCGCCATTTGAAATGCGTATAAAATAATCCAATAGGTTAGATGATAGTGAGCAACAGGGTGGAAAAAATAAGCCACAATATCGAACACATAATGATTGTGAAAAACGCTAAGGCGGTGATGCGGATAAAAGCCGAAAATTGATTGAATGCGAACGCTGCCACCATCCCCGAGGCAATAAATCCAAAGATTGCGTGGTCATAACTGTGCTGCAATAAATAAATGATGTATGTTGTCCACCAAATATAACCACACACAAGATGAAACCAATAAAATGCAGAACCAACTGGAATTTTGAATGTACCCATGCTCCTGTTGTGATTAACTGCTTGAAATAATGGGTGTATATTTGAACGGCGATCGAAAAAACAATGATTGATGAGGCGAAAATTAAAAGCGCACGCGCGGAAAATGCATCGTATAAAAACACCGAACACACCCCATACACAACCAGATTAAATACGAGAAAAGATGGTACGCCACGCACAATCCAATCAGATAGAAACACGCTCATTTCTTGCTTGATTGTTAAAAATTCATACAGTTGCTCTTGTTTGCTTGTTGTCAGCAAGTGTTTGATAAATGGAATATTCATGATTTCTGTCAACAAGTGGATATGAAACTCAAAACAGAACTTAATCGCATTGGCGTAGAAGTTAGTTTGAGTATGTGCGGATAGATGTCAATTTATGTATGTCTGTGGGTTTGATTAAGTACTTCAAAAAAATTCACAATCTGATGTTTTCTTGCCTCGCGCTGAATCGCGTGGGTTCAGTGTGTGTGAACCTTTAACTTTACCTCCTCAAATATTTTTGATAACATTGCTCGGCTGAGGGTGTGGTATTTGGTGCAAACAGCACCGCACACATGCAAGTTGCACCAAATAAATGCACAAGCACCAATATGTTTATAAATTTGCGTTATTTTGGTGAGATGACTGCACCAATGTTGACGTTACCATGGCATCTATTTATCAATCATTGTCGGTGCGGAGTTTAATATTATGAATCAAGAGGTTGCCAGTATTAGCCAGCTGTTGCAGTTGCAGACCAATGTAGACGTGTTGTTTTTGTTGTTGGGTGCGGTCATGGTACTTGCCATGCACGCGGGTTTTGCGTTTTTAGAACTCGGTACGGTGCGCAAGAAAAATCAAGTCAACGCACTGGTGAAAATCTTAGTGGATTTTGCAGTTTCTACACTGGCGTATTTTTTTGTCGGTTATGGTCTGTCGTATGGCACGCATTTTTTTGTCGGCGCGCAGGAACTGACACAAAACAACGGTGTTGAGTTGGTGCGCTTTTTCTTCTTGCTGACCTTTGCGGCAGCGATTCCTGCAATTATTTCGGGCGGGATTGCTGAGCGTGCGAAATTTTTACCCCAAGTCATTGCGACTTCTTTGCTCGTGGGTGTGTTTTACCCAATTTTCGAGGGCATTGTTTGGCACGGCAATTTTGGTGTGCAAGCGTGGATGAAGGCGGTGTTTGGACAAGAGTTCAAAGATTTTGCAGGCTCGGTGGTGGTGCACGCGGTCGGTGGTTGGATGGGTTTGGTTGCGGTGATTTTATTGGGTGCGCGTCGTGGGCGATACAGTAAAGACGGTCGTGTGGCAGCGCATCCGCCATCGAATATTCCATTTTTGGCTTTGGGCGCGTGGGTGCTCACGGTCGGCTGGTTTGGCTTTAATGTGATGAGTGCGCAAAAAATCGCCGATGTCTCGGGATTGGTGGCGGTCAATTCGCTCATGGCGATGGTTGGCGGTACGATTGCGGCATTGATTGCGGGCAAGAACGACCCAGGGTTTATTCACAATGGTCCTTTGGCAGGTTTGGTCGCGGTGTGTGCGGGTTCCAATTTAATGCATCCAATCGCTGCGTTGTTCGTGGGTGCGATGGCGGGGGTGTTGTTTGTGGTGATGTTCACGATGACGCAAAATCGCTTTAAAATTGACGATGTACTCGGCGTGTGGCCTTTGCATGGTTTGTGCGGCGCGTGGGGCGGTATTGCCGCTGGGATTTTTGGTCAAACCGCGCTCGGTGGCTTGGGCGGCGTGAGTTTTATGGCGCAATTGGTGGGTACGCTGATGGGGATTTTGATTGCGGTGCTGGGCGGTTTGATTGTTTACGGTGCGCTCAAAGCGACGATGGGCATACGTTTGTCGCATGAGGAAGAATACGACGGTGCGGATTTGAGTATTCACAAGATTGCCTCAACGGCAGAGAATTGATGACTGCTGGATGTTCACTGGACACAAAAAAGCCTCGGTTGATGCTGAGGCTTTTTGTCGTTTTAGCAGCGTGTCTGTGCTATAATGCACGACATTGAAATTTTCAATATCTTTTCATTTTTAACTTTGGAGCATGGCAACATGGCAATCGAACGCACTTTATCTATCATCAAACCTGACGCAGTGGCTAAAAACGTGATTGGTCAAATTTACACTCGCTTTGAAAACGCTGGCTTGAAAATCGTTGCGGCACAAATGAAACAATTGAGTCAAGCGGATGCTGAAGGCTTCTACGCGGTTCACAAAGAGCGTCCTTTCTTTGCTGATTTGGTTAAATTCATGATTTCAGGTCCTGTGATGATTCAGGCATTGGAAGGCGAAAACGCAGTGGCGAAAAACCGTGAATTGATGGGTGCGACCAATCCAAAAGAAGCCGCAGCGGGCACGATTCGTGCGGATTTTGCTGACTCAATTGACGCCAATGCAGTGCATGGCTCTGACAGCTTGGAAAACGCAGCGATTGAAATCAAATATTTTTTCGGTTAATTCGCGGTTGATTTTTTGAACTGAATCCAATATTTGATGACACCGACACGCACCGTGTGGGTGTATTCGATAAAGCGCGGCGTATGTTTTTGTTCGCGCTTTTCGCATTTTTAGATGTTTTTTTAGATTTTAGGAAATGTGAAAAGGGCTGTTTTACATTTTCTTGAGAAGTTGGATTTTTCTAAATCATATGACGACCAATTTACTTGATTTTGATGCCAATGCGATGGTGGCACATTTCGCCCAGATGGGCGAAAAGCCGTTTCGCGCGCGTCAAGTTTTGCGTTGGATTCATCATATGGGTGCGCAACATTTCGATGACATGACCGATCTGGCAAAGTCTTTGCGCGCGCAGTTGGAGAGTTCGTGCGCTTTACCATTGCCGACGATTTTATCCGATCATACCGCCAGTGACGGCACGCGCAAATGGCTGACCGATGTCGGTCAAGGCAATGCGGTGGAAACGGTGTACATTCCCGAAACGTCACGCGGTACGCTGTGTATTTCGTCACAAGCAGGTTGCGCGGTCAATTGTCGTTTTTGCTCAACGGGGCATCAGGGTTTTAACCGCAATTTGACCACGGGCGAAATCATCAGCCAACTGTGGTGGGCAAACCACGCCTTGGGGTTTTATAACAGTGCAGACCCCAAAGGCAATCGTGTGATTACCAATGTGGTGATGATGGGCATGGGTGAGCCTTTGCTCAATTACAACGCGCTCGTGCCTGCATTGAATCTCATGCTTGATGACAACGCCTATGGTTTGTCGCGCCGTCGTGTGACGGTTTCGACTTCAGGCGTTGTGCCGATGATGGACAGATTGCGTGATGATTGCCCTGTGGCATTGGCGGTGTCCTTGCACGCGCCGACCGATGATTTGCGCGATGAACTCGTGCCTTTGAATAAAAAATACCCGTTGCGCGAATTGATGGCGGCATGTCAGCGTTATTTGGTCAAAGCCCCGAGGGACTTCGTGACCTTTGAATACGTCATGCTGCGTGGCGTGAACGATAGCGTGGCGCAGGCGCATGAATTGCTGGCACTGGTGCGCGATGTGCCGTGCAAATTCAATTTAATTCCCTTCAACCCATTTCCAGAGTCGGGGCTAAAAGCCTCTTCGCGCGACCAAGTGCGCGCCTTTGGTGAGGTGTTGATTAACGCTGGCATCGTGACCACCATACGCAAAACCCGTGGTGAAGACATTGATGCGGCGTGCGGACAACTTGCAGGGCAAGTGCTTGATCGCACGCGGCGCAACGAGCGCGCAGCCGAGCAGGTGTTGCAATTCACCCCGCGTCCTGCGAGCAGCAATGTCATCTCGTTTGAACAGATGCAAGCGCAGATTGAGCAATTGGCACAATCAACGCCAAATAAGGGAGGCGCATCTTGAAGCCATTGAGCCTGCTGCGTTTAACGTGTTTAACAAGTTTAGCGAGTTTGAGATGGTTTAAACACCTATCGATGTTCTCGCTGGTTGCATGGCTCAGTGCCTGTGCAGGTGTGGGCGTTCGCGCCGATGCGGCGCACAATCAAGCACGTGCGCACACCGAGTTGGCGGCGCGCTATTATCAAGTCGGGCAAGTCGCAGTGGCAGTGCAAGAAGCGCAGATTGCGGTGGCGAGTGATGCCAACTATGTGCCCGCGCAGACATTGTTGGCTTTGATTTACGCTGAGTTGCGCCAAAACAAATTGGCCGATGCGCATTTTGAACGTGCGCTCAGTTTAAGTGCGGCGCAGGGCGTATCAAACACCGATTTGCGCAACAGTTACGCTTGGTATTTGTGCCAATCCAATCGCGCCGAGCAAGGTTTGCAAGAGTTGTCCGCAGTTTTGAATGATCCGCTGTACGGCAGTTTGGACAAGGCTTTGGTCAATGCGAGTGTGTGTGCGGCGCGTGCGAATAAATTCGATATGGCAACCTCGTACATCAATGCGGCATTGGACATGCGCCCGAATTTTCCTGTGGCGGTGCTGTATCGCGCGCATATTGAACTGAGTACCAATCGGTTGAAACAAGCCCGTGCCGACAGTCAATTGGCGCAAAAATTATTGGGTGATACGCCCGAAGTGCTGTGGTTAATGACGCGTTTGGAGCGTACTTCAATCAGTGGTGTGAGCAATGCCTCTGAGCGATTGCTCAAAAACTTTCCAACCAGTGTGGAAGCCTCGTGGTTACGGGCACAACAGTGGCAGTGGTTTTGATTTGCCTGACAAAGTGCGGTTGTGAACCACAGCGATGTTAAAACGCTCACAAAATAGCAGTGTTCTATGAGGGAAAATGATGAGTAATAATATCCTAACAGATGCAACACAAAATGTTGAAACGCCCAAGTTGACTTTGGGGCAATGGCTGATTCAGGCGCGCCAAGCCAAAGGCTTGTCGGTGCAAGAAGTCGCGTTGCGCACCAATCGATCGGTGATACAAATTTCTGAATTAGAAGCGGATAATTTGAGCCGTTTTGGCGCGCAGGTATTGTTGCGCGGTATGGTGCGCCAATACACCAAAGTCGTGGGTGCGGATGAGGCGCAGGCCTTGCGATTGATTCCCGAGCAATTCAACGCGCCCAACCCTTTGGAGGGCATTGGTCTCAAAGACAATACTATTTCCAAAAAAACCGCGCAGATGGGTACACCGTGGCTACCACGCATTTGGATTGTGTTATTGTCTATTTTGGTTTTGGCGTTGTTGGCGTATTGGGTTTTTGGTGCGCGCATGTTCAAAGACAAAGGTGTGGCGCAAAAAATGACGACCGCCAATCAAATTCAAATTGCCAATCCGCCTGCATCTGCACCCACCTCTACGACAGAGACAGTTGCACCCACCGCCCCTGTCCCACCGGTTGCCGAGCAAACACCTGCAGTGACAGAATCGGTATTGGGTTTGAAATTCAAAGGTGCGGTTTGGATTGAAATCAAAGATGCCAAAGGCACGGTGTTGACTTCAGGCATGCAGCCCGCAAATTCTGAGCAAAACCTCAAAGGTGAATTGCCTTTATACGTGATTATTGGCGACGTGACCAAAGTCGATATGACTTGGAAAGGTCAGCCCTATGATTTGAAATCGGCAACAAAAGGCCGTGGCACTGTCGCAAAAATCGAGCGTTTGGAGTAAAAAAATGGGTGTACAAGTTGGCATACAAACACGCAACACCGCGCACGAAGTCATCGTGCGCCATGGTGCGCATCAAGTATTCATCGGAGGCAACCACCCCGTGGTGGTTCAATCCATGACCAATACGGATACGGCGGATGCGCTCGGTACGGCTTTGCAAGTCAAAGAACTGTCGATTGCAGGTTCAGAACTGGTGCGCATCACCGTCAACTCACCCGAAGCCGCGGCGGCAGTGCCGTACATTCGCGAACAGTTGGACAAAATGGGCGTGCCCACGCCGCTGGTGGGTGATTTTCACTACAACGGGCACAAACTGTTGACCGACTATCCCGACTGTGCGCAAGCCCTGTCCAAATACCGTATCAACCCAGGCAATGTCGGCTCAGCCGCCACGCGCGATGACAAATTCGCGCAAATGATAGAAATCGCCGCCAAGTACGATAAAGCCGTGCGCATCGGCGTGAACTGGGGCAGCTTGGATCAAAAAGTCCTCGCCCGCATCATGGATGAGAACCACGCACGCGCCACACCATGGACCGCGCAGCAAGTGATGGTGGAAGCATTGATTACCTCGGCACTCGAATCGGCGCAAAGCGCACAGGACTTGGGATTGGCTGCGAATAAAATCGTCATCTCGTGCAAAGTCTCAGCGGTGCAAGACCTCATCGCCACCTACCAAGCCTTGGCAGGTCGTTGCGACTACGCGCTGCACCTCGGACTGACCGAAGCGGGCATGGGCAGCAAAGGCATTGTCGCCTCAACAGCGGCGTTGTCCGTATTGCTCCAGCAAGGCATCGGCGACACCATCCGCATCTCGCTCACACCTGAGCCGCATGGCAAACGGACCAAAGAAGTCGTGGTCGCGCAAGAAATTTTACAAGCCATGGGATTGCGTCAATTCACACCACAGGTCATCGCTTGCCCTGGGTGCGGACGCACCACCAGCACGGTGTTTCAAGAACTCGCCGCGGACATCCAAAACTACCTACGTGCACAAATGCCCGTGTGGAAAGATGTTTATACAGGGGTCGAATCCATGAATGTCGCGGTGATGGGCTGTGTGGTCAATGGACCCGGTGAATCCAAACACGCCAACATTGGCATCTCGCTCCCTGGTACGGGCGAGACCCCCGTTGCACCTGTGTATGTCGATGGTGTGCGCACGGTGACGCTCAAGGGTGACAATATTGCGGTGGAATTTCAGGCGATTGTTGAGAAGTATGTGCAGGAGAAGTACGGGAAAACGGCGTGATTTGTAAGGTAACGCGCAACGCGTAGGGCGCAATGCGTAAAAACACTTATTGCGCCCCCTACGATTAAAAATTAATTGAATATATGAGCGATACAAAAATCGAAAAATATCAAGCCGCAAAGTTGCAGGCTGTAAAAGGCATGAACGACATTCTCCCCGATGATGCGGCGCGGTGGGAGGCGTTGGAAGAAATCCTGCGTGGCTGGCTGAAAAGTTATGGTTACCGCAATATGCGCGCGCCCGTGTTGGAGCAAACTGCTTTGTTCTCGCGCGGTATCGGCGATGTGACCGATATTGTCGAGAAAGAGATGTTTTGCTTTACCGACCGTTTGAACGGTGATGAGTTGACCATGCGTCCTGAGTTCACCGCAGGCGTGGTGCGTGCGGCGATTGAGTCGAATCTGACGTACAACGGCGCACAGCGTGTGTACAGCATGGGGCCTGTGTTTCGACATGAGCGTCCACAAAAAGGGCGCTATCGTCAGTTCCATCAGTTGAGCGTTGAAGCACTCGGTTATGCGGGTGCGGACATGGATGCTGAGTTGATTACCATGTTGCGCGATTTGTGGGACGAATTGAGTTTGAATGTGCGTTTGGAAATCAATACTTTGGGTGTGGCAAGTGAACGCATGGCGCACCGCGAGGCATTGATAGAATACTTTGAACAAAACAAAGCGCAATTGGATGAGGAGGCGCAACGCCGTTTGCACACCAATCCCTTGCGGATTTTGGATACCAAAAACCCTGCGATGCAGGATTTGGTTGAGAACGCGCCGAAGTTGATTGAGTTTTTGGGTGACGATTCGCGTGCGCATTTTGAGCAGGTACAGCGTTTGCTCGCAGATGTCGGTGTGTCGTTCACGGTCAATCCACGTTTGGTGCGTGGTTTGGATTATTATTCGCACACGGTGTTTGAGTGGATTACCACCGATTTGGGCGCGCAGGGCACGATTTGCGGTGGTGGTCGCTACGATGGTTTGTTTGAGGTCTTGGGTGGCAAGCCCACACCAGCGGTCGGCTTTGCGATTGGTTTAGAGCGGTTGTTGTTGCTCACGCAAGATGTTTTGAGCGCGCAAGTGGACGTCGGCTGCGATGTGTATGTGGTGCATCAGGGCGAAGCTGCGGCGCGTGTGGCGTTTGGTACGGCATCGCACTTGCGCCAAGTGGGTTTGAACGTGGTTTTGCACTGCGCGGGTTCAGAAGGTGTGGGCAGTTTTAAATCTCAGATGAAAAAAGCCGATGCAGCACAGGCGAGTTATGCCTTGATTATTGGCGAGGATGAAGTCAACAATGGCACATTGACCATCAAACACTTGCGCGGCAACCCCGATGAGAAACCAGTCCAAGTGACTGTGCCATCGAGCGAAGCGGCTAATTGGCTAATGAATGCGATTGCTGGGCAGTTTGAGTAATTAAAACACATGTCATTGCGAGCGGTTTGACCGCGAGGCAATCCATGCGCAGTGACGAAATAGATTTTTTAGTGTATTAGAAATAAAAGGGTTTAAAAATGGCATACGATTTAGAAGAACAAGAGCAAATCGCGCAATTGAAAGCGTTTTGGCAACAGTGGGGCAAACTCATCGTCGGCGTGGTGTTGGTTGGCATACTCGCGTTCGCAGGTTACAAAGGTTACGAGTGGTATCAAAAAAATCAAGTGGTGCAAGCACAGGCGGCATTCAGTGCATTCAACGGCACATTGGCGAAAAAAGAGGATGCCACAGCGCAACTCAATGGTTTGCAAAATAATTTTGCTAAAACCAACTATGCTTCATTGGCGAGTTTGCAAATGGCGGCGGTGCTCGCTGCGGATGGTAAGTTTGAGCAAGCGCAAGCACCTTTGCAATGGGTGTTGCAACATGGTCAACTTGAAAACCAAGGCGCAGCGCGGTTGCGCTTGGCGGATGTGTTGATGCAGTTGAATAAAAAAGACGAGGCTTTGAAAGTTCTGGACACGCCTGTGGCGCATTTTGATGCGGCGTTCGCCAATAAAAAAGCCGATATTTACTTAATGGGGCAAGACACCGCTAAAGCACGTGAAACGCTACAAAGTGCCTTGGATCATGTGAAAAAAACCACGCCTGTGGATGTGATGGCGGTGGAATCGTTGGAATTAAAATTAAAGTTTTTACCCTAATTAAAAAACCGTCATTGCGAACAGATGGACACAAAAACGATCAACCCATTTGACACGGTATGGATGGCTTCGATAGTGAAGCATTGTTCGCAATGAGCATGGGGTTGTGGTATCACCCCTTATCAATCATAGTGACAAAAACAGTTTAGGAACGGCATGAAGCCAGTAATCGCCTTGGTTGGCAGACCCAATGTGGGTAAATCCACTTTATTTAACCGTTTGACCCGTTCGCGTGATGCCATCGTGGCGGACTATGCGGGGCTCACGCGCGACCGCCACTATGGCGAAGGACGCATGGGTGAACGCCCATTTTTAGTGATTGACACGGGCGGTTTTGAGCCTGTTGCCAAAGAGGGCATTTATCATGAGATGGCAAAACAAACCCGCCAAGCGATTGTCGAATCGGATTTGGTGGTGTTTTTGGTTGATGGTCGCGCGGGCTTGAATGCGCACGATCAAATCATTGCCGATGATTTGCGCAAAACAGGTCGCCCCGTGATTCTCGCGGTGAATAAAGCCGAAGGCATGCGCCATGCGAATGTGACCGCGGATTTTTATGGTTTGGGTTTGGGCGAGCCTGTGGTGATTTCGAGTGCGCATGGCGATGGCGTGCGTGAATTGCTCGAATATGCTTTGGAGCAAATTCCCGATACCGACAAGACCGATGATTGGTTAGATACATCGAATGCGCCTGATGATGACCCCTTTGCGCATTTGAACGAACATGCGCAGGACGAGGCGATTGCACGCTTGCTTGCATCGCCCGAACAGTCGGAGGACGAGCACAAAGCCATCTCAAATATGCGCAGCCTCAAACCGATTAAAATCGCAGTGGTCGGTCGCCCGAATGTCGGCAAATCGACTTTGATTAACGCGTTGGTCGGCGAGGAGCGTGTGATTGCTTTTGATATGCCTGGAACCACACGCGATGCGATTGAAATTGATTTTGAGCGCGATGGGCAAAAATTCGTATTGATAGACACCGCAGGTTTGCGCAAACGTGGCAAGGTGTTTGAATCGATTGAAAAATTCTCCGTGGTCAAAACCTTGCAAGCGATTTCGGATGCCAATGTGGCGATACTGATGCTCGATGCCAACCAAGACATTTCGGAGCAAGACGCGCACGTGGCGGGCTTTATCCTTGAGTCGGGGCGTGCATTGGTGGTTGCGGTGAATAAATGGGATACGGTTGATGCCTATGAAAAAGACCGCGTGAAGGTCGATATTGTGCGCAAATTGATGTTCTTGGACTTTGCCAAATTCCACTTCACCAGCGCGCTCAAAGGGCAGGGGATTGATGCTTTGCTCAAATCGGTGTTGGCAGCACACGCGGCGGCATTTGCCAAACTGCCCACGCCGAAACTCACACGTGTATTGCAAGCGGCGATTGAGCACCAAGCCCCACCGCGCAAAGGTCAAGGTTCGGCGCGACCCAAACTGCGCTATGCGCATCAGGGTGGGCAAAACCCACCGATTATTGTGATTCACGGCAACTCATTGGAAAATGTGCCGAAAACCTATCAGCGTTATTTGGAAGGGCGTTTTCGTGAGGCGTTTAAATTGCAGGGCACGCCGTTGCGGATTGACTTTAAATCGAGCACCAATCCTTATGTGACACGGTCGAACAAACGATAACCCATCAGTTTGATTGATTTAATGTGCGTTTTCTGATAAATAAAATCATATATAGATATTTTGTGTTAATATGTGCCAGTTGTTTCGGATGCGACCGAAATCAAAACAATAATTCTATAACTTTGCCCTGGAGAAAAAAATGATGAATAAAGGACAACTTTTGCAAGACCCATTTTTAAATGCTTTGCGCCGCGAACACGTGCCCGTCTCGATTTACCTCGTGAATGGGATTAAATTGCAAGGCAATATTGAGTCTTTTGACCAATACGTTGTGCTTTTGCGCAATACAGTGACCCAAATGGTCTATAAACACGCGATTTCCACCATTGTTCCAGCGCGTCCTGTGAACATTCAAGAAATCCAACCAACAGCTGAATAATCTGCGATTGCTGAAGGTTTAGACCAACCCGCTCATTCCCTGAGCGGGTTCGTTGTTTTTAAAAAAAGGAATACTATGCGCGCCATTATTGTCGGCATTTATTTTGGTAAAGGCGATTTTGAAGCCTCGATGGAGGAGTTGCATTTGCTCGTGCAATCCGATGGCGGACAAGTCGTTGGTGCGGTCACGGGTACGCGCAAAACCCCCGATGCGTCGCTGTTTGCAGGCACGGGTAAGGTTGAGGAAATCAAACTCGAAGTGCAAGCGCAAAACGCTGAAATTGTCGTGTTCAACCACAGCCTGTCGCCTGCGCAACAGCGCAACCTTGAGGCCAAACTTGAAGTCCAAGTGATGGATCGAACGGGCTTGATTCTCGATATATTTGCCAAACGCGCGCAAAGCCACGAAGGTAAATTACAAGTTGAGATGGCGTCGCTCGAATACCACCAATCGCGTTTGGTTGGGCTGTGGACGCATTTGGAACGCCAACGCGGTGGTACGGATATGCGCGGCGGTATGGGTGAGTCGCAGTTGGAAATTGACAAACGTTTGGTGCGCGAGCGCATGGTGTTGCTCAAAGCGCAGTTGGCAAAATTTCAAAAACAACACCACACACAACGCACCGCGCGCGCAAAAAGCAACACCCTGAATGTCTCCTTGGTCGGCTATACCAATGCAGGTAAATCCACGCTATTTAACAGCCTGACCAGCGCGCGTACTTACGCTGCTGACCAATTGTTTGCCACGCTCGACACCACCACGCGCAAAGTGTATGCCGAAGGCGCGGGGCAAATTGTGGTCTCTGATACGGTCGGCTTTGTACGCGATTTGCCGCATCAACTCGTGGCGGCGTTTCGCGCGACATTGGAGGAGACCATTCACGCGGATGTGTTGTTTCATGTGGTCGATGCTGCGAGCAGCGTGCGTTTAGACCAAATTGATGAAGTCAATAAAGTGCTCAAAGAAATTTCAGCCGATAAAATTCACCAAGTATTGATTTGGAACAAAATCGATTTGTCTGCCCACGAGCCTGCGATTGAGCGCGACGCGCAAGGGCACATCGCACGGATATTTGTCAGCGCGAAAACGGGCGCGGGTATGGATTTATTGCGCGAAGCCTTGGTGGAGTTGGCGACCGAGCACAAACCCGATTGGCAAAAGCAACAAGAGCAACAACAAAAAGATGAATGGGCAGAGGATCCGCGGTTTAGAGGGATTTGAGTTGGGACATTGCATCATAATTACACATCAAAAAAAGCGGACACTGGATCCGCTTTTTAACGCACGTCGTACATGACTACGATGTGAGCGTTTTTACCTCGTGAAACATACTGGCTTGGTGTTCGGCGTTTTGCGCGCCTTCTTTGTCACCCATGCCATACAAAGCCTGTGCCAAGCCCGAATACAGCATGGCGGATGGCGCGAGGCGAATCGCTTCCTCGAAATGTTTTTTCGCTTGTCCCCAAAGTTCAGAACGCACGCACAATTGCCCTGCGGTGGTGTGCAGTGGCGCGTCGTTATGCCCTTGTGCTTGCCACGCATCACACATTTTGAGTTGCTCAGTGACTGAGTCGCTGGTCGCGGCACGCACATAATCGGGTAACAACGCAGGTCGCCAGCGATAGCGCATGGATTCTTGGATGACGCGGCGCGCATCAGGGTAGGCTTCGCGTTGGATAAAAGCGTACACCAAGGTTTTCACTGCTTCGTCATCATCGCGCACATCGTCGGGCATGTCTTTGTAGAGTGTGCGCAGATAGTCCGCGGACAGGCTCTCATCTGTTGTTAATCCTGCAATCGCGCGTTTCATCCATTCGTTTTTTTGTGCCGTGGTGATGGTGGTTTTGCGCTCGGTGGCCAGTTGTTTGACTTCGTGCCAGTTGTTGGATTGGGCTTGCGATTGAATCAACAATTCTTTGTAACGCAAACTGTATTTGCGCAAATTCGGCGACACGGTGTCTAGCAAAGTCAGTGCGCGGGTGGTCTCACTGTTGTCCAATGCCATTTGGGTTTGTTGCAAAATTTTTGAGTCGGCAAATTCAGGAAATGCGTCGAGTTGGTTGAGCCATTGATTGGCAGTGTCTTGGTCGGCACGCGCATGCGCGCTGGCCGCGCCCAAGAGTGCTGCCAAGCCTGCGGCGGAGGGTTTGCGTGCGGCGATTTTGGCAGCTTTTTCTGCATGGGTGAAACGACCTTCTTGTAGCGCGATGGTCGCGGTTTGCAATGCCGCCAAGGCGCGTTGCTCGCGTTTGTCCTCGCGCCAACCTTTGAATCGATTGGGCAGAGCGACCATGCCTCGGTACAGTCGCCACAGCCAAAAAAACACCACAAACGTCAATAACGAAAGCAAGGCAAATACATAAATACTCATGGATATTTGCCATGAAAACCATTCAAATGACACACTGCCTGGGTAGTTGCGCATACCGAATGCCATCAAGCCTGCAGCGATGACCAATATCATCGTCCAAATGAGTTTGCGTATCATAGTGGTGCTCCATTCGGTTTGAGCGGCGTTGCTGTGCGCTCGCTTTGTGCTTGTGCAGCCAATTGCGCACGTGCTTGCATCAAGGCTTGTTGCACGGTATTAAAGTCGGGTTGCGCAGGGAAACTGCTCGCATCCATCAGTGGTTTTAAACTGTCCAAGGTGTAGCCTTGACCATAACTTTGAATATTGGTGTTGGCTGTGCGCAACTGTATTTGGGCACTTTGCCATTGACCATTGCGCGCCGCCCATTGTGCAGACATCAGATTCGCCACGATGCCTTGTTTGACAATCGCGGCGTTGGCTGCGTCCAAAGCCGCATCCTGCGCGGTGTTGACCCGTTTGATGGCGAAAATGTTTTTAAGCGTGGCGATGAATCGTGCCCACATCCCTGTGGGGGCGGCTTCTTTGGCGGGCTCTTGCACGGTGCGCACTTGTAATTTATCCACATCGATAATCGCTTGTTGCAATGCGGCTAAATTGCCCTGTGGGTTGAGTGCGTGCCATGCTTGGATTTGCGCTTCGGTTTGCGACAGCGCGCTCATAGCAG
This sequence comes from Burkholderiaceae bacterium, assembly GCA_018261955.1. Lineage (GTDB taxonomy): Bacteria > Pseudomonadota > Gammaproteobacteria > Burkholderiales > Burkholderiaceae > CTSOIL-112. The sequence goes on from JAGTRK010000005.1 coordinate 16,181, forward strand.
GAAGTGTGGCACTGTTGTTGAGTGCTTGTAATTGGTTTTTAAGTGTTTGTATGGTTTGCAATGCGTTGGCGGTGTCCCAACGTTGATTGAAATCAAACTGCATGGCTTGCCACTGGGTTTGCGCATCCATGATTGCGAGCAAGGCATTGGTCGTGGCACTGCCCATGATGACGGCGGGTGCGCTTGGATTGCTCGGCACCACTGTGGGCGCAACGGGTGCAGCAGGTGTAGGGGAGGTGCTTGCTGCGGCACTGTTGGTCGTCTCGGCTGTAGGTGGTGTCAATACGGGTGTAGCTGGATTGGTGTTGGCTGGCGCGGGGCTGGTGTTGACGACAGCGGGTGTGGGCTCAGCAGGTGCGGGTTGAGCAGGTGTGAGTGTAACGCTGTCGGCGGTGTTTTTTTGTAACATTTGTGGCAGATACGGATTGACCATGCCGCGTTGATACGCCAAATAACTTGATGCACCCAAGCCCGCCAAAATCACCAACATGGCCACGCTGAGTTTAAAGCCCATGCCACTGGATGGCTTTTTATCCGTGTTTGTTGGTGTTGTGGTGCTCGTCGTCGGTACGGGAGATTGTTGTTCGGGTGTATTTGCCATGACTCATCCTTTAACTCAGAATTGCGACCAAAAGGGTGCGCAACGATGCGTACCATTGTAATCGAATGTGATGGCAAAGTGGGGAAATTAGCCCTTGTTAGTCCCTGCGCAGATGGTATCGCGCAGGTCTCAGGATTGTGCCCAAATGGGGATTTGTCGGGCTAAATCGGCGACAGGACACAGCCGCACATCATTGAACCCCGCGTTTTTAGCAAATTCAGCAATGCGCGGGTGTAGGGTGATGAGGCTGTGTTGGTACAGGTTTTTCGGCGGGGGCTTTGAGTCAAATTGCGCCAACAAAGCGTTGAGCCCATCAATACTGGTGATGACCATCAGTCCAGGTTGGGCATCAAATTGCTGAAATTGTGTCATCTGCTCGGCAGACCAAACACTGGTTTGCCGCGTATAACACGCCCAAATATCGCACGGTATGTCGGCGGTTTGCGCCATTTGTCGCAGAACATCGCGCCCTGTCTGCGCCCGCACGATGAGCAGGCGTTGGTCTGCGAGGTTCGTGCTCGTTGTGATGGCGCGCCACAGTCCTTCGGAGTCTTGGCTGTCGTTGACGTCAGGCGCAATGAATGAAGTGTGTGTTGGCCACAAAGACGTCAATGTCGCTAAAGTGCCCTGTCCCACCGTGCCTAGCCATGTGTTTTGAGAAAAGTTCAATCCCAATCGCTGCATGTGTTCAAAAGCAAATTGCGCTGCGTGTTGGCTGACAAAAATCACGCCCGTGTAGTCATGCCATTGGTTCTGAATTTGAGCCTCATGTTCTGGGCGCGACATAGGGTTTAACGCCAGCGTCGGTAGGTGCGCAACGCTCAGACCCGCTTGCTCCAATTGGGTTTGTAATTGCTGCGAGCAAGGCAGTGGGCGAGTGAGGAGAACAGGTCGCATTGTCGAGCGATTATGCGGTTGGTTCGGGCGCAACCCAAGTGGCCAAGGCACGCAAAATCTCTTGCGCGCCTTGGGCATTTAAATCTGCTACCACCTGCGCGCCAATGTCCTCGGCGTGCTCGCGCGCACCGCGTGCTTGCGCGTGCAACACACGCGAGCCATCGGGTAGGGCGATGCTGGCGCGTAACCATATTTCATTATTGTCAATCACCGCGTGCGCTGCCAAGGGGGTTTGGCAGGAGCCGCCGAGTGCGCGTGAGACCGCCCGTTCTGCCGCCGTGCAGGCAAAGGTGTTCGCGCACAACAAGGGTTGTAAAATCGGTAATAAATCTGTACGGTATGCTGCAATCTCGATGCCGAGCGCGCCTTGTCCTGCCGCTGGCAGGGCGTATTCAAGCGGAATCAGCGAGCGCACGCGCTCACCCAAACCGAGGCGAATTACCCCCGCTGCCGCGAGTATCATCGCGTCAAATTGCCCCTCATCGAGTTTGCGAAAACGCGTGTCGAGGTTGCCGCGTAGAGCGACGATTTTGATGTGTGGGAAACGCGCTTGAATTTGCGCTGAACGTCTCAGACTGGACGTGCCAACCACTGCACCGTGAGGTAAATCTTCCAATGCGTGATACGAGTTCGAGATAAACGCATCTTGCGCACGCTCGCGTTCGGTTACGCAAGCGAGCGTGAAGCCTTCGGGCAAATTCATCGGTACATCTTTGAGTGAATGCACGGCGATGTCTGCCGAGCCATCGTGCAAGGCCACCTCGAGTTCCTTGACGAATAAACCTTTGCCGCCAATTTTTGACAAACTTTGGTCAAGGATTTCATCGCCACGCGTGGTGGTGCCGAGGATGTTGACCTGCATCTGTGGATACAGTGCGGACAAACGGTCACGGACGTGATGCGCTTGCCACATGGCAAGACGTGATTCGCGGGTGACAATCGTTAAAGTGTTTGGAGTGGATGAGGTGGGTGAAGATGGGTTCATAAATTCTTTGTAATGGATGGCAAGATGGTAAATATAAGGGGCATTCTGATGCGTAACACAACACGAACGCCCACTCAGAGTTAGGCCATCGTTTGTATCACAATCGGCTGTACGGATTCGGGCGCGCTCACGTCTGCTGAGGGTTGAACTGCGACCGCATTGCTGCGACGTTGGGCGATAATCGGACGCACCAATTGGTCGGTTTCATCGCTGACACTCAAATCTGGGTGGGCGTTCCAAATCGGCGGCGGGATTTCTTCAAAGGTGTTGCGCAGGCGTTTGCCCCATTCACGATGTATCATTTGGAAGTAGGGATTTTCATCGGTGATGCGGCTGAATTTGGTGACACGCAAGGCATCGAGTTCATACACCAATAAATCCAAAGGCAAGCCGACTGAAATATTACTTTGCAAAGTCGAATCCATTGACACCAAAGCGCATTTGGCGGCATCGTCCAAACACAGGTCAGTGGTAATGACGCGGTCTAAAATCGGTTTGCCATACTTGGCTTCGCCAATTTGGAAAAATGGATTTTCGGCGGTGGCTTCGATGAAATTACCTGCGGCATACACTTGGAACAAGCGCATTTCCTCGCCTCGGATTTGCCCACCAATGATGAAACTGACATTGAAACTGACATCAAAATCTTTGAGTGCGTCTGCATCGGCTTCGTAGACATCACGAATGGCTTGTCCGACCAATTGAGCGGCATCGAACATGTTTCTGACGTTCCATAAAGAGGTGTGTGCTTCTCCCCCTTGCATTTGCAGTCTTTGCACCACCGATTGACTAATGGACAGATTGCCCGCGGTCATGAGTACGATGGTTCGTTCGCCTGCAATTTCAAAGACAGTCATCTTACGAAAGCGGTTGATTAAGTCAACGCCCGCATTGGTTCGAGTGTCGGACAGAAAGACCATACCTTGATTGAGTTTGATGGCGACGCAATAAGTCATTTGGAATTGCCTTTAAACAAAAAAGTGAACAGTAAAATTTCGGAAATTATAAGCGAATTGAGGGCGTTGATGTGCGCTGTTGTGCAGTCAACAGCGAATAAATTTCATGGCGTCACTGGCTCGAGTGACGCTAAAAATCTTGTATCCGTGTCGCCGTCATCCACATTAAAAAGCCCGCCAAAATATGGGCGGGCTTTTGGGTATTGCAGGCGACTGAATTTATGGTTTCGCAGTGCGAACCGCTTCCGCTGCTTTATTGACGGTGGCTGTGGCTGCGTTTTTGGTCGCGTCGGCTGCCGCGCCTGCTGCGTTTTTAGTGGCGTCCACTGCAGTGCCCGCAGCATTTTTAGTGGCATCCACTGCGGCACCTGCTGCATTGGTGGTCGCATTGGCTGCTGTACCCACAGCATTGGTGGTTGCTGTTGCGGCCGCGCCTGCTGCATTTTTGGTGGCATCTACTGCCGATTCGGCTTTGTTGCTACCGCCACAAGCGGTCAATACACCAACAGATACCATTAATGCTAAGAGAGAGATTTTTTTCATCATATTTCCTTTGAAAGTTTAAAAGTTTGTTCACAAAGTAATCTGAACAAGACAAATTACTGGGTGATTATAGTTAAAAAATGATATGACTGCCTGAGAGGGCGGGTATTTTCGCGTCTTATTTTCATGCCTTAACACGCCAAGAACCAACCTTGCTCATACCAATCGTGCCACACAGCCCATAACTCGGACTCTTTGCCTATGGTTGACACGGTTTCTGGGCAAAGCGATTTTTGATTGGCCAATTGTTGCAATATTTGCGCGTCTTCACCATCGGCGATGAAGTGCTCACCATTGATGAATATCCACGGGTCTTGATATAACATTTTGGTGGCATACGCCAATTGCAAACCTTGTTTTTTAACCCGAGTTTTGAATTGAGCCAGCGAGCAGGTCGCGGGCAAGTCAAAAAAGGTCGTGGGTTTGGGCTCGGATAGATAGCAGCCCACGCTCTCAGTCACCCATTCTTTGTCCCAACGCATTTCATCCAAACGCTTGGCGATGGTGTTAATCATCTCGGTTGGGATTTGTGCGGGTGTGTCTTGGTATTTGAGTTTGGGGTCGGCGTAGTGTCCGCTCAATTCCAAGTTGTCTTCGATAAATTGCAGTAACGCCACGCCGAGTTCTTGAAAACTGGGGGTGCGAAAACCAATGGAGTAAGTCATACAGTCGCCTTGCGCGATGCCGTCGTGTGCCCATTGCGGTGGTAGGTAGAGCATGTCCCCCGGTTCTAAAACCCATTCGTGCTCGGGCGTGAAATGCTGCAAAATGCGCACGGGCAGGTTCGGCTTGATGCTGCGGTCTTGCTCTTGTGAGATGCGCCAATGGCGTTTGCCATAACCTTGCAATAAAAACACATCATAGGCATCGTAGTGCGGACCCACACCGCCGCCGTCGGTGGCAAAACTAATCATCAAATCATCCAAACGCGCGTCGGGGATAAAACGAAATAAGTTAATCAGTGCGTGCCCCAATGGGTGGTGCAAATCAACACCTTGGATGAGTGCTGTCCAGCGTTTTTGTTTGCGCGATGGAATGGCTTTTTTCTTGAGTGGGCCTGATTGCAATGACCAGCCTTTTTCTGCATCATCAATCGCCAAACGCGATTCGATATTTTCGTTTTGCAGCGCAGCGATGGTGTCTTCGGGTTGATAAAACGCTTGAAAATTCGGAATGGCTTGACGAATTAACAAGGGTTTTTTGTGCCAGTATTCTTTGAGAAAGGTTTGTACCGACATGCCACCGAGCGGAACGGGTTGTCCATTGAGCATAGGAAAGTCGGTGGATGAAAAATCCCCCAATTGTTGCCAAAGTGGGGGTGTGGTTTTGGTTTTTTTCGAGCTCATGATATGTGCCATGTGGGGTTTGAAAAAGTTATTTCTGCGTGGATCTGAATTGTTCGGCGATTGCTTGAATCAGTTGCTGCGCCAAAACATCTTTGCGCATATTGGGTAAGGTTTTGACACCTTCGGCGGAAACCAAACTCACTTGGTTGTATTCGCTGCCAAAGGTTGCAGGACCTTGATTGGCAATGATCAGTGGAATGTTTTTCTTAATACGTTTGGCTTGCGCGTATTCGATGACGTGTTCGGATTCGGCGGCAAAACCCACGCAGTAGGGCGCGTTGGGCAAGTTGGCAATGGTTGCAAGGATGTCAGGCGTTTGTACAAAATCCAAACTCAGTACATCATCGGTGTGGGCTTTCTTGATTTTTTGATTGGCTACGTGCGCCACTTTCCAGTCGGCGACTGCCGCCACTGCGATGAAAATGTCTTGTCCTGCCACATGATTTTGACAGGCAGCGAGCATGTCATCGGCCGATTGCACGTCAATGCGCGTCACGCCGTAGGGCGTGGGCAGGGCGGTTTTGCCTGAGATCAAGGTTACGCTCGCACCTGCGCACTGCGCGGCGTGGGCGAGGGCGTAGCCCATTTTGCCACTGGAATGATTGGTGATGCCGCGCACAGGGTCGATTGCTTCAAAAGTTGGACCTGCGGTGATGAGCACGCGTTTGCCTGCCAAACTTTGCGAGGTGAATAGTTTGGGTAGCAATGACACAATTTCAGTGGGTTCTATCATACGACCCGCGCCGATTTCACCACAGGCTTGCTCGCCATGCGCAGGGCCGAAAATATGAATGCCGTCCTGTATGATGTGCGCTAAATTGCGCTGCGTGGCTGGGTTGTCCCACATCTGCACATTCATCGCGGGGGCAATCGCCAAAGGACACGCGCCACGGTCACGCGCCAAAACCAAATTACTGAGTAAATCATCCGAAACGCCGTGGGCGATTTTTGCCATCACGTTTGCGGTACACGGTGCAATTAACATTGCATCGGCTTCGCGAGAGAGGTTGATGTGTGCAATATTGCTGTCCGCACCTACGCGATTGAGCCACAAACTGTCGTACACAGGTTCGCCAGATAAGGTGGCGAAAGTCAGCGGTGTGACGAATTTTTTTGCGCCCTCGGTCATGACCACCGAGACGCGCGCGCCTTGTTTTTTCAATAAACGCACCAACTCAGCGGATTTATAAACTGCGATGCCGCCAGTGATGCCAAGGATGATGTGTTTGCCGTTGAGCATGGTGCTTGGATGGTTAGATTAAAGGCGAGAGCGGCGGATTGATGACATCATCAATTTGACGCGCCATGTGTTCAATGCGTTGCGTGGATTCAAGCTGAGTGGTGTTGTGCATATTAAACTGCAGCAATTCATTGGCAATTTGCAACGCGGCAAACACCGCGATTTTATCGTGACCCGACATACTCATTTGTTGATGAATCGTGCTCATTTTTTTGTCCACCAAAGCCACAGCGGCGAGCAAAGTTGCCTTCTCATTGGGGGTACACAGCAAAGTGTAATTGCGCCCGAGGATGCTGACGTTGAGGGTTTCTTTGGTGCTCATGGATGCTCCGAATCTGGGTCAGAGGGATTTGCGGTTTCTGTGTTTAATTGCTGAATCACGGTGTCAATGCGTGCTTGTGCTTGAGTCATGCGTTCACGCAAGTCGGATTTTTCCTGCTCCAATTGTTCCACCTGAGCTCGCAATTGTTGATTGCTCAATTGCAACTGCCGCACATAATCGAGCAGTGTTGCTAATTTACCTTCTAAAAATTGGATGGATTTGAGCATGATGAATAAAGGTAGAAAATAATGCTGTCAAAGAGTTACAGCAAGTTTCGTTCATTTTACTCGAAATACAAATAAAAGATGAGGATGTGCAACGATAAATTGCAAAATCGATAAAAGTTTGATTTTTAACCACAGTTCGATTAAAGTGCTCAGGCTTTATGAGTGCCTCACAATTGACAGTTAATTGATAGTTGAGGTGAAACGGGAAGGGGAGATGCGAATCGGATGCGTCCATCACATTCATTCAATTTAGCCCTACTGCACCCGCAACGGTAAGTTTCTATGCGTGTTTTTAATTTATTAAAACACACACGCCGAATGTTTGATAAACCACTGTGATGAAATTCGCTGTGCCACGCACAATCGAATTCATGATGGGAAGGTCAAACAGGGGAAACCAGTCCGGAGACCGGCTTGTAAAGGAAAGTGCGTCAGCGAATGCGCTGGCTCAGTATCTATAAACCCTATGCCTTGCGGGTTGCTCGGCGAAGGACATCTATGTTAAAAAAAATCCCTCATTCAGGGCTGTCGGCGTGTGTGTACACGACTTCTGCTCCTACTCGTACCTTAATTTCATTATCGATTATCGGCGTACTGTCTGCATACGGCGTGCAAGCATGGGCTCAAGAAAATGCCGAACCTGATGCTGTGGTGTCCGCTGCGCGCGCCACTCAGGCGGTCACCGATGCATTACCCTCGACAACCGTCATCACCCGTACGGATATTGAATTGGCTCCCGTGAATGATATTGTGACGCTGTTGCAGCGACAAGTTGGCATCAATGTTCGTCAAAGTGGCGCGCACGGCGCGATGACTGGTATCAGTATTCGCGGTGGCGATGCACAACACACCTTGATTTTGGTCGATGGTGTGCCGTTAAATAACCTGTCTGCAGGCTCGGCTTCGTTGGAGCAAATTCCGCTCGCCTTGGTTGAGCGCATTGAAATCGTGCGTGGCAATGTTTCCGCACTGTATGGCTCGCAAGCAACGGGTGGTTTGATACAAATTTTCACTCGAAAAACCGTCACTGGCAACACGGCTGACCTCACTGTCGGCGTGGGCAGCGAGGGACAACGTCAATTTTCCGCTCAACTGTCTATGGGTAACAATCAAGTGCAATGGACAGCGGGCGTGGCGCACGAGCAGGTCAAAGCCATCAGCGCGCAAAAAGGTGCTTTGGTCAACCCCGATGTCGATGGCTACCGAAATAACAGTGGCAATATCGGTGTGCGCATCACACCCAATGACACCACTGAATTCGGTGCACGCTTTTTCCAAACCAACGGGCGCAACGACGATGACAGCGTTTATGGACCTGTAGATGGGATTGAATACAATAAAAATCGCACTCAAAACCTGACCTTGTACGCAAATCACCAGTGGAGCAGTCAATTGAGCAGTGCGCTCAATTTGTCGCAAGTGTCTGACCGTTATGACTACACCAGCATTGCCTATGGCGTGAGCGATACCAGCCGCTATGAAACCAAAAATCAGCAAATTTCTTTGCAAAATCAATGGAACAGCCATTTTGGGACGTGGAATTTTGGCGCGTCGCACCTGCACCAGACACTGGACAGCACCATCGGATTTTTAACAAAAAGTCGCAACACCGACAGTGCGTGGTTGGGTTATCAGTACGAGCAAAACCGCCATCACTTACAACTCAATGGGCGATTTGACCGATTGTCTGATTTGAACAGCAAAAACTTTCTGACGGGAGCCATCAACTATGGCTACGATATTACCCCCACTTGGCGTGTGTTGGCAGGGTATAGCAATGGCTTTGTCGCTCCGAGTTTTAATCAACTGTATTACCCGCCGTATTGCTATGGTGGATACTGCTATGACAGCAGCAACCCCAATCTGAAAACCGAAAAAGCCAATTATGCCCAATTGGGTGTGCAATGGGCGCAAGCACACTATGGTGCACGGGTGACCTACTTTGACACCCGCTATCGTGACAAAATCGCCAATGATGCCAACTACATCCCGCAAAATATTGGACGCGCGCGTGCCAAAGGCGTGGAAGCCCATGCTTGGTATGGTTTGAATGGATGGAATGTGGATGCGGGCGTGACTTACCAAGAAGTGCGTGACCGCGATACCCATGCATTGTTGATACGCCAACCCCGTTGGACCAGTAATTTGAGCTTGGGTAAAACATGGCATCGCTGGCAAGGGCAAATCGATTGGCAAACCCGCAGCAATATGGGCGACAGCCCCAGTTACGGCGGTCATGCGGCAGGTTACGGCGTGTTCAATGCCCGTGTGAATTACCAATTGAGCAAGGATGTCAAACTTGGTCTGACCGTTGGCAATCTGTTTAATCGCGATTATGAACCATTGGCGGGTTATAACGCGATGCCTCGTAACTTTTTATTCTCGGTCAATTACAAACCGAGTTGGTAAGTTGTGGTAAATCGCTAAATTACTTATGAGCAACCCAACGCATTCTGAAAACCAACAACCCAAAGCCATTGTATGGCTTTGGACTTCAGTGTTCGTTGCGCTGATGGTGGTATGTTTGGCACTGAGTGTGGACGGTGCATATCGCTCGCCTGAGATTTTTTGGCAACTGCGCCTGCCGAGGGTGTTGGCGGGGTTCGGTGTCGGTGGTTTGTTGGCTTTGGCGGGTTTGTTGTTGCAGGCTTTGTTGCGCAATCCACTGGCTGAACCGTATATGCTCGGTGCCGCCAGTGGCGCGTCGTTCGCTTTGCTCATTGGCACGGTGATGGGCTGGGCGTGGTGGGCGTTGCAGGGTTTGGCGTTCGTCGGCGCGGTGGTGGTGTTGACGTTGATGTGGTGGTTGTTGCGGCGGTTCACACGTTTGGAGGGCGATATTTCGATTGTGTTGCTATTGGGGATTTTGCTCTCGGCTTTGCTTAATGCGGGTGTGAATGTGTTGCTCTTACTCATGCCTGAGCGCGCTTTGCGTGGTGCGCTGTTTTGGATGATGGGTGATTTGGCGGGTGCGGGTCAACATTACCTTGCATGGTGCGGGGTGTGGCTGTGTTTGATTTTGGCTTTGCCATTGGCATCGAAAATATCGGCCTTGATGCGAGGCGCATTGATCGCGCATGCAGTGGGTGTTTCGGTGCAAAAGGTGCGTGTGCAACTGTTGCTCCTCGCAGGCTTGGCGACTGCGATTGCAGTCTCTGAGGCTGGCGCGGTCGGGTTTGTTGGTTTGGTTGTGCCGCATTTTGTCAAATTATTCAGTACGCGGCGTGGCATCGGGATGCGCGGCGTGATGTTGCTGTGTGTGCTTTGGGGTGGTGTGTTGTTGGTACTCGCCGATGGTTTGGCGCGTGCGTTGATGGCACCGATGCAGTTGCCTGTGGGTGTTTTGACGATTGCCATTGGCGCGCCGTTTTTGGCGTGGCAATTGCTCGCGCGCATGCGTGCCAATCCTGCGGGCGGTGCGCTATGAATACGCTCTTGCAGTGTCAGCAATTATCAATTCGGGTCGGGCAAAAGCCATTGATTGCGCCGTTTGATTGGCAGGTCAATGTGGGTGAGCGTTGGGCAGTGTTGGGGCAAAATGGTGTGGGTAAAACGGCATTGCTCCACGCACTTTTGGGTGTGGATGGACGTTGCCGCTCAAATATTTACCTGAGCGGTTTGCCGTTGTCTGAATTGAGTGTGCAAGCGCAGGCGCAACAGCGTGTGTGGGTGCCGCAACGTTATGATGAACCCTTCACCATCACGGTTGCACAGGCAGTACACAGTGTTGCGCCCGATGTGTCCGCTGCATACGTACTCAAGCAATTGGATGTGTTTGGCTTACGCGAACATGCGCAGGCGTGGGTGCATCAGCTCTCAGGTGGCGAGCGTCAGCGTTTGACTTGGGCAATGGCGGCGGTGCGCGTCACGGATGCGACGCGGTTGTGCTTGCTCGATGAGCCATTTTCGGCGCAGGACATCGTTTGGCAAAGTTGGTTGTTGCAATATTTGCGCGAACAAAAGCATGCGCTCATTGCCACGGTACATGATTTGAATCAAGTGCGCGCGTTTGCCACGCATGTATTGCTGCTGGCTGAGGGCAAGGTGTTGGCTCAAGGTGAGGTTGTCGATGTGATGCGCTCAGAAGTATTGAGCGAAGCATTCGGAGTGAGTTTGCACATCGATGATGCGGGTTGGGTGTTCGTTTGAGTTGAACAATAAAGTGTTCAAGTCTCAGAAAAAGCCAGTGATTTGAGTACGCGATGGTATTATACTTGGGCATTTTTATACTCAAACCGCAACTATTCTATTACCCAAAAATTATTCAACCATGACTAAAATTTCTCAGCCGATTGCAGGTGAAGCAGGCGAATGTGGCTCTGCACCTTCATTGTTAATTCCTAAAATTATTCATATCGTCTGGGTCGGTGATGAGCGCAAACGACCTGATAATTGCATCCAGACGTGGAGGGTGCATCATCCTGATTGGGAAATTAAGGTGTGGGGCAACACCTCCCTAAAAGAACATGCTTGGGTCAATGCCAAACACATACAGGCGATGTGGTCACGCGAGTTAAATGGTGTTGCCGACATGATGCGCTGGGAGATTTTGTATCGAGAGGGTGGTTTTGCCGTGGATGCAGACAGCATTTGTCTGCGTCCACTCAACGAAGAATGGCTTAAATTGGAGGCGTTTGCCTGTTGGGAGAATGAGCAGGTTCAACCAGGGTTGATTGCGGCAGGCTACTTCGCTGCGCGCCCCAATAATCCATTCGTCGGGCAGATTATCATGGACATTTACAATGCCCCGACAGTAACCCACGCGATGGCGTGGAAAACTGTGGGGCCGCAGCGTTTGACCGATACCTATAATCAACATGCTTATCGTGGACTAACGATTTTTCCCAGTTACACATTTATCCCTGAGCATTTCACAGGGGTGCGCTACACGGGTGACGGTTTGGTGTATGCCACGCAAGAGTGGGCAACCACCAAGCGTGGCTATGATGTGCTGCATCAAAAAAAGATTGAATTGCCCACCGTTAAGGCATCAAACACAGTGCAGCAGGATGTTGAAAAAAGTACAAAGAAAGAAATGGCTAGCGAGCAAAAACAGTCATTTGAACAAAAGACAGGTACAACCACAAACTCTCCGCTCGAACAGCAACACGCAGCATTTTTCGTGCAAAAGCAATCGGTACAACGCAATTTGATTGGGTGTAGTCGGATTGAAGTGTTTGCAAATTTATGTCAGGGCAAGCGTGTGTTGCATATCGGCTGTGCGGATTGGCCAATTACCAACCCCGACACTTCCTTACATTTGGGTTTGCAAAAATACTGCGCACAGTTGGATGGGTTTGATATTCATGAAGAAGCGTTGGCACAATTGCGCCCGTTTGTGCAAGGTGCATTGTTTTCGCGTTTGGAGGACATCACGGCGTATTATGACTTGGTGTTGGTACCTGAGGTGATGGAGCATGTGCCCAATGTGCAAGAATTTTTGGTGCAATTGGACAAGATAAACACCCAAAAATATGTCATTACAGTGCCTGACGCGTATTCGTGTTTTTCTGAGCACTTTGATTTTGTGGCGGACACAGAAACCTTTGTGGAGGTGGTGCATCCAGACCATAATTGTTGGTACACCCCATACACGCTCAGCAATGTCATTCGCAAATACACCTCTTGGCAGTTGGATGGCATGTGGTTTTTTAATCGCATATCGCTCTTGGCCATTGTGAGCAAATCGCCTTCAGCTGATTTATTTGATTCTGAAAATAATTTGATGACAGTAAGTACCGTGTCAAAAGAAAAAAGTCTAGAAAAAAGTTTAGAAAAAAATTTTAATATGGAATTTAGTTACATAATTGCCTACAGACACTCTGAAGAAAGAATAAAAAATATACAACTAGTTTTGGACTGGTTAGGAAATTCGCCTACTGAAATAATTCTTGTTGAAAGTGATCTTGAAAGTGAATTAGAGGTTTTAAAAGACAAATATAATTTTAAACATATTTTCTTGAAAAATAATTACCCTTTTAATAAGTCTTGGTGTTTCAATGTTGGATATAAATCTGCAGTTACAGAGAATATAGTTTTTGGCGATGCTGATTTGATCATGGATAAGGCAAAGTTTTTGGAAGCCGTATCAAACCTTTCTGAATATGAAGTTGTCAATCCTTATGGACCAGTTCTTGATCTCACTTTTGAGGAATCCCAAAGATATGCCTTTACTAAAGATTTTAGTGATCTCAGTTCCATATCAAGACCAGGTAGAGGAGAAACAGACCACCAAAAGGTTCCATTCTGTGGTGGTATAATTATGTTCAAAAAATTATGTTTGGAAAGTATGGCTGGTTGGAATGAAGATTTCTGGGGATGGGGAGTTGAGGATGATGCTCAGTCTTATAAAGTATTCACACTTGAAAAAAAATCATTACAATGTGAGAATAAATGCTATCACCTTTATCATGATAGATCTGCACCTGATCAGCAACTTTATTACAGAAACTTCAATGTTTATAAACAATTTGTGCAATTAGATAAACAAATGATGGAAAAATATGTAACTTCAATAAAAGATAAATTTGGAGATATAAATAAATTAAATAAATGATAAGGGGCTGTAGTAGATTAAGTTAAATTCCAGTCCTATATTTCAATATTCTAAACTGATTTTTTGGACTGCCGTAGTTAAATCTGGACTCACATTCTTTAAGAAACACAGGAAAGGAATTGTGGTTAATACCGTTGTATTTTCGTCGTACACGTTTGACTTGATTCCAAAAGTTTTCAACACCATTGATGTGATTTTTACCAGTTACAAACAATCGAGAATGATTGATGCGTTCATGGTAAAAGTCACGCACATTCAAAGCGTCGTAACTTCGATAACAATCAGCATAAACCACACTGTCGGGAGCGATTTTGCGATCACAATTGTTGGTACACCCTTACACCCTGAGAAATGTCATTCGCAAATACACCACTTGGCATTTGGAGGGTATGTGGTTTTTTAATCAAATGTCACTTTTAGCAATCGCAAGCAAATCGCCTCAACAGGATCAGTGAATACGTGATGCACCGCCTCGGTTAAATAGTCATTGAAAACAAACGCGTTTCGGGTTGCTTGGCCCACAAACGCACATCGAATGCCATGGCGATGTTGCGCACAAACGGGCGACCTTGCTCGGTAACTTTTAAACCATTGGGCAAAATTTCGAGCAAACCATCGTCCTGCATGGGTTTGAGCAATTCAACGGCTTGTGGCAGTTGGGCAAACTGCATGGCAGGGTCTGACCAATCGGTGTGCATGCGGCACATGATGTTGAGGATGTGCTGGCGGATGATTAAATCCTCAGCGGTGAGCAAATGCCCACGGGTTAAAGGTAGTTCATTCGCGCCAACCCGCGCCAAATAATTTTCCAATACTTTTTCGTTTTGCGCAAAAGCGTACCAACTGTCTGAAATCGACGATACGCCCAGACTAAGCATCAGACGCGTGTTGGTCTCGGTATAGCCCATGAAATTGCGGTGTAATCGACCTTCGTTCATGGCTTGATACAGCGTGTCGTTGGGGCGGGCAAAATGATCCATGCCGACCTCAACGTAGCCCAATTCGTCAAACATTTCTTTGCCCAATTCATACAAAGCGCGTTTTTCAGGGCCGCTGGGTAAGTCCTCATCGTTAAAGCCGCGTTGACCATTGCCCTTAATCCAAGGCACATGCGCATAACTGTAAAATGCCAAACGGTCGGGTGCGAGTCTAGCGGTTGTGGCAATGGTGTGGCGCATGGTGTCTAAATTTTGGTGCGGCAGACCAAACACCAAATCATGACTAATTGAGGTATAGCCGATGGCGCGTGCGGTTTCGGTCACGCGTGCGACATTTTCGTACGGCTGAATGCGGTTGATGGCTTTTTGAACTTTAGCGTCGTAATCCTGCACCCCAAAACTCACACGGCGAAAACCCAAGTCGTACAAAGTTTGCAAATGCGCTTCGGTGGTGTTGTTTGGATGTCCTTCGAAACTGAACTCATGGTGGTCGGCGCGCTCGGCAAATTCAAACAAACCATTGATTAAATCGGTCAATTTTTCTGGCGCAAAAAAAGTAGGTGTGCCACCGCCCAAATGAATTTCGCGGATTTTAATGCGCTCATTCGATGATTGTGCCAATAAATCCACGTACATGCGCCACTCTTTGAGCACCGCCGCGATGTAGCCCGCCTCGACTTCGTGCTTTTTGGTAATGCGGTGGTTGCACGCGCAAAACGTGCACAGGCTTTCACAATATGGCAGATGGATGTACAGACTGATGCCGTCGCGCGCATTGGTCGCGTTGAAGGTGCGTGCGACGGTCTCAAGATACGGCGCGACCGAAAAATCGGCTTCTTGCCAATACGGCACAGTTGGGTAACTGGTGTAGCGAGGACCTGCGACATTGTATTTGTGAATGAGTTGCGGCGAGATGGACATAGACATAACCAAAATAATAGGTGTGCTATTGTAGTCGAAAATTCAAATCTGTGGTGGGGCTAAGCGGGACGCATCCTGTCTCTCGTGATAAACAGATTTACCAACATATCACTTTCTCGGGTGCGTGTGGCACATAAAAACCCCGTTTTTCTGGTTTTTTGTTTTACAATACCGCACTTTCCATTGTGTTTTAATTTTTTTGACCACGTCCAAAATGCCACTCACCACAACACATTCCACCGATGCTGCATTCGAAACCACTCAACCACGCCAGTTTGTGCAGTGGTTGCGCGATGTTGCACCGTATGTGCACACGTTTCACAACAAAACCTTTGTGATTGCCTTTGGTGGTGAATTGATTGAGAACGACGGTTTAGAGGACTTGGTTTTTGATGTGAGCCTACTTAAGGCGATGGGGATGCGGATTGTGCTTATCCCCGGGGCGCGCCCGCAGATTGAAGCGCAATTGGCTTTGCGTCAAATTTCATCAGAATTTGTCAATGGCATTCGTGTGACCAATGCGGCGACGCTCGAAGCGGTTAAAGAAGCCTGTGGCGCATTGCGTTTATCGGTTGAAGCGGCATTTAGTCAAGGTTTGCCGAATACACCAATGGCAGGCTCTTCTATCCATGTGGTTTCGGGCAACTTCATCACCGCAAAACCAGTGGGTGTGTTGGACGGCGTGGATTACCAACACGCAGGCGTGGTGCGCAAAGTCAATCGTGAGGCGATTGAAACCCAGTTAAACGCAGGGCAAATAGTCTTGTTATCGCCTTTGGGTTTCTCGCCAACAGGTGAGGTGTTTAATTTGCTCACACCTGATTTGGCCAGTGCGGTGGCCAGTCAAATTCACGCGGATAAATTGATTATCCTCTCACATGAAGACGTGTTGGATGAACAAGGTGAACCCATACAGACTTTGGACATTCGCCAAGCCGAAGCCTTAGAGACCCATTTGCCTGTTGAGAATTTCTTGCGTCAGTCACTCTCGGCGGCGTGTGATGCGGTCAACGCGGGCGTGCCACGCGCCCACATCATTCCTGCGAAGGTTGATGGCAGCGTGTTGTTGGAATTGTTCCAGCATGATGGTGTGGGTTGTATGATTACGCAAAATAGTTTGGAAAGTTTGCGCGAAGCAACTGCGGAGGATTTGGGCGGTATTTTGCAACTGATTGCGCCGTTGGAGCAAGACGGCACGCTCGTGCCGCGCGGACGCGAAAAATTAGAAGCGGAATTGCCGTTTTTCAGTGTGCTTGAATATGATGGTATCATCTTAGGTTGCGCGGCTCTGTATCCGTTCAAAGAAGACCAGATGGGCGAGATGGCGTGTTTTTCCATTGATGCATCCATGCAGGGTATGGGTTTGGGCGAGCGCATGCTGGCACACATCGAAAATCGCGCACGGCGCGAGGGTATGAAAGAGTTATTCGTGTTGACCACGCGCACCGCGCATTGGTTTATCAAGCGTGGCTTTATGCCTGCGACGGTCAACGATTTGCCCGACAATCGGCAAAAAATATACAATTGGCAACGCAAGTCGCAAATTTTTATCAAAAAACTTTAAGGTTTATCAATATGACACGTATGGTTCAATGTGTGCGTTTGAACGCACAAGCAGAAGGTTTGGATTTTGCGCCTGTTCCGGGGGCTTTGGGACAAAAAATTTATGAAAATGTCTCCAAGGAAGGTTGGGCGCAGTGGCTCAAACATCAAACGATGTTGATTAACGAGAACCGTTTGTCCATGCTGGATCCGCGCGCACGTCAGTATCTGCTCAAACAATGTGAGGCATTTTTCTTTGGCGATGGTGGTGATGCCGCAGCAGGATTTGTACCACCATCGGCATAAAATGATATTTCTGAAATTTTCGTCTGAAAGTCAAAAAGGTTGACACAGGTAATTCGCATCAGTACAATGGCGCACATTGCCATCTAACTTATTGTTTTTTATTTGAGTTTTTTGAAAACTGGGTCAATATGTTGCCGTTGCAAGGCATTTGTTTATGCGAACAATGGTGATTAAATGGATATGATTTTATGATTTTAAAAAGAATTTATAAGTCTGCAATAATGATTTTGGCTGGCTTGGCGTTTAGTTTTAGTAGCACGGTTGCGATGGCGGACGATGGTTTTGCGCAAAAATTATTGGGCAAAGCCATGCAGTTGATTGGTGTGAAATACCGCTACGGTGGCACATCTCCTGAAACGGGTTTGGATTGTAGCGGATATGTACAATATGTGTATAAAAATGCCGTGGGTGTGAGTTTGCCGCGCACCGCCTCGGAGCAAGCGCGTGTGGGTGACAATGTGGGTTCGGACATGCGTCCTGGAGATATGGTGTTTTTTAACACCCGTGGCTTTAGTAATTCACATGTGGGTATCTATGTGGGCAATGGTATGTTTGTACACTCGCCGAATTCACGTTCGCAAGTTCGTTTTGATACTCTGGATAGCGGTTATTGGAAAGCACATTTTACCAGTGCGCGACGCGTGTCTAAAGGTGCGGACAATGCACCGCAAGCGATGTAATGTCCTTATCCAATGAATGCTAAAAACCCAGTCATCGAATTGGGTTTTTTGTTATTGATGTGGTGTGGTGATTAGACATCGCCCAAAGCCATCAGCTGTTCCGCTTGATATTCCGCCGCCAATGCTTGGAACATTTCATCCAAATCACCCAACATCATCGCATCAATTTTGTACCACGTTAAATTCACACGGTGGTCGGTGATGCGCCCTTGTGGAAAATTGTAGGTGCGGATGCGCTCGGAGCGGTCGCCCGAACCGACCAATGATTTGCGTGTCGCAGCTTGTGAAGCGTTTTGTGCCTGCACTTGTGCATCTCGAATGCGCGTGACCAAAACCTTCATCGCTTTGTCTTTGTTGCGGTGTTGCGAGCGGTCGTCTTGACATTCGACCACCGTACCTGTGGGAATATGAGTGATGCGTACGGCAGAATCGGTTTTGTTGATGTGCTGCCCACCCGCGCCCGATGCGCGGAAGGTATCAATGCGCAAATCAGCAGGGTTGATAATCACGTCGCCCACCTCGTCGGCTTCGGGCATCACCGCCACGGTACAGGCGGAGGTGTGAATGCGGCCTTGCGCCTCGGTTTCGGGTACGCGCTGCACGCGGTGTCCACCTGATTCAAACTTCATGGTGGCATACACATCGTTGCCCGAGAGTTCAACAATCACTTCGCGATAGCCGCCCAAATCCGAAGGCGACTCGCTCATGATATCCACGCGCCAGCCTTGACGCTCGGCGTAACGTGTATACATGCGCAATAAATTCGCTGCAAACAGTGCGGACTCTTCGCCACCTGTGCCTGCGCGGATTTCGAGAATGACATTGCGGTTGTCGTTCTCGTCCCTTGGGATGAGCATGGTGCGCAATTGGGTTTGCAGGGTGTCTAACTGCGCTTTATTGTTTTGGATTTCTTCTTGTGCAAACTCTTTGAGTTCGGCATCTGCGAGCATTTCTTGCGCGATCTCGATGTCTTTTTCGGTTTGAATGTATTGGGAAAATGCCTCTACCACGGGTGTGATTTCGGCGTGCTCGCGCGTGAGTTTGCGATAATTATCGATGTCGTTGGTGACATCGGGTTGCTGGAGTAAGTGATTGATTTCTGAATGTCGCTCAACCAATTGGCTGAGTTTGTCGCGCATGGAGGGTTTCATGGTGTTCCGATGGTTGTGTGTTGAATGCAGTAAGGGCTAAAAAATTTACCCCTACAATTCGCCGTCATTCAACCAATTTTTTGAGACCAACTGCCATGCGTTGCGCACAGATTCATCGGTACTTTGTACGCCGACGGTTGGTTCATGCAGTAGTTTATTGGTCAGACGTTGTGACAATTGTGCCACCAGTTCTTGTGCATTTTGCACCGACAATTCGCCACGCTCAGCCAGTCCATTGAGCGAACCCAAAATCCGTTCCAACTCTGCTTGGCGCACGCGTTCGGCACGTGCGCGTAGGTTTAAAACTTGCGGCATGTGGGCGCGGCGTTTTTGCTCAGCGGTAAAGTTGTGTACTTCGCGCTCCACAATGATTTGCGCATCGGCCAGCGCGGCAGTGCGTTGTGCGCTGTTGTGCGCGACAATGCTCGACAAATCGTCCACGGTATAGACATAGGCATCGGACAACTGGCTGACTGCATGCTCAATGTCGCGTGGCACGCCCAAATCGACCATGACCACGGGGCGATTGCGCCGCGCTTTGAGTGCCGACTCGACCATGCCCAAACCGATAATCGGCAAGGTACTCGCGGTACAAGTGACCACCACGTCAAATTGATGCAACTGCTCGTGCAACTCGGTCAAGCGAATCGCTTGAGAATTGGGCGTGGGGTGGGCTTGTAATAATTCCTGCGCGCGCTCCAACGAACGATTGGCAACGGTCAAACTGCGTGGCTGCGCGCCGACAATGTGTGCCGCAACCACATCCATCATTTCACCCGCGCCGACCAGCAGCACATTCAATTGATGAAAATCCTCAAATACCCGTTTGGCGAGTTTGACCGCAGCGGCGGCCATCGACACCGAATGCTCACCAATCGCCGTGTGCGTGCGCACATCCTTGGCAACGGCAAAACTCTTCTCGAACCATTGTTGCAACTGACTGCCCATCGTGCCTGCCTCGGATGCCAAACGCGCGGCCTGTTTCATTTGTCCGAGGATTTGTGGCTCACCCAAAACCATTGAATTCATGCCACTGGCGACTGCAAAGGCGTGCGCCAGTGCACCATCATCCTGCAACACATACATGTGTTGTGCCAACTCTTCGGCTGACACGCGGTGGTAGTCTGCCAGCCACTGCATCACCGCAGGCGCGTGCGCGAGCGATGGGTTTGGGTTAAAGCCATAGACTTCCATGCGGTTACAGGTCGAGAGTACGGCGATTTGGGGCGAGGTTTCAGGTTGATGAGCGGATAAGTTGGTTTGTAATTGCGGCAAGGCGTGCGACAACTCGGTTGGCGCAAAGGCAATTCGCTCGCGCAATGCCAACGGAGCGGTGGTGTGATTAAGACCTATAACAAACAACGACATGTATTTGGGTGTCAAAAATATCGGTCAAAAACCGATGAAAGGAATGAAGGGCGGGCGGAAAGTTGGTATTATACCTGCCAAACTGTATCAGGGCTATGGGTAATGGTCGGGATGTCGCTGTGTCGCACTACAAATGCTCGATTTATTGAAATGGTTTTGGTGTTAACAAGGATAATGACATGTTTTTTCAACAAGAACTCTGGCTTATCATGGTGGGGTTGGTGGTCGCTTACGTGGTGCGCAAACTCAACGGCAGTACGGTCGCATTCAAAAAAATTGCTTTGTGGGCATGCGCCATGAGTTTGATTGTCGGTGAATTGGGCATGGTGACACAATTGTTTTTCCCATCGGATGTGATGGGATTTTTGCTCACCACTTTGGCGGCACTGATTGCCTCTAAAATCGTGATTGGTGATCAAACCGCAGGCAATCAAAGCAAACAGCACTATCCGCGCAACCGCAAACGCAAAGCATAAATATATTCTCACTCGTTATTCATATTTCAAACCGTCATGACTTTTAATAAAAATCTCCATCACAAACTTTCTGACCTCGAACCCAAAACAGCATGGATTGATCAGCCTCTGCCTGATGTGGCACAAAATGAGCGTGATTTAGACAATCATAGTTTAGCCAAATTCAAAGATATTCTGCGCTTTGCCAGTCAATATTGGGGCGGTATGGGTGCGTTGGTGGTCGTGGCGATACTCATTGTTGCGCTGATTTTCATCGTGACCAATGACACCTTGTATGAGTGGGTGCGCAATTATGTGATTGCGAGCAATGATGCTTTTCATAACAATCACTGGACACGTTTTTTCAAACGGGTTGGCGCGGTGCTGGCGTTGTTTGGGGTGGTGTTTGTATTGTATCAAGGCTTGCTGCGTTTCACTCAACTGGGTGCAGAGCGCATCCATGCTTGGGGCTTGGCGTTTTTGGTTTTGGCTTTGGCAACCATCAATGTGAAAATCGGCGTGGAACTCATCAACTGGTCGGGCGATTTTTGGGAGGATGTGAAAAATAAAGATGTGCCAAAGTTCATTCCCGGCTTAATTTTGTTTTCACAATTGGCGTTTACGTCGATTATCGCGGGTACATATCGCAACTTCTTTAGTCAATTGCTACAAATTCGCTGGCGCACATGGTTGACTGAAAACTATGCCACGCGCTATTTTTCCGACAATCGCTTCTATCATTTGGAGCAAATTCATGGACAGGACAACCCTGACCAACGAATTGCCGAGGATTTAAATCGTTTCACTGAAATGGCGGTGGCGTTGTTCTTTGGCTTTTATCTGGCGGCGTTGTCGGTGTATGAATATTCCAAAGCCATGCTCAAATTGTCGGGTGATTTGGATACCACTGTATTTGGATACGTGATACACATCCCGTTTTATATGTTCTGGACGGTGGTGCTGTACACGATTCTCGGTTCGTTGGCGATACACCTCATCGGTCGACGTTTGGTGAAAATTAATGTGCTGCGTGAGCGCTACAACGCTGATTTTCGTTA
Organism: Burkholderiaceae bacterium; assembly: GCA_018261955.1. Taxonomy (GTDB): domain Bacteria; phylum Pseudomonadota; class Gammaproteobacteria; order Burkholderiales; family Burkholderiaceae; genus CTSOIL-112. The sequence continues at coordinate 38,273 of JAGTRK010000005.1, forward strand.
CCACCTGATTCGTGCGCGCGAGTACGCTGAGGGCATCAGTTTTCTGCAAGGTGAGGCACACCACTTGCGCGGTGCGCGGCACTTTTTCACTGTGATTCGTGCGAACTGGTATCACTACATGTGGCGGATTAAATACTTGAGTTTCGCGCAAAGCATCTATGGTCAAGCAGGGATTATATTCCCAGTCATCGTTGCTGTACCGCGCTATTTCTCGGGCGCGATTAACTTTGGCGGGGTGATGCAGGTCTTGCGTGCGTTTGGTGAATTGCGCGACGCACTGTCGTGGTTTATTGACAACTACAGTACGTGGGCAGAGTTACGCGGCTCATCAACGCGGATATTTAATTTAGACAATGATTTGAACCGCGTCGATGGCGTTCAAGCGAAATCCCAATTACACGTGGTTGAGAACAACGTCGGTGGCGTTGCGCTGACCCACGCCATGCTCGCGCGGCCACAAAAAAATGCGCAAGGGCAATTGCTCGGCATCCCGCAGGTGGTGGGTTTGGATTGGCAAATTTCGCTGGGCGAGCGTTGGTTAATTACGGGGGCATCGGGTTCGGGCAAGAGCACGATTTTGCGCGCGATTGCTGACCTTTGGCCGTTTGGTGAAGGGCATATCGATGTGCCGACCAAAGGCAAAATGCTGTTTTTACCGCAACGCCCGTACATGCCCGTGGGCACTTTGCGTGAAGCCCTGTCTTACCCAGATGTGCCGACACGATTCAATACCGCCGCGTATGAAACCGCGCTCGACATGAGCCGCTTGAGCCATTTGAAAACACGCTTGGATGAAGTCAACAACTGGGCATGGTTGCTCTCAGGCGGCGAGCAACAGCGTTTGTCGTTCGCTCGATTGTTTTTGCAACGACCTGCGTATGTGTTTTTGGACGAAGCGACCAGTGCGTTGGATGAAGAAAACGAATTGGCGTTGTACCGCACAATGTTGGTATCTTTGCCCGACATCACTTTGATCAGCGTGTCGCACCATCCGCAATTGCGCACATTCCATCAACATAATTTGCACCTTGAGCCCAATGGCACAGGAAGCTTTAGAGCCGTTAAAAGTATTATTTAAGTCGAGATGATATGAACTACACCGACCTGCGCGATTTTATGGCGCAACTCGAACACATGGGTGAACTCAAGCGCATCAAACACGCGATTTCGCCTGTATTGGAGATGACTGAAATTGGCGATCGCACTTTGCGTGCTGGCGGGCCTGCTTTGCTGTATGAAAACGCGGTGCATCAAGGTAAAAAATTCGATATGCCTGTGCTGGCGAATTTATTCGGCACAACTCGCCGTGTGGCACTCGGGATGGGTGCGGAGGATATTTCAGAGTTGCGCGCGATTGGTCAACTATTGGCCAACCTCAAAGAACCGCAGCCACCTGCAGGATTGAAAGAAATCGGTAAACTCGGTGAAATGGCCAAAGCCGTGTGGGACATGCGCCCAAAAATGGAGAAACACGCTGCGGTGCATGAAGTCATCCTTGAGGGCGACGCGGTTGATTTAAACCAACTGCCGATTCAACACTGCTGGCCAGGTGACGTTGCGCCTTTGATTACGTGGGGCTTGGTGGTGACCAAAGGGCCGAACAAATCACGACAAAATCTCGGTATTTATCGTCAACAGGTTTTGGGACGCAATAAACTCATCATGCGTTGGCTCGCGCATCGTGGCGGCGCGCTGGACTTTCGCGACCATTGTGCGGCGCATCCGAACACACCTTTTCCGATTAGTGTGGTGTTGGGTTGCGACCCCGCGACGATTTTGGGCGCGGTCACGCCAGTGCCTGATACCCTGAGTGAATATCAGTTTGCGGGTTTGTTGCGTCACGGACGCACTGTGTTGACCCAATGCATCGGCAACGATTTGACCGTGCCTGCAAATGCCGAGATTGTATTGGAGGGCGTGTTGCATCCAAATGAGACCGCGCTTGAAGGCCCGTATGGCGACCACACAGGTTACTACAACGAGCAGGAAACTTTCCCTGTGTTCACAGTTGAGCGCATCACCATGCGCAAAAACCCGATTTACCACAGCACCTACACGGGCAAACCACCCGATGAGCCTGCGATTTTGGGTGTGGCTTTGAACGAAGTGTTTGTGCCCTTGCTGCAAAAACAATTCCCCGAAATTGTCGATTTTTACCTGCCGCCTGAAGGTTGCTCGTACCGCATGGCGATTGTCTCGATTAAAAAGCAATATGCAGGTCATGCCAAACGCGTGATGTTTGGCGTGTGGTCATTTTTGCGCCAGTTTATGTACACCAAATACATCATCGTGGTCGATGACGACATCAACACCCGCGATTGGAATGAAGTCATCTGGGCGATTACCACACGCATGGATCCAACGCGCGACACCACGCTGGTGGACAATACGCCAATTGATTACCTTGATTTTGCTTCGCCTGTATCGGGTTTGGGCTCAAAAATGGGCTTGGATGCGACCAATAAATGGCCGGGTGAAACCCACCGTGAATGGGGCACACCGATTGTGATGGACTCTGCAGTCAAGAGTAAAGTCGATGCGATGTGGCAGGATTTGGGCTTGTAATTCAGTAATTAAAAATCAGTGTGGCTCACATGGGTTCACACCTCAGAAAAAGCCATTATCCAATCATGCCCCATCAATTGCCTTATCCAAACGCTCAAAAACAATTTCGCCGCGGCGTATCGGCAGGCTTGCTCGCGGGTGCGATGTGGGGTTTGGTGTTTCTCTACCCACGGGTCACGCCAGAGTTTTCTCCGATGTCGCAAATGGTGTTGCGTTACATTTGCTATGGTCTATTTGCCGCAGTTTTGTCGATGCGCGCTTTGCGTTTGGTTTGGTCGCGGCTGAGGTGGGACGACTGGCGCATGTTGGTGAAGATCTCATTGCAAGCAAATATTTTTTACTATGTGTGCTTGGCAACGGGGGTCAAATATGGCGGCATCGCGCCGACCACTTTGATTATCGGTATGTTGCCTGTGACCATCGCTTTGGTCGGGGCGCAGCATGACCACGCATCGCTGGGCTGGCGCAAACTGCTCGCGCCAATGGCTTTGATGGTTTTGGGCATTGTGACGATTAGTTATGATTTGTTTGCGCACGCGAATGAAAACCTAAGCAGTACGCCGTCGCAACGGGCGTTTGCTCTGTTGGCGGCTTTTGGCGCGCTGGTTTTATGGACGCTGGCGGCGGTCAACAATGCGCGTTACTTGCGCAGTCACAATGCGATTGAGCCGAAAACGTGGTCGGATTTGTGCGGTGTGACCACGGCGGTTTTGACGGTCTTGATGCTTGGTGTAGGGCTGGTCATTGCGCAGTTCGCACCGAGCAGTATTTTTGCCATAAATACCGATGCGCAGTTGCCGTGGTTGAAATTTCTATTGATTGGTGGGGTGGTGATTGCTTTTCTCGCTTCGTGGCTCGGTAATATTTTGTGGAATATTGCCAGTCACTTGCTCCCGATTAGTTTGTCAGGGCAAATGCTCATGTCAGAGACCCTGTTCTCACTGATTTACGGATTTATGTACGATGGGCGGATGCCGAGGGCTTTGGAATGGTTGGCGATGGGCTTGGCATTATCAGGGGTAATTTGGGCGGTGCGCTTGCATTCAGTGGTACGCGCGGATGAAGTGCCGACGCATTGAGCCCTTATCGTTGAGTTGCGCTAAGTAGTCGATACACTATTCAAGAATGGGTTCCTTCGCGATGAAACCGCTTGCAATGACACACAAAGATTAACAACAAGCACAGGAAACAATATGAACCTCACCACATGGTGGCTGTTTGTCACCGCTACTTTCTTGGTCTCTGCTGCACCAGGGCCGAACATGCTGCTCATCCTCAATCAAAGTGTGCGTTATGGTTTTCGCCGCTCAATTGCAGGGATGCTCGGCTGTCTGAGTGCCTTGCTCATCATGCTCTCAATTTCGGCGGCAGGCGTGGGTTTGGTGCTGATGAAGTCCCCTGTGTTGTTTGACATACTGCGCTATTCGGGCGCGGCGTATTTGGTGTATCTGGGGTATAAAGTTTGGACGGCACCTGTGCACGAAGTTGGGGTGAGTGCGGATGAGACACGTGTCGAATCAAACTGGGCGTTGTATCGCACTGCGTTTTTGACCGCGGCGAGTAACCCGAAAGCACTGTTGTTTGCCGTGGCCTTTTTACCGCAATTCATCCATGCCAGCGCACCGCAACTACCGCAAATCATCATACTACTGGCGACATTTAGCGTGGTCGAAATGCTGTGGTATTGTATTTATGCAATTGGTGGACTGAGTTTAGCAAGTTACCTGCGTCAAACGCGCGTGCTCAAATGGTTTAACCGAGTGACAGGCGGTGCGTTTATTGCTTTCGCTGCGGTGATGGCTTTGGTGAAAAAGGCGTGATTTTCTCAAATAGTCCAGTTTCGCCTGATATTTATAATTCCCGATAATGTGGAAAAACCACGGGAATCAGATGTTTGGGCATGGAGTAACGCGAAAAACAGCGCGAACTGGACGAGCCATGCACCAAATGCAAACACAGACCTGTGGTGTCGGGCATGGTGATGACTGAGCCGTCTGCATGGATGATGGCTTTGACAAAATATTCATCTTCACAAAAACTCACCGCTTCAAACGGATGCCGCAGTGCAATCTCGCGTCGATAGACGTAGGAAAAACCATAGAACACAATAAAATCCGCGCCAATTTGCATTTTGTCATGAAAGGTGATGTGCTCAATTTCTTCTTGGTTGAGCACGTAATGGTGTCCCGTTTTGGCGGTCAAATCCATGTAACCAAAAAAATCTTGCTTGGGCGCGCGCAGGTAAAAAGCCGACAGTTTGATTAAATCGGCTTGATTGGTCACCAAGTGTCCAACCAATGTACTGAGGTAATGCGGCGCGTAATGGTCATCGTCATCGAAGTGGGCAATGTGTTCGTATTGTGCTTGCTCGACGAGTTGGTTGCGCTTCTCGCCAATGGTCAGTGACGTTGGACTGTGGATATAGGTCACGCGTGCATCATCGCGTGCGGTGTTTTGCATCCATGTATCTGCTTGTGGGCTGTCATCCAACACCAACCATTCCCAATTAACATCGCGTTGATTGCACACACATTGGTACAACAACGGCAGATACGCGCTGCGGTTTGCGGTGGGTGTGATGATGGAGACGTTTAACATAGAATGGTTCTAAATTTCGGTGCTATTTACGCCACACCACGCGGTAATTGACCAAGACATCCGCGCTCAATAAAAACATCAACAACAAACCTTGAAATAATAAACTCACCGATTGCGGCAGGCTCATGGAGATTTGCAGGGCTTCACCGCCGAGGGTGAGCAGTGCCATGAGCAACGCGCCGATGAGCACGCCGACGGGGTGCAGTCGCCCAAGGAATGCGACGATGATTGCGGTGAATCCGTATCCAGGTCGCCATGATTCTTGCAGTTGTCCCACAGGTCCTGCGACTTCGAGCGCGCCTGCAAGACCCGCTAAGCCCCCACTGATTAACAGTGCCAACCAGATTAAACGATTGGTTTTAAACCCAGCGTAGTTCGCCGCTTTGGGTGCGAGTCCTGCTACGGTCATTTGGAAACCCACGAACGAGCGTTTGGCAAACACCCACATCAGTGGCACAACGATGAGGAGTAACAAAATCCCAACATGCAATCGCGTGCTGGACAGAGCGGGAATGATGTTGCCGAGCAAGGGTAGGGTAGCGTTCGCAGGGAACATTTGTGATTGCGGGAAGCCCGCACCCATTGGGTCTTGCAGTGGTGCGGTGTTGTCCACTGTGCCCACCAGCAAATATTGCAAAATGCTTTGTGCGACATACACCAGCATCAACGTGGTGAGGATTTCATTGGCGTTAAATTTCGTGCGCATCCACGCAGCCAAGCCCGCCCAAACCATGCCGCCGAGTATGCCCGCAAATATCATGACGATGACCAATGCGCCTGAGGTGATGGCGTTTTGCGCATAGACCATGGTCGCGGTGGCGAAGATGCCGCCCATGACCAGTTGCCCCTCTGCACCGATGTTCCACACCTGCGCGCGGTAAGCGACCGCTAAACCCAAACCAATCAGACACAACGGCAAGGCTTTGAGCAGCCATTCCGATACGCCGTACAACGAGGACAGTGGATCAATAAAGTAGGCTTTAAATGCGGTTTGTGGGTCCACGCCAAGGGTCATAAATATTGTCAGTCCCGCCAACAAGGTGAGGATAACCACGATGAATGGCACGATGATTTGCATCTTGAACGATGGTTCGGTGCGCGGGATAAGTTTAAACGGGATGAGCATGGTGGTTGGATTGTTTAGTGTTGTGTTGTTTGGTCTTTGTTTTACTTACTAATTCGTCATTCCCGCTAACCCCATGCGGGAATGACGGCAACGAGGTGTTAATTTATTTGCCATAATTACCTCTGTTTGGATTGCTTCGCGGTCAAACCGTTCGCAATGACGGCATTCTACGCATCAGCACTTGTCTTCGCCTCAAACAAGCCCGACATCCAAACCCCAATTTGCTCGGGCGTGGTATCCTCAATCGGGCAAATTGGCGACATGCGCCCGTGCGCAATCACCGCAATTTGGTCGGCAATTTCAAAAATTTCTTCGAGTTCCTCGGACAGCAAGACAATCGCCACGCCTTCTGCAGCCAAATCGAGCAAGCGTTGGCGCAAAAATGCCGATGCGCCCACGTCCACGCCCCAAGTCGGTTGGGCGACAATCATGAGTTTGGGCGCGAGCAGGATTTCTCGACCCATGATGAATTTTTGCAAGTTACCACCCGATAAACTGCTGGCTGCGCTGTGCGTGCCTTCGGCTTTGACTTGAAACTCATCAATGCAGCGGCGGGCAAAGGCGCGCATGTTTTTGCGTTGCATCAGACCGTGGCGCAACATCGAAAATTTGGGCGATTGATAGGCGGTGAGCAGGGCATTTTCGGACAAACTCATTGCGGGCACTGCACCTTTGCCGAGCCGCTCCTCAGGTACAAAACACAAGCCGAGTCCCAAATTGCGCCGTTGCGCCGCGTCCAAATGCCCTGCATTTTGCCCCATGATTTGCACCATATCCGCGCTGCTGGCACGTTTTTCGCCTGACAAAGCGGATAGAAATTCTGCTTGGCCATTGCCCGACACGCCTGCGATGCCGACGATTTCTCCTGCACGCACGGTCAGGTTGACATCGGTCAAATCCACACCAAATGGATCGTCCGTGCTCATAGACAGTTGGTTGATGTGCAGACGCACTTCGCCCACTGTTTGGTGCGCGTGTTTGTACTCGGGTAGTGCGCGTCCTATCATCAATTGTGCCAGTGTCTCAACCGTTTCGGATTTGGGCTGGCAATGACCTGAAACTTTGCCTTGGCGAAGTACGGTCGCACTGTCGCACAAAGATTGAATTTCATCGAGCTTGTGCGAGATGTATAAAATGCTACAGCCTTCGGCGGCGAGTTGTCGCAGGGTTTCAAACAGCTTTTCGACCGCTTGTGGTGTGAGCACCGAGGTCGGCTCGTCCATAATCAAAAGTTTGGGGTTTTGCAGCAGGCAACGCACGATTTCCACGCGCTGACGCTCACCGACCGATAAATCGTGTACGAGGCGTTGCGGTGCAATCGGCAAACCGTAGCGTTCCGACACTTCAATAATTCGTGCTGACAGCGCGCTTATGGGGATTTTTTCATCCATCGCCAGTGCAATGTTTTCCACCACCGTGAGGGTTTCAAACAATGAAAAATGTTGAAACACCATGCCGATGCCAAGCGCGCGGGCTTGCGCAGGCGATTTAATCTGTACGGGCTCGCCGTTCCAAAAAATTTGCCCTGCATCGGGCGTGGTCACGCCGTAAATCATTTTCATCAGCGTGGATTTGCCCGCGCCGTTTTCACCGAGTACTGCGTGTATTTCCCCCGCGGCAACGCTTAAACCCACGTCTTGATTGGCGTACATGGAGCCATAGGCTTTGCTCATACCTTGCAGGGCGATGCGGGCGGGGGTGCTGTGCGTATTCATTTTAATGTGCGGATGAGGATTTTTTGGGAATGAGTTTGCTGATGACGGTGACGCAGACCAAAACCAATGCGCCGACCACCAAGCCTGAAAGCCCGTCCATCACCGTTGATGAGATGTCCGATAGCCATGTGGGCAGGCTGTGGGCGACAATTTCGTATAAATGGTGCAAGCCGAATGCGGTAGGCAAATTATGCGCGACAATCGCACCACCGACCAAAAACATCGCCAATGTACCGACAAACGCCAATACTTTCATCAATACAGGCATGAGCCAGAGGAAAAAGCGACCGAGTTGTTGCGCTGCGGTGCTCTTTTTTTGCGCCAACCACAGACCAATGTCGTCCAATTTGACAATCCCAGCCACAAAACCATACACGCCTACGGTCATAATCAACGAAATACCGACCAGCACCGCCAATTGTTCCATCAGGGGCTTGCTGGCGACCGTGCCCAAAGTAATCACAATAATCTCAGCCGAGAGGACAAAATCCGTGCGCACCGCGCCTTTGATTTTGTCTTTTTCAAACTGCACCATATCGACCGTTTCGTCCTCAATGGCATCCAATAATTCGGCGTGGTGCTGTGCGTCCTCTTCGGGCTTGTGTAGCCATTTATGGGCAATTTTCTCAAACCCCTCAAAGCACAAATACGCGCCGCCTATCATCAACAACACCGTCACCAACCACGGTTGCCATGCCGCCAGTAACAAAGCCAAAGGCACTAAAATTGCTTTGTTGATGAGTGAACCCTTTGCCACAGCCCAAACCACGGGCAGTTCGCGGTCGGCGTTAATTCCTGTGACTTGTTGCGCATTCAGAGCCAAATCGTCACCGAGCACGCCTGCGGTTTTTTTGGCAGCGACCTTGGTCATCACGCTGACATCGTCTAAAAGGGTCGCGATGTCGTCAATAAGGGTGAGTAAACTTGCGCCTGCCATGGGTCATTCCTAAATAAATGGGTGTGGTTTATGGGGTGTGGTTCAAAATCAGCATTGTAACAAAATCACATGTTGGTCAACCGATAAATCACTCGAGTATTATTGACACACGATGTGTCGTATAATGACATTCATCAATGGTCTCAAAAAAAAATGGAGAACGCAATGAACGCTTCAAAATTATTTAAACTTGCCTTGGGCTCAGCCCTTTTGGTCAGCGTGTCTGCGATGGCCGCAACCTTTGCCGAAGCCGACGTGAATGGTGATGGTAAATTGTCTTTAGAAGAAGCCCAAAAAGCAGGTTTGAGCGATTTGGCGAGTAATTTTAAAGCCTTGGACTTGGATAAAGACGGTTTCTTGTCAAAAGCCGAATTGAAAGCCAACCGCTAAAAACTATTCTTTCATGTGTGTACATAGCCCTGCGTTTCATCATGCGGGGCTTTTTTATGTGTGTGCATATTTTGTAGATGGTTGGTTTTCAAAAAATCAAAAACACCTCTTCAACAGCCGTGCTTAGCGCAAATTTTTCTAAAAATTGGATGATTTTAAAAGAAAAACTGAGTCTTTTTGTTGGTTTATCGTCTTCTCATACGCATCCGAGAAAAGACTGTACATCATTTCTGTATTCATGGGTATGACGGCGTTGCATATGATGGTTGTGCAGAGGTCTGATATTTGTTGGTTGTTAAAAAATTGAGAGGATCCATGTTTAAAACACTGAATCAAATAGCGCAAAAATCCCCCCGTTTGTTTTTAATTCTTGCTGCGGTGGTTTGGTTTGCACTGTATCAAGTACTCATTCCCTTATCCGAATATTGCGTGACCTTGCTTCCCGTTGAGCGCAGTTCACGTTTGGGTGGTGCGTTGCAATTCTTTTTTTATGACACCCCCAAAGTTTTGATGTTGTTGACAGCGGTGGTGTTTGTGATGGGCATGATCAACAGTTATTTTACCCCTGAGCGCACGCGTGCATTGTTGGCGGGTAAAACCGAGGGAGTAGCCAATGTCATGGCGGCATCATTGGGTATTGTGACACCATTTTGTTCTTGTTCAGCAGTGCCTTTGTTTATCGGTTTTGTGCAGGCAGGTGTGCCTTTGGGCGTGACTTTTTCATTTTTGATTGCCGCGCCTATGGTCAATGAGGTGGCATTGACGTTGCTGTTTGGTATGTTTGGTTGGAAAGTAGCGATGCTGTACCTCGGCTTGGGTTTGTCTGTTGCGATTATGGCGGGTTGGGTAATTGGGCGTTTAAAAATGGAAGCCTATTTAGAGGATTGGGTGCGCGATATGCCCAAAATGTCGGCTCAATTTGAAGACGTTGGGATTACATTGTCAGAGCGTATTCAAGCGGGTTTTGCATCGGTGCGCGAAATTGTGGGTAAGGTTTGGCCTTATATTTTGGTGGGTATTGCTCTCGGTGGTGTGATACATGGCTATGTGCCCGAAGATTTTATGGCATCAATTATGGGTAAAGAGGCTTGGTGGTCTGTGCCATTGGCGATATTGGTGGGTATTCCGATGTACACCAACGCGGCGGGTGTCATTCCCATCGTGCAGGCTTTACTGACCAAAGGGGCGGCTTTGGGTACGGTGTTGGCATTTATGATGAGTGTGATTGCATTGTCTTTACCCGAAATGATTATTTTACGCAAAGTGCTTAAAATTCGTCTGATTGCGACATTCGTTGGTGTGGTGGCAGCTGGGATTTTAATCGTGGGTTATGTCTTTAACGCAGTACTGTAGTGTGTTTTTAACTTGGATCAATGTGATTGAGTTTTTTATTTTTTGAGAGGAATACATGATGGAAATTAAAGTATTGGGTACAGGTTGCACCAATTGTAAAGCAACCGTGGCATTGATTGAGCAAATCGCTCAGACCAAAGGCGTGACAGTCCATGTGCAAAAAGTTGAAGAGTTGCGAGAAATTATGGGCTACGGCGTGATGAGCACACCTGGGGTGGTGATTGATGGCAAAGTGGTGCATGCTGGTGGCATTCCCCATCGTGAAAAAATTGAACAATGGTTGTCAAACTAATTGGAGCCACGCATGAATAGTCAGCCCAAAAAATTGGCAGAGGCAACACAGTATTGCCCCACGACAGCACATCGTAAAATCCTCGAAGAGGGTTTGTTGGTGGTGGATGTGCGTGAGTATGATGAGGTTAAACAACTGGCTTTTGATGTGCCAGAAATCATTCATATTCCGTTGAGTGAATTCGATACACGCTATGCGGAATTACCGCGTGACCGCGAAATGGTGCTTGTTTGCTCGGCGGGACACCGCAGTTTGAAGGCGTGTTATTTTTTAATGTTTCATGGCTACGATAAGGTCGCCAATATGGAGTATGGTATGGACAGATGGATTGTGCGTGGTTTTCCTGTGCGTGGTGAAAAATTAAGCACGCCATCAGATGAGCAGGCAAGTGCTTGTGGTTGCACAACTCTCGCAAGCACAGCAGATTCGTGTTGTGCGCCATCGCCTGCTGCCAACAACACTTGCTGCTCGCCCACACCATCGGCGAGTAAAGGTTGTTGTTAATTATCACACTTAATAAGCATCGCAGAGAATTTGTCAAAGGCGTTTATGAAGCGTTTATGGGCGCGGTGTGAAACAACACACCTCGCCCGCGTCATCGAATTTCACTTGGCAAGATAGTTTCAGCTGATTTGCCAGTGCCACGCGCGCCCTTTGTAGACGCGATTTCGCGCCTGATAATGACAAACCCGTGATACGTGCGAACTCGGCTTGTGCCATGCCATCAAGGTCACACAACTGTATGGCTTGGCGATTTTTTTCTGACAATTCCTTGAGCACGCGGGGTAGGCAAACAGTCAAACTGTCCACAGGCAGAGGCTCATCGATCAAGGGTTCTGGCAATTGTTCATCCAATTCCACCCAATTTTTTTGCGTGCGAAATTGATCGATGAGCATTCGCTTTGCCATTGTAAAAAACCATGCGCGTGGGTTTTCAATGGCGCAAAATTTTTGTTGTTGCGCCAAAGATTTGAGAAACATCTCTTGCAAAAAATCCTCGCTTTGCTCGCGCATCAAACCCTGCTTGCACAACCAACGGCGCAATTCTTGCTCATGTGCATGCCATGCTTGCATTAGGCAGGGTGTGGTTTGTTGGATCGGATGGGGTGATTTTTGCATGGTGTTTTTTTTTTTGAGTGAATGCGTTATTTTACAGGGGTTTTTTAATCGATGACACAGGCTTGGTGAATGATGAATGTTTTAATTTGCATTATTTCAATATTTCAAGTATCATTGAAATATGAACACACAAACTGCCGTCACCTCTCTGTCCGCCCTTGCGCAAGCATCGCGCTTATCTGTATTTCGTCTTTTGATTCAAGCGGGTGCCGAGGGTCTGCCTGCGGGCAGAATCAGCGAGATGACGGGCATCGCGCCGTCTGCTTTGTCCTTTCATTTGAAAGAACTCAATCACGCGGGTTTGGTCAGTAGCGAGAGTGCGGGGCGATTTGTAATCTATCGGGCGAATACTGCATTGATGAACGAGCTCATTGGATATTTGACTGAGAATTGTTGTGCGGGTGTGGACTGCGGTTTATGACATGGTTTTGTCATTTTGATTTTATATGATGAGTCTTTAAATAGTGGGACAAAAATGGATAAAGTGTATAACGTTTTGGTGTTGTGTACGGGCAATTCCGCACGCAGTGTGATGACGGAAGGTTTGATTAATGTGATGGGCAAAGGGCGGTTTCGTGCCTACAGCGCGGGCAGCAAGCCCAGCGGTCGCGTGAATCCTTTGGCAATTGAGCAACTGCAATCCATTGGCTACGATACCAGTGGGTTGCGCAGTAAAAGTTGGGACGAGTTCTCACCGTCGATCAATCCCGATGCCCCGCAGATGGATTTTGTGTTCACGGTGTGTGACAACGCCGCGGGTGAAACTTGTCCGATTTGGTACGGCGCGCCGATGACCGCGCATTGGGGTTTTCCCGACCCAGGTATGACGGGAACAGATGCCGAAAAACGTGCGGATTTTGCACGGGTGTTTCGTATGATTATGAATCGCGTGCATGTGTTTGTGAATTTGCCACTGGATGTGCTAGACGCGAATGCGATACGCCACGAGATTAAAGCAATTGCTGCTGTCACAGGCGAAGCCGATAATCACCTGCAAAATCAATGGATCAAATCATGAGTGATAATAAGTCAATCACTCAATCTATGAGCGTGTTTGAACGCTATCTCAGTCTCTGGGTGGCTCTGTGTATTGTGGTTGGTGTGGTGCTAGGTCAACTCATGCCATCGGTGTTTGAGCAACTGGGGGCGATGGAAGTCGCACAGGTCAATTTGCCCGTGGGTTTGCTGATTTGGGTGATGATTGTTCCCATGCTGATGAAGATTGATTTTTCGTCCTTGCACCAAGTCAAACAACACTGGCGTGGCATCGGTGTGACCTTGTTCATCAATTGGCTGGTTAAACCCTTCTCGATGGCGTTTTTGGGTTGGTTATTTATCCGTCATGTGTTTGTGAATTATCTTCCTGCGGCGCAATTGGACAGTTATATTGCGGGTTTAATCCTACTCGCCGCCGCGCCATGCACTGCAATGGTGTTTGTTTGGAGTCGTCTGACCAACGGCGAACCGTTGTTCACACTCTCGCAAGTGGCACTGAACGACACGATTATGATTTTTGCCTTTGCACCGATTGTCGGTTTGTTGTTGGGACTCTCGGCAATCACCGTGCCGTGGGACACTTTGTTGATTTCGGTGATTTTGTACATCGTCATTCCCATCATCATCGCTCAAGTTTTGCGTCAAATTTTGCTCAAAAAAGGCGAACATGCGTTTGCACACGCGATGGAAAAAATGGTCACGTATTCCATCGTTGCCTTGTTATTGACTTTGGTATTGTTGTTCGCGTTTCAGGGCAAAGCAATCGTCGAGCAACCTTTGATTATTGCCATGCTTGCTGTGCCGATTTTGATACAGGTGTTGTTCAACTCTGGCTTGGCGTATTGGCTCAATCGTGCGGTCGGCGAGAAGCACAATGTTGCGTGTCCATCGGCGTTGATTGGTGCGAGTAACTTCTTTGAGTTGGCGGTGGCGGCGGCGATTAGCTTGTTTGGTTTTGAATCAGGGGCGGCACTCGCAACTGTTGTTGGTGTGTTGGTCGAAGTGCCCGTGATGCTGCTGGTCGTGCGCTGGGTCAATCAATCGAAAAACTGGTATGAACGTACCGCTGATTGAAGCTTTGCATTACAAAAGCTGATTTAAACCTTTGACATCCAACTGCGCAAACGTCTGAATCTCAGGCATGCCACGTATCCACGTCATCTGACGTTTTGCTAATTGGCGCGTGGCGGCTTGACCTTTGTCGATGAATGTATCGTAATCAACCGTACCCTCCAAAAATTCCCAAGCCTGCCGATAGCCGACACAGCGCATCGATGGCATATCCACGGTCAAGTCTCCACGTGCACGCAAATCGTGCATCTCATTGAGGAAGCCTTGTTCTATCATATTGAGAAAACGCTGATTGATGCGCTCGTGGAGGAGTGAGCGTGGCTCAGGAATCAGCGCGGTCAGTATCGGTGTGAACGGCAGCGTATGCGTGCGTGTATCTTCCGCCCACCACTGGCTCATCGGTTTGCCCGAAACTCGATAAATCTCAATCGCGCGATTGATGCGCTGTGCATCGGTTGGCTTTAAACGTTCCGCAGTGATGGGGTCAAACTGCGCCAATTGTGCGTGTAAATACGCCCAACCATGTTGCTTGGCTTGTGCGTCAATGTCTGCGCGAATTTCGGCATTTGACTCAGGCAATTCGGTGAGTGGCTCAAGTAACGCTTTGACATACAACATTGTGCCGCCGACCAATACGGGTAAATTGCCACGCGCATCAATTTCGTGTATCAGTCGCGTTGCATCGGCGGCAAACTGCGCCGCGCTGTACGACTCAGTCGGCTCAATAATATCAATCAAATGGTGCGGGCAAAGCGCGCGTTCAGTCAGTGTGGGCTTCGCCGTACCAATGTCCATACCGCGATACACCAAAGCCGAATCCACGCTGATGATTTCGATGGGACGCGATTGTGCCAACGCCAAAGCCAGTGCGGTTTTGCCAGACGCGGTGGGGCCGAGGATGAATAGGGCGGTGGGGGTTCGAGGGTTTTGAGTGATAGCGTTCATGCGCCATTTTAACAGTTTGTAATTGGTAAAATGATGTCACACATCACAACTGTCCCAAAACTCCCAAACTCGGCTCGGCTTGATTAAGGGTGTAAAAATGCAAACTCGGCGCGCCCAGTTGCACCAAGCGTTCGCACAGTTGCGCCACCACCTCTTGGCCAAAGGCCTTGATAGATTCGGCATCATCGCCAAAACTTGCAAGTTTGAGCAATACCCAACGCGGTATTTCTGCACCGCAAGTCTCTGAAAATCGCGCGAGGCGGTTGTAGTTGGTAATCGGCATGATGCCGGGAATAATCGGTGCGTTCACACCTTTGGCACGCACATCCTCGACAAAGCGTGCGTAGGCATCGGCATTGTAAAAATACTGGGTGATGGCGGTGTTCGCGCCTGCTTGCATTTTATTGACAAAATGTTTGAGGTCATCTTGTGGTGTGCGCGCTTGTGGGTGGTATTCGGGATAGGCCGCAACGCTGATGTGGAACCAGTCGCCGCTGTGCTCGCGGATGAGTGACACCAAGTCCGATGCGTGCGCGAGTTCACCCATACCACCCATGCCTGAGGGCAAATCACCACGCAGTGCGACGATGCGGTTTACACCTTGCGCTTTGAGTTCATCGAGTATATTGAGTGTGTTTGCGCGGGTCGCGCCAACGCAGGATAGGTGTGGCGCGGCTTCAAAGCCTTTTGAGCGAATATTGGCAACGGCGTTGAATGTACCCGCTTGCGTTGAGCCACCTGCGCCGTAGGTGACTGAAAAAAACTCAGGGTTACGCGTGGCCAGTTGTGTCACGGTGTGCATGAGTTTTTCTTCACCTTCTGCGGTTTTTGGTGGGAAGAATTCAAAACTGACAGGAATAGATAAAGTCATAATATGATTTAGTCGTTGAGTTGAAACTGGGCAAATACAAAAAATTCGTGGTTGCCATCCGTGCCCGTAATTGGGCTGGCGAAGTAATCTAAAACGGTTAAATTCTGCGCCATACAGGCTTGCAAAATATTGGCTTGCACTTCGGTATAGCGTGCTGGGTCTTTGACGATGCCCGCTTTGCTGAGCGCATCGGCATCCAATTCAAACTGTGGTTTGACCAGCATGAGGATGTGTGCATTGGGTTTGAGCAGGCTTTGCTCACCTGCTGCAAATATCGGCAAAATTTTGGTCAATGAGATAAACGATAAATCTGCCACCGCCAAATCAAATCCATTCGTAATCGGCGTAATGTTTGCATCGTTCAAATCTTCAAAACGTTCTGCCAACTCATCCGCATCCAAATACCGTGCATTGCAATTTTCAAACACGGTTAAGCGCGGCTCGTGGTGCAAACGCTTGTGCAACTGGTCATGCCCGACATCGATACCGACCACGCGCGCCGCGCCATTTTGTAGTAAGCAGTCGGCAAATCCGCCTGTGCTCGTACCCAAGTCCAATACGTTTAAACCTGCGACAGAGAACTGCGTATGTGTCAACGCGCCCGCGAGTTTCATGCCTGCGCGCGAGACGAATTTATCGGTGTCTGAATCGGCGACCTGCAAGGGTGTGGTGTCGTCTAACTCATACGAGGCTTTTTTGATCGTTTGCCAATCGCGCCCATTGTGCCATGAGACGCGCCCATCACTGACCAAACGCTGCGCGTGCGCGCGCGATTCGGCGAGGTTTTGCGTCACAAGCACTTGGTCAATACGCGGCATGGTTTATTTTTTATCATTGGACAAAATACTGCTAGCCGCCCAGTTGATTAAACCATAAACAATCGCTGCCCAAAACGCCGTGCCAAAGGTGTCGATGTGAAAGCCTTTGACCAAAGAACTGACCAAAAATAACAAAGCTGCATTGATGAGCAACGTCACCAAACCCAAACTCAAAATTTGCAAGGGCAGGGTGAGTAGGCTCACGATGGGTCGGATGAAGGTATTGATTAAACCCAGCACCAAAGCCGCCATAAGTGCAGTCATCGGTTCGTTAATGGTGATGCCATCAAATAAATAAGGCAGTGCCATCAGGGCAATGGTGGCAATTGCCCAGTGAAGTAGCCAGCGTGTCATGTTTGCTCCTTGCGTTTTGTTTGTCATTTACAAATGTCATGGCGGGCTTGATCCGCCATCTCCTTGGATTAGGAAACACTATTGGGGGATTACGGGTGACCTGAACCCATTGGTTCTTACCCGCAATGACCCAGTGCCTCATCAATAACGATAATGGTCAGGTTTATAAGGCCCATCCACATTCACACCAATATAATCGGCTTGCTCTTGCGACAATACCGTCAGTTTCGCACCGATGCGCTCCAAATGCAAACGTGCGACTTTTTCATCCAAGTGCTTGGGCAAAACATACACTTCATTTTTGTATTGCTCGCCACGGGTGAACAATTCAATTTGTGCCAAAGTCTGATTGGTAAACGAATTGCTCATCACAAACGAAGGATGACCTGTTGCGCAACCGAGGTTAATCAAACGACCCTCAGCCAATAAAATAATGCGTTTGCCATCAGGGAAAATCACGTGATCCACCTGTGGTTTGATGTTTTCCCATTGCAGATCCTTGATGCCCGCGATGTCGATTTCGTTGTCAAAATGCCCGATGTTGCAGACAATCGCTTGGTCGCGCATTTTTGCCATGTGTGCTGCAGTGATGATGTCTTTGTTGCCTGTGGTGGTCACGAAAATATCGGCTTGCGCCACCACATCATCCAAAGTCACCACACGGTAGCCTTCCATTGCGGCTTGCAATGCGCAAATCGGGTCGATTTCGGTAATCATCACCGTCGCGCCGAGTCCACGCAAAGACTGCGCCGAGCCTTTGCCCACGTCGCCATAACCGCAGACCACGGCGACTTTACCCGCAATCATCACGTCGGTCGCGCGTTTGATGCCATCGACCAAAGATTCACGGCAACCGTACAAATTATCAAATTTTGATTTGGTGACAGAATCATTGACATTGATGGCTGGGAATGGCAACTCGCCCCGTTTTTGCATTTCGTACAAACGTTTCACGCCTGTGGTGGTTTCTTCGGTCACGCCTTGGATGGAAGCGAGACGAGTTGAATACCACGTGCTGTCTTTTTGCAATTGCGCTTTAATCGCGGTAAATAAAATCGTTTCTTCTTCAGAAGTCGGCTTGTCCAAAACGCTCAAATCTTTTTCGGCTTTTGCACCGAGAATCAGCAACATGGTGGCATCGCCGCCATCGTCCAAAATCATATTGGCGTACAAACCATTGCCCCAATCGAAAATGCGGTGGGTGAAATCCCAGTAGTCTTGCAAAGACTCGCCTTTGTAAGCGAATACAGGCGTGCCTGTGGCGACAATCGCGGCGGCGGCGTGGTCTTGGGTGGAAAAAATATTGCACGACACCCAGCGAACTTCAGCACCCAAGGCTTGCAAGGTTTCGATGAGGGCGGCGGTTTGAATCGTCATGTGCAGCGAACCCGCGATGCGCGCGCCTTTGAGCGGTTTTGAATCTCCATAATCGCGGCGCAAAGCCATCAAGCCAGGCATTTCGGTTTCTGCAATATTGAGTTCTTTACGACCCCAATCCGCCAAAGCGAGGTCGGCGATGTGGGCGTTTTCGGTGATGTACATATTCTGCTCCAATAAAATGACAAGGGCAGTGGGCAATTTTTTGAAACCTTCAAAAAGGGACTTGCTCACTCAAACCACTTGATTAAATGAATAAACGTTAATAAGGGTCAGTGAGCGTGGTTGATGCGGGATAAACCCGTTTGAAACCCATCAAGCCTGTCGGTCATTGAGTACCGATGCAACGCTCCTTGATGAGTGGCGCGGATTATAACACAATGCTTGTGGTATGCACAATTTGTGACTTCAGCATCCGCTCAGACATTGGGTTAGAATGCTCAGAATTTCAATACTTTTGTGAACCCATCTTATGAATACCCAACTACCCCAAATTTTGTCCGCATTGCAATCGTCATCAAGCACCACGCTGCCTGCGTTGTTCATCGGTCACGGCAGCCCCATGCACGCGATTGAGGACACCGAAATTTCACGCGCTTGGCGTGCGCTCGGTGCCGCTTTACCGCGACCGAAAGCGATTTTGTGTGTTTCCGCACACTGGATGACGCAGGGTGCAACACATGTTCTCACCAATGCGCAACCGCGTACCATCCACGATTTTGGTGGTTTTCCGCGTCAGTTGTTTGAACAGCAATACCCCGCGCAAGGCGCACCCGAGTTCGCCCAACGCGTGCGTGAACTCGCGCCCGAAGTTTTGGCAGATGACACTTGGGGGCTGGATCACGGTGCTTGGGCGTTTTTATTGCACATGTACCCTGAGGCGGACATACCCGTATTTCAATTGAGTGTGGATGTGCGTAAATCACCTGCGGAGCATTTTGCTTTGGCGCAAAAATTCGCGTTGTTGCGCAGCGAAGGTGTGCTCATCATCGGCAGTGGCAATGTGGTGCACAATTTACCTGCGGTACGCTGGCAAGACAACGCGCCTGCGTATGACTGGGCAGTGGCGTTTGATGCGACGGTGGCGGACGCGATTGCGCGTCGTGATGTCTCAACCGTGGTGAATTTCTCGCAAATCGCCGATGTGAATTTGGCGCACCCAACGACCGAGCATTTGATTCCCTTGTTGTATGTGTTGGGCGTGTGGGACAGCGCGCGCGAGCAAGTAGGCTTTTTCAACGAGGTGCTGGAGTTATCGAGTATGTCGATGCGCTCGATGGTGTTTTATTCATAACGACTGTGGTTCGCGGTTTGGGGGTGTGTATGTGGGTGTGCGATTTTGTATCATGTTTGCCAATGGTTTTCCCCAAAAAAGTGCGTTTTTAGGAGATTTTTTTACTTAAACTTTGTGTTCGCGGTAGGAAATGGTCTTTTTTAAAATGCGTCTTTCGTGTCAGTTTGAGAGGCGTACAATGAAAACAGTAACCAACGTATCAACCAAGCACAAAGGGCTTTTATGCACATCATCCAAACCGATGTCGCCATCATCGGCGCAGGTGGCGCGGGACTGCGCGCAGCAATCGAAATCGCGCGTACCTCGCCCGAAACCACCGTCACTCTGATTTCCAAAGTTTATCCCATGCGCTCGCACACGGTCGCCGCCGAAGGTGGTTCGGCGGGCGTGGTGCGCGAGGACGACTCGCTCGATTACCATTTTCACGACACGGTCTCGGGCGGGGATTGGCTGTGCGAGCAGGACGTGGTTGAGTATTTTGTCAACCACGCCACGCAGGAAATGATTCAACTCGAGCATTGGGGTTGCCCGTGGTCTCGCACACCTGAGGGCAAACCAAACGTGCGCCGTTTTGGCGGTATGAAAGTGCCACGCACTTGGTTTGCCGCGGATAAAACGGGCTTTCACATTCTACACACGCTGTTTCAAACGTCATTGCAATATCCAAGCATTCAGCGTTTGGATGAGCATTTCGCGCTGGATTTATTGGTGGCGGACGGGCAGTTGCAAGGCGTGCTGTGTTTGGATTTGAAAAATGGCACGACCACGGCGGTACAAGCCAAATCCGTGATTATCGCCACAGGTGGCGCAGGGCGTGTGTATCTGTACAACACCAATGGCGGCATCGTTACGGGCGACGGCATGGCACTGGCATATCGCCACGGCGTGCCGCTGCGCGACATGGAGTTTGTGCAGTATCACCCCACGGGTTTACCGGGTTCGGGGATTTTAATGACCGAAGGCTGTCGCGGTGAGGGTGGGATTTTGACCAATAAAGACGGCTACCGTTATTTGCAAGACTACGGTTTGGGGCCTGAAACGCCGATTGGCGAGGCGAAAAACAAGTATATGGAGCTTGGGCCACGCGATCGACTTTCGCAAGCTTTTTGGCACGAGCAACAAAAAGGACGCACCGTCGAAACGCCGCGTGGCGATGTGGTGTTCCTTGATTTGCGTCATTTGGGCGAAAAATATTTGCATGAACGTTTGCCATTCATTTGCGAATTGGCAGAAAAATTCGTGGGTGTGGATCCAGTCAAAGAACCGATTCCTGTGCGCCCAACCGCGCACTACACCATGGGTGGGATAGAAACCGATGCGCGCTGTCAAACGCGCATGGCGGGATTGTTCGCGGTCGGTGAATGTGCTTCGGTCGGCTTGCACGGCGCGAATCGTTTGGGCTCAAACTCATTGGCGGAGTTGTCAGTGTTTGGTAAAGTCGCTGGTGAGGACGCACTCAAAGTCGCGCAAACCCGCAGCCATATGCTGAGCACAGAGCAAATTCGCGTTTTGGCGGAGCAAAGTTACGCGCCTTATGCGACGTTGCTCAATAAAACCGATGGTACGGAATCGCCCGCTGAGATTCGCCGCGAACTCGGCGCATTGATGGAGGAGGGCGTGGGCATTTTCCGTTCTGAGCAAACCACGCAAAAAGCCATTGAGCAAATTGCGCAACTCAAACAACGTTACCAAAACGTTACAATCACCGACCACAGCACGAATTTCAACACCGATTGGTTGACCACGATTGAATTGGGGTTCTTGTTGGATGTGGCAGAGGCGATGGCGCATTCGGCGTACCAACGCAAAGAATCGCGTGGCTCGCATCAACGGCTCGATATGCCTGAGCGCGACGATGTCAATTACCTCAAACACAGTTTGGCGTTTTATCAAGGCAGCGGTGCACCGAAAATTGAGTACAGTGCCGTGACCATCACCAAATCTCAACCTGCAGTGCGGGCGTATGGTGCAGCAGCGGAGGCGAAATCATGAGCAAAACCATGAGCAAAATCATCACCATCGAAGTATCGCGTTACCGTCCAGAAGTTGACGAAAAACCGTGGCTGCAAAGTTTTCAAGTAGAGTGGACACAAGACATGTCGGTCTTGGACGCGCTCGCGCAAATCAAAGACGAGCAAGCCCCCGAACTGGCGTATCGCTGGTCGTGCCGCATGGAAGTGTGTGGCTCGTGCGGTATGGTCATCAATGGCGAGCCCAAATTAGCGTGCTCAACCTTTGTGCGCGACTTTGCCGACTGCGACAAAATCACGGTCGAGCCGCTGGATCATTTTCCGATTGAAAAGGATTTAATCGTAGATATTGAGCCATTTATTGAAAAACTCAATGCGGTCAAACCCTATATCATCAAAGACAAACCCGCGACCGAGTTTACCGATGTGACGCAGGCAGGATTGACTGCGCACACCCAAACCCCAGCCGAATTGGCAAAATTCAAGCAATACACCATGTGCATCAATTGCATGTTGTGTTACCAAGCCTGCCCACAAGTGGCAATTAACGCTGAATTTTTGGGGCCAGCGGCCAATGCTTTGGCGTTTCGTTACAACAACGACAGTCGGGACGAGGGCGCAGCACAACGCTTTGCGATTCAAAACTTGGATACAGGCGTTTGGCCGTGTACCTTTGTTGGCTATTGCTCAGAAGTCTGTCCGAAAAACGTCGATCCAGCCGGTGCGATTCAGCAGACCAAGGCGCAAGGCGCGCCGTATTGGCTCAAATCATTTTTTAACTCCGAGGGTGATTCCGAGGCTCATTCAGACAAGCAAGGAGACCAATGATGCGCAAACCCTATCATAGTACCGAACCAGCAAACTGGTACATGGAAAAACCGTTTTACAAACGTTATATGCTGCGTGAGTTGACTTGCGTGCCGATTGCGCTGTATGTGCTCAATCTGATGTCGGGCGTGGTCGCTTTGGCAGGCAGTTTGTTTGATTGGCAGGCGTGGGTACAAATGCAAAAAAACCCGTTGATGTTGTTGCTCGTGCTGTTTTGCTTGATTGGCGCGGTATTTCACACTGTGACTTGGTTTGAAACCACGCCCAAAGTGATGAAAGTGCAACAAGGTGAGCAATTTTTACCCGAAAAATACATCTTGGGCGCGCATTGGGCGGTGTTTGGTTTGCTTGCACTGATATTGTTAATCATCGCCATTGCGTGCGCATAAGGAGACAAATATGAGTAAACCGAATAATTTGAAACCGATTTACTGGTTGTTGTTCGCCGCAGGCGGCATGATTGCGGCATTGGTGTTGCCTGCTTTAATAGTTGTTTTGAGTTGGTTGTTGCCGTTTGGCGTGGTTGGCTCGGCAGATACGTTTTATCAAACGGTCTCACCGCTGTTTCAAAATGGCTTGTTTTACTTGGTTGTGGTCGCGGTTTTGTTCGTGATGCTGTGGCACACCGCCCACCGTTTTTACTATGTGCTACACGACTTGCACATCCATGTGGGGATTAAAACGCGCTACGCTTTGTATGCGTTTGTGATTGTGTGTGGGGTGTGGACTTTGGTGGCGGGTTGGTAATTTGAACACCTAAATATATGAATGTGAAAAACGCGGGCGGATGCTCGCGTTTTTTGTGGATCTGAATTTAAGTTGACAGCCGTCATTGCGAGCGGTTGTATCACCAAGCAATCCAGCGATATTCAATCAATTGACGGGTAAGAGTCGCTTCGCTGATGAAGTCGCATTTACAACAGTGAGCAATGACCACGAATGCTGGGGAGTGATTTATGCTTTGCGTGTTGCCGTCACAATTTGATACACGCCGCCAAAAATCGTGCGTTTGTGCCATTCAAATGCGTCGGCATCGTTGGCGTATTCTGAAATTTCTTTGCGCCACAGCGCGTTGGAAAACGGTTCGATTTTGATGTTGATTAGGCGCAATATCCACCCGACAGGTTGCCAAAATTTCGGGCGATGGTAATCAATGAATATCAATTTGCCAGTGGGTTTAATCGTTTGGGTCATGCGATTGACCACCGCGTGTTTTTTGTCCTCTGGAATTTCGTGCAGTAGGAAAAAACTGCACGCCACATCATAATCACGTCCTTGCCAATCGGCGGCATCGCTGTGAATAATTCTCGCTTGCGGTAGGTGTCCGATTTTGCCATGCGCGCGTGCGATTTGCGCGGCAGTGACATCGGTGAGGTCCAATTGACCTGTTGCACCCAATTTTTCAGCCACTTGATTGACTACATCACCATAGACGTGCGCCACTTGCCAGACGCGCATCCCCGCTTGAATCTCTTGTAGATAGGCACGTACCATGCGCTGTCCATTGCCAAACAGCAAACCATTAAAGACCAAGTTTCTGTCCAATAGCGCGACATTACGCGGATTGAGGTACGCCCAGTGATAGACTTCTTCCATGTACTCAGGCACGTCCTCGCGGGTGATGGCTTTGGCTTCTGCGGATAGGTATTTGGGGTTGATGGCGATTTTATCGGATGGATTCATTTTGAACTCGATTTTCCTTGGTTTGACCACGATACCTCTTTTTTGCGCGCAATACAGACCCAAACATGGGTTGTTGTGCTTCACTTAGGTGCATGGTGTACAGGTGATATTATAACCTTTGGCAGAACGGCGGTTTTGATTCCAGCCCCGTGTGGTTGATGTAAACCATAAAATCATGTGCTTGTGTGGTAATAGAAAATTACCTTTGCCAAGCATTCAAAAAAGCAAAGATTGTTTTGTCTTAGAAATTGTGTGCGCTTGCGCTACAATGTCACGGATTAACTTTTGAGTCCATGTTATGAGTGAATATTTAAAATTTTACGCCGTGATTGGCAATCCAATCGCCCACAGCAAATCACCCGATATCCATGCGCAGTTTGCTGCGCAATGCGCCATCAAGTTGCGCTATGAACGCGTGCTCGCGCCAGTGGATGGTTTTGTGGTGATGGTGGATGGGCTGCGTGCGCAGGGTTTGTGTGGATGCAATGTCACCGTGCCGTTTAAATTGGATGCGTTTGCCTATGCCACAAAGCGTTCAAGCGATGTACTCTGGGCGGGCGCGGCGAATACCTTGAGTTTTAACAAAGATTTGGTCATAGCCGATAACACCGATGGTGTGGGTTTGGTGCGCGATATCACGCACAATTTGGCTGTGGCTTTGCAAGGTAAAAAAGTATTGTTGCTTGGCGCGGGCGGCGCGGCGCGTGGGGTGTTGCGTCCAATTCTGAACGAACGCCCAGCGGCTGTCGTGGTCAAAAACCGCAGTTTGGATAAAGCGCAGGCATGGCTTGCGCAGATTGCGCAAAAGCCCGATTTTGCCCAAGTCACACAAGGTATTGGGTTGCGCGTGCAAGCGTGGGCGGATGAAACCTTGGAATCATACGATGTGGTCATCAATGCCACCGCTAGCAGTTTGGGTGATGAGTTCACACCACCACAAGGTGTACTGTTCAATTCAAGTGCGCTCGCCTACGACATGATGTACGGCAAACAAACAGGTTTTATGACTTGGGCGCAATCTCAAGGTGCGCAAGTCGTGGACGGTTGGGGCATGTTGGTTGAGCAAGCGGCGGCGAGTTTTCAAATTTGGCATGGCATCGCCCCCGATACTGCGCCACTATTACAGCGAGGTGCTTGAGTATGTGGCGTTATTGGATCAAACCGTATGTGTACTCGCTCTTTTTGATTGGCGTGGCGTTTCAAATTTGGTGTGTGCTGTGGTTGGCTTTGTACGGTGTTGGGCTTGCGCCGTTTTCTGCATTTATGAAAAACGAGCAAATGCGTCTGATTCCCGCCAAAGGGCAGTTTTTATTGCAACACGATTGGATGGTGTACAACGATATTTCGGATAATCTAAAAAAAGCCGTGGTTGCCTCGGAGGATGCGGGTTTTGTCGAGCATGACGGTGTGGATTGGGATGCAATTGAGGTGGCAAAAAAGAAAAACGCCCGCCGTGGTAAAGTGGTTTCTGGCGGTTCGACCATCTCGATGCAGTTGACCAAAAATCTGTTTTTCTCCTCCAACCGTTCGTACCTGCGCAAAGCCAATGAAATCGGCATGACCTACGTGATGGAGTTGATGTTGCCCAAGGACAAGATTTTTGAATTGTATTTGAATTCGGTTGAATGGGGCGAGGGGGTGTTTGGTGCGCAAGCGGCGGCGCAACATTATTTCGGCACGAGCGCCGATAAACTCTCGGCGCAACAAGCCGCCAAACTCGCGGTGATGTTGCCCGCACCGAAGTTCTACGATGCCAACCGCAAAAGTCGAAATCTTGGGCGACGTGCAAATGTCATCCTGCGCCGCATGGGTGGCGCGCAAATTCCTGATGATGAGGGGCTGTAAGATTGATTGTGAACCATCGTTTATCCCCTCAAAGTTGGAATAAATCCACAGCGTATATGGCTTTGGCATTCTCGATGAT
Organism: Burkholderiaceae bacterium; assembly: GCA_018261955.1. GTDB lineage: Bacteria > Pseudomonadota > Gammaproteobacteria > Burkholderiales > Burkholderiaceae > CTSOIL-112. The sequence continues at coordinate 64,499 of JAGTRK010000005.1, forward strand.
GCTGGTCGGCGCGTATGTGGCTCTGTCTAAAAGTCTATTGCAGTATTTCCCGCCATTTGCCTTGGCGTGGGTGCGTTTTTTGATTGCTGCAGTGGTGATGTGGCCGTGGTTGCGTGAGTGGTGTGGAAAAATTCACTCCGTGCCAAAACACGACCGCTGGGCGTTGTTTGGCATGTCATTTTTTGGCAACTTTCTATTCACCATTTGTATGCTGTTTGGTGTGGCGCATACCTCAGCGACCGCCGCAGGGATTATCATGAGTTTGTTGCCTGCGGTGATTGCGTTGGTTTCGGCGTGGGTGTTGCGCGAGCATTTGACCCGTGTCGGCTTGGCAAGCGTGGGATTGGCGGTGCTGGGTGTGATGAGTTTGAGTTTAAACAAAGATTCGGTGGGGCAGTCGTGGTTGGGCAATGCGTTCATGGTTGGTGCGCTGTTGTGCGAGGCGTTTTATGTCATCGGCGCGAAGTATTTGACCGCGGGTTACACTCCCAAACAAATTGCGGTGGCAATGAATACCTTTGGTTTGATCTTGACCACGCCGCTGGCGGTGTTTCAACTGCCCGATGTGGCATGGGCGCAAATTGGTTGGAACGGTTGGTTGCTGATGGTATTTTACGCACTCGCAGCCAGTGTATGGGCAACGTGGCTGTGGTTCAACGGTTTGCGTCATGTGCCCGCCAATCGCGCTGGGGTGATGACGGTGGCTTTACCTTTAACCGCAGCTGCGATTGGTGTCGCGCTGTATCATGAATCGTGGACGGTGTATCACACGGTGGCGTTTGCCTGCGCCGTGGCGGGTGTGGTGCTCAGCAGTGGGTTGCCTGCGACCGATGGGCATTGAGCCTTATACAGGATGTAGTGCGGTCAAAATCTGTGCGTGAATTTGTGAATTGGCAGCAATTACGCTGTTGTTTGAAAATTCAATCAGTGCGCCATGCACATCGGTAATTAACGCACCCGCTTCCTGCGCAATCAGTACGCCTGCGGCATAGTCCCACGGTTTGAGCGCGATTTCGTAGTAGCCATCGAATGTCCCGCGTGCTACATAGCATAAATCCAAAGCCGCCGAGCCGAGTCTGCGAATATCGCGGCAGTTGGGTAAAATTTGACGCATACCCGCGAGCACCCACTCAAATGCCTCGCCCTGATTGACCTTGCTGTATGGAAAACCTGTGGCAATCAAGGATTGTTGCAACTCGCTTTGCGCACTCACCTGTAGCCGCGTGGTTGTGTCGTTAAGTGTGAGGTATGCACCCGCGCCAGCCACTGCCCAAAACAGTTCATCCAAAATAGGGTTGTACACCACACCCATCACCCCGATGCCGCGCTCGTACACGCCGATGGACACCGCCACATGTGGCACGCCGTGGATAAAGTTCGTCGTGCCATCAATCGGGTCGATGTAAATCACTCGCTCAAACGCATTATCATAATTGCCCTGATGTGATTCTTCGCCCACCAACGTATATTCAGGAAAGAGTTGCGCCAAGCGCGGCAAAATGAATTGCTCGGTTGCCACATCGTATTGCGTGACCAAGTCCACCGTGCCTTTGTGGGTAATGGTTTTGTTGGCGAAATAGCCCTCGCGCACAATCGCGCCTGCATCGAGGGCAATTTGTTTGAGAGCTTCGATTTTTGAGTGTTTGGGATTCATGTTGGGAGTGGATAAATGATGGCAACAAGGGCATTTTATCCGAACTTGAATTTTAGAAAGGTGATAAAGATTTGCCTGTGATGGATTGTTGCATCGAGTGCGCGGATTTATCGTAAAATGCGACTTTTCGCACACTGATTTGAGGTCAACCATGGCGAATGCCAAAAACGCACCAAAAACCCCTGAAAGTTTCGAGTCCGCCATGCGTGAGCTCGAGCAGTTGATTGCTGCTATGGAAAACGGTCAAATGCCCTTGGAAGCCTCATTACAAGCGTATCAACGCGGTGCATTTTTGGTCAAATTTTGCCAAGCACAGTTGCAAGCGGTGCAAGAACAAGTGAAAATTGTTGAAGCGGATATGGTGCGTCCATTGGATTTGAATGAGTGATATGGAACGAGGCATGACTGCATTGAACATTTCGCCCGTCAGCATCAGCGCGCAGCGATTCAACGATTGGGCGGACGTGGTGCGCCCACAGATTGAAGTTGCACTGGCGCAGGGTTTGGACGCATACGTCACGCACGCTGTGGCGCAAAACTCGCCATTGGTTGCTGCGATGCGTCATGGCGTGATGAATGGTGGTAAACGTGTGCGTGCTTTGGCGGTCTTGGCGGCGGCGCATTTGGTTGGTGGCTCACAGCAGATTGCGATGCAAGTTGCAGTGGCACTCGAATACATCCACGCCTACTCCTTGATACACGATGATTTACCGTGCATGGACGATGATGATTTGCGCCGTGGTCAGCCGACGGTGCATATTCAATATGGGCAGGCGCAGGCTTTGTTGGCAGGCGATGCCTTGCAAACTTTGGCGTTTGATGTGTTGGCTTCTGAACGTTTGACGCAGATGGGGCTGACTGCGGCGCAGCAGTTGCAATTGATACGCACACTCGCCCGCGCTTCAGGCGTGGCGGGCATGGCGGGCGGGCAGGCGATTGACTGTCATCACGTGGGACAACCATTATTGACACAAACCATGCAAACCATGCACTCGTTGAAAACGGGGGCTCTGTTGCATGCTAGCGTGATGATGGGGGCGATGTGTGTGACGCAGGGGCTCAACGATGCCGTGAATTTGTCTGCCGAGCAACTGAATGATTTATCGAGTTATGCCGATGATTTGGGTTTGCTGTTTCAGGTGGTGGACGATATTTTGGATGCCTCGCAAGACACCGCTACATTGGGTAAAACCGCAGGCAAAGATGCCGATGCCAACAAGCCAACCTATGTGCAAGCCATCGGGATTAACGGCGCGCGGGATTTTGCCCAAAAATTGTACGCCAGTGCATTGACGAATTTGAATGGCATCGCCAGTGCACAACAAGAGCAGGGCGCGCAGTATTTGGCGGATTTGGCCAGTTACTGCCACGAACGAATTTATTAAAACGAATTTCAAAATTTAAATATTAGAACCACCATGACCCAACATTCAGAACACCCAACGCCTGTTGAGCCTTTATTACCGCACATCGACAGTCCCGCGCAGTTGCGCACACTGTCGCGTGAGCAATTGGGACAATTGTCCGACGAGTTGCGTGAATTCATCCTGCATTCGGTTGCTCAAACGGGTGGTCATTTGTCTTCAAACTTAGGCACGGTTGAGTTGACCGTGGCTTTGCACCGTGTGTTCAATACCCCCACCGATAAAATCGTTTGGGATGTTGGACATCAAAGTTATGGGCATAAAATCCTCACAGGGCGACGCGAAGCCATGTCGGGTTTGCGCCAGTTGGATGGAATTTCTGGTTTTCCAAAACGTTCTGAGTCCGAATACGACACTTTTGGCACGGGACATTCATCGACCAGTATTTCAGCCGCGCTGGGCATGGCGGTGGCGGCGCGCGAATTGGGTTTGAAAGAGCGTCAGCACATCGCGGTGATTGGCGATGGCGCACTGACGGGCGGTATGGCGTTTGAAGCAATGAACAATGCGGGTGTGACCGAGGGCATCAATTTATTGGTGATTTTGAATGACAATGACATGTCGATTTCACCGCCTGTCGGCGCGCTCAATCGCCATTTGGCAAAAATCCTCACAGGTAAATTCGTCACGGGTGCGCGCGCGAAACTCAAGCAGGTGTTGCAAAATCGCCCGACGATGTTTGATTTGGCGCAACGTTTTGAAGAGCACACCAAAGGCATGTTTGTGCCTGCGACGATGTTTGAATCGTTTGGCTTGAACTACATCGGGCCGATTGATGGACACGATTTGGACTCCTTGATTCCGACTTTGAGTAATATCAAAAATTTAGGTGGCGTGCAGTTTTTGCACATCGTCACCAAAAAAGGACAGGGCTACGCCTATGCTGAGGAAGACCCGATTTCGTATCATGGTCCTTCTAAATTCAACCCGTCCGAAGGCATTGTTGGTAGTGGTGCGAACAGCGCGAGCGGTGCGAAAAAACAAACCTTCACCGAAGTGTTTGGACGCTGGATTTGTGATATGGCAGCGGCGGATGATAAATTGGTTGGGGTCACGCCTGCGATGCGCGAAGGTTCTGGCTTGGTGGCGTTTGAGCAAAAATTCCCCACGCGTTACTTTGATGTCGGTATTGCCGAGCAGCACGCAGCAACCTTTGCAGCAGGTATGGCGTGCGATGGTATGAAACCCGTTTTAGCGATTTACTCGACGTTTTTGCAACGTGCGTATGACCAAGTGATTCATGATATTGCTTTGCAAAAATTGGATGTCACGCTTGCAATTGACCGTGCGGGATTGGTCGGTGCCGATGGCGCGACCCACGCGGGCGCGTACGACATTGCCTATCTGCGCTGTGTGCCGAATATTTTAATCGCTACACCCTCGGATGAGGCGGAGTGCCGTGCATTATTGACCAGCGCGTACCAATATAACGGTTGTGCTGCGGTGCGCTATCCACGTGGCGCGGGTGTCGGCGCGCCCGTGCCTGAGACTTTGGATGCGCTGCCGATTGGTCAAGCCAATGTGGTTAAACGCGGTGAAAAGGTCGCGATACTGGCGTTTGGTACGATGTTGCACACCGCGCAGTTGGCGGCTGAGCAAACCCATGCGACCCTCGTCGATATGCGCTGGGTTAAGCCTTTGGATGAGGCTTTGCTACGCGAATTGCTCAAAAACCACACCCACATCGTGACGGTTGAGGACTCTTGCATCGCGGGCGGTGCGGGCAGTGCCGTGGCGGAGTGGTGCGTTGCCAACGGTTATACGCCCAAAATACTGCACGTCGGTTTGCCCGATCGGTTCATTGACCACGGTGATGTGGCGTTGTTGCATGCGCGTTTGGGTTTGGACGCTCAGGGCATTGCAGATACCGTGACCAATTGGATGGATCGATGATCTCAAAAACAGCATTTATGCGGGCATTCTGCCCGCAGCATCATAAAAGATTAAAACCCTATGCTTAAATTTGAATTACACAAGACCTCAGGCAAGGCGCGTCGCGGCACGATGACGCTCAATCACGGCGTGGTACAAACGCCGATTTTTATGCCTGTGGGCACGTATGGCGCGGTCAAGGGCATGACCCCTGACATGCTGTCGGACATTAACGCACAAATTATTTTGGGCAATACTTTTCACCTGTGGTTGCGTCCAGGGATGGACGTGATGAGCACGCATGGCGGGTTGCATCAGTTCATGCACTGGGACAAACCCATACTCACCGATTCGGGCGGCTTTCAGGTGTTCAGTTTGGGCGACATGCGCAAAATTTCCGAAGAAGGCGTGACCTTTCAGTCACCTGTTAACGGGGATAAATTGTTCCTCACACCTGAAATTTCGATGCAGATTCAAACCGTGCTCAATTCCGACATTGTCATGCAGTTCGACGAATGCACGCCGTATCCAGCCGATGAGGCGACTGCGCGTGAATCGATGGAACTGTCGTTGCGTTGGGCGCAACGCTCAATTGATGAATTCGATCGCCAAGAAAACCCCAACGCATTGTTTGGCATTGTGCAAGGCGGGATGCACGAAAACCTGCGTCAGGCTTCATTAGCGCAATTGGCGAATATGCCCCATGGTCAATTCCATGGGGTGGCGATTGGCGGTTTGTCGGTCGGTGAGCCGAAAGAAGAGTTTTACCGTATTTTGGAGCACATCGGACATCAATTACCGACTGAAAAGCCGCGCTACCTGATGGGCGTGGGCACACCTGAGGATTTGGTATTCGGTGTATCGCAAGGCATTGATATGTTTGACTGTGTGATGCCGACACGCAATGCGCGCAATGGTTGGCTGTTTACGCGTTTCGGCGACATCAAGATTAAAAACGCGCGTTACAAGCAAGACATGAAGCCCTTGGATGAAGCCTGCACCTGCTATACCTGCCGTAATTTCACGCGCTCATATTTACACCATTTGCACAAAATGGGTGAAATGCTCGGCGCACAGCTCAATACCATTCACAATCTGCATTATTATTTACAGTTGATGCAGGATTTGCGCGATGGTTTGGATGCCGATCGTTTCCCAGAAGTGGTGCGCACCTTTTATACCGAGCGTGCGCGTGGAGTGGAATGACCTTGAAATTGGCGGAATGGTCACTATTTGATGGTATAATTGCCCTGCTTACTTGATTGATATTTTTACGATTTTTAGGAGAATTAAATGTTTTTAATTACCGATGCTTATGCGCAAACACCCGCAGCGACTGACCCAATGGCGGGTTTGATGTCGTTTTTACCGTTTATTTTATTGATTGGTATCGCGTACTTCATGATGATTCGTCCGCAAATGAAACGCCAAAAAGAAATGCAAGCGATGTTGGCTGCTTTGAAAAAAGGCGACGAAGTCACCACAGGTGGCGGTTTGGTGGGGCGTATCACCAAATTGGACGACAACTTTGTGACTTTAGAAGTGGCTTCAGGTGTTGAATTGGTTTTCCAACGCAATTCAATTCACTCGATATTGCCTTCAGGCACGTTTAAGCCGTAATGCAATAAACCTCGTTTGAATGCACGCACGTTCGATGAATGTGCGTGTTTTCGCTTTAAATATCGCGTTTTTTAACCTCAAAGCAGGTAAAGTATGAATCGTTATCCCTTGTGGAAGTATGTGGTCATCGGCGTGGCACTGGTGTTGGGCTTGCTCTACACCGTGCCAACGTTTTTTGGAACGACCCAAGCGGTGCAAGTGTCTGCCGCCAAAGCCACCGTCAAAGTCGAAGCAGATGTGCAAGACAAAATTGCCCAGACACTCAAAGCACAAAACATCCCGTACACCGGTTTGTATTTTGAAAAAACCGCTCAGGGTTTGGGCACGGTTAAGGTGCGGGTGAATGGCGTGGATGCTCAGGCAAAAGTCAAAGAAGTACTCAATACTGCGCTTAATCCCGATGCCAACGCGCCAACTTATACACTCGCATACAGCACCGTTTCTGCCGCGCCTGATTGGATGGGCGCGCTGGGTGCAAAGCCCGTGTCGCTCGGCTTGGATTTGCGTGGCGGTGTGCATTTTTTGCTTGAAGTGAAAATGTCTGAAGCAGTACAAAAAAAATTAGATGCGATGCAAACCGGTTTTGTAAGCAGTTTAAAAGACAAAAAAATTACCCCAACTGCGACTGAAAAATCAGGCGAGCAAATCGTTTTGAGTTTTGATACACCAGCGATGATGGAGCAAGCGCGCGCATTGATTTCGAGCGACCAAGCGGCTTTGAGCTATGTGATTGAACCGACTGGCAATCAACTCAAAATCGGCTTGACCGAGCAGGCCGTTGTTGAAGTCAAAAACCAAGCAATTAAACAGAACATTGAAATTCTGCACAACCGTGTCAATGCAATGGGTGCGTCTGAGCCGATTGTGCAACAACAAGGGTTCGATCGAATTGTGGTTGAATTGCCAGGAGAGTCTGACCCAGCGCGCGCGAAAAGTTTGATTGGACGCACGGCGACATTGGAAGTGCGTTTGGAAGAAACCAGCAATCCGCTCAATGGTATTGAATTTGACATGGCGGCCAGTGAAGGCGGCAGTAAAGCATTGCTCAAAAAACAGGTGGTGATTACGGGCGATGCATTTGCGCAAGCGCGTGGTGAAATGGGACAAGAGGGGCGTCCGCAGGTGAGTGTGGGTTTGAAATCGGAGAGTGGCAAAATCATGCGCCAAACCACCCACGACAATATTGGTAAAAAGATGGGTATCGTGATGTATGAGCAACAGCCCGATGGCAAGAGCCGCGGTGAAGTGATTTCGCTGGCCACCATCCAAGGCGAGTTTGGTGACAGTTTCCAAATCACAGGCGCGACATCACTGCAAGATGCTGAGGACTTGGCACTGCTTCTGCGCTCGGGCGCATTGGCTGCACCGATGACGATTACTCAAGAGTCCACAGTGGGGCCTTCGCTTGGTGAGGAAAACATCCAAAAAGGTCTGAAATCCTTGGTTTATGGTTTCGCAGCAGTGTCGATTTTTATGGTGATTTACTACCGGGTGTTTGGGATTTTTTCGGTCTTGGCCTTGGGTGTGAATTTGTTGTTACTCGTTGGAATTTTAGCGGCAATCGGTGTGACCATGACCTTGCCCGGTATTGCGGCAGTCGCGCTTACCCTCGGTATGGCGATTGACTCGAATGTGTTGATTAATGAGCGGATACGGGAAGAATTGCGCAATGGTCAGCCACCGGCGATGGCGATGCACTTGGGTTATGAGCGTGCGTTTGCGACGATTTTGGATTCAAACATTACCACCTTGATTGCAGGTGTGGCTTTACTGATTTTTGGCTCGGGTCCGATTCGTGGTTTTGCAATTGTGCATTGCTTCGGGATTGTGACATCCATGTTTTCAGCGGTGTTTGTGGCGCGAGGATTTTCAAACCTTTGGTATGGCCGACGTCAACGTTTGCAATCCATCTCGATTGGTCAAATTTGGCGTGGGGCGGATGCGCATCAAAATATCCCCGTCATTAACCCCAGTTCTGACACCAATCAAGCGGAGAAATAATTATGGAATTCTTTAGATTTAAACGCGATATTGGTTTTATGAAACACGCTTTGATTTTCAATGCGATTTCGCTCATCACCTTTTTTTTCGCGGTGTTTTTCTTGTTCAGCAAAGGTTTACACTTCTCGATTGAGTTCACGGGTGGTACTTTGGTGGAAGTTAAATATAGCCAGCCTGCGAATTTAGAAGGCATCCGCACGAGTTTAGAAGGCATCGGCTATAAAGACGCGCAGGTGCAAAACTTCGGTGCGACCGATAAGGTTCTCATCCGTGTGCCGCTGAAAAAAGATGTCAGCAGTGAAGCACAAACCCAGCAAGTGATGAATACCTTACAAGCCGCCGCGCCCGACGTACAACTCCAGCGCAATGAATACGTGGGGCCACAAATTGGACAGGAGTTGGCAACCAACGGTTTGATGGCATTGTTGTTTGTGTCCATCGGGATTGTGATTTACCTGTCGTTCCGTTTTGAGTGGAAATTTGCGCTGGCAGGGATATTGGCGAACTTGCATGACGTGGTGATTATTTTGGGGTTTTTTGCATTTTTCCAGTGGGAGTTCTCGCTCTCAGTGCTGGCGGCAATTTTGGCGATTTTGGGCTATTCAGTGAATGAATCGGTGGTGATTTTCGATCGAATCCGTGAAGTATTTCGCGACAACCGCACGCGCAACATGACCGTGCCACAAGTGATGAACCATGCGATTACCTCGACCATGAGCCGCACCATCATCACCCACGGTATGACCGAAACCATGGTGATTTCAATGTTCTTATTCGGTGGCCCAACCTTGCATTACTTCGCGCTGGCATTGACCATCGGGATTGTGTTTGGGATTTACTCATCGGTGTTTGTTGCCGCGGCTCTGGCGATGTGGTTCGGTGTGTCGCGTAAAGATTTGGAACTCTCAGCGGATGATTTGGCATTGCGCAATGCCGACAGACGCGACCCGAATTTTGGGGCGCAGGTGTAAAAAAGTGTGAGTTTCGCGCCTACGTTTAGAGTGGGGCAAGCAAGTGGATGTCATGGCGGGCTTGCCCCGCCATCTCCGCGCAAAATCTCGTTATGATGAAATGTATTCATATGCCACGCGTGGGTACAAGTGGTATATTGAGAGCAATGAATGATTTGAAACGCTTTGGATGAATTCATGGACATCAACACTTTCTCACAAAATTTATCACCCCTACTCAATTGGAGCAACGCGCCGCTGAATATGCCCTCGCTCATGGCGTTGGCGGCGGGCTTGGGTTGGGCGAGCGGTTTGCGTTTGTACGCGCTGATATTCACTTTGGGTGCGCTTGACCGATTTGCTGGCGTGACTTTACCAGGTGACTTGAGCGTGTTGAGTAATCTGTGGGTGATGGGTATCAGTGGGTTGTTGCTGTTGACTGAATTTTTCGCCGATAAAATTCCTTGGCTCGATTCGGTGTGGGACAGCATCCACACCTTTATCCGCATTCCCGCGGGCGCGGCTTTGGCAGGTATGGTCATGGGCGATCAAGGTTCTGCCATGCAGATTGCCACTGCTTTGCTGGGCGGCACACTCGCTGCAGGCACGCATTTTGCCAAAGCAGGTACGCGCGCTGCCATCAATACCTCTCCTGAACCCTTTACCAATGTTGCCGCTTCGACCACTGAGGACGTGATGTTTGCTGGTGGTATGTGGGCAATGCTCAATCATCCGTTGGTGTTTTTGGGCGGTTTGGGTGTGTTTGTTGTGCTCGCGATTGTGCTGATGGTACTGTTGTGGCGGTTTGTGCGGCGGATGTTTCGGCGCGTAAAAACCATCTAAAAATTTAAAATAAATACCATTAATCTAAGTCAGCAACAGAAAGCATTTGATGAACCAACGAATGGATAGAATACTGGGCATGGCGTATATAGCCCTGTCTGCAACGGCATTCGGCGTGATGCCGTTTTTTGCGAATATGGCGTACCGCTCGGATGTCACGCCCACTTCCTTGTTGTTTCTGCGTTTTGGTATGGCCGCGGTGTTGTTGTGGGGATTGTTGCTCTACAAACACAGCCCTTTACCGCGTGGCAAAACCTTGTTGGGCTTGATGTTTATGGGTGGATTGGGTTACGCGGGGCAATCCTTTTCGTACTTTACCGCTTTGCAATATGCGCCCGCAGGATTGGTGGCGGTATTGTTGTATCTATTCCCAGCCTTGGTGACAGGTTTGTCGTTTGCCGTGCTCAAACAACCCATCACGCGCCTGAAATGGTTTGCTTTAACCCTATCGCTTGTGGGCATCGTCTTGGTGGTGGGCGTGCAGTCGGGTGGACAACTCAAAGGCATATTGCTTGCCATCCTCGCCGCAGTGATTTACGCTGTTTACATCATGGCGGGGGCGAAAATCACCCAAGGCACGGACATCCGTGTTTCTTCAACCATCATCATCACCTCTGCCGCCGTGGTCTATGGCGTGTACGGCGCGTGGCATGGCTTGAGTTTGCCCAACTCTGCGATGGGCTGGGTGGGCAGCATAGGATTGGCATTGGTGGGTACAGTGGTCGCCGTGTGGGCGTTTTTTGAAGGCGTGAGGCGCATCGGCGCAGTGGATGCGTCCATGCTCTCAACTTTAGAACCTGTGGTCACCGTGGTTTTGGCGTGGGTACTGCTGGGTGAACGATTGACGGTTTTGAATCTGTGTGGTGGGGCGTTGATATTGGTGGCGGCGGTTTTGTTGGCACGGGATGCTCGGACGGAGTAGATACGCGTGTGAAGTGTTATTGTATGCAGTCAAATGAACAAACTGGTGATTACACAAAAAACGGCTAATTGCTCATTGTGCTGGGTAGATGTGAGTACAATTTGATTACGCTGGTTTATTGTGCGTAGTCACAATTTTGATGTTTGGTATTTTGCCTATTTAACTTTTAATTTTATCGGAGCGTTTATGAAAAATATTCGATTTGTGTTATTTGTGGTTGCCACTGTTGCTTTATTAACTTCTTGTGGAACAACGAGGGGGTATGGTAATGATTTTGATAATGTTACATCGGCTTGCGTAGGAAAAGTAGAGGGCGATAAAGTTACAGTTAAAGGAATGCGTGGGGAAGCAGATATGCAAGCCACTTGCAAAATTTCACCTCGAGACGGTAGATTATTCCCTATGCCAGATACAATGACAAGTTTTATTGATACACTTAAAACAGCATGTGTCGGTAAAAAAGAGGGTGATGCTGTGCAAGTAACAAACCCCAAAGGCAGAACTATTGATGCAGTTTGCAAGCACGAAAACAATATGTTTTTAGCTATTCCCAAAATGAAATAAAGCGAGTAGTGTGTCAATCGGGTTTATTGACACACCATGTTTGCGCATTGATGTTGTTGTCTATTTCGTGGGTCGTATAACCCATTGACCCACCCTACGCAAACACCGCGGCCATGCCGAACTTGATTCGGCATCTTTTTTTCGGGGAGATTGCGAGTTTCATAAATTTAAGCACGCAATGACCAGTTGCGCAATTACCCCCCCAACACCACCGCCAAACCATCCAATCCCACAAAATTCAAAGTTATCATGGCGCGCTCTTGTACCATCGGTTTGGCGCGGTAGGCGACCGACAGTCCGCTGATGCTCATCATGGGCAGGTCGTTTGAACCGTCGCCCATGGCAATCGCATTCAAAGTGTTCACTTGCAATTGCTCACAATGCTCGTGCACAAAGCGCGCTTTGACATTGCCATTGACAATTTCGCCAATGACTTTGCCCGTGATGCGTCCATCGATAATCTCTAAAGTGTTGGCGTGTATCGCATCCAAGTTCAATTCTTTTTGTACCTGCTCGGCAAAATAGGTAAATCCACCCGAAACCAAAACGCACTTCACGCCGTGCGCTTGTGCCGCGCGTATGAGCGCGTGCGCGCCCTCATTGACGCGCAGGCGCTCGCGCAACACATCATCAAGCAATGCAAACGGTGTGCCCGCGAAAAACGCCATGCGGCGAATGAGTGACTCGTTAAAGTCTTTGATTTCACCGCGCATCGAGGCTTCGGTGATACTCGCGACTTCAGCTTTTTTACCTGCCAAATCAGCGATTTCATCAATACATTCGATGTTAATCAGCGTTGAATCCATGTCCATTGCCAGTACTTTAAAGTCCGCCCAAGTCACATCGCGCTCTAAGCACGCTACGTCAATCGACAGGACTTGTGCGGCCGCGATGAGTTCGCATTTTTGCGCGGGGGTGAACAAGGTGTTGTGAATGGCGTAGGCTTTTTCGTTCACGCGCACAGGTGTGCCAGCGAACGATTTGAGCAGGGTGTGTGCGGTGGATTCGGACAGGAACTCGGGATGTTGAATAACGATTTTCATAAAGTTGGATGTTTAAAATTTATCTTCTAATTGCAATTCTTGCAGTATGGTGGTGGCAATTTCTTCAATCGATTTGTGCGTGGTGGACAGCCAACTCACCTGATGGCGGCGCATGAGTTTTTCTGCTTCGTTGACTTCATAGCGGCAATTTTCGATGGCGGCGTATTTGCTGCCCGCGCGGCGTTCATTGCGAATTTCAGACAAACGCTGTGGGTCTATCGACAGCCCAAACATTTTTTTGTGAAAACCATCCAAACCACTGGGCAGACAGTTGCGCTCAAAATCATCGGGAATCAAAGGGTAGTTCGCCGCTTTGATGCCGTGCTGCATTGCCAAATACAGGCTGGTTGGGGTTTTGCCGCAGCGCGACACGCCCACCAGTATCACATCGGCTTGCATGAGGTTGTGATTGGTCTGTCCGTCATCGTGCATCAGCGTGTAGTTGATGGCTTCGATGCGTTCACGATAGCGATCGGAATCGGCGTTGTGGTACAGTTTGTTGGAGGAATGGTTGGATTTGAGGTTCAACTCATTTTCCAACGGCTCAATAAAGGTATTGAATAAATCAATATGAAAACCGCGTGCGCGCGCTTTGACAATTTCGCCCAATTCTTGATTGACCAAAGTGGTGAAAATCAGCGGTTGCTCCTCGGCACGTGAAGCCAAATCGTTGATGCGCTGCACCGCCTCGTGGGCTTTATCAACTGTGTCAATAAAAGGCAAACGGTGGGTTTTTGTGCGGATGTCAAACTGCGTGAGCAGAGAATGCGCGAATTTCTCGGCGGTGATGCCCGTACCATCGGAAATCACAACCAAATCGCGGATGTTGGGGGTGTGGGGTAGTGGGGCGTTGGGCATGGTTTTATGGATGAATTTGGGATGTGTTATTGTACAGATTTATGCCTTTGCACAGGGTAAAAATCCGTCGAAAATGCGCAAAAAACACCAAACAATTGTGTTTGCTCTCAGGTAGAATGCCCCGAGTATTTCAAGGTAGAATGTTGCGGATATGACTGTACGAAATACGTTAAACCAGTGAATCTCGTTCATTGCTTTAACTTATTTTACTTTGGAGCTTGATATGAACTCAACCCTTAATGTTCAACCGTTTGAACAGTTACGCAACACAGATGTCGAGTCGGTTGGCGGTAAAAACGCCTCGTTGGGCGAAATGATTTCGCAATTGGCCAATGCAGGTGTGCGCGTGCCGACAGGTTTTGCCACGACTGCGCAGGCGTTTCGTGATTTTCTGCACCACAACAATTTAACCGAGCGCATTGCCGCGCGATTGGAAGGGTTGAACGTTGATGATGTGCGTGTCTTGGCTCAAGTTGGCGAAGAAATTCGCTCATGGGTGATTGATGCGCCGTTGCAACCCGCGCTCGAAGCCGACATTCGCGCGCAGTTTGCTCAATTGACCCAAAACGATGCAACGGGTTTGTCGTTCGCGGTGCGTTCATCGGCGACTGCTGAGGATTTGCCCGATGCGTCGTTCGCAGGGCAGCAAGAGAGTTACCTCAATGTTTCAGGCATCGAAGACGTACTTGATAAAATCAAACATGTGTTTGCCTCGTTGTACAACGATCGTGCGATTGCTTATCGTGTGCATAAAGGCTTTACCCACGCTGAAGTGGCACTGTCTGCGGGTGTTCAGCGCATGGTGCGCTCGGATTTGGCTGCCTCTGGCGTGATGTTTACCATGGACACCGAAAGCGGTTTTGACCAAGTGGTGTTCATCACATCGAGTTATGGTTTGGGCGAAACCGTGGTACAGGGCGCGGTCAATCCCGATGAATTTTATGTGTTTAAGCCCACACTGAAAGAAGGTAAACCTGCCATCATTCGCCGCGCGATGGGTAGCAAACTCATCAAGATGGAATTCACGCAAGCGGGTGAAGAAGGTCGTGTGAAAACGGTGGATGTGCCTTTGGAATTGCGTAATCGCTACTCACTCAACGATGAAGATGTATCCGAATTGGCACGCTATGCGATGATTATCGAAGCGCATTACGGTCGTGCTATGGACATCGAGTGGGGTAAAGACGGCGTGGATGGCAAACTGTATATCTTGCAAGCGCGCCCTGAAACCGTGAAAAGTCAAGCCAAAGGCAAAGCCGAGCAACGTTTCGCCCTGAAAACCAAAGGCTCCAACGTCACCGTGCTGACCACGGGGCGTGCGATTGGGCAAAAAATTGGCACGGGTGCGGTGCGTGTGATACACGACCCATCCGAAATGGAGCGCGTACAAGCAGGCGATATTCTCGTGGCGGATATGACTGACCCGAACTGGGAACCCGTGATGAAACGTGCAGCGGCGATTGTCACCAACCGTGGTGGGCGCACCTGTCATGCCGCGATTATCGCGCGTGAACTCGGTGTACCCGCGGTGGTCGGCTGTGGCAATGCGACTGAGGTTTTGAAAGACGGTACGCTCGTGACCGTATCCTGTGCCGAAGGTGATGAGGGTAAAGTGTATGACGGCATCCTTGAGACCGAAGTCACCGAAGTCTCGCGCGGTGCGTTGCCCAACATCGGCACAAAAATCATGATGAACGTCGGCAATCCGCAATTGGCATTTGATTTTTGCCAACTACCCAATGCAGGCGTGGGCTTGGCGCGTTTGGAGTTCGTGATTAACAACAACATTGGTGTGCACCCGACCGCGATTTTGCAGTATCCGAACATTGATGCCGACCTGAAAAAAGCGGTTGAATCGGTGGCGCGCGGTCATGCGAATCCACGCGCGTTTTATGTTGATAAAGTGGTGGAAGGCGTGGCGACGATTGCAGCGGCGTTTTATCCAAAACCCGTGATTGTGCGTCTGTCGGATTTTAAATCCAACGAATATAAAAAACTCATCGGCGGTTCGCGCTATGAGCCTGATGAAGAAAATCCAATGCTCGGTTTCCGTGGGGCGGCGCGTTATATTTCAGAAGATTTTGCACCTGCCTTTGCGATGGAGTGTGAAGCGATTAAACGCGTGCGCGATGAAATGGGTTTGACCAATGTCGAAATCATGGTGCCGTTCGTGCGCACGGTGCCACAGGGTCAAGCGGTGATTGATTTGCTCGCCAAACAAGGGTTGGTGCAGGGCGTGAACGGCTTGCGCGTGATTATGATGTGCGAAGTGCCATCGAACGCGATTTTGGCAGAAGAATTCTTAAACATCTTTGATGGCTTCTCGATTGGCTCGAACGATTTGACGCAATTGACCTTGGGCTTGGATAGAGACTCAGGCATGGAATTGCTTGCCAAAGATTTTGACGAACGCGACCCTGCGGTTAAATTCATGTTGCAACGCGCGATTAGCACGGCTCGGCGCATGAATAAATACGTTGGGATTTGCGGACAAGGCCCTTCGGATCATTTGGACTTTGCCAAATGGTTGGTGGACGAGGGCATTTCCTCGATTTCGCTCAACCCTGATACGGTGGTGGCGACTTGGCAGGCATTGGCGTAATTTAATTCAATGGCAGAAACCATCGTCCACGCATTGCAATCCTGTGCTTTGCCATTATTGGAAGCGCGTATGCTCATGCAGCACGTGACGGGCTATTCTCGCGTTCAACTTTTGACCCACGATACCGAGGTGCTGAACGATGCGCAGCAAGTGCATTGGCAAACTTTGATCGCGCGACGCGTTCAGGGTGAGCCGATGGCGTATATCATTGGCGAGCGCGAGTTCTATGGACGAATGTTTGCCGTCAATCCCAATGTATTGATTCCCCGCCCCGATACCGAAACCCTGATTGATGCGGTGTTGTCAGATTTTGGCGCGCAAGCATTGTCTGCGATTGACTTGGGTACAGGTTCTGGGGCGATTGCGCTCACGCTGGCGGCGGAGCGACCGAGTTGGAATGTATGTGCCACAGATATTTCAGCTCAAGCACTTGAAGTGGCGCGCCAAAACTCGCAGCGTCTGAATACCTCAGTGCGATTTTTTGAGGGTGATTGGTGGGCTGCTTTGCCTGCCGATGAATCGTTAAAATTTCACATCGTGGTCAGTAATCCGCCGTATATTGAGGCGAACGATGAACATTTATCCGAGGGCGATGTGCGTTTTGAGCCCATCGGTGCGTTGACCGACGGTGCGGATGGCTTGCAGCACTACCGCCGCATACTGTATGACGTGGCGCGGTATTTACATACGAATGGCGCGGTGTATTTTGAACATGGGTATAATCAAGGCGCGTCAGTGCGGGGTATTTTGAGCGAAGCGAATTTTACCCAAGTGCGCACAATTCAAGACTTGTCGGGCAACGATCGGGTCAGCACAGGAATTTTAAAATAATTTTTAATAGCGTCAAAAAAGGTTTACTTTTATGGCACGCCAAGCACGCGTCTATATTCCCAACACCGCGCAACTGGTTCAAGTGCGTGGCAACAACAACGCACCCGTCTTTTTTCAGCCAGAAGACTACGCACAGTGGCAATCGATTGCACGCACCATCGCGCCAGTCCATGCGGTGGACATCCACGCCTACGCGCTCCTGCCGACACAAATCAATTTACTCGTGACCGCGCACAACGAGCACGCGCTGGGCGCACTGATGCAGGACTTGGGGCGGCGTTATGTGCGCTACATCAACCGTACCCATCAGCGCACGGGTACATTGTGGGAGGGGCGTTACCGCACCGCATTTATTCAAAACACGCCGTACGTCATGCGTGCTTATGTATGGCTCGACAGTGGTTTGAATGGACAAAGCGAATACACCTCGGCACTGCGCCACCTCGGACAACACAACCCAGAATTCATCCGTGACCACAGCGAATATTGGCAGCTGGGCAACACACCGTTTGAACGCCAATCTGCGTATGCCCAACGCATGAGCGAGGGCTTGGTATCGGTGCACAGCTCAGAATTAGAACGTGCAGTGCAAACGGGTTGGGCATTGGGCGATACCGAGTTCATCGCAAAGACCGAACAAGCCATCGGGAGGCGCATCAGCCCCGCGCCGAGGGGGCGACCGAAGAAGCTGGGTTGATTTGAGTTTTTTATGTTGCGGGTGCATAATGTGCGCGGGATTTGAAAATAAAGGATGTTTTTTGAATATGATGAATAGGCGCAATATTCGATACAGTCGTCTAAAAATTTTTTATTTTCAAAGTCTTAATTTTAAACAAAACAGGATATAAGGCGTAGCTGGGACAGAATATGCGTCATTTTTGCCGTATATCCTACGTTAGGTGCTCTATGCCAAGACAACGCACTGATTACGAAAAAGCAGTTGGACAATTAATCTCGGCCATTCAAAAAGAGTGGACGAAACACGCCGGTGAAGGGGATATTGAAAAGCAAAGTGAGGCTGTAATGTATCGCGCGCATCACTTTTACAAAACAGAAACCCAAGCAGATTTTGAGCAGTTGCTTCAGGGCGGCGATATAGAAAGGTATCTCGGTTCTGATTGGGTAAAAAAACATCCGCAAATTCGGCAGTATTTTAAGCACGTCGAAAACTCAGTCACACCTAACCCTGCGCTCAAGCAGGACGCGCCTTCGGCGCGCCTCTTAGCTACACGTTGGGCATCATAGGATCGCGCTATGCGGTGCATCTTCTGCAAACAGGACTCCTCCTCGTCTCGTAGCGTTGAGCACATCATGCCGGAGTCGATTGGAAGCAAGAGACGAGTACTGCCCCGTGGCGTAGTCTGCGACAAATGCAATAACTACTTCGCTCGTGAAATCGAAGGCCCCGTGCTCAGTCACCCCTCAATGAGGAACATCAGGGCTTGGCACCAAGTTCCAAATAAGAGAGGAAAAATACCGGCATTACAAGGCAATATCGGCGGCACTGATATTGCTGTTGGCTTTCGCCGAGGACGCGACGGAAAACTCGAAATTGAGCCGGAGAAACAGCGAAACCAAGAACATGTTACAGCTGAATGGAAAGCTGGTCTCCCAAATGGGTTCATATTCATTGTCGACATGGCCCCACCCAAACGAGAGATGTCTCGCTTTCTATGCAAGATGGCAATGGAAACTGTCGCTGAACTTCTGACGCACAACGAGGGTGGGACAGAAGCGATGGTTGACGAGAGTTACTTTGACAACATTCGAACCTATGTCCGCTATGGAAACAACCTCACTGAGTGGCCGTATTCACAGCGGCGCATATATCCCGATACGACGTTAATGCGTCACCCCGACACAAAAAAGTGGGTTCCAGTTGGTTTCGGCTGCACAGTATTTTCGACGAAACGCTTCGAAACACTGTTCGTGTTCTGCCTCTACGGTATTGAGTTTGTTCTCAATGTCGGTGGCCCCTCTATTCGTGGCTACGAAGAATGGTTGGAAGACCACGGATACATCAGCCCAATGGTTGAACGTCTTGGCTGTCGTCTCGTAACTGAGGGTGAAGGAAAATCACAACGACACTATCTTCATGGCGACTTCAATTTGCAGAATGGTTTCGCGTTTGACGAACGCCACGGGTACCGCCCATGATGCCCAACCCATCAATCGAGCGGACCTCGCGCGAAAAGCCGCGCAGCGCCGGTGAACTCAAACGTTAGTTCACCAGCCATAATACCTAGGATAGATTGTGGGTCTTTTGTTGGGGTTTAAGTCAACTATTCACCACTAATCTACTTATACTTCCGCAAACTCGGCGGACTTTGATATTTCGTAATCGGTGTCGCCGAAAATTTCATCGGATTACCGACCAAGCGATAACCCTCCTCAGTGCTCACCACCATGTCCCGCGACAACAGTTGCGCATCTTTAAACACGCGGTCGATGGTGTTGATGGGCCCGCAGGGAAAGCCGTATTGCTCGCCGAGCGTCACCCATTCATCAATGTTTTTGCCCATCATGTGCGGACTCAATGCGGTTTCCAACTCGGCACGGTGCGCCACGCGTGCATTGTTGGTGGTAAAGCGTGCGTCGCTTGCCAACTCTGCGCAGCCAGCCGACTGACAAAATTGTACAAACTGCGCATCGTTGCCGATGGCGAGCATGATGTAGCCGTCTTTGACCCTCATCGGTTGATAGGGCGCAATCGATGGGTGGGACGAGCCTTGGCGCATGGGGATTTGCCCCGACATTAAGTAAGCCGAGGCTTGATTGGCGAGCATCGCGGCTTGTACGTCAAACAGCGCGATGTCGACGTGTTGCCCTTGCCCCGTGACGTGCCGATGGTTGACCGCAGCGAGTATGGCGGTGGTGGCGTACAGCGCGGTCATGAGGTCAACCACCGCCACGCCGACTTTTTGCGGCGCGCCGTCCGCCTCGCCCGTGATGCTCATCAATCCGCCCATCGCTTGAATCAGCGCGTCGTAGCCAGGGCGGTCTTTGTACGGGCCGCTTTGTCCAAAGCCTGTGATGGAGCAGTAAATAATATTTGGGTTGATTTGCACAATGCTGGCGTAGTCCAAACCGTATTTTTTCAGACCACTGACTTTGTAGTTTTCGACCAATATGTCTGCAGTTTTAATCAATTCGATGAGTTGCGCGCGGTCAGTTTCAATGGTGAAATCGAGTAGGATATTGGTCTTATTGCGATTGGCACAAAAATAATAAGTCGCGTCTTGAGAGCCATCGGCTCGTTTGACAAACGGCGGCCCCCAGCGACGCGTGTCGTCACCTTTTGGGTGTTCGATTTTAATCACGTTTGCGCCCATATCCGCGAGGTTTTGCGTGGCGAATGGTCCCGCGAGGATGCGCGACATATCAACAATGGTGAGGTTGGACAATGCAGACATTTTTTAATATCTTTCAAAGTGTGTGGGATGGCAAAGCGTTATAATCGCACGAGTGGTAACCCCAAACAAGGCTTTAGTGCAAATATGAGTGATGAAAACCCAATAACGCAAACAACCCCATTTGAACAAATCGGTGGCGCGCCACGCATTCAAGAACTGGTGACGCATTTTTATGATTTGATGGAAATTGAACCCAAATACGCCGATTTACGCGCCACGCACCACGAAAATTTAACCGTGACGCGTGAAAAATTGTTCGATTTTTTGAATGGCTGGCTCGGTGGCCAGCAGTTATACGTTGAAAAATACGGGCATCCGCGTTTAAAAGCGCGCCACATGCCATTCAAAATCGGCGTGACTGAGCGCGACCAGTGGGTGGCGTGCATGGCGCAGGCGATGCGCGAAATTGGCGTTGAGGAAAACCTGTTCCAAAAACTCATACTTTCGTTTTACGGCACAGCCGAATGGATGCGTAATCAATCCGATGCGGTCGAGGGCGAAGCACGTATGCCGAACCAAGTTGGGATTGAGATTACGGGCGTGCCGAACGCGACCACGCTGAAGTTGCAAGCCATTGCCCAAAAATACGAGGTAAAAATTTAATGAGTGCGCAAACTTTATTGATGCTACTGATTGCGCTCATCGTTTTGAACGTCTTGCTTGTGGCGTTGGTAGCGTTTGCCTTTGTGCGCACGGGTCAGCAGCGCGCTCAATTGTTGGAACAAAAACTCTTGCACCAGCAGTCGCTCACACAATTGCAGCAAGTCACGCAGGATGTCGATGCGGGCTTTGAAAAAACCTTTGAGCAAAGCACCCAGTATTTGTCGGCATTGCGCGAACATAGCGGCGCGCTGGCGCGTGAGCAGCGCATGGAATTGGGGCAAATCATCAATCATGCACAAACGCAAACCACCAACGAACTCAAGGCTCTGCGCGAGAACCAAACCACCGAAGCACAAACGGCGCGCGAGCATTTGCTCGCGCAATTGACCCACAACAGCACCCAGCAATTGCTACAGTTGCAACAACTCAAAGAATCCACCGAGCGCAATTTAAACCAAATGCGCGAAAATATGGAACAACGCCTGACTAGCATCGAGTCGAACAACACCAAAAAACTTGAAGAAATGCGGGCGACGGTGGACGAAAAACTGCACGCCACGCTGGAGCAACGCCTCGGCGAATCGTTCAAACAAGTGTCCGACCGATTGGAGCAAGTCCACCGCGGTTTGGGCGAAATGCAAACCCTCGCGGTTGGCGTGGGCGATTTACAGCGCGTGCTGACCAATGTCAAAACCCGTGGCAACTGGGGCGAGATGCAGTTGGCGAACTTGCTTGAAAACGTGTTCACGCCCGACCGCTATGCTGCCAACGTCAAAGTCAAACCCAACAGCAATGAGATGGTCGATTTTGCCATCAAACTACCGGGACGCAGTGAGCATACCGACGAGGTGGTGTGGTTGCCTGTGGACGCGAAATTCCCCAAAGAGCAGTACGAGCGGATGCAAAACGCACAAGATGCGGCGGACGCGGATGCCTTCGATGCGGCGCGTAAAGAGTTGTTTACCCAAATCAAACTCGAAGCCAAATCCATCAGCGAAAAATACATCAGTCCGCCGCACACCACGGATTTTGCCGTGATGTTTTTGCCGACTGAGGGCTTGTATGCCGAAGTGGCGCGCGAGGCGGGGTTGCTCGATTTATTGCAAAGAGAATACCGTATTGTGGTTTCAGGACCAACGACCTTGACGGCGTTGCTCAACAGTTTGCACATGGGCTTTAGAACCTTGGCGATGGAAAAACGCGCTTCTGAAGTGTGGCGGGTGCTGGGTGCGGTCAAAACCGAGTTTGGTAAATTTGGCGATGTGCTGGCAAAAACCAAACAAAAACTCGAATCCGCCGCAGGTGAAATTTCCAAAGCAGAAACCCGCACCCGCGCGATGAGCCGTGCCTTGAGCGGGGTCGAACAAATCGAGGGCGATGCGGCGGTGCAATTGTTGGGTTTGGGTGAAGAAGAACCCAAAGCGAGCGAAGGGCAAAATACCTTGTTGTAAATGGATGTGCCGTATCGTCGCGCCCAACAATACAGTTTCAACTGTGTTTTTTAAATTGTATCGGTACTGTACTGTTTTTATCGTCTATAGTATCGTCAAATGTGTGTGATTATTTACTTAAAATAAAAGGTGTTTTATGTCATTCGAAAACTTATTTTCAAAACGCGCAACCGCCATCAAAAGTTCAGTGATTCGCGAAATTCTCAAAGTCACAGCCCGACCTGAGGTGATTTCATTTGCGGGTGGTTTGCCATCCGATGCGAGTTTTCCTGTGCCTCAGCTCAAAGCCGCGTTTGAAAAAGTGCTGAATGATGCACCGCAAGCGGCATTGCAATACTCAACCACTGATGGCTACGCACCGTTGCGCGAATGGGTGGCAAGCGAAAAATCCAAACTCGGCGCGACCATCACGCCCGACCAAGTCATCATCGTCTCAGGTTCGCAGCAGGCCTTGGACTTGATTGGTAAAGTATTCATCAACGAAGGCGATAAAGTGTTGGTGGAAACGCCGACGTATTTGGGCGCGTTGCAAGCGTTCGAGTTGTTTTTCCCTGAATTTGTATCCGTGGCTTCGGACGAAGAGGGCTTGGATGCTGCGCAACTGACCGCTGAGCAAGCGCAGGGCGCGAAGTTTCTCTATGCTTTGCCGAATTTTCAAAATCCGACAGGTCGCTTGATGACCGAAGCGCGCCGTCAAGCACTCGTTGCGAAAGCGCGTGAGTACAATCTGCTCGTGGTCGAGGACGACCCATATGGCGAATTGTGGTACACCGCCGCACCGCCGCCATCTTTGCTCTCGCGTATGCCTGAGCGCGTGATACAGATGGGCTCGTTCTCAAAAATCCTCGCCCCTGGATTGCGCTTGGGCTACATCGTCGCGCCTGTGGAAATCGCGCGCAAATTCGAGCAGGTCAAACAAGCGACTGATTTGCACACCGCCACACTGACGCAACGCGCGGTGTACGAGGTGGTTAAAGATGGCTTTTTAGACGAGCACATCCCGAACATTCGCAAACTCTACCATGCGCAAGCGCAAGCCATGCTCGGCGCGTTGGAACAGTATATGCCGAAAAGCGTGACATGGAATCAACCTGCGGGCGGGATGTTCTTGTGGTTACGATTGCCAGCAGGGGTGGATTCTGAAGCAATATTAAAAACCGCCTTGGCGCGCAATGTCGCCTATGTACCCGGTGTGCCGTTCTATGCCAATGAACCTGCGCGCAACACCATGCGACTGGCATTCGTCACCGTACCCGAAGACAAAATCCGCGAGGGTGTGAAGGTGTTGGGTGAAGTGTTTGGAGGGTGATTACGTGTTATGGTGAGTCTGTAGGAAATCGACGCGTTGTTTACACTTATAAATTAAAAACAGGTATGTGTTTTTTTGCAAATGCCATAACTTAGTATCATCACTATGTCACAACACGATTTATTTTCTCAAATCGATTTGGCGCACCGTACGGATGAACAGCGCATCGCCCAACTGCGTGCCGAACTCAATGCGCACAACACCGCCTACTACGTCAACGATGCGCCGAGCATCACCGATGCTGAGTACGATGCCTTGTTTCGAGAGTTACAAGCCTTGGAGCAACAGCACCCTAAATGGATAACACTCGATTCACCGACCCAGCGTGTCGGCGGTGCGCCGCTACCGCAGTTTGACAAAGTCCGTCATGCCGTGCCGATGTTGTCTTTGGCCAATGCGTTTAGCGTTGGCGAAGTACAGGCGTTTGATGCGCGGGTGCGTGAAGGTTTGGGTTTGGTCAATCCGATTGAATATGCGGTCGAAGTCAAGTTCGATGGCTTGGCGATTAATTTGCGTTATGAGCAGGGCGTGTTGGTGCAAGCGGCGACCCGTGGCGATGGTGAGACGGGCGAGGATGTGACTGCGAATGTGCGCACCATACGCTCGATTCCCTTGCGTTTATTGGGCGAACAGGTGCCCGAGGTTTTGGAAGTGCGCGGTGAAGTGTTGATGAAGCGCGCGGATTTTGAACATCTGAATCAAACGCAGATGGAAAAAGGTGAGAAACTATTTGCCAATCCGCGCAATGCCGCCGCGGGCAGTTTGCGTCAATTGGATTCGCGCATTACCGCGTTACGTCAGTTGTCATTTTTTGCCTACGGGGTGGGCGAGGTTAGCGACAGCGCACAGGTGTTTTCGCAAATCAGTTTTACGCGTGTTGTCGCGCAGTTGCGCGGTTATGGTTTTCCTGTGTTCACTGCCAACCCTGTGGTCAAAGGCGTGGATGGACTGATTGAATTTTATGAGCAGACGGGCAGGGCGCGTGAAACCCTGCCGTTTGATATTGATGGCGTGGTCTATAAAGTCAACGATACCACTCAGCAAGAAATCCTCGGTTTTGTATCGCGTTCACCACGCTGGGCGATAGCGCATAAATTTCCTGCGCAAGAGATGAGCACCACGGTGTTGGAGATTGATGTGCAAGTCGGACGAACGGGGGCGGTCACTCCGGTGGCGCGACTCGCACCTGTTGAGGTCGGTGGCGTGGTCGTGACCAATGCCACATTGCACAACGCCGATGAGGTCGCGCGCAAAGATGTACGCATTGGCGACACAGTGATTGTGCGCCGTGCGGGCGATGTGATACCCGAAGTGGTCATGAGCATCGTTGAAAAACGCCCGCTTGACGCGCGGGTGTTCGTCATGCCCAACGTCTGCCCTGAGTGTGGCTCATCGATTGAGCGCGAGGATGGCGAAGCGGTATCGCGTTGCACGGGTGGGATGATTTGCCCCGCGCAACTCAAACAAAGCCTGATGCACTTTGCCTCACGTAAAGCCATGAACATTGATGGTTTGGGAGACAAACTGATTGAGCAAATGGTCGATGTCGGCTTAATCAAAACCCCTGATGATTTGTATCGCTTGAGCACGGCGCAATTGGCAGGATTAGAGCGCATGGCAGAAAAATCTGCGCAGAATGTCTATGATGCTATTCAAGCGTCAAAATCCACCACACTGGCACGATTAATTTACGCGTTGGGCATTCGTCATGTGGGCGAGGCGACCGCGAAAACTTTGGCGAAAACGTATGGCACATTGGATGCAGTGATGAATGCGAATTTGGACGATTTGCACACCGTTGACGATGTGGGGCCTGTGGTGGCGCATTCGATTGTGACGTTTTGGGCAGATGCGCGTCATCAAGATGTCATCAAACATTTGGTAGAATTGGGCGTGTATTGGGACGATGTGGCGGTGGCAGAAAAAATAGCAACACCGTTTACAGACAAAACTGTGGTGCTCACAGGAACCTTGCCGACACTGGGACGCGAAGAGGCAAAAGCATTGTTGGAGCAAGCAGGGGCAAAAGTCGCTGGCAGCGTATCGAAAAAAACCGATTATGTCATCGCAGGTGCAGAGGCAGGCTCGAAACTCGAAAAAGCGCAACAACTCGGCGTGGCGGTCATAGATGAGGCACAGATGTTGGCGATGCTCAATTCGTAGTCGCTAATAAAATTGCCGTCATTGCGGGGGAGAACCGATAGGTTCGAGTAACCCGCAATCTTATGGATCGCAAACAGATGTAAAAATTGCGGGTGACTTGAGCCTGTTGGTATATTTAATTAAAGGATATTCATGTTAGGAATCATCGCAGGTAGTGGCTTACAACGCTTAAATCATTTGGAAAACGTTCGCCGTGAAATTGTGCGCACACCGTTTGGCGAAACCTCGTGCGCGATTACCTTGGGACAACTGGCGGGTGTGGATGTGGCGTTCCTCAACCGTCATGGATACGGTCACACCCTCGCGCCACATCAAATCAATTACCGTGCCAATATCTGGGCATTGCAAAAAATCGGCGTGCAAACGGTCTGTGCAGTGGGCAGCACAGGTTCGTTTTTGGAAAGCATTCAACCTGGACAATTGATTGTGCCGCATGATATTTTAGACTACACGCAAGGGCGCGCAAACACCTATTTTGAAGGCCCTGACCATCCCATCGTTTATACCGATATGAGTGAGCCGTTTGATGCGGTCATCCGTGCTAATCTAATCGCCGCGGCGCAGAAACTGCAATTGCCTGTGGTGACCGAAGCAGTCTATGCCTGCACCAATGGACCACGTTTGGAAACCCGTGCAGAAGTGCGCCGTATGGCGAGCGATGGCGCGCAGGTGGTCGGCATGACGCTCGTGCCTGAAGTCATCCTTGCCAAAGAAATAGGTTTGAACTACGCGGCGATTACTGTGTGTACCAATTACGCCGCGGGCGTGGGCGATACGCAGGCGCATGATTTACACCAATGGCGCGCCTTGCGCGAACAGAGTTTGACACGGGTGGAACAGTTACTGTTGCAGTGGGTGACGTTGTAAAAATCGAATGGATAGATAAGCAGGCGCACAATGTGCGCCTGCTTTTTTACGACACGGCATGAATTTTAAAGACTTTTTGGTTGTCCTCATCCGTGGTGACATTCGGTGTGGTGAGTAATTTATCACCGTAAAACACCGAGTTTGCCCCCGCGATAAAGCACAGTGCTTGCGCCGCCCAGTCGAGTTCATGCCGTCCCGCCGCAAGACGCAAAGTGGTTTTGGGCATGAGGATGCGCGCCACTGCGAGGGTGCGTATCCATTCTTCGTCGTTGATGCGCTCGGCATTTTCTAAAGGCGTGCCTTTGATGGGCACGAGGCGATTGATCGGCACGGATTCGGGGTGCGGGCTCATGTGCGCAAGGGTTTGTAACATGCTCACACGGTCGGCGCGCGATTCGCCCATGCCGAGGATACCGCCTGTACACAATTTAAGCCCTGCTTGGCGCGCTTGGTTCAAGGTCTCGAGACGGTCATTAAAATTGCGCGTGGTGACCACTTGGTCGTAGTGTTCTTCTGAAGTGTCGATGTTGTGGTTGTAGTAGTCCAAGCCCGCTTCTGAAAGTTGACGTGCTTGTTCGTCCTTGAGCATACCGAGGGTCATGCAGGTTTCTAAGCCCAATTGATTCACGCCTTGAATCATTTCAATCAGCGCAGGCATGGCGGATGCAGGTGGACTGCGCCACGCCGCGCCCATGCAGAATCGCTCTGCACCCGCTTGTTTGGCTTGAGCGGCGGCCTGCAAGACTTCGGCGACGGGCATGAGTTTTTCGCGCTCCAATCCTGTGTCGTAGTGCGCCGATTGTGAGCAATAGCCACAGTCCTCGGGGCACGCGCCTGTTTTGATGTTGAGCAAAACGGCTTTTTCGATGTGTTCAGGCTGGTTGTGCTCACGGTGGACGGTGGCGGCGCGGTAGATGAGTTCGTGAAATGGCAACTCGTACAGCGCGGTGATTTCTGCGCGCGTCCAGTCGTGTTTGAAGGTGGTTAAATTGTTTAGGGTCTGTCCCATGTAATCTCCTTGGTCATTAATTAGAAATGGCGTGGTGTATGTGCTTGATCCAGCCATCAAAAAGTTGTCGTTCAATCGGCATCAGTGAGTCGATGTGCTCATGCCAATTTGAATCAAAGGCTTGCAATTGCTCGCTCATATTGTTCAAATGACCTTCTTCCTCCTTTATAATTGAGCGCACGTGTACACGCGAACCTGCGCGCGTGAGGGCATCTTGATAGGTGTGATACAGTTTCATCGCACGCACTTCAATTAGGTAAGTCACCAATAAGTAGCATCCGTGCTTGAGCATTCGTCCTGTGTAGCCCAAGGATTTTAGATGGCGTGAACATGCCCAATCCAAACGATGCAAATAACGATAACTCACACGTGGCGCGAGTAGGTTGTTTGGACTGTAATCGGTGAGGTTTTGTCCCAGTTTTAAAATTTGTCGTTTGAGGTAGTAGGCATGACGCATTTCCTCTGCGGCGTGTTGCAAGGTGATTTGGTCAACGTGTATCGGATCAACGTAGGCGGCAATTTTACGTGCGCCAACCGACTCCATCATGGATAAGCTGTTGAGCAACAGCGCGTGCTGCTTGTCATCCGCTATCAGTGAAGGCAGTAGTTTCGCCAGTTGTGGACAATGGGTTTCAAATTTTGGGTTCATAAACTTTCCTAAATATGCTAAATCAAACAATCGCCAAATCAGCACGGCTGTCGGTACTGAGAAAATTCAATATGGTTTCGTAAATTAAATGCAGTTGTTCATCCGTGATGCAGTAGGGCGGTATGAGGTACAGCACATTGCCAATGGGGCGCAGCAAAATACCGCGATTTAAAAAATAATGATAAATTTGGTCGCGCTCGGACGACAGATAATGATTGCCATCCACAGTTTTGATGGTCACCGCCAATATCGTGCCGCAGGTGCGCACATGCTGCACACGCGGGTGGTGTGCGATGGTGCTGGCAAATTTCGCATGTTCGGCAGCAATGTGTTGGCGGGCTTGTGTGCACTTATTGGTTAGCAATACATCCAAACTCGCCAACGCTGCCGCGCAAGCGAGCGGATTGGCGGTGTATGAGTGTCCGTGATAAAACGCATGGTGTACATCGTCGCTGTAAAACGCGTCATAAAGCACTTGGCTGCACAGTGTGACTGCCAGCGGCAACGTACCGCCCGTTAAACCTTTGGACAGGCACATCATGTCGGGCTGCGCACTGAGTTGCTCACAGGCAAACAATGTCCCCGTGCGCCCAAAGCCCGTCATCACTTCATCGACTATCACATATGCGCCTGCTGATTGGGTTGCGTGGAACAGTTGCGAGAGTACGCCAGCGTCGTGCATCTGCATACCTGCCGCGCCTTGCACCAGAGGCTCTACCATCAGCGCGGCCACGTCACCTGTATCCAAAACAGCGCGCAAAGCGTTGAGACTGGCACTGGCATTGTCAAGCGTTGGCACGGGTATGGTCGCCACGGTAAACAACTTGTCATCAAACGGTGCGGTGAACAGGCCGCGCCCGCTGGTCGCCATGGCACCAAAGGTATCACCGTGATAACTGCCCTCTAAAACCACGATGGTGCTGCGTGGCGCACCGCGGTTGTGAAAGGCTTGCAGTGCCATTTTGACCGCGATTTCAGTCGCGCAGGAGCCATTGTCGGAGTAAAAAACTTTGCGCATATTCGCAGGACTAATTTCGAGTAAACGCTCTGCCAAACGCACCGCTGGCTCATGGGTCAGTCCTGCAAACATGCAGTGTGCCAAATTTTGCGCCTGTGTAAAAATCGCTTGCGCAATCGCTGGATGCGAATGTCCATGCAGGTTGACCCACCACGAAGAGACCGCGTCGATATAGGCTTTACCCTGCTCGTCGTACAAATACACACCTTCACCACGCACGATGCCAAGTGCGCTTGGGCGCAGTTTCATCGGAGTGTAGGGATGCCAAATGATTTGGCTATCGCGCTCAGAAATTGAAGGTTTATTCATGTGTCGTCTTCCACGGGATAAGTGCGGCTGGTAGCTTGTGTGCCAATCGTTTGGCTTGTATTTGAATGCTGTCGCGTGAGATGTGGGGCAATTCATCAATGCGCGCCAATATGGGCACACAGGCATACTCGCTGATGAATTGTTCGGAGTCGGTGTTGGGCTCGCCATTGACCAGCAGTCCAAGCAGATGCACACCGCGAATGTTCAGAGCGTCAATCGCTGAGAGCGTGTGTGAAATACTGCCGAGGTAGTGACGCACCACCAACAGCGTTGGCAGGGCAAAATGCGCCAATACATCGGCCACTGTATGTTGCTGCGTCATCGGCGAGCACACACCACCTGCGGTTTCGATGAGCAGTGGGCGCGTGGTTTGCGGCGGCGTGAAATCGTTTAATGCAAGCACAGTATGTTCGGCACGAGCCGCAGCATGGGGCGATGCCGCTTGTTCAAGGCGATGCGCTTCAGGGTGCAGGCACACATCGGTGCGTGTGATGAGTGCGCGCACGCGCAGGCTGTCTGAATGCGTCAATTTACCTGCTTGAATCGGTTTCCAATAATCACAGCCCAAAGCCTGAACCATGACCGCTGAACAAATGGTTTTGCCGATGTCTGTGTGTATGCCTGTGAGTGCGAGCGTGCGTGTGTTCATTATGTTCGTACCGCCTCCCACAAAGTGTGAGACAGTAAGCGTATTTCGTCATGCGTGTTGAATGCGTGCAGACAGATGCGCAAGCGTTCTGTGCCCGCAGGCACGGTTGGGGCAAAAATGGGGCGCACGTCCAATTGCGCGGCGTGCAGTTGTTTGACCACTTCATGCGTTCGCGTCACATCGCCAATTACCAAACCTTGAATCGGTGTGCTGCTCTGAAGCCATTGCACTCGGTATTTGTGCCACGGGTATTGTGCGACGAGTTGGGTAAAATATGTGATGCGCTCGCGCAATTGCGCTTGTGCATATCTGTCGGTTTGTAAACGCGCGTATGCTTGGGCTATGGTGGCGTAACTCCAAGGTGGTAGGGCAGTGCTGTAGATAAACGGGCGTGCAAAATTGATGAGTAAATCAATCAACACTTGAGAGCCGACCACCACCGCACCATGACAGCCCATGGCTTTGCCAAAGGTGTGGATACGTACCGCGACATTGGGGTGTAAGGCTTGTGTCAAACCTTCACCCTGCGCGCCGATGATGCCCGTTGCGTGTGCCTCGTCAATTACAATGAGTGCGTCACACGTCTGAGCCAATGTCACGATATCTGCCAATGGCGCGATATCACCGTCCATTGAATACACCGATTCCAAAACGATGACGGTGTTTTTGCCAGAAAATTGCTCAAGTAATTGAGCCAAATGTGCGCAATTGTTGTGCTGAAATTTATAAATTGCACGGCTCATGGACAGACGCATACCGTCGATTAAACTGGCGTGACACAATTCATCGTGTAAAAAAACCGTGTGTCGATCTCCAATCGACGCGAGTACGCCCAAGTTTGCATCAAACCCCGAATTAAATATCAAGGCGGCTTCAGTTTGATGAAATTGTGCAATGGCTGATTCAAGCGCGCTGATGGTGTTGGATTGTCCAGACAATAAACGCGAGCCTGTCGCGCCATGTGCATCACCAAACTGTTGTGCCAGTATAAAAAATACATTGTCGCTGCGGTGGATGGGCGGGCTCGAGCGCGCCCAGCCCAAGTAATCATTGGAGACAAAGTCAATCGCCAAGGGCGTGCGCAAGCGGCGTTTTTGCTGTGCTTGTTCGCGCTGGTCTAAACGCTCTTGCCACTGCTGTTCCAGTGTGTAAATGGGGTTGGGTAGGTGTGAGGTATCCATCGGCGCATTATTAACAACTGCGGATGGAAATGCACTTTTTTTGTCAAGTTTGAGAGGGCGAAAAAATAATTGGCGTTAATTTGTGCTTAATTTCGTTTAATTGTTGTTAAAAATTTTATGCGGGTTCATGAGGTTGTTTGGATCCAAGGTTTTTTTGATGGCGTGCATGGTTTTCAGTTCAACCTTTGACTTGATGGTCGGCATGAGGTCGCGCTTGAGCAAACCAATGCCATGCTCGGCGGAAATACTGCCGTTGAATGCTTGGACGTGTTCATACACGATTTGATTGATGGTCGATTCGTGTGCCATGAGTGCATCAGCGTTGGCAAACGCTGTGCCCATGCTGACGTTGTAATGCACATTGCCGTCGCCCATGTGTCCGAACACCACGGTTTGAATGCCGTGGTATTTTTGTGCCAATGCCACATTGGTTTGCTCGATGAACTGAGCAATCGCAGAAATCGGCACGCTGACATCGTGTTTGATATTTTTACCTTGGGCTTTTTGTGCTGCCGAAATCTGCTCGCGCATGCGCCAAAATTGCTCGGCTTGCGATAGGTTTTCAGCGATGAGGGTGTTTTGCACGGTCTGCGTTGCCATCAAATCTACCAAAGTCGTGTGCAGGGTTTCATCTGCGGCGAGTGTGGGCTGCGAGATTTCAATTAAAGCAGTGTACATCGGTGCCGATTGCCACGGATGAACGCAATTTAAATGGCTGCAGACCAAACTCAACGCATACGGCGCAATCATTTCAAACGCGGTCAAGCGCGCGTCTAAGTTTTGGCGCAATGTGGTAAACGCAGTCAAAATAGAGTGCAAATCATTGCAGGCGATGAGCGCGACTTGGCGTGTCGCAGGCATCGGATACAGTTTAAGCACCGCTTGCGTGATGATGCCGAGTGTGCCTTCTGCGCCGATAAACAAATGTTTTAAATCGTAACCCGTATTGTTTTTGCGCAAGGTATTGAGCGCGGAGAGAACCTGTCCATCGGCCAAAACCACTTCCAATCCCAAACATAAATCGCGCATAGTGCCATAACACAAAACTTGCGTACCACCTGCGTTGGTGGCGAGGTTGCCGCCGATGGTCGCAGAGTCCTCAGATGCCAAAGACAAGGGAAACAATAAATTTTGCGCGCGCGCTGCCGCTTGCACCTGCGCCAGTGTCGCGCCTGCTTGTACGGTCATGGTTTGATTGAGCGCATCGATGCTGATAATTTGGCTCAATCGGTTGAGATTCAGGATGATGCTGGGGGTGTTTTCTAAAACCGCGCATCCACCGACCAGACCCGTGTTGCCGCCCTGAGCGATGATGGCAACGCCATGCTTGCCGCACAGTTGCACAATCGTACTGATCTGTGCCACAGAATCAGGCAACACCACCGCCAAAGGCGCGTGGTGGTAACGATTGCGCTCATCGGTGTGAAACCCAGTCGCATCTGCGCCCATGCGCACATAGGGTGCGCCGATAAGGGCGCGTAGAGCGGTCAAGAATGGAGTGAATGTACTCATTTGATATATGAATGTTGGTCTTGCGCGGCTTTCGCTCGCCCATTTTGAATCAGTCGCACCACCAGTACAAGATTAAAGACAACAAACCCGATACGAATGAGCCAAACGATTTGATGAAAAACGGTTGACTCCGTGCCGTCAGGGGTGTAAACAAACGACATGCCGACCAACACCAATAAAATCGCGTATAGATACATGCCCAATTGCGTCCAGCCTTTCGGGCGTGGTTTGCGTTCGCGTGCCACGGCATTGGCAGTGCGCAGGGCGCGGGCGACTTTGTTCGCCCATACAAATATAATGAGCGAGAGCACGATTTCGCCCCACGCATACGCACGGCTGGCAAAGTTGATATCGGAAAAAGCACGCACGCAGCCTTCGGTGAAATACAGCAATATCAATAAAGTTAAAATTTGAAAGGCGCGTCGCTCCACGCGCCACAAGCGTGGCACCAAAGGTAGGAGCAATACGCCTTTAATAGCCAACCACGGAAAACCCTCGCTCAATGGATGTATCGGCGCACCGATGCTTTCCCAAACCACGCACAGCAGGATGAGGGCGATGACGGTGAGGGCGCAGATTTTAGCGAGTTTGGACGTGGCGTGTGTATTCATTAATCTCAATATTCAGTTGTTCAGATGCGTATTGTGCGCGTAGATGCGTTATTATAGCGGGGTCGCCCATTTTGGTGCGTTTTAGTTGATTCATCATGCAAAAAACCATATACCAGTTATTTCAATTTTTAAAAACCGTTCGCGCGGCCATCGTTTTTCTGTGGCATCGGATGGTGGCTTTGCGTTTGCCGCAAGTGGCAGGTAGTCTGAGTTATACCACGGTGCTGTCGATGGTGCCGTTGTTGGTGATTGTGTTGTCTATTTTGACCGTATTGCCACAGTTTCAGGGGTTTCAAAAAGAGATTCAGGATTTTATGACTGAGAATCTGATGCCCGCAAAGATGAGTAAAACGGTGATGCAACAAATCACGATTTTTACACAACGCAGTGCGGGGCTGTCTTTGATTGGTGGCGCGTTTTTGATTTTTTCGTCTTTGACTACAATGGCAATTATTGACCGCGCGTTTGATGATATTTGGCAAGTTAAAAAACGTGTCTCGTTCCGTGCGAATGTCGCGATTTATTGGGCGGTTTTAACCTTGGGCCCTTTTGTATTTGGTGGGGCTTTGTTATTGATCAATTGGTTGGTACACAGTCTGAAAGCCTTTGTGTTTTTAAGCTCTTTTTTGGGTGTGGTTCTACCATTTATTTTGTCAACCGTGACATTTGCCGCGCTGTATGTGTTTGTCCCCAATCGTCGGGTGCATTGGAATGATGCGTTGGTAGGCGGTGCGATTGCGGCGATTATTTTCTCAATCCTCACCCATTCCTTTTCGGCGGTGTTTAAATCGTTTTCGGGTTATGCGGTGCTGTATGGCGCATTTAGTATTATCCCTGCGTTTTTCTTGTGGTTGTATGTGTTTTGGTGGGGCGTGTTGTTCGGTGCAGGCATTACCGCGAATTTGCCCATACTTAAATACGAGCGTTGGCGCAAAGAAACCCGTGTGGGTTATCGTTTGTCCGAAGCCTTGATGGTGCTGTATCAATTGTATTTGATGCGAAAATCCCCAGCGCGCATGATGGCTTGGGATGCGTTGCAAGCAAAAATGAAGATGAACAGCGAGGAGTTGGGCTTTATCATTGAACATTTGCAAAAATTTAATTGGATTGCAAAAGTTCAACGCGCCGATGGTGGTTACGGTTGGGCTCTAATTGCTGATACGGATGAGGTGAGTTTGGCGGATGTGTACGATGCGTTTGTGTTTGATACGCGCTATTATTCCGACCAAGCGATGCAGCATAATTTACCGTGGGCGAAATACTTAGCACAATTGCAGAATACGCCTGCGCATGATGTGCGTTTGAGTGAACTTTTTAGTGCAAGTTCGTGAACTTATGGTTACAATTGAAAAAATTCTTTTTGGAGAACCCAATGAAAGTTTCTGAAATCTTAAACATCAAGGGTAATACGCTTTATACCTCTTCCCCTGATGATTTTTTGTACGAGGCCATTGCAAAAATGGTTGAGTTGGACATCGGCTCGTTGGTGGTCTTGGAAAAAGGCAAGTTGGTGGGCATGTTGACGTTCCGCGAGATTTTGGGCGCGATTCACCGCAATGGCGGTAAGGTGGCTGACCAAAAAGTCGAAGTGGCGTATGCGCGCAATCCGTTGGTGCTTGCGCCTGAAATGAATGTGTTTGAGATGCGTCAGCAGATGCTTGATACGCACACGCGTTATGTGCCTGTGATGGATGGTGATTTGTTGATGGGAGTGCTCTCGTTGTTTGATGTGGCAAAATCGATGATACAGGCGCAAAAATTAGAAAACGAAATGCTCAAAGCCTACATTCGCGATTGGCCTGAAGAAGACCCAAACAACGACCATTCGGTTTAAAACATTTAAGGTGGGCATAGCCCACCTTTTTAATATTGTGTGGGTATAGAAATGATTGCAAAAATAGTTTTGGCATCAAACAATGTTGGCAAATTGACTGAATTTGAACGTTTGCTTGCACCGCTCTCCATCGAAGTGCAGGCGCAATCCGCATTCGACGTACCCGATTGCGATGAGCCATTTCACACCTTTGTTGAAAATGCTTTGCACAAAGCCCGTCATACGGCGCGTCATACGGGCTTGCCCGCATTGGCGGATGATTCGGGTGTCTGCGTGCCTGCGCTGAGTGGCGCACCAGGGGTGTTTTCGGCGCGCTATGCGTCATTATTCACGCCAACCTTAAACCCCGATTTGAATCAAGACACGCAAAACAATCTGCAATTGATACAAAATTTGCGCGCAGTGGCGGACAAAAGTGCTTATTATTATTGTGTGCTGGTACTGGTGCGCCATGCCGATGACCCACAGCCGATGATTTGTGATGGCCAATGGTGGGGGCAAATTGTGGATGCACCGCAGGGTGAAAATGGCTTTGGCTATGACCCGTATTTTTTTGTACCCGAGTTAAATATGACCGCAGCGCAAATGGATAAAGCACAAAAAAACGCCATCAGTCATCGGGCGATTGCGGTGCAAGGACTTATCGATAAATTAAAATCTCAAAAATTATAAAGCGAACATTGATATGAACACACATAAAACCATACAACTCATCGGTGTGCCCACCGATATCGGTGCGGGCGCACGCGGCGCATCGATGGGGCCTGAAGCCCTGCGCGTTGCGGGGATTATCGAAATGTTGCGCGCGCATCAGTTGGAGGTCATTGATTCAGGCAACCTTGTTGGTCCTGCAAATCCGTGGCTACCCCCTGTCGGTGGTTATCGACACCTCAATGAAGTGTGCGCGTGGAATCAAACCTTGCACGATGCGTATTACGAGGTTTTGAAAAATAACCGTTTACCCATTACTTTGGGGGGCGATCATTGTTTGGGCATCGGTTCAATCAGCGCGGCGGCGCGCTATTGTCGTGAGACGGGCAAAGATTTGCGCGTATTGTGGTTGGATGCGCATGCAGATTTTAATACCAATGAACTCACGCCAACAGGCAATATCCACGGTATGCCTGTGGCGGTATTGAGTGGTATTGGCCCTGAAATCCTCACGCAGATTGGCGGACACACGCCCGCGATTTCAGCGGATGTGGTGCGTCAAATTGGCATTCGCAGTGTGGATGCAGGCGAAAAACGTTTGGTGCATCAAGCAGGCTTAGAAGTTTTTGACATGCGTTATATCGATGAAGAGGGCATGCGCGCAACGATGGAGCAGGCTTTGTTTGGCATGACTGAAAACACCCATTTGCACGTCAGTTTTGATGTGGATTTTCTTGACCCCACCATTGCGCCGGGGGTGGGCACGACGGTTGCGGGTGGACCGACGTATCGCGAGGCGCAGTTGTGCATGGAAATGATTGCCGATACAGGTCGCTTGGCTTCGCTGGATATTATGGAATTGAACCCAGCGTTTGATTTAAAAAATCAAACCGCGCTGTTGGCAGTGGATTTGGTGGATAGTTTGTTTGGCAAATCCACTTTGATGCGCACCCCATCGCTTTGATTTGGCTATCATTATCGGGAGTTGATGATGTCTAAGATAGACAAAATGTCTTGGTACGCGCGATTTGCAAAAGCCACCTCGCGTTTTTGCGGACGTCCACCCGTGTTTTCCGTTGCGGTTGGCGTGATTGTGTTGTGGATTATTACGGGACCTGTTTTTCACTTTAGTGACACGTGGCAATTGGTCATCAATACGGGCACGACGATTATCACTTTTTTGATGGTGTTTTTAATTCAAAACACCCAGAATCGCGATACCGAGGCGATACAAATTAAATTGGACGAACTCATACGTGCGCACCAAGGCGCGCACAATGCTTTGCTCGATTTAGAGGAACTCGACGATGTGCAATTAGAAGCGTTTCGCGAAAAATATCAATCGCTGGCACGCTTGGCACGAAATGAGTTGAGTAAAGGCAATCTGGACACCGATACGCCTGAGCCGTAATCTCGGTTTTATGTTTGATGTGTACACCCCGTCGGTTTGGTTTGTTTGAGATTGCAAACTGTGACACAGTCGATTTTTTGTACTGAGGAAACTCAATTGACAATGTATCTGCAACGCTGGCAAATTCGAGTCACAGGTGTGGTGCAAGGCGTGGGCTTTCGCCCGTTTGTCTATGCGCTTGCACAACAGTTTTCTTTGAACGGCTGGGTACTCAATGATGCGGATGGGGTGCTGATTGAACTCGATGCGCAGGAGTCGACGTTGCATGATTTTATTGTGCAAATCAAAACCAGTGCACCACCTTTGTCGCAGATTCATGAGATTCACATTTATGCACAGGGCGTTGCACACCCGTTGCACAGCGCATTTACCATTCGCCATTCGCAAGTCGGTGGCGATCCTTCCGTGGTTGTGGCGACCGACAGCCATGTGTGCGCCGATTGTCTGCGCGAAATGCGTAATCCCGCAGATAGACGTTATCAATACCCATTTATCAACTGTACCCATTGCGGCCCGCGATTCTCCATCATCAAAAGCCTGCCCTACGATCGTGCGAGTACGACGATGGATGCGTTTGCGATGTGCTCAGACTGTTTGACAGAATACCAAAATCCACTGTCGCGTCGTTACCATGCTCAACCCATTGCCTGCCCAAAGTGTGGCCCCAGACTTGAACTGATTGCTCGGGATGGCGCGCGGGTGTACGGCACGGACGCATTGACGCAAGCCAACGCTGCGCTGAACAATGGGCAAATTGTCGCGGTAAAAAGTATTGGTGGATTTCATCTTGCGGTCAATGCGCGCGATGGAGCAGCAGTGGCGCGACTGCGTGCACGCAAACGGCGCGATGCCAAGCCTTTTGCGGTAATGGCGCGTGATGTTGAAACAGTTAAACAATGGGCGCAGTTGAGTGAGTTGGAGCGTGGATATTTAGAGTCGCCAGCACGTCCGATTGTGTTGTTGAAAAAACGTTCTGAGCAAAAGGGATCGGACATACTCGCGCCGCACAACCCATCCATTGGCATGATGTTGCCATCCGCGCCTTTGCATTATTTGCTGTTGGACAAACTGGATGTATTGGTGATGACCAGTGGCAATGTGTCGGGACAGCCGATTGAATTTACCAACGAGGGCGCGATAGCGCGATTGTTCGATGTGGCGGACGTGATTTTAGCGAATGACCGCGATATCCACATGCGCATTGATGACTCGGTTATTCGCGTCACGGAGCACGCAAATTTACCCGAGCCTCTGATTACTTATATACGCAAAGCA
Source organism: Burkholderiaceae bacterium (assembly GCA_018261955.1). GTDB lineage: Bacteria > Pseudomonadota > Gammaproteobacteria > Burkholderiales > Burkholderiaceae > CTSOIL-112. Next base: position 103,598 of record JAGTRK010000005.1, read on the forward strand.
CGAGGGTATGCACCCTATCCAATTGATATTGGGCTGTGTCCTCAGACCGACGCATCCAGCCAAATCATCGCCCTCGGTGCAGAACTCAAAACCACGATTGCACTGTCTAAACAAAATCGCGTCTACATCAGCCAACACATTGGTGACTTGAAAAACCACGACACAAGGGCATCACACCAACTGATTGCTGAGCATTTGGCAAATTTATATCAATTGCAACCGCGCATCACTGTTGGCGATATGCACCCCTCGTTTAATGCCATTGAATACAGTCCGTTCGTCAGCAGTACCCACATGCAACAGGTTCAACACCACCATGCGCACATGGCAGCGTGCATGGCGGACAATGGTTTGAGTAAATCATCGGGCAAAACCCTTGGCGTGATTTTTGATGGTGCGGGCTTTGGTGCGGATGGCACAATTTGGGGTGGAGAGTTTCTCTACGGTGACTATGCGCAGGTGACTCGGGTCGCGTATTTGCGCCACATCCCTTTGAGTGGCGGGGATGCTGCCGTATATGAACCTGTGCGCACGGCGTTTGCTTTGGTCAAAAATTCAGACAGTGCAAATCTTGCGCAGCATTGTGACAGCATTGCCAGCCTGTGTACACTGAGTGCGACCCAACGCAACGTGTTTGCGCACATGATGGACAAACAACTCAAGACATTCCTCGCATCCAGCATGGGACGTTTATTTGATGGTGTGGCGGCATTGCTTGGTATTTGCACCCACGCAGAGTACGAGGCGCAAGGACCAATTGAGTTGGAGGGTTTGTTACAGCGTGATTTGACCATGGTTGCTGGGTACGAATTTGGCTTTGATTTATCTGCCCATGCCCCCACCGTCATTGACTATGCGCCTGTTATCCGTGCAATTATCAATGATATTCAAGCGCATATTCCCATCGCCACCATCAGCCGAAAATTCCATTCAGGCGTGGTGCAGATGGTGGTGCGTGTGTGCCAAGACCTACACGCCCATCATCCACTCAATCAAGTTGTGCTCTCAGGCGGTGTATTTCTCAATGAATTTCTCTGCGTCAACACCCTAATTGCCCTGCGTCAAGCAGGCATGACTGCTTACGCACATAAAAATGTGCCGAGCAATGATGGCGGGATTTCTTTGGGGCAGGTGATGGTGGCGCGAACGCGTCAGATGCCATAAAAATGCCAGCCGTTTCAACAAATTCTTGGCAGCGGTTCACCCGTCAACCAATCCACCACACGCCGTCCGCCTAAGCGGGTTTGCATTTGCACAAAGCAATGCTCGTCCGCCACAACCGTGCCAATGATGCTTGCCATCTCGCCCAATGGGTGAGCGCGCAAGGTCGAAAGGGCGGTTTGGGCATACTCGGGCGACACGATGGCAATGAGTTTGCCCTCGTTGGCGATGTAGAGCGGGTCAAGTCCGAGCAATTCACACGCGGCTTCGGTCTGCGGTTTGAGTGGAATGCTTGACTCCATTAACTCGATACCGACTTGCGACTGTACGGCGATTTCGTTGAGCGTGGTCGCAAGCCCGCCACGGGTGGGGTCGCGCAGGGTTTTGAGTGTACCTGCTGGCAATGCGTCCAACAACGCGGCGGTGAGCGTGTGCAATGCCGCGCTGTCGGATTCGATTTGGCTGTCAAACTGTAGCGATTCGCGTTGCGCGAGCACCGCCACGCCATGATCGGCAATTGAGCCTGAGAGCAGTACCACGTCGCCAATGCGTGCATTTGTGCCACTGATTGTGTGTTTGGTGGAGGCAATGCCGACACCTGTGGTGCTGATGAATACGCCATCGCCTTTACCTTGCTCGACCACTTTGGTGTCGCCCGAAACGATGGACACACCTGCATCGCGCGCGGCTTGCCCCATCGATTCGACGATGGTTTTCAACGTGGACAGTGCCAAGCCTTCTTCGATAATGAAACTACAGGTGAGGTACAGCGGTGTCGCACCCATCATGGCAACGTCATTGATGGTGCCATGTACCGCGAGTTTGCCGATGTCAGAACCTGGGAAAAACAGCGGTTGCACCACGTGTCCATCGGTGCTCATTACCCATTCGCTACCCGCTGGTAATGCAGGCAAACGTGCGCCGTCATCGCCTTGGCGTAAATATTCATTGTCAAAGGCTTTGGCAAAAATCTCGTCGATGAGTTGTTTGGATGCGCGCCCACCCGCGCCGTGGTTCATGTCCACACGACCGTTGTTTAAATCCAATGGGCGGATGTAGTTTTTTTTGACCATATTGGTTTATCCTTTTGCAATAGCGATATCTCTAAACCGCCCATACGAGTAATGCGCGGCGCACGCGCCTTCACTTGATACCATACACGCACCAGTGGGGGATTCTGGGGTGCAGACATTGCCAAACAGTTTGCAATCGATTGGGGTTTTGACCCCGCGCAGTATGGCGGCGCATTCGCATTGTTTGTGGTCTGGTACGGATTGGTAGTTGGGCGAGAATTTGAGTTCGGCATCCAAGGCGCGGTATTTTTTGTTTAATCTCAAAGCCGATTTCGGCATTTCACCCAAACCGCGCCATTCAAAGGTTTCACGCAGTTCGAACACATCTGCCATGGCATCAATGGCGGCGGCATTGCCCGTCGGGTTGACCGCGCGGATGAATTCATTTTCGACCTCGTGCCGTCCTTCGTTGACTTGACGCACCAGCATGAGAATGGCTTGCAGTACGTCCAAAGGTTCAAATCCTGCGATGACCACGGGCTTTTGATAGTTTTTGGCAAATGGCGCATACGCGTCCGAGCCGATGATGATGGAGACGTGCGCAGGACCGACAAAGCCTTCAAGCGTCACCGCTTCGCCCTTGGGTGCGGAGTCCAAGATATAGGCAATCGCGGGTGGTGTGAGCACATGACAGCACAGTATGGAAAAATTGCTGATGCCTTCGCGCAAAGCCGCCTGCGCCACCATCGCAGTTGGCGGTGTGGTGGTTTCAAAGCCGATGGCGAAAAATACCACTTCGCGCTCAGGGTTGTCGCGCGCCAATTGCAACGCATCGCTGGCCGAATAGACCATGCGCACGTCCGCACCACGCGCTTTGGCTTTGATGAGCGATAGTCCATCGCTGGCAGGCACACGCATGGTGTCGCCATAGGTGCAGAGGATGACATTGTGTTTGAGTGCGAGTTCAATCGCTTGGTCAATGCGTCCGATGGGCAACACGCATACGGGGCAACCAGGCCCGTGTATCATTTTCACGTTGGGTGGTAATAACTCGGTTACGCCATAACGCGCAATTGCGTGTGTGTGTCCACCGCAAAACTCCATCAGCTTGTACTCGCGCGCAGGGTCAACTTCAGCATGGATGCGCGCGCTGATGGCTTTTGCCGCGGCTGGATCGCGGTATTCGTCGATGTATTTCATGTTTGAGCACCTTCTATTTGTCCCAGTTCGCCAAATAATTGAAGCGTGCGCTCGGCTTCCTCTGGTTCAATCAAACCAATCGCATAGCCGACGTGCACCACCACGTAGTCATTGAGTTTGACATCGGGCACAAGTTCAATGGAAATATCTTTTTTAATCCCGCCCAAGTCTATGGTGGCTTGGGTAGGGCTGTGGATGGCGACGATTTTGGCGGGTAGGGCTAAACACATTCTGTGCTCCTGTAATGATTCGGTGTACTGCAGATGCGATTTATGATTTTTGCAACCAAGCCAACCACTCATCCATTCCCGCGCCTGAAGTCGCGGACACTTGGATGATGTCGATGGTTGGATTGACGCGTTTGGCGAATGCTATGCATTTATCCAGATCGAAATTCAGGTAGGGCAGTAAATCAATTTTGTTTAACACCATAACACTGGCGGCGGCGAACATATCGGGGTATTTGAGCGGTTTGTCCTCGCCTTCGGTGACCGACAGTATGGCAACTTTGGCCCTTTCGCCCAAATCCCACATCGCTGGGCAGACAAGGTTGCCGACGTTTTCGATGAATAAAATTGTGCTGGCATTCGCTGTTCTGTGGTCGGCATGGTCTTTGTGAACTGGGCTAAAGGTCATGCTTGCCAAGTTGGCGGTGCTTGCTGGCGCGTGTAGGTGTGCGTGCGTATGATTGTGACCTTCACCGTGGCTGTGGTCGTGTATGGACAATGCGTTGAACGCGCGCTCAATCATCATTGCGTCCAAATGACAGCCCTTGCCCGTGTTGACCTGTATCGCAGGTGCGCCCGTGGCACGGATGCGGTCGGCATCGTTGGAGGTTTGTTGGTCGCCTTCGATGACAGCAACTTGTGTTTTAGGATGACGGGTTTTTAATGCTTCGATGGTCGCGCACAGCAGGGTGGTTTTGCCCGAGCCTGGGCTGGACACGAGGTTAAATGCACGCACGCTATGTGAGTCAAAATGCGCGCGGTTGCGTTGTGCGATTTCGTTGTTCGCACCGAGTACGTCTTGCTCCAATTTAATCGTGCGTGCTTGGGACACGTTTGGCAAACTCACACCAGCGATGCCTTGCCCAAAGTGCAAATCGCCCATTGGGTTGGCTTTGATGTGTTCTTGATGTTCCATGGTGGCGTTGCCACAGCCGCAGACGGTACACATATTTTTCTCCTAACTTTTCATTTGCAACCAGCATCAACTCCATGCGGAAATAATGCTAAATTTTTTAATCAATCACCACCATATCCACCACGCGCAACTCCGTGCCCGTGGTCGCTTGAATTTGGTAGCCATTGCATTTTGGACAGGCTTGTCCGCGTTCGGTAATCTCAACGGTTTGGCTGCATTGCATACACCACGCCTGCGCAGGGGGTGTATCAATCACAATCTGCGCGCCGTGCAAAATACCCGATTGGCTCATGGTGTCAAGCGCAAATTGCAGGGCGGAAATTTCTACACCTGCCAGTGCGCCGACTTCTAAACGCAATTCTTGTACGCGCGTGAATTGCTCGCGTTGTGCCGATTGCTCGACCAAATCCAAAATGCCTTGCGCCAAACTCATTTCGTGCATGATGCCGTACCCTCTATTTTAAATGCAACACACGGATCAAACGCGCTGACCAATGCTTTAATGTGTGCCATATTATCATCAACCTCTTCGCTCAAGGTCTGTGCCAATCGTCCTTGTGGATGCAGATTCCACTCGGTCGGGGCGATGACGCTGTACTGTGCGATGGCGGTTTTTGTTGGATTTAATTCAACAATGTGGATGAGCACACCACGCGCCATTTCTGTCCATGCGAGGGCGGTGTGCTCTGTGATGCGCGTGCAACCTGTGACCAAATAATTCGCGTCCGTGTCCATCAGCAGTTCAACAGCATCAACCAATCGCGCCATCATACGCGTCCACGCATTATCCATCATCGGATGCGCGATGTGCGTGCGTGACCACACGCCTGATTCCAAAGGTGTGTCGTTGATATGGGGGCGTAGGGCGAACTCAGATTCGTCTTGCCAGTGTTGATGAATGACTCGCAGGTTGCTTGTGTTGGGAATGAATGTGTCACCGCCATGCGCCCACTGGGTTAGGTATAAATGCGCCCGCGCGTTTTTTGCACATGCGCTGGGACTGGTCTGCGTCCAGTGGCTCAACGCGGCTGTGCCGTCGGTGCGCCAAGTGTGCCACCATTCGGTGAGGTCTTGTCCCAAAACGTGTTGTGAAAACCATGTTTTTAGATGGGCTTCAAGTTGGGTGGAACGCTGTTGTAAATAATTCATCCACGCTTGCTGAGTGTACGCATCGTTTTTATCCATCCATGTCAGGTAGACTTGTTGGATGTGCTCGTGCAAGGTGCTCAGACGCAACTGCTGTTTTTGCGCATCGGTCAGAGTGGGTGTGGGCGCGGCCATCGCTTGTGAGAGTGTGTCCATTGCCAACTGGCTCACTGTGGCGTGCGCATTGCCACACAGCGTGAAAATCGCCGATATGGTGTGTGGTACTTGACTCAATGGCTGTCGACTCAACAATTGATGGAGCGCGTGATGCGTCAATATCGGGCGCGCACCGCTGATGGCAGGGGTTTGATGTGGGTGAATGCTGTACGCGCCTGCCAGTTCGGTTATGGTGTTCATGCGCGTTTGCCTGTCAAAAAACCACGGCGCGCGAGTGATTCGGGTGCAGTGGTTTGTTTTTCATGCAGTTGTCGCAATACTGCTTGGGCAATTTCACGCGCCGATTCTTGGGTGTCGCAACTCAAGGGCGACTCCAAAGAGCACATCTCATACGCGCCAATCACTTCGTCAAATGCACTGTAAAAAGTGAATTCAGCATCGCCGATGTGGTGCATGTGTTTTGCACCCACCCACTCGGTTTGTGCCTGAAACGAGGCAGGGATGCGCAATAAATTCATTGCCCACGGTGTGATGAGTATGCCTTGCAACGCTGCATCATCCTGCACCCATTCAAAATTCACTGTTTCAACTTGTATGTTGGGTTGTGACAGCGGCATATCACGCATACTGGTCTGCGCGATTTCATTGAATCGCGTGAGCAGTGTGGTGATGCGTGGGTGCAGGGTATGGGTCATTTTGAGTGCTATTTGAATGGTTGATTCAGTCAATCAACACCATAAACTGTTCCGAGTCGCCATCGCAATTCGGACAACGCCAATGCGCCGGTAGTGCAGAAAACGGCGTACCCGCTGGGATTTGCCACTGCGCATCGCCTTGGGCAGGGTCGTACACATACCAACAAATTTTACATTCCATTTTTGTATGGTTGTCTATTCGAGATGCGTCGCCCAAAAAACTGCCTTCGAAACCGTTGTGTGTGGAATTGCTCATGGTGTTTTTAGTCGTTTCAATATGGATTGGGTGGTTATGCTGTGCTTGACGCGGCATTTCTAAATAGGGAAGTTGCGGGTCAAGCCCGCAATGACTACGGTTTTTTGTCGTTATCAGTTTTATGCTTGAATGTTTTTGAGGACAAAAAAGCAAATGGATTACGCACTTTCCACTAACCACGCCAACACTTCTCGTAAACGCTCTTCTGAGTCGATAAAATCCTCAGGTGCGGCGCAAGCGACTTCGGGAATGCGTGAGATTTCCACGCTGTTCAAAATCACTTTGTCTTGCGAATTATAAAACACCAATCGCCAAGTATGTGCCGTGCAGGTGTTGACAATGCGGCAGTTGCCATAGCCGCGCGATAGAATCACGATGCGACCTGTGCCGATTTGATTGTCAATAAAAGCAATATCGACCTCGGTCAAAGGCAACAACGTCAGATTGACATTGTGTAATTCTGCCGTGGTTTTGTAGTCTTGGCTCGCGGTGCGAATTTCTTCGACAATGAACGGCACGTTGACCAACTCATCGGGCAGCGGCACGGGATGGTATTCGGTTTGCGCATCTTGGTCAGCGGTTTGTACCACGACATTGGGCGCGGTAGAGACTTCAAGCGCGTCATACACTTTGACATTATCGGCAATCGCGACCACGCGCCACACGCCGACAAACACGGTTTCTTGAATCTTGACCTCAGGTGTGCCCGCGATGGTGATTGATACTTCACCTTCGCCGAGCACTTGGTTGATGAGATTTAAATCATCCTCAGCCAAGTGCAATAGGGTTAAGGGCGAGATGGCTTCCCCCGCATTTTTCTTACTCAGTAGTTCCAACAATGCCTTCAAGGTTTTTGAGGCGTTTGGATGCGATTGCAATGCCTCAGGTTCAGGCAAAATGGGTGCGTGAAACGTTTCCATTTCCTTGGGCATGGTCATATAGTCCAAGCCATCATCGGGCTGTGAACCCGCGCCAACCAAGGCGGAAACCACAGGAATCGGGAAGGGGGCGTGGGTCTTTTTTTCGCTGTCAGACATGGTGTCTCCAATATTATTGTGGTTATCAAATTAGGCGCAGGAAGAACCACTGGATAGATTCGTAATCGCAATCGGTACGCGTTGTGTTGGCGCACTCAGTGCCTCGCCAAATCGTGCCACATAGTCGTCCCAGTCCAATATCCCAATAATGGTATTGATGTACTGTGTACCACGCAACATCACCAAACTGGGACGTGAAGTGGCGGCAAAACGTTTGGCAATCGCATCCTCGTCACGGCTCGTGGCAATCGCCATGCGCGATTGGGTGGGAAACAGTGCGTGCAATTCGGGCAGTACCACCGCCACATCCAAGCCTTCAGGAAAGCGCACAGGGTCGCCCGCGATGACCAAAGCAGTGACCACATCGTCGCGCTCGGCAAGGTAGGCATCAATGTTATCTAAATCCACCCATTGCGCACCGCATTCATCAACCAAGCGTGTGAACAAGGGATGAACCGTGGGTGCAACGGGGATGGCGAATGCTTCGGCAGAACCGATGGTCAGTTCCTGTAAAGCAGTTTCGGTGATGGTCGCTTGCATGGTGTGCCTTTCTGCTTTTTTGGGTAGGGTGGTCAATGTTTCGTCGTGTTGCCGACCAATTGTGTGAGTTCTTCAGGACGCATTTGCGAGGGCAGAACGAAATTGACGGCATCATCAACTTCGGTCGCGCCTGCCATCGCTTGCGCCAATAATTCATGGGTTAGTTTCACTTCTTGCGCACGCTCAGGTGAAATGATTTCTCGCGCACTGTCGATGAATATTAGCAACCAATCACCAATTTTTGGTGCTGTGATGAGTTGGGTTTCAACACGTTTGAAGTTGACTTCAAGGTGCGCATCGGGGAGGGCATCGTCGCGCACCCAAGCGAAACCCTCTTCAACGCGTTGTACCTGCATGGGAATACCAAAGCACATGTTACTCTCTCCTTAATTCCTTAGACGGGTTCAACGCGCTGATGGCGTATGTTTAAAAATCGGTCATCGCCCACACGACAGGCTTCATCGGCTTTCGGACGACCTTGTTCATACGACTGTATCGACATAATGGTTTGCTCATCATCGCCTGCCACGGCTTCGACTTTCTCATACAAGGTCACATCCACGCCCCATTCACGCAGTCGCGCAAGTGCCAGTTCCAAAGCCTGTGGCATGGCGGATTTAACGCATTCGGTCAAACTGCCGCCATAGTCCTCAAGCATTTCGGGTTGGCAACCGATGAGTACCAATTGCTCTGGGTATTTGCCAGTGAGAAATGACACCTGCAAAACCTCCTGAAAACCCGTTTGGTGCAAACTCATTTTTTTCGCACCCATAAAGCGGGGGACATCATCGTTTTCAATCACTTTAATGGTGCCTGGTTCTAAGCCATAATCAATCGCATCAAGTATCAACAGGTGGGTCGCGCTTTGAACATAGCCCAATAAATACAAGCCCTGTGTGCCACCATCCACCAATTCAATTTCAGGCGTGTACTGGTGGGCGCGCAAAGCCTCGACGCAACGCACGCCAAAGCCTTCGTCCGCCCATAGTACATTGCCTATACCCATTACGATGATTTTATTATCAGTCATGGCGCAACTCTTTTTCAAAATATCAAAACAAGCCTTTTTCACCCCTTGGTGAGACTTTGGGTTCACGGAAGAAACGATAGCCTGAAATCATCGTGCTGATAATGCTCTGACGACCTAAAATATCTTCGCGAATAGCAGCATACACGTGGATAGTGATGAAGGTTACTGTAAACCACATACCCAAATGATGATAGGTGTGCAAGTTTTGTGAATTATTACCAAACAACGGTATCATCCAAGATGTGAACAAAACGTTCGCCCAAGAACCTGGTAAGGTGCCTTCGCCATACATTGCCAAACCAGAACAAATCATAAATACTGAAAGAATTGCAAAAAGTACCATAGCAATACGGGATAAAGGATTGTGCCCAACATAACGATGAGGACGAGGCACTTGGAACGTGTACCATTTGAACATAAAATTCACTTCATTCCAAAATGCTTTGCGACGCAGTGGAATGGTGAACATTTCTTTGGCATGGTGGTTGCCCGTGAAGGCGGTGTAAATGCGCACCGCGAAGCCAACTGCCATAATCAAGCCCGCCGTGAAATGCGCAAAGCGGATATAACCCATTAAAAAATTGTTGTGTGCTTCGCCCGATATCGTGGGCAAAGGCGAACCGATAAAATAGCCCGAAATGATTAACACAAACACGGACAGTGCATTGAGCCAGTGCCAAACGCGCACGGGCCATTGATACACATACACTGCGTGGGTGGTAAAACCAGATTGGACTTCATGCTCGCCCATGCCAGTGGTGTTTTCTTGACGCAATTGCTGCTCCGTCATCACCATGGTGGGGGTTACTTCAGTAGTTGTACTCATAGAAGTCTCCTAATAATTTTCATCAACTGCAAAACAGGCTTGATTTACACACCCGCTAAAAGCAATGCACCGTATGAACCTATGGCGACACCGACTGCACGCCAGAGCCACACACGTGCTGCCAACAAGCGAGTGCCAGCCAATACGCCTGCAATGTGCAATACCGCAGTGGTCAAAACAAAACCAGCCACGTACAGTGCAAACACACCACCCACCGTCGCCTCAACACCGTGCGCCCAGCCGTGTACCCAACCTGCGCCAATAATTAGCCCAAAGCCCAAACCTTTTGAAATCTGTGGGAACACCAATAATGCGCCAAATGCCACGACCGAAGCGGCAATCAGTCGCTCTGCCAAGGCAAATTCACCACCAGTAAAGTGTGCCAACGATGCCCCCATAACCAAAGAAGAGACAAACACCATAGGGGCAATAAAACGAGATTTCCCTGTGAACATTCGCGCTGACCACAAACCCACCGCAACCATCGCTAATAAATGGTCAAAACCAAAAGGGTGTACCAAACCATCCATAAAGCTCACGTGGTCGTGACCGACATGCGCCTGTGCCAATGAAGCAAAGAAAAACAAAGGTAAAGTCCAAAGCATTTTTTTCATCATAACTCCTCGATTTAAATCAATAAAAATCAGTATAAAAAATAGGCACAAGGTTTTGCGCACGCCCCGCGCTGTACATTGGTTCTGCCCAACACAATAACCCATCGATTAACGCACTTTAACCGTCGCCATTTCCTGCCCATCTTCGCTCATCACGTGGGTTGAGCAAGCCAAACATGGGTCAAACGAGTGCAATGTACGCAAGATTTCCAACGGTTGCTCAGGGTTGACCATCGGTGTGTTCATCAAACTGGCTTCAAACGCGCCGATTTGACCTTTTGGATCACGAGGTGAGCCGTTCCAAGTGGTCGGAACCACGCATTGATAGTTCTCGATTTTACCGTCTTTGATTTTGACCCAGTGACCGAGCATACCGCGTGGTGCGGCGACTGTGCCCACGCCTTTGGCTTCTTTGGGCCAAGTTGATGGATCCCATTTTTCGACGTTTGCGGTGGTGGTGTCGCCGTTTTTGATGTTGGCAACCAACTCGTTAAAGTCATCCATCATCATCTCGCCACAATACTGACCTTCTAAGGCACGCGCCAAAGTACGACCAATGGTGGTTGGGAGCAATTGTTTCAAGGTGTAGTCTGTTTCAGGAATACCCAATGCTTTTGGAATGCCTTTGTTAATCATCATGGCAGAGAAATCGACTTGCTCTTTGACACGTTGGCAGTATTTATTGCCTTTGGACGCATGAACATAGCCCAAGATATAACGCGACAACGGGCCGACTTCCACCGCATTGCCACGCCAGCGAGGCGATTTAATCCAAGAGTATTTCGCGGATTCGTCAATTTCCTCAATATTGGTGCGTGAGCCTTTGGTTTTTGCGCCCAATTCATAGTTCGGCTCAGTGATACCGTCCCAAGGGTGCAGACCTTTGGTTTCATCGGGGTATTTGTACCAAGAGTGGGTGACAAATTCTTGAACTTGCTCTGGATCACGCGGGTCGATGGGGTGAATTTCATCCCAGTTTCCGTTCAAAATCACACCACCCGGCAGTTGATGGGTTGCATGGTCGTATGCGACTTTCTCGTACGTGCCATAGTCGGCGACATTGGTTGCGGACAAACCACCGCCGTGTAACCAGCCGGCTTGTTTGTACAAAGTCCCGATTGCCAAAACGTCAGGGATATAGACGTTGTTGTTAAAGGTAATCATTTCTTGAATGCGCGCTTGAATGAAATTCAGACGCTCCATATTCAGCGGTGCGCCTGCGGCCAAGTCGCCATCCAAGTTAATCGCGCACGGCACGCCACCGACGAGGTAGTTTGGATGTGGATTTTTACCCCCCAAAATCGTATGGACTTTGACCCATTCTTTTTGTAAATCCAGCGCTTCAAGGTAATGTGTCACTGCCATCAAATTTGCTTCGGCTGGCAAAATATAAGCCTTACTGCCCCAGTAGCCATTCATAAACGGTCCGAGTTGACCTGATTCAACGAATTTTTTCAAGCGGTTTTGAATGTCACGGAAGTAACCTGCTGATGAATTCGGATGTGCAGGTGAGACAAGTTGCTGCAAGTCCGAGGTTTTTTTCGGGTCAGCCGATAATGCCGAGACCACATCCACCCAGTCCAAAGCGTGCAGATGGTAAAAATGCACGGCATGATCATGCACTTGCAGGGTTTTGGCCATGATTTCGCGAATGAGGTGCGCGTTCGGCGGGATTTTGATGCCAAGTGCATCTTCTACCGCACGCACCGAAGTCAAAGCGTGGCAACCCGTACACACGCCGCAAATACGCTCAACGAATGCCCATGCGTCGCGTGGATCGCGTCCTTTCAAAATCACTTCAAGCCCGCGCCACATCGTGCCTGTGGATACAGCGTTGCGAATAATATTGTTGCTGTCCACGTTGACTTCGCAACGCATATGTCCTTCAATACGCGTGACGGGATCGACGACGATGCGCCGTCCGCTGTTGTCTAAATTAAATCCTTGAGTACTCATAGTAGTTGGGGTAGCCATGTTATCTCCTTCAATATTCTTGAGTCGTTATTTAGACGCATGTTCATCGTGGGGGGGTTGTTCTTTCGTTTGCGCAGCCCGTTTAATCATAGAAGCCGCTGCATGCGCCGCCACTGCCGCACCTGCCACTACCGCCACCGTGCCACCGATTTTATCGGCATTGCCTTCAATGCCAAATTGGTTGATGGTGGTCAGGCGGTCATAGAATGAGCCTTTGTCCCAGAAACCATCTTCGGAGCAACCGATACAGCCGTGACCTGCTTTGATGGGGAAACTCGTGCCTTCATTCCACATCACGGTTGAGCAGGCATTGTAGGTGGTTGGGCCTTTACAGCCCATTTTATAGAGACAAAAACCCTTGCGCGCTGAGGCATCGTCCCAACTTTCCACAAACTGACCTGCATCAAAGTGCGGACGGCGATAGCATTTGTCGTGAATGCGTTGGCTGTAGAACATTTTTGGGCGACCTTGGCGATCAAGTTCAGGAATTTTGTCAAAAGTGAGCATATAGGTAATCACGCCCGTCATGACCTCGGCAATCGGTGGGCATCCGGGTACTTTGATAATGGGTTTACCGCTGATGACTTTATGCACAGGCGTGGCTTGCGTTGGATTGGGTTTTGCTGCTTGCACACAGCCCCAAGAAGCACATGAGCCCCAAGACACGACCGCTTTGGCATCGGCCGCCACACGTTTGAGTTGCTCGAGGAAGGGTTTGCCACCGATGATGCAACTCATACCGTCTTGGTTCAAAGGCGGATTGCCTTCGACCGCTAATATGTAGTTGCCTTTGTATTTGGTCATAATTTCTTCCAAAATGGCTTCAGCTTGGTGACCCGCAGATGCCATTAAGGTGTCATCGTAGTCCAAAGAAATCATGGAGAGCACCACGTCTTTTGCCAAAGGATGCGCTGAGCGGATGAACGATTCTGAGCAGCAGGTGCACTCTAACCCGTGTAACCACAATACAGGAATGCGAGGCTTGGTTTCCATCGCGTGTGCGATGCGCGGTGCAAAACTGGGGTTTAGCCCCAATGCCGCAGTGGTTAACGAACAAAACTTTAAGAAACTACGGCGTGAAATGCCTTGTCGTTTCATAACGTCGTAAAAAGTCTCCATAATTCACCTCGAAAGTTAACATCTGATTATTGGGATATTGAGCGACCTAAAAAATAGTGGGCAACGCATGATTTTATCGCCAATTGATACACATGACTTCATATTGTGATGCTACACAAGTTACACTTTATTGATGCACATGGATGCCTACGGACTTGATAATACTCTTTTTGGTGATAAAGACAGTTAATTATATTTACGAGGTTATTAAGAAAAAGTTAACACACAATATGACAATGGATGTTTTATTTAATTTATTGTGGATGAAGTTCGGCTTTTGCGGTTTCAATCAATTGTGCTGAATGCTCGGCAAATTTATACTGGGAAAACACCGCATCGTTGGCAAAATAGGCTTCGCCTTGTTCCAATAAATAATAGCGCAGGGCTTCTGCTGCCAAGGACAAGACTTTTGACTGTAAATGCACCACATGCCAAGTGCGCATGATGGGTAGATGCTCCATATCAACGATGGTGAGCAGATTGTTTTGCAATTCTAAACCGATGGTGTGTAAGGACATAATGCTCATGCCCATGCCTGCTATGACCGCCTGTTTGATGGTTTCGTTGTTGGGGATTTCCATGGTGATGTGTGGGTTGACAGGATGGGTCGAGAGAAATTGCTCCACCGCACGGCGGCAACCTGAGCCTATTTCACGGATGATGAAATCCTCGCCCTCCAATGCTGATACGGGTAATCTGCCTTGTTGTGCCAAAGGGTGTGAGGGAGAGGCGACCAGAACCAAAGGATGCAAGGCAAATGGCTCGGCGCGTGCGGTCAATTCACGTGGTGGACAACCCATGATGGCCAAATCCACTTTGTGCTCTTGCAAGGCTTTGAGCAGCCCTTCGCGGTTTGACAAAAAAAGTGAAATATCAATTTTTGGATGTTCAGCGCGAAATGTCGACAAAATGTGCGGAACAAAGTATTTGGCTGTTCCCACCAAGCCGATGGTCAAACGCCCACCTTCGATGCGATTAATGCGTGAGAACACATCCTGTGCTTCGCGCAACACCGACATCATACGTTGCGAATAGACCAGCATATATTCGCCCGCAGTGGTCAACGAAATGTGTTTGCCTTTGCGCTCAAACAAAGGCATGCCGATATCGTCTTCTAACTGCTTGATTTGTAAGGAGACCGCCGCTGCGGTTAGATTCAACGCCTGCGCGGCACGATGAAAATGCAAATGCTCCGCCACGCTAATGAATGTGCGAACTTGCCTAAGTGTGAGGTTTCTCATGGGGTCTCAGTTGAATGGTCACAACAGTTTGAATAAGAATATTGTTGATAATAACCCAATTGTCATTTTTCCGAGTGTTGTATTGCATACTTGTCGTGCAACGAATATTCCTGAACCGTAATGTGATTATGTGCGTACCACGCGCCACCATTTACGCAAAGGTGCAATGCTAACCAAACCTTTAAACAACTCCTGTGGTTCAGCCTGAATGACGCGCAATAAATCCATGCGCAGTTGCATCAACACGTGCCAACTGCGCACAGGGTCGGTTTGATCGTCGTCCAACAATGCGTATTGTTCATGGTATTCGTTGCATTCAGCATTGGCTTGCGAAATAATTTTTTGAACCAATGGTGCCAATTGCTGCGCGCGCTGCTCTGCTGGCAGGTCGGTTTTTAACAAAATATGCGCGGGCACATCGCATTCTTTGAGCCATTGCATCGGTATCCACACGCGCTCGTTCGACAAATTGTGCCCCAAGTGACGCAACTGGTCTATCCACCACAAAGCGCGTCCTGCAGATTGTGTGTACGACACAGGTACTTCTGCGCCGCACATCAGTAGCCAAATATTCGCCAGTTGTCCACCGATGGCATCAATGGTTGGCTGGAGTTGTTCTAAATTTTCCACGCGATTCAGATGATGCCAGTGCATGTGCCCATGCAGGAGGTGCTGCAAAGCTTGGGCACATTCAGGTCGCCACAGTTCGGATTGCATGGCGCGTAAGGCAGGGTGGCTGGTTTTCGCGCTTTGACAGGCTTCCAATTCATGGTGCCACCAATTGAGTGTGGTCACCGCTTGGTGGTTGTCTTTAGAATTGGCGACATCACACCATTTACGATGCACCGCGTATAAACCCGATAGGCGCAAGCGCGCAGGCTCAGGTGCACTGCCGATGGCGTAATACACACTGCTGGCGCGATGGGGTTGGGGTTCTATGTCGTTCATCGTGGGCGTCTTTTATTGGAAAATGTTCGTGGGTATTTTACCTTCATCTGCTGTGATTGGGGTGGTTGTGGCGAAGGTTTGTCATCAATATACAGCCAATGCCCCAATTCAAGT
This sequence comes from Burkholderiaceae bacterium, assembly GCA_018261955.1. Lineage (GTDB taxonomy): Bacteria > Pseudomonadota > Gammaproteobacteria > Burkholderiales > Burkholderiaceae > CTSOIL-112. Next base: position 119,772 of record JAGTRK010000005.1, read on the forward strand.
AGAGTTTGTGAAGGCGTTGACCACAGACTATAGTCGCCCACCTGTGTGCGAATCAGTCGCAAAGTGGGTAGCCCAACCGCAGCGGTCATGCGCCGCACTTGGCGGTTGCGCCCTTCAGTCAGGGTGATTTGTAGCCAATGGGTGGGGATGGCTTTGCGTTCGCGTATCGGCGGGGTGCGCGCCCACAACCATTCGGGTTCAGAGATGAGTTCAACCGAGCAGGGTGCGGTCATGCCATCGTTGAGGAGCACACCTTGGCGCAGTTGTGCGCACACATCCTCAGAGGGCTCGCCCTCGACTTGCACGCAATAGATTTTCGGTTTTTTGTGTAGTGGATGGGCGATTTGGTGCTGGAGTTGACCATCGTCCGTGAGCACAACCAAACCTTCAGAATCAGTGTCCAAACGACCTGCTGGATACACTGCGGGCACATCCACATGGTTTGCTAAAGTGGGGTGCTTTTCGTGTGGTGAAAATTGGCAAATCACGCCAAAAGGTTTATTTAACAGCAATAGCATACAAATGGCTTTCAATTGGAGCAAAATCATTTAAAACATCAGATGCACCTAATCAGTGGCAAAAATTTATTGATGTTTTGCACCCAAATGGGGTGCATCCTCAAAAAAAATCAGGCATAATGCGGTCTGCATCAGTCTTATACAAGACTTAAAACTTCGACAGTGTTCACCCCTCAAAAAGCGGTCAAAACACCATTGAATTCCAAAGGATGTCATCCATCATCAACCAACAGGAGCAGTTATGTACCAGCACGTTCAAATTCCCGCAGGTGGCGAAAAAATTACAGTCAACGCAGATTTCAGTTTAAATGTACCCAATAACCCAATTATCCCTTATATCGAAGGCGACGGTACGGGTTTTGATATTACCCCTGTGATGCTCAAAGTGGTGGATGCAGCCGTGGCAAAAGCCTATAACGGCGAGCGCAAAATTCACTGGATGGAAATTTTTGCGGGTGAAAAATCAACCAAATTATACGGTCCTGATGTGTGGTTGCCTGCTGAGACTATGGAAATTTTACGTGATTACGTGGTGTCCATCAAAGGTCCATTGACCACACCAATCGGTGGTGGTATTCGTTCTTTGAACGTGGCTTTGCGTCAAGAACTCGACTTGTACGTGTGTTTGCGCCCTGTGCAATATTTTACGGGCGTGCCTTCGCCTGTGAAACACCCAGAAAAAATCGATATGGTGATTTTCCGTGAAAACTCTGAAGACATCTACGCAGGTGTGGAATGGGAAGCCAAATCTGAAAAAGCGCAAAAAGTGATTAAATTCTTGCTCGAAGAGATGGGCGTGACCAAAATCCGCTTCCCAGAAACTTCAGGTATTGGCGTTAAACCTGTGTCGATCGAAGGCACGACGCGTTTGATGCGTAAAGCGATTCAATACGCGATTGACAACAAGCGCTCATCGGTGACGATTGTCCACAAAGGCAATATCATGAAATTCACCGAAGGCTTGTTCGCAAAAACTGCGTACGAAGTGGCAGAGCAAGAATTCGGTGCTGAATATTTGGACGGCGGTCCTTGGATGGTCATCAAAGCACCGCACGGTGAAATCGTGATTAAAGATTCGATTGCCGACGCGTTCTTGCAACAAATCCTCTTGCGTCCAAACGAGTATGATGTGATTGCGACTTTGAACTTGAACGGCGATTACATCTCTGACGCATTGGCGGCGCAAGTTGGCGGTATCGGTATCGCTCCAGGTGCAAATTTGTCAGATACTGTGGCGATGTTCGAAGCAACGCACGGCACTGCGCCTAAATATGCAGGTAAAGACTATGTGAACCCAGGTTCAGAAATCTTGTCGGCGGAAATGATGTTGCGCCACATGGGTTGGGTGGAAGCAGCGGACTTGATTTTGGCGAGTATGGCCAAATCCATTGATGCGAAAAAAGTCACTTATGACTTTGCGCGTTTAATGGAAGGTGCGACTCAAGTGTCTTGCTCACAATTTGGTCAAGAAATGATTAGCAATATGTAATACTGGCTCGACTGCACAGTTGTATTGTACTTTTAATTGAAAAAGGCAGTCTTGTATGGACTGCCTTTTTTCCAATCATTTGCATACATGACGCAATTTAATCCTCATAACGATCCAGAAACACCCAAAGCCGAAACAGCGAAGCGGTTTCCCACTTCGCCGCGGGTCAATTCACGCCGCAACGATGCAAGTTTTTCACCGCCACAACATACCGCCGAACACAGCAAAACACCGACCGATTCACATTCACAAACACACTCGCCACGTACTGCTTCACAAAGCCATTACCAGTTAAGCAAACTCAATGTTGCCAACCGTGAAGTGCTCGCATTGACCAAGCGTCAATCCATGTGGCAGGATTTTTACCATGCCAGCATGACCAGTCCATGGTGGCGTTTTATCGCATGGTCGGCGATTTTCTTTTTTGGTGTGAACGTTGTTTTTGCATCCATGTATGCGTTCAAACTCGACGGTATTTCAAATATCCCCGTAGGTAAACCGTGGTTTGTATTTTTCTTCTCGGTCGAAACCTTCGCCACGGTCGGCTATGGCAATATGCACCCGATTAGTTTTTACGCACATACCATCGCCATGGTGGAGTCGTTTACGGGATTATTGTTCTCGGCGGTGATTACAGGCTTGGTGTTTGCGCGCTTTGCGCGTCCGAGTGCGCGAATTATTTTTGCGAAAAATGCCGTGATCGGTCGACACGAAGGGCAAATGATGTGGATGACGCGGGTTGCCAACGAACGCCACAACCACATCAATGGTGCGCAAGCCAAACTGTGGCTGGTGCGTACAGAAATCAACATGGAAGGACACAGTTTCCGTCGGTTTACCGAATTGACCCTGCGCCATAAATCCAATCCATTGTTCGTGCTCAATTGGACAATTATGCACCCGATCAACAAAAGCAGTCCGCTGTACGGCATGACGGCTGAGGATTGGGCGCAGGCAGACTTTTCGTTTGTCGTCATATTAGAGGGCACGGACGAAACCATTGCGCAAAGCATCAACGCGCGCCACACCTACCACCACAAAGATGTGCGCTGGTATGAACGCTTTGCCGACATGACCGAGCGAACGCCAGATGGTAAAACCTTGGTCAACTTTCAGCGCATTCACGATACCTTTGAACAACCTTACGATCCTGAGCATGATGCGCCGACTCAAACATCCTAAAAACTGAGCGGCAACCCCAAAATTCTCAAATTCACCAAGGAGTACAACCATGAGCACAGCCAAAACCATCGCCACCACCGATTTATGCGATCAATTTGAAAATGACATCCACGCAGGCTTAATACACATACTACCGCCTGTATTCAAAGCCTATGGTCAAAAGGCGAGTTTTTACGGGCAAGCCGTGACTTTCAAAGTGTTTGAAGACAATACCCTGATTAAAAAAGCTTTGGAAAATGACAACGGCGCAGGTAAAGTCATGGTGATTGATGGTGGTGCAAGTGTGCGTTGCGCACTGGTCGGAGGCAACATCGCTAAGGCAGGCACAAACAATGGTTGGGAAGGCATACTCGTAGACAGTTGCGTGCGCGATACGGGCGAAATCAACGAATTAAACATCGGCGTGCGCGCACTGGGCGCAGTGCCACTGCGTTCATTGAAAAAAGGTGCGGGTGAGTGCGACTTGGGCGTGCACATACAGGGTGTGCGTGTGAACCCAAATGATTGGATTTATGTCGATGCAGATGGTGTCGTCATCAGCCCAAAACCCTTGCACGAATAAAAAATAGTGGTAACATATTGGTACATCGAATTTATTAACAAACGGCTCAATATGCTTGATGCGAAGTTGAGTAATGAGCCCAACATAAGGGGAAAACAATGTTTCCAGAACACCGTGACCTAATCAGTCGTTTAAAAACCGAAGATGCACATTTTCACAGCTTGTTTGAAAAGCACCACGAAATCGACCACAAAGTTAAAAATATGGAAACCCATGTTATTCCAGGTACCCACGAAGAAATCGAAGACCTGAAAAAAGAAAAATTGCACTTGAAAGACCAACTGTACGCCATCATACTCAAAGCCTCAGGCAAGGCATAACTGCAGACAGCACAAAGACATTGAGTCAGGGGTTTGAGTCATCAAACCCTTTTTATATTTGAGCCTCATTGCGAGCGAACCCCGCACATAAAGGAGCCCCTCATGGAATGCGAATTTCCCACCGTCAACTCAAGCAGCGAGGACATCAAACACATCTTTAAAACCGTGAAAACCATCGCCGTGGTGGGATTGTCACCCGATTCGAGCAAAGACTCCAACCACGTCGCTGAGTATTTACAAAAAGCAGGCTATACAATCATTCCCATTTATCCCAAAAACGAACTGATTTTGGGTGAGCAATCTTACCCAAATTTGGCGGATGTGCCCGCTAATATTCAAATCGATATGGTCGATATATTTCGCAAACCCGAAGCCTTGGATGCGATTGCCGACGCGTGCATCGCGCGCGGCGATGTCAAAGTGTTTTGGGCGCAAAAAGGCATTGTCAACAACGCCGCCGCCGAGCGCGCCCGCGCAGCGGGTATGACCGTGGTGCAAAATAAATGCACGATGGTGGAACATCGGATGTTGGGTTAGGTGATTATTTATGTATGTATGATGCAATTTCCCTTAATACCTCATCGCTAGTTCTACTATGTATTAATTAAAATGGAAAAACTATGAATAATTTTTCTAATTGGATTGCAGTGGCTTCTTTTGTTATATCCCTAGTTGCGGTGCTTTTTTCTTATTTTTCTTTGCGAACCCAAGTGTCAATTTCCAAAAATACTGCTTTTTTTACTCAAAAAATGACAACTGAATCGTTAATTCTGAAACATGAGGAATTATTGCAGTTACACGGTGTTGATGAAGGCAAACTAAAAAAGTATGGTGTCAGTAGTGAAGAATTGATTTATTTAATCCAGTCGTTTAGTGCAGCAGAGTTGTATTATCAAATTTCAAAAAAAACAAAAGCCGAAGACTTGTCAGAATATAGAAAAAATTTACTCAAGCATCCTAAAGTTAGGATTATTTGGAATGAGTTCATCAAGGGGCATTTTTTGTCAGAAAGTGATTTTACTCGAGCAATTGATACTTTTATACGTTCACAATATAACACTCGACACTGAATACACGACAAGTATCATAATGAGTTGATATTAGTGATTGCACTATAACGCAAATTCGTAGGGCGCAATAAGTGTTTTTTACGCATTGCGCCGCATGTATTTAAACAAAACATCAAGCCAATTTAGGCACATACGGCGCAATGCGCAAACATCGTTTATTGCGCCCTACAAAAAAGCGGATTCAAATCGAATCCGCTTTTTCATTAAACCAATTCAAAACGATTTAAACCACAATCGTTGCATGTTCACCTGCAGGCAAAGCACGCACTGTACCGAGCACTGATACGGTCTCGCCTTGCGCGGTGAGGATTTCACGTGCTTTGTCCGCATCATTGGCAGAGACAATCACCACCATGCCAATGCCGCAGTTAAATACGCGGTGCATTTCATCGTCAGAGATGTTGCCGGCAGATTGCAACCATTGGAACAGCGGTGGGCGTGTCCATGATTTTGAGTCAATCACTGCTTGTAGACCATCGGGCAAGACGCGTGGGATGTTTTCCGTCAGACCGCCGCCCGTGATGTGCGCCATACCTTTGATGTTCACTTGTGCCAATGTCGCTAAAATCGGTTTGACATACAAGCGTGTCGGTGCGCTGATGGCTTTTTGCAAGCTCACGCCACCCATGTCCATATTTAAATCGGCTTTAGAGACCTCCAATACTTTACGTACGAGTGAAAATCCGTTTGAATGCACGCCGTTTGAGCCCAAGCCCAAAATCACATCGCCCGCAACAATGGTCGAGCCGTTGATGATTTTGTCTTTTTCCACCGCGCCAACCGCAAAGCCCGCGAGGTCGTATTCGCCATCGGGGTACATGGTCGGCATTTCGGCGGTCTCGCCACCGATGAGCGCGCAGCCTGATTCTTCGCAGCCAGCGGCGATGCCTTTGATGACGTTGGTCGCGGTGTCGATGTCGAGTTTGCCACAGGCAAAGTAGTCGAGGAAAAATAAAGGTTCCGCTCCTTGAACTAAAATGTCGTTCACGCTCATGGCGACCAAGTCAATGCCAACCGTGTCGTGAAAGCCCCATTCAAAGGCGAGTTTGAGTTTCGTACCCACGCCGTCGGTGCCCGATACCAGTACAGGATTTTGGTATTTTTTGGAGATTTCAAACAATGCGCCGAATCCACCCAAGCCGTTGAGCACGCCTTCGCGCATGGTGCGTTTGGCAAATGGTTTGATGCGTTCAACCAGCGCGTCGCCTGCATCGATGTCCACGCCAGCGTCTTTATACGATAAACCTGCGGTTTGTGAGGAGTTATTTGCCATAATTCGCGAGAAGTCCTATAAAATGTCGGTTTGATGAATGTGTTTTGAATTGAGTGAGGAAAACAAGGCATGAACCTAAACGATAATAAAGCATGGAAGCAGTTGGTCATGGCGGTTTTCGTGGTGACCGCCATTGTAGCGTTTTTCTGGTTTCTTTGGTCAATAAAGGGCGTGCTTCTACCAATATTTTTCGCGTGTTTTTTGGCGTATTTGCTCAATCCGATTGTGGTGAAGCTCGAAAAATGGCATGTGCAACGCTTTATCGGTGCGCTGATTGCGGTGTTTGTGAGTGTTTTGGTGTTGATTTTGATGACACTGATTCCGTGGCCGATTATCAGCTCGCAGTTGCAAATTTTGCATCAAAAGTTGCCCGAAATGCTCAATTGGGTGCATCAGTTTATTGCCAATACACCTGCGCTGCGTGCGCTGTTTCCTGAAACCCCTGACATTGGCTGGGTCAATCAGTTGCAAACCCTGATTTCTGAGAATGTAAATATTGGTACCTTGGGGCAAAAGGTGCTCGAATACCTGCGTCAAGGTGGTTCGGTGGTGCTCAGTTTGATATCCTGGGTGCTGATGTTGCCGATATTGACGTACTTTATTTTGTCCAATTGGCCGAACACGGTGAAACATTGGCGCAGTTTACTGCCCAAACGTTGGCGTTTACACACATGGCATGTGATGCGCGAAATCGACGGTGCTTTGAGTCAATACATGCGTGGCCTGGTGTTGCTCATGTTGTGTTTGGCGGTGTATTACGCCGTGGCCTTGCGTTTGACGGGTTTACAAGTCGGCATTTCAGTCGGGATTTTGACGGGTTTGTTTGTGATTATCCCGTATTTGGGTTTTGGCATTGGTTTGCTTTTGGCGGTTTTGGCGGGGTTTTTACAGTTTGGTTTGACCGCACCGTTTTTTGCGGTGTTGGCGGTTTATGCGGTCGGGCAGTTGCTTGAGAGTTATGTGCTCACACCACGTTTGGTGGGTGAGCGCATTGGTTTATCGCCCGTGGCGGTGATTGTTGCTTTATTGGTTTTTGGTACTTTATTTGGTTTTGTTGGTATGCTATTCGCTTTGCCTGCAAGTGCGGCGTTGGTCGTGGTCTCGCGCTTTGTCAAACAAGCGTATTTTGACAGCGCGTTTTATCAGAAAGAAGCAAAATAATTCTTATGAGGTATCCACAGTTTGCTCTGGAATTGAGTTTATCCGATGAGCCCCGCTTGGAAAATTTAATCGTCGGCAAAAATGGCGAGGTCTTGGCGCATCTGTATGATTTGGTCGCGGGTACTTTCGAGCCAATGTGTTTGTACCTTTGGGGCGCGGGTGGTGCGGGCAAAACCCATATTTTGCGCAGTTTAGCCGTCTCGGATCAGTCGCGTTATTTAACCGCACAGGATTTTAATGTGCCCGTGACAGTGGATGACACGCGTTGGTTTTTGGTTGATGATGCGGACGAATTTGATTCTGTTCAGCAGGCGAATTTATTTCATTTGTTCAATGCGGTGCGCAGTTTGCCCGCTGATGACCATCGCCATGTGATTGTCACCGCCAGTTGTACGCCCGCGCGTTTGCCTGAGGGCTATTTGCCCGATTTGCGCACGCGCTTGAGTTGGGATTTGGTCTATCAATTGCATGTGTTGAGCGACGCAGAAAAAGCGCAGGTGCTGACCGAGCAGGCGGAGCAACGCGGTTTGACGCTCGGCAACGGGGTAATTGACTATATGCTGCGCTACTCGTCGCGTGATTTGTCTAAGTTGCACGAGTTTTTGGTGCATTTGGATGGCTATAGTTTACAAAAAAAGCAAGCGGTGACCATACCGCTTTTGAAAGAATGGCTGAATCACTCAGCCGAAGTTTAAAAGAGAATGTATGACCATTTTAGCCATATTTGATTTGGATAAAACCTTGATTGCCAACGACTCAGATTACAACTGGGGCGTTTTTTTGGGTCGCCACGGTTATGTGGATGCGGCGCACTACCAAGCACAAAACGAGTATTTTTACGAGCAATATACCAGGGGCACTTTGGATATTTTTGCGTATTCGGAATTTGTGTTTAAAGTTTTGGCGGACACGCCGATAGCGACGCTATTGCAGTGGCGCGAACAGTTTATGCAAGAGATGATTTTGCCCTTGATTCAACCACAGGCAATGGCTTTGGTGCAGAAGCACATGGATATTGGTCATCAGTGTGTGCTCGTGAGCGCGACCAACACGTTTGTGATTGAGCCAATTGCACGGCATTTTGGCTTTGAGCACATCATTGGCACAACACCCGAGCAAATTAATGGTCAATTTACGGGTAAAGTGGCGGGAACGCCAAGTTTCCAAGCGGGTAAAATCGCGCGCTTGGAGCAGTGGTTAGCGACACAAAATTTATCATGGGACACAGTCAAAGGCAGTTTCTTTTACTCGGATTCCATCAATGATTTGCCTTTGTTGGAGCATGCCACATTCCCGATTGTGTGCAATCCCGATGCACGTTTGCGCGAGATTGCACGGGCGCGACACTGGCCAATTTTAGAATTATTTGCAACGCACTAATGTGAACGAACAATGATTAAAAAATTTATTAAAAACCTTTTTTCGACCAGTAAAGTGGATGCGCCCATCGTGGCCGCAGGCTCGCGCGAGGCCAAGAAAAAACAAATCGCCCGCGCGAAAAAACCCATCGTACACAAAGCGCACTCGTATCCTGCGAAGCAACACGGCATCAACCCGAAACACATTCCAGAATCAGCGCGTATGGTCGCACAAACTTTAACTGATGCGGGTTTTGAGGCCTATGTGGTCGGCGGTGCGGTGCGTGATTTGATGCTCGGACACATTCCCAAAGACTTTGATGTGGCGACCAATGCGCGTCCCGAGCAAGTGCTTAAATTGTTTCGCCGTGCGCGCATCATTGGGCGACGTTTTCGGATTGTTCACGTGATGCACAAGCGTGATTTGATTGAGGTCACGACATTTCGAGGTGACAACGCCGATGACGTGGACACCGATGAGCATGGTCGCGTGCTGCGCGACAATGTCTATGGTGGGATTGAATCGGATGCCAAACGGCGCGACATGACGATTAACGCGCTGTACTATGATGTCAAACGTCAAGTGGTGCTTGACTATCACGGTGGCGTGCCCGACTTGCGCGATCACATGCTGCGCATTATCGGTGATCCCGCAATCCGTTTTCGTGAAGACCCTGTGCGCATGTTGCGCGTCTTGCGTTTCATTGCCAAATTGGATTTTGAGGTTGAGGCACATACCTTGGATGCCATGAATGAATGCAAGGATTTATTGCGCAACATTCCTTCGGCGCGTTTGTTTGACGAAACGCTGAAATTTTTCACCACTGGTCATGCAGGGGCGAGCATGGATGTGCTGCAAGACTATGATTTTACTGAGTTTCTCATGCCTGTTTTGCACGAAGTCATGGGCACAGACCGAGGTGCGGACTGGGTGTATGCGGTTTTAGAGCAGACCGATGAGCGCGTGTCTGAGGATAAATCGCTCTCACCTGGGTTTTTGTTCGCGTCCTTGATGTGGATTAAGGTCGAAGAGCGTTGGGCGTTTTATCAACAACAGCATCCATGTTGGGCGTTTTATCAACAACAGCATCCATCCATCGTTGCATTGGATATGGCGATGAATGAAGTGGTGCGCACCGACGATGGCGAAGTGGTTTTGACCAAGCGTTTCACTGCCGACATGCGTGATATTTGGAGTTTGCAACCGCGCTTAGAAAAACGTTTACCGCGCCAAGTACCGAAATTATTGGAGCATCCGCGTTTTCGTGCAGGTTATGACTTCTTCCTACTGCGGGCGCAAATGGGTCATTTGGGTGAAGCGGGCTTGGATGTGGCGAACTGGTGGGGCATGATGTATGCCGCGAATGGCGCGCAACGCGCGCAAATGTTGGAAGAATTGCGCAATATGCCCAAAGCAGACAATGCAGCAGGTGAGGGCGCGCCGAAAAAACGCCGCCGCCGTAAACCAAAATCTAAAAGCAATGCCAAAAATGAAGCCAACACGGTGGTTGATTCAAACATGGAGAATACCTAATGACGCAAGTCACAGCGTATATTGGGTTGGGCGCAAACATGGGTGATGCACGCAGCACAGTGCTTTGTGCCATTGACGCATTGGCAAAAATTCCACACACCCAGTTGCAAGCGCAGTCTCGTTTGTATGCCAGCGCACCGATGGGTGAAAACGCCACTGGGGAACATTATGTCAACGCGGTGGTGCAACTGCGCACCCGCTTGCCAGCGCATGATTTATTGAACGAATTGCATCGGATTGAGCGTGCATTCGGACGTGAGCGCAGTGTCCGCAATGCACCGCGCACATTGGACTTGGATATTTTATTGTACGGCGATGTGTGCATTGAGGATGAGGCGTTGAGCATTCCGCACCCGCGCATGGTTGAACGCGCTTTTGTTTTGCGTCCATTATTTGACATTGCGCCCGAACTCTCGTGGCATAATGCGCACGGCCAAAAAATCAACTTGGCATCACAACTCAAACACGTTGCGCAACAAGAGATTCAATTATTAGGAACCACAGCATGAGCGAACCCACCCCCTATGGCAGTGCGCCGAGCACAGAAACCAAACCCGTGAAACCAATTTCCCTAACCACTTTGTTTGAGATGAAAACGCGTGGTGAAAAAATCGCCATGCTTACGTGCTACGACGCTTCATTTTCGGCATTATTGGATACCCAGCACGTGGATTGCATCCTCGTGGGTGACTCGCTGGGCAATGTGATTCAGGGGCAGCGCACCACGATTCCTGTGCAAATGGCAGATATGGTCTATCACACCAAAGCGGTTTTGCGCGGTTTGTACACCCGCCCGACCTCACGCGCGTGGGTGGTGGCGGATATGCCGTTTGGCTCGTATGGCACGACCGAAGATGCACTGCACCATGCGGTCAAACTCATGCAGGCAGGCGCGCATATGGTCAAAGTCGAAGGCGGCGCGTGGCTTGCCGATACGGTACGCACTTTGGTGAACAACGGCATTCCTGTTTGTGCACACATGGGTTTAACGCCGCAGTCGGTCTATCAATTGGGTGGTTTTAAAGTGCAAGCAAAAACCGAAGCCGCCGCCGAGCAATTGCTCAAAGAAGCCTTAATTTTGCAAGAAGCGGGCGCAAGCATGTTGGTACTCGAAGCCGTACCGATGCACGTGGGTAAACACGTCACTGAGTCGGTGCGTATGGTGACCATTGGCATTGGTGCAGGCAAAGACACTGATGGTCAAGTGCTGGTGCTGTACGATATGCTGGATGTATTCCCCGGGAAAAAAGCCAAGTTTGTGAAAAACTTTATGGTGGGCAAAAACAGCATCGCCGAGGCGGTGGCCGAGTATGTTACGCAGGTCAAATCAGGCGAGTTTCCTCAACCTGAACACGGCTTTACAGGTGCTTAGGCGATGAGGGTCAGGGTCACGCATGACCCATTGATTTGAACACATCAACCAACCAAGGACTGATTTTTTAATGCGAATTATTTCCGATATTCAAGATTTACGCGCTCAGATGAGTGGACAAAACCGCGTGGCATTCGTGCCGACCATGGGCAATTTGCACGCAGGGCATTTGTCGTTGATGAAAATTGCCGCGATTCACGGCGACCCTGTGGTGGCGAGTATTTTTGTCAATCGTTTGCAATTTGGGCCGAACGAAGACTTTGATAAATACCCACGCACCATGCAGTCGGATGTCGCAAAATTAGAAGCCGAACACGTGTATGTGCTGTTCGCGCCGACAGAAAAGGACTTGTATCCTGAGCCTCAGGAATACCGCGTGTTGCCCCCCACTCAGTTGGGCGACATATTAGAAGGCGAGTTTCGCCCTGGGTTTTTCCAAGGGGTGTGTACGGTGGTTTTAAAACTGTTTTCCTGCGTACAACCGCGCGTGGCAGTGTTTGGTAAAAAAGACTATCAGCAATTGATGATTATCCGTTCCATGTGCCGTCAATTGGCTTTACCTGTAGAAATCATCGCCGCCGAAACCGTGCGTGATGTTGATGGTTTGGCTCTGTCTTCACGCAATCAATATTTATCAACAAGCGACAGAGCCGAAGCACCGCGTCTGTATCGCGTGCTCAACCAAGTGCGTGATGCGATTAAAGCGGATGTCGCCCATGCCGCAAACAACCTCCATGCACTGGAGGCGCAAGCGGTGGCTGAATTGACCGAGCATGGTTGGAAACCCGACTATGTTGCGGTGCGTCGCCAACACGATTTATTAGAACCCACGCCTGATGAGGTTACAAACGGTGAGCCCTTGGTGGTGCTTACAGCGGCGCGTTTGGGCACAACACGTTTGATTGATAATTTAGAAATTTAAGATAACCCTACAAATGGAGAACCCTATGATTCAACGCATTGACAGCAATGCCCGCATGAGCCAAGCCGTGGTGTACAACGGCATGGTGTACCTCGCAGGGCAGGTGGATGAAACCGCTAAACTCGGTGATGGTCGCTCCATCGAAGCGCAAACTGCTGTGGTATTGAGCCAAATTGACGGTTTGCTCGCCAAAGCAGGCACGGATAAAAGTAAATTGCTCAGCGCAACCATTTACCTGACCGACATCAGCACCTTTGCACAGATGAACGCCGCATGGCAAGCGTGGGTTTCGCCTGAGGGCTTACCGACACGCGCGACAGTGGGTGTGAGCGCACTGGCTGCACCTGAATATGGTGTGGAAATCGTGGTCACAGCGGCTGTGTAAATTTGGGCAAATGATATGGTCAACGCACAGGATGTGAATATAGAAGCCAGTTGGAAAACGGCTTTGGCGCATGAGTTTGCGCAACCGTATTTTGCGCAGATTAAGGCAGGTTTGCTCGCAGAAAAAAACGCAGGCAAAACCATCTATCCGCGCGGCAGTTTGATATTCAACGCATTCAATACCACACCACTGCCTGAGGTCAAAGTTGTGATCCTCGGGCAAGACCCTTACCATCAGCCCAATCAAGCGATGGGGCTGTCGTTTTCAGTGCCACATGGTGTCGCCATCCCGCCGTCTTTGCGCAATGTGTACAAGGAACTGGCACGTACCATAGATGGCTTTATCATCCCCAACCACGGTGATTTGTCAAAATGGGCGGAGCAGGGCGTATTTTTACTCAACGCAGTATTGACCGTAACCCAAGGACAGGCGGCGAGCCACGCAGGACTGGGTTGGCAAAACTTCACCGATGCCGTCATTCGCACGATTTCTGAACACAACGAAGGCGTGGTCTTTATGCTCTGGGGCAATTTTGCCAAGAAAAAAGCCGAGTTGATTGATGCCCGTCGTCACCACATATTGACTGCGGTGCATCCCTCACCATTGGCAGGTGGTGGGTTTTCAGGGTGCAATCATTTTGCTTTGGCCAATGAACTACTGGTCAAGCAAGGAAAGCAACCGATTGATTGGCAGGTTTAATCGCCCAACAATGCTTGAAATCTCATCCAATTCATCGCGTGTTGCGCACGTCAAACGAGCCATTGTTTCTAAAAATTCCAAGTAAAATCCCGCGCATTGATATGGCGGTCATCTCAAAGGACAGGTATAATTGCGCTTTCCAATGAGGTGATTTAAATGACAAAATATGTGTTTGTAACGGGTGGCGTGGTGTCGTCTTTGGGTAAGGGGATTGCGGCGGCATCATTGGCAGCTTTGTTGGAGTCGCGTGGTCTGAAAGTGACCATGCTCAAATTGGATCCATACATCAACGTCGATCCAGGAACCATGAGTCCGATTCAACATGGCGAAGTGTTTGTGACCGAGGACGGCGCGGAAACTGACCTTGATTTGGGGCACTACGAGCGATTCATCAGCGCGAAAATGCGCAAATCCAATAATTTCACCACGGGGCAAATTTACGAGTCTGTCTTGCGTAAAGAGCGGCGTGGCGAGTATCTCGGGAAAACCGTTCAGGTCATCCCACACATCACCAACGAAATCCAAACCTTCATTGAGCGCGGCGCGGCTGCATCGAACAACGGTCAAACCGACGTGGCAATTGTCGAAATCGGCGGTACGGTCGGTGACATCGAATCTTTACCGTTTTTAGAAGCAGTGCGTCAAATGAGTTTGCGCTTGGGGCGCGGTAATACGGCATTTGTGCATTTGACCCTCGTGCCGTATTTGGCTGGCGCGGGTGAACTCAAAACCAAGCCCACTCAGCACTCGGTGCAAAAATTGCGTGAAATCGGTATCATGCCCAATGCTTTGTTGTGTCGTGCCGATCGCCCGATTCCTGAGGATGAAAAAGCCAAAATTTCTATGTTTTCCAACATCCCGTTGGAAGGCGTGGTGTCGGTTTACGATGTGGACACGATCTACAAAGTACCTCGCTTGTTGTTTGAGCAGGGCTTGGATCAAATTATTTGCGACGAATTGCGTTTGGATGTGCCCAAAGCCAACGTTGCTATGTGGGACAAGTTGGTACACACCTTGGAAAATCCGCAACACACCGTGACCATTGGCATGGTTGGCAAGTATATGGATTTGACCGAGTCGTATAAATCATTGATTGAGGCACTGCGCCACGCAGGTATTCACAATCAAACTCAGGTTGATATTGAATATATAGACTCAGAAGAATTTGAAAACAACGAAGCCGAGGTTGAAAAACAACTCGCGCCACTTGATGCGATTCTCGTCCCTGGTGGTTTTGGCAAGCGTGGTACGGAGGGCAAAATCCGCGCAATCGCCTACGCACGTGAACATAAAATTCCGTATTTAGGTATTTGCTTGGGGATGCAGTTGGCGGTGATTGAGTTTGCCCGTCATGTGGCGGGGTTGACGCAAGCGAACAGCACCGAGTTTGATGACAAAGCCGCACAACCCGTGGTGGCATTGATTACTGAATGGTTGGATAAAGATGGTTCGGTTGAAAAGCGCGATGAGGGCTCTGATTTGGGTGGTACGATGCGTTTGGGTGCGCAGTCTTGCCCCGTAAAACCGAATACCAAAGCGTTCGAGATTTATGGTGCGACGGTGACCGAGCGTCACCGCCACCGTTATGAAGTCAATACCCGCTACACCGAGCAACTCGAACAAGCGGGCTTGGTGATTTCAGCGTGCACACCGACTGAGAACTTACCCGAAATGATGGAGTTGCCTGTCGAAGTACACCCGTGGTTTGTCGGTGTACAGTTTCACCCAGAGTTCACCTCAACGCCTCGTGATGGACACCCATTGTTTAATGCGTTTGTGCAAGCTGCATTGGCAGGACAGTCCAAATAATGGAATTGCTCCAAACCGCGCCGACCGTGTTGATTGTGGTTTTGCTCGTGACCATGGTGGTGACATTGGTGGGGTTTGGGCATTTGCTTTGGATGTGGAAAAAATCAGGAAAGAAATAATATGAAACTCTGTGGCTTTGAAATTGGTTTGAATCAACCCTTGTTTTTAATCGCTGGCACGTGTTCGATTGAAGGTTTGCAAATGTCGATTGACACCGCTGGCACGCTCAAAGCCATGTGCGATGAATTGTTTATTCCATTGATTTACAAAGGTTCATTTGATAAAGCCAATCGCTCCTCGGGCAATACGAAACGCGGTGTGGGCATGGACGAGGGCTTAAAATTTTTGGACGAAGTGCGCCGTCAAATCGGCGTGCCGATTTTGACCGATGTCCACGAAGCCGAACAGGTTAAAACCGTTGCCAGCGTGGTTGATGTCTTGCAAACCCCTGCATTCTTGTGCCGTCAAACCGACTTTATCCGCGCAGTGGCGCAGTCGGGCAAACCTGTCAACATCAAAAAAGGGCAGTTTCTCGCGCCGTCTGACATGAAAAACGTGATTGAGAAAGCTCGCAGTGCGGCAGCAGAACTGGGCTTGGAAACTGATAACTTCATGGCGTGCGAGCGTGGTGCGAGTTTTGGTTACGGTAATTTGGTCTCTGATATGCGCGGTTTGGCGATTATGCGCCATGGTGCTCAGAAAAATGACACACCCGTGGTGTTTGATGCCACGCATTCGGTGCAACTTCCTGGTGGGCAGGGCACGACCAGTGGTGGTCAACGCGAGTTTGTGCCTGTATTGTCACGCGCGGCGGTCGCCAGTGGGATTGCGGGTATTTTCATGGAAACCCATCCCAATCCAGCCCAAGCATGGTCAGATGGTCCCAATGCTGTGCCACTGGCTCGCATGAAAGAATTGCTCAGCACGCTCAAAGCGATTGATAATGTGGTCAAAGCCCATGGTGGCATGTTTTTAGAAGAAAATTTCTGAGGTTTTTATGAATAAACCAGCGTATGTTATTTTTAATGTCAATGTCACCAACCCTGAGCAATACGATGCCTATCGCGTGCTCTCTGGTCAGGCAATGCAGGAATACAATGCCGAGGTATTGGTGCGCGGTGGTGAAATGACTGTGCTCGAAGGACAGATGTACTCGCGAACGGTGGTTTTAAAGTTTGAGAGTGTGGCTCAAGCGCGTGCTTTTTATGATTCAGAAACGTATCGCAAGGCACGCGAGTTGCGCAAAGATGCGGCGATTGCAAATATTGCAATTGTTGAGGGAGTTTGATTTTTTACCATAGCGATATATATAAAGTATTTGCCCAAATAAATTAAATCATGAGGAGAGTGATGTTAGATGCTAAGCAACTAGAAGCTTTTTATATGGTCGCTAGTAGTCAAAGTTTTGAAAAAGCTGCTCAACTTCTTTACCTGACACCGAGTGCCATATCTCAAAGAATTAAAGCTTTGGAAACGTCTTTATCTGCAGTGTTGTTTGAGAGAGGTGTTCCAATAGAGTTGACTGACAAAGGGCAACAACTTTACCGCTACACTCAAGCGTTAAGTTGTATGGAACAGGAGTTACTGACTCAACTGAAACCTAGTATGGTGCAAAAGAATCATATTTCTATGACTATTGCCGTTAATGCTGACTCCTTTGCAACGTGGTGGCGCAAAGTGCATCCATCATTGTTTCACAAGTTTGGCATCGTAGTTGAGATGTTGGTTGATGATCAAGAACACACCTTGACATTATTTAATAAGGGAAGAGTCGTTGGTTGTGTATCTGCCCGTGAGTTAAATAAAGATGGTGCGATTAGTCAACTTTTAGGGTATATGTCTTACACCTGCGTAGCAAGTCATGATTTTGTTAAAACATATTTTCCTAATGGACTAAATATAAAAACTATAAGTGACGCTCCAGCTATCTTATGCAGTCGCAAAGATAGCCGTCACGATGAAATGCTCTTTCAAGTTTTCAATGTTAAACAATTTGAATATTCAAAAATATTCATGCCATCTCCAGAATCTTTTTTAGATGCGCTTGTTCAAAGTTGTGGTTATGGAATGATGCCTGTTATGCAGATTGAAAACGAATTGCGCACAGGTAAATTGATTGATTTAACTCCTAATCATCATTACCAAATGCCATTGTACTGGTGTTTTTGGCATAATCAATCGAACTTATATAGCCGTATTACCAACTATATTGTTGAACAAGCAAAACAGCTATTGACTCGTAATTAATATAATTACAATCTCTGTGACTTTGTGACTACGTCAAATAAATTTTGGCAATTATATACTTAACCGAACAAACAATTAAGCCAGCAGAAATGCTGGCTTTTTCATATTGTTTATATGACGTTTCACGCCGTATATATTTTGT
>JAGTRK010000006.1 GCA_018261955.1 Burkholderiaceae bacterium
TGATGGCATCGGTACTGGTCGCTGAAATCGCACCTGAACCAACATTTTTGATTTGGCGTTCCGCGCCCGCTGAGCCGACCGATACTTCCATCCCTGGATTGCCCACTTGACCTGCGAATGTGCCATAGGTTAAGCCGTTGAGCGTAGCAGACACTTCTTTGGTCGCACCAGTCGCAGTGGTGGATCTAGAACCAAGCGCTACGGAGTCGGCCAAACTGGCGTTGGCTAACATACCAATCGCAATAGCGCTGGTATTCGAGGCTTGTGAAAATGAGCCAAAGGAGATTGAATCCACACCTGTGGCTTGACTCATCACACCAATCGCGCTTGCGGTGGCATTGCTGGCACTGGCATTCGTGCCAATCGCCAAGTTATCAGCGAAATTAGCGGCATTTGCGTTGTATCCAAGTGCGATGGAACCGGTACCTTGTGCTTTTGCTGTATCACCGATTGCTGTAGCCGCACTACCGCTTGCCGAAGCCGTGTAGCCTACAGCAATTCCGTAAGTATTGGATGCGCTTGCATTCACACCTGCCGCCAATGCGTTTACCCCCGTCGCACCATCGTTGTTGTAGTTAGCACCTACAGTGCCATTGTCATTGACGCTGTAGTAATGTGTTTGCGCTGCTATCAGTTGCGCCACGTTGACTGCATCGCTGTTGGCTGTACCTGCGGCAACATTGGTAATTTGGCGAGTATTGCCTGCCGCACCCACACTGACCGCTGCTAAAGTGGTGCTATTGGTCGCTGTAATCGCCGCTTTTTGTGCTGCCGTGGCACTTGCAGGCGCGTAGCCCACCGCACCTGCAGCAGTGTTGGCAACCAATCGATGGGTCGCCAAATGCACCTGAGTTTGCTCCTGAAACAGTATTACCAACACCCACACTAATGCTGTTCACCCCTGTGGCTTGTGCACCATTACCAATAGCAATCGAACTGGTGTTGGAGGCTACCGTGGATGTACCAATCGCAATGGTGTTGGCATTGGTCGAACTTGCTAATTCACCAATCGCAACAGAACCATTGGTTGAGTTACCGCCAGCTGTGGCATTGTTACCAATGGCAATTGCGCTAGTTGAGGTATTCATTGCGTCTGCACTGTAACCAATCGCAACACCGCCCTTACCTGCGGCAGCGCCAGATTGATCTGCAGTTGCTTGTGTGCCTAAAGCAACACTATATGCATAACTTTTTGAATCAGGACCAATGGCAATAGCACTAACCTCGGCAGAGCCGCCATTAACGAGTGCATTGCGACCAATAGCAACGCTATCTGTGGAAGTTGCGTTCGCTCCATTACCGAAAGCCACTGTATTTGCAGCACTGGCAACAGCAAGGGTACCAATTGCCAAAGAATCCGCACCTGTCGCTTCTGTGTTGCTATCAGACCAAGCGCTTCCTGTCGGCGTAGATGAGCCAATCGCAATCGCACGTGCGCCTGATGCCACAGCAGAGTGTCCGAATGCCAGTGATTTCTCACCTGTTGCCGTTGCCACCACACCGATTGCTAACGAAGAATCACCTGTAGTCACAGACTCACGACCAATTGACATACTACCATTGCCAGTGGCAAGCGAGCGATTGCCAATCACCACGTTATTATTATTGGTTGATTTGGATTGAGAACCAATTATCGTTGATGCAAGTTGACTCGCACCACCTGTCGCTGACGAATTTTGACCAATCACCACCGAACCACCTGTCGCAGCATTCGCACTGTTACCAATTGCAACGCTGCCATTTGACGTTATCGAGCCTTGATCAGCGACAGGCACATAAGGGTTGCCCCACCAGTAGGTGATTGCGCCCGTATCAACGGCCGTTGCACCAACCCCGCCCTGTATACCCTGACCCGTCCCAGTGGTCGTTACCGTTCTAACCGCAAAACTCGGCGTAGCCGCTACTGCCAGAGCCAAGAAAACAGCGGCTCTTACCGATTTTGATTTTTTCTTGGCTTTACTGATTTCCGAAGCCGCTACCCAAGTACCTGTGGTTTCATTCCACACGGTGTGATAAATTTTATTCATGATGTATTACCTCTCTTAAAAGATGTGTATTTCAAAAAGACAAAATTAAAGCTTGTGTAACAGCCCATCGTTATAATTTATCGTTTATTGTTTATTAATATTTGATAATAATTAATGTATTTCGGCAATTGTAATCGTAAAACATTAGCAAGACAACCTATTTCCCACTATATTTAATAAAAAATATCCATATAAATATATATTACTTCATCTCCTCAATTTTATAAATTTTTACAAAACCCATCGCAATTTATTAAAATAAAAAAGAGGGGCAAAATCATCGATTTTGCCCCTCTATAATCACTTCCGTGACTACCCATAAATCTACAAATTAAATCAATATTCACTCATTGGCACACACGCACAAAATAGATTTCTATCCCCATAAACGTTGTCAATCCGTCCGACAGGCATCCAGTATTTAGTGCGGCGCAGGCTGGCGACAGGATACGCCGCTTGCTCACGCGAATAGCCATGTGTCCACTCATTGGCGCTCACTAATTGTGCAGTGTGTGGCGCGTGTTTGAGTGGATTATCCTCTTTATCTGCAGTACCCTGCTCCACTGCGCGGATTTCGGCACGAATGGTTTTCATCGCGGTGATGAAGCGATCGAGTTCCTCAATCGGCTCGGACTCGGTCGGCTCAATCATCAACGTACCTGGGACAGGAAAACTCATGGTCGGCGCGTGAAAACCAAAGTCCATCAAGCGTTTAGCGATGTCATCCACCGTAATGCCTGCGGTGTCTTTGACCCCGCGCGTATCGAGGATGCACTCGTGCGCCACCAAGCCGTTGTCCGCGCTATAGAGCACGGGGAAATCGTCCTTGAGCGCATGAGCGATGTAGTTCGCGTTGAGGATGGCAACCTTGGTCGCATCCGCCAAACCCTGCGCGCCCATCATGGCAATATACATCCATGTAATCGGCAAGACACTCGCGCTGCCATACGGCGCGCCCGATACAGCACTGATGCCATGTGCATCGCGTTGATAACCGACACTGGTCAAATTCGGTAAAAATTCAGCCAAATGCGCGGCAACACACACAGGTCCGACACCCGGACCGCCGCCGCCGTGCGGGATGGCAAAGGTTTTATGCAAATTCAAATGCGACACATCGCCGCCGAATTGTCCCGGTGCGCACAAACCGACCATCGCATTCATATTCGCGCCGTCGATGTACACTTGCCCACCATGCTGATGCACGATGTCGCAAATTTCAGTGATGCGGGTTTCAAACACCCCGTGGGTCGATGGATAGGTAATCATCAGAGCCGCAAGGCTGTCCGAATGTTGTTCGGCTTTGGCTTTCAAGTCATCCACGTCCACATTGCCCTTGGCATCACACGCCACCACCACGACTTGCATATTCGCCATGCTTGCCGATGCGGGGTTGGTGCCATGTGCTGAGGATGGAATCAGGCAAATATTGCGGTGCGCTTGTCCACGTGTGGCATGGTACTTTTGGATAATCAGCAAACCTGCATATTCACCTTGCGAACCCGCATTCGGTTGTAAACTCACCGCCGCATAGCCCGTAGCATCGCACAACATTTGCTCAATCTCAGCAATCATGCTGCGATAGCCTGCGGTTTGTGCAGTCGGCGCGTAGGGATGAATATTGGCAAACTCGGACCAAGTGATTGGCAGCATTTCGCTGGTGGCATTGAGTTTCATGGTACATGAGCCGAGTGGAATCATGCTGCGATCGAGTGCCAAATCTTTGTCCGCCAATTCGCGCAAATAGCGCAACATCGCATGCTCAGAATGATGGCTATTAAACACAGGATGCGTTAAATAACGGCTGGTGCGGCGTAAATTCGCGTCAATATTGGCCGTTGAAATTTCGCTCAACACCTTGGCATTGAACAAACCGAGCACTGCATTGGCGGTGTCCAAGGTTGTGGTTTCATCAAATGAAATGCCGACATGATTCGCGTCAATCGCGCGCAAATTGATGCCTTTGGCGTAGGCGGCTTGGTGGATATTGTCCGCATCGGTGACTTTGAGTGTGAGGGTGTCGAACCACGTGCTGTTGACAACGTGCGCGCCTGCTCGGCTCAGACTGTTCGCCACCGCCGTGGTGATGCCATACACACGTTCGGCAATTTTTTTCAAACCTGCTGGCCCATGATAAACCGCATACATACTCGCCATAATCGCCAACAATGCCTGCGCGGTACAAATATTTGATGTGGCTTTTTCACGGCGAATGTGTTGCTCACGGGTTTGCAAAGCCAAACGCAGCGCAGGATTGCCCTGCGCATCGACCGACACGCCGACCAAACGACCGGGCATATTGCGTTTATACGCATCGCGTGTCGCTATATAGGCCGCGTGCGGGCCGCCGAAACCAAACGGCACGCCAAAGCGTTGGGTATTGCCAATCACAATGTCCGCGCCCCATTCTGCAGGTGATTTTAAAACCGTGAGCGCGAGTAAATCCGCAGCAGCAATCACCGTCTTGCCCTGCGCGTGTGCTTTGGTCGCCCAATCGCTGTAGTCGATTACCGCACCATTGGCAGATGGGTACTGCACCAAAATGGCAAAGCAGTCATCCGCCAAACTTTCCTCACCCGTAATGCAGGTTTTGACTTCAATACCAAGCGGTTTCGCACGGGTTTCGATGACTTCACGCGTTTGCGGGAAAACATCTTCAGAGACATAAAACACATTGGAATTGGTTTTCGATTGACGATGCGCCAGCGTCATCGCTTCGGCAGCGGCGGTCGCTTCATCAAGCATGGAGGCATTGGCAATATCCATGCCCGTCAAATCCATAATCATCTGTTGGAAGTTCAACAACGCTTCCAAGCGACCCTGTGAAATCTCAGGTTGATACGGCGTGTAAGCGGTGTACCACGCTGGGTTCTCGAGGATGTTGCGTAAAATCACGGTTGGCGTGTGCGTGCCATAATAGCCCTGCCCAATCAGGCTGGTGTTCACGGTGTTTTGCGCGGCGTGTTTGCGCAAAGTTGCCAATGCAGACTCCTCGGACAACCCTTGGGTGAATGCGCCCACATTGAATTCCGTGCGGCGGATGTTGTTTGGAATCACTGCGTCAATGAAGGTATCGAGGTCGTCATAGCCCAAGGTTTTGAGCATACGTTGTTGTTCGGCAGCATTGGGGCCGATGTGGCGGGAGGCAAAAGAAGTGGAAGTCATAGGTCAAAAAGTTTAGTTTAAGAATTTAAATTGGGTAATAAAAGGGAGAACCTCGTCGTCCGAAGGCCCTGCGATTCGACCACGGTTGGGACGTTTTACAATTGTCAACTTGACTTTGCGATTCAAATATTCAGGTCTTAGATGATAAATGGCTTTGTCATCCTCAAAAAACAAAGCATCCCAGTCATCACACACTGAAACAGTTTGGCAATATCCATCAACTTGCTTGCCTTTTGAGGTGTTTACTCTGAGCGATAGGTCATCAATGCCACCACCGCCAATCAATTTACCAGTGTACGTAGCAGAAAAAGCTGAGGTTGAAAAAGCCAAAACAGCCAGTAATAAAATAAATTTTTTCAGCATATCAAACCTCATTCTCGCCATGCGTCACACATTTGAGCGGGTTGCATTGAACCCGTACGCCACGAATAGGTCGCCCCCGTAAAACGCAACTCTTTACACCAAAAAACAGTGTTGACATAACCAGTAATGGCTTCGTATTCAGGTGCACGCTCAAACTGCTTACTGCGGGGGTTGTAAAGCCAGTATAAATAAGTACTGTTCATCCCCTCGTTAAAACGATTCATCACGCGTAAGTCAAAATAGCCATCAAAATTAATATCTTCGTAATCCACATACGAAGTTTGCTCAGCGTTTTCGCCATTCAAAACTTGCATTGGTTTGCCGTTGAGCGCATCGGTGATTTCGATACGCGTTAGAAGCAACCTGTGCCAACCATCTGGTTCGCGAAAACCGAGCAAACGCAATTTGACACGCGGACGGTCAGGTACAGGAATATACGGTACAAATTTCACTTTGCGCATTTGTCCCGTGCGATTATCCAGCATCTGCATTTGAATTTGATTATTGAGTACGTCCAATTGACCCGTCATGGAAAAAATCGGTTCAGCTTCCAAACCACGTTCGGCATCATAGGTGTTCAATTCCAAATGCGTCCCTTGTTGAAACCCCTCAAAATGATTTAAGATTTGCTCATTGCGCAAATACAAATCACCATGCGGCTTCCAAATACCTGTCCGTATGAACAACAATATACTGCCGTCCTCTGATTGCAAATGACGATTGACATTGATGGCAATATCTTTAAGTGGCTCGATACCTGCGACTGCATCAACTTGATCTGCACGAGCATACGGAAGCCACGCGCCAACCAGCATGACCAACCCAAACATTGCTTGTACATAACGATGAAAGTATCTCACAACAAATCGTTTTTAAGCATTCGCCGCGTCGTAATCCGCCGCGCTCAATAAGCCATCGACATCCGCTGCATTCGCTGGTTTGATTTTGAACATCCAACTGGTGTAGGGTTCGCTGTTGACCGCTTCTGGGGTGTCCGCCAAGGCATCATTCACGGCAACGATTTCGCCCGCCACTGGTGCGTAGATGTCGCTGGCAGCTTTGACCGATTCAACCACAGCCACGGCTTCCTCGGCAGTAACCACGCGACCGACTTTTGGAAATTCGAGGAATACAATGTCGCCCAAGGCTTCTTGCGCATGATCAGAAATGCCCACAGCGAGTGTGCCATCGGCTTCGACTTTAACCCACTCGTGCGAAGGGGCAAATTTGAGTTCTGTAGGGGTGGTCATGGTTTTTCTCCTTGTTCATTGAGTAGGGTTTTTGTGTTACGTGAAATTTTTAAGTCGTCATACCCGCATGATTTTAGCGGGTATCCAGTTCATCATTCTAATTAAACTTTAAAACCTTTAGTTAGTTGACGTATGGATTCCCGCTAAAATCATGCGAGAATGACGGCGTTTTTGTTTAATACGAGGCTGATTCACAACTTGGGAATGCAACCGATATGTGTTAAACCAAAACAAGCGAAACGAAGCGAAGTTTCTATAAAATCTGTCCATTGCGCACAAATGGCAGTTTGACCACTTTTGCATTCAATGCTTTATCGCGAATAAGCACACTCACGGTATCGCCCAATGCCACGTTTAACGGTACACGCGCCATGGCGATGGATTGTTGCATGGTTGGGGAAAATGTACCACTGGTGATTTCACCTTCGCCGTTGGCTGTTTTGACCACTTGATGGGCGCGCAATACGCCTTTGTCTTGCAAAACCAAGCCCACCACTTGCGCCGTCGCACCGTCTTTGAGTAAAGCGGTTTTGCCAATAAAGTCACGCTCGGATTTCAAGTCCACCGTCCATGCAAGCCCTGCATTCAATGGCGAGACGGTTTCGTCCATGTCTTGTCCGTATAAATTCATACCCGCTTCTAAGCGCAAAGTATCGCGTGCGCCCAAACCTGCGGGTGCAATGCCATTGGCAACCAAAGTGTCCCAAGTCTGTGCCACCAAAGTGGCGGGCAATGCAATTTCAAAACCATCTTCGCCTGTGTAGCCCGTGCGTGCAACCATCCATTCTGCGCCCTCGTGCTCAATGCGCGCGGCGTTAAATGCTTTGAGCGGTTCAGAAGCGGTTTGGGTAAACGGCAAGGCTTGCCACACTTTGGCGCGGGCATTTGGCCCTTGCACCGCGATGAGCGCGAAATCGGGGCGCGGCGTGATGGTCAAGCCAAAATCGCCCACTGTATTTTGTTCATTCAACCACTCAATGTCTTTGTCGGCTGTGCCCGCATTGACCACCAAACGGAAAAAATCTTCAGAGAAAAAATACACAATTAAGTCGTCAATCACACCGCCATTCGGGCGCAACATACACGAGTACAGCGCTTTGCCCGATACTTGCAGTTTATCAACGTTGTTTGCCAATACATAGCGCAGAAAATCACGGGTTTTGTCACCGACAATGTCCACCGCACGCATGTGCGAGACATCAAAAATTCCTGCATCGGTGCGCACGGCGTGGTGCTCTTCGATTTGCGAACCGTAGTTCACAGGCATATCCCAACCGCCAAAATCGACCATGCGCGCGCCTGCGCGAATGTGGGTGGCGTGGAGTGGTGTTTGTTTTAAATTGGACATGGCATCAATCGTCATATGGGTCAGCAAAAAACCACTGACGCGAATACTTGACGCGCGTTCAGTGAAATCAGTCCCTATTCTGTCCTTGATACCTGAGAGATTAGTGCAAACGCCGCAGCATTCGCGCCCCTTCGGTGGTTTTTGCAGTGAAAAACGCTCTCCAGAAATTGATGAGTTTTGATTATTTAATCAAACCCTCACCGCCTGCCAGTTCTTTTGCCTGAGAGTTTTTGGGGTACACCTTCGGCGGTCAAAAATTTTTTAACGCTCTCCCAGCAGGTGCGCTACTGTAGCGGCTCTGTACAAATTTGTCAAATAGCCCGTGTGATTTGTGCGCCAAACCTATGCAACGCACCCAACCATTGTGTCAACTGCATCCACGCTCAGTCCTTAGTGAACGAGTTGGTTTAGCCAACCCCCTTGTATATGATTTTGTGGTCAGTAGGGCAAGCCCGTTTGTGTTGCGACTTTTTATGTAAAGGTGTTGCTATTTTGCGACTATCGTTATTTTTTTATCCAACTCGCTTGGTGCTTGGGTTTTCACCACACCGATTGTTGGATGTGAATTTCTACTTGAATTTCACAGCAGTTGCTTGTTGAAATACAAAGTGCGACCACGCGGTAACTGTTAAAATGCTTAGTCACACAGTATTCACACACAACAAAACCACACATTATTATTTGCTCGCACGCAGGTAATTTTAAAATTAAGGAGTGAACTTTGGTTCCTTTACAGATGAGACAAGAAGCACCACTCGAGGCATTGGAGCCATTTTCGATTCATTGGGCACAAACTGCATCTGAAATCGAAGAAGTTCAACGTTTGCGCTTTCGTGTGTTTTCAGAAGAATTGGGGGTCACCCTGCATGGACAAGACGGCATAGATTCTGATCAATACGACGCGTTGTCCAAACATGTATACGTGCGCAACACCCAAACGGGCAAAGTCATTGGTACGTATCGCCTGATTACGCCTGATGTGGCCGCATCCGTTGGTTGGTACACCGCATCTGAGTTTGATATTTCTGACGTACTGGCTTCGGAACACAAAGTTCTGGAAGTTGGTCGCGCCTGTGTGGATAAAGATTTTCGCCATGGTGTCGTGGTGCTCATGCTGTGGAAAACAATTTTGCACTACGCCAAACAGAATAACTACACCTGTATCATTGGGTGCACCAGCGTTCCCGCCAATCCCAATGCACCAGCAGTATTCGATGTGAAAGAACTGTTGGTGCAATCTGGCGCGTTTAGTGACGATTTTTCTGTTACGCCACGCATCCCTTTTACACCTGATATGCAGGTTCCTGTCAATGCAGGGGTCAAAATCACCCTTCCTGCCCTATTAAAAGGCTATTTGCGCTTGGGCGGTAAGTTCTGTGGTGAACCCACCTATGACGCAGATTTTCATTGCGCGGATTTTTTCACCTATCTGCCGATGAATGGTTTGTCCAAAAAATATGCGCGACATTTTGAGTTGGAATAAGTAAACCCTGCTAAATTCGCATTCGTATGTATAAAAAGAGCGCCCATACTCTTTTCTCTTACCTCACCGTCAAATGATGCTGAAATCATGCCCCACCAGCCTTTAGTAAGTACGCCGTAAGTATCCCCGTGCTACCATTTTCAACCATTAAAAATTAGGTTTTTATATAGACGCAGTATTTCATTTAAACAGGAGATAAGTATGATTTTAGTCATCAATTGTGGCAGTTCATCGGTCAAATTTGCGGTGATGGAACCGCTTGAGCAGGTCATGCTTGTCAGCGGCTTGGCAGAAAAGTTGGGCAGTGATGGCGCGGAAATCGCCATCAAAATTGGCGTGCAAAAACACTCCACTCCACGCCGTTCATGGAAAGATGCTTCAGGTTCACTCATTAAAATTGAGGATTACCAAAAAGAAGTGTATCAGCTCGGCAACGCAGGTCACACCGAAGCTTTGGCGAAATTGGTTGAGGTGCTCAAAGCGCACGGCTTACTCGATGAACTGACCGCAGTCGGTCATCGCGTGGTGCATGGTGGTTCGTATTTTAGCGACTCTGCCGTTATTACCCCTGAAATTATTGAAAAAGTCACTGAATGCAATGTGATTGCGCCTTTGCACAATCCTGCAAACTTGCTCGGTATTGAAGTCGCTACAGCACAGTTACCAAACTTGCCACAGGTCGCGGTGTTTGACACATCGTTCCACCAAACCATGCCTGATTACTCGTATTTGTATGCAACGCCACGCGCTTGGGAAAAAGACCACCACGTGCGCCGCTATGGTTTCCACGGCACGTCACATCGTTTTATTGCGATTAAAACCGCTGAATTATTGAACAAACCGCTATCTGATTTGAACATCATCTGTGCACACATGGGCAATGGCTCATCGATTTGTGCGATTAAAGGTGGCGAGTCTATGGACACCTCGATGGGCTTCACGCCACTGCCAGGTTTGATTATGGGTACGCGCTCAGGCGACATTGACCCTGCCCTGATTACCTATATGGCAGATCGTTTGAATACCGATGCACAAAGCGTGATTGATATTTTAAACAAAAAAAGCGGTCTGCTCGGTGTATCAGAACTCACCAACGACATGCGCGAGTTGACAGAAGCGGCGACCAAAGGGCACGAAGGCGCGCAATTGGCAGTGGAAATGTTCTGCTATCGCGTGGCGAAATACGTGGCTGAATACATGGTTCCACTGCAACGCTTGGACGCATTGGTGTTCACAGGCGGAATTGGCGAGAACTCAGCGATTGTGCGTGAAAAAGTATTGTCGCACCTGCGTTTCTTGGGCTTTATTGTTGACCCTGCAGTCAATGACAAAACTTACGGCGGTAAAACCACTGTTATCACCACCGCTGGCTCAACCCGAGCGATGGTGGTCAACACCAATGAAGAATTGATGATTGCGATGGATACCCATCAATTGACCCGAACTTCGGGTGCGGCGAAATCAGTGAGTTTTGAAAACTACTAATCTGAACCACACGAAAGGCGGGCTTGGCTCGCCTTTTTTGAATTTTTAAACATTGAAATACATAAAAACACAAAAAGAAAGGGAACAACATGTACGCTTTATACGTTAGCCCCATGGGCGCAGGCTCGGACATGAGCAAAGTTGTAGCAGGTTTGGTCACAGAATTAAACAACGCGGGTTTAAAAACCGTGTCATTCAAGCCCATCGGCGGTGGCGTGACTGCCGAGACTGCAGCACAATTGCTGTCCAAAGGTGGTAATGACCAATTGATGGAAGACATCATCGGCGCGTACTACACCGCGGCAGACGGTGCGCAAGTGGTGGTGGTTGAAGGCGTGGTCAGCGATTTCGCACAATCAGGCGCGCTCGCGCCCTACGCCGCGCAGTTGAACGCCGAATTGGTGCGCAATTTGCAAGCGGATGTGGTGTTTGTAGCGGCGAAACCCGAACACGTCCAAGCGATTTGTACCGATTTGGCGGTGCAAAGTTTCAAAATCGCGCCCACCAAAGTCGTGGGTTCAGTCTCGCAAGACGCAAACGTTGCCAGCGCATTGAATATTGCCAACATCAAAACCCGTGCGACCGCCGAAGTTGAGGCGAAATTCTCGCCCCCTGCGTTCCGTTACCAATTGATTGACGCGGCGCGCAAAGCCAACAAACGCATCGTGTTGCCAGAAGGCGACGAGCCACGCACGGTCAAAGCCGCCATTATTTGTACTGAGAAAAAAATTGCGCGTTGCGTCTTGATGGCAAAACGCGAAGACGTTGAGCGTGTCGCGGCTGAGCAAGGTTTGACCATCCCCGCAGAACTCGAAATCATGGATCCAGCCTTGACCCGCGCAAATTATGTCGCACCGCTGTGCGACATGCGCAAAGCCAAAGGCATGACGCCTGAACAAGCCGAAAAAGAGTTAGAAGACACTGTGATGCAAGGCACGGTGATGATGGCTTTGGACGAAATCGATGGCTTGGTATCAGGCGCGGTACACACCACCGCCAACACCGTGCGTCCCGCATTGCAAATCATCAAAACCGCGCCCGGTTCAAACATCGTCTCATCGGTGTTCTTTATGCTCATGCCCGACCAAGTGTTGGTGTACGGCGACTGCGCCATCAATCCGAACCCGACTGCGGAACAACTCGCCGACATCGCGATTCAGTCTGCTGACTCGGCCAAAGCCTTTGGCATTCCCGCACGCGTGGCGATGATTTCCTACTCTACTGGCACATCAGGCGCGGGCGCGGAAGTCGAAAAAGTCGATCAAGCGACCAAATTGGCGCAAAGCCTGCGTCCTGATTTGGCAATTGATGGGCCGTTGCAATACGACGCAGCATCTGTACCATCGGTCGGCAAATCCAAAGCACCGAATTCAAAAGTCGCGGGTCAAGCAACAGTCTATGTATTCCCAGACTTAAACACAGGCAACTGCACGTACAAAGCCGTACAACGCTCTGCCAACGTAATTGCTGTTGGCCCGATGTTGCAAGGCTTGCGCAAACCAGTGAATGACTTGTCACGCGGCGCACTGGTTGACGATATCGTCTTTACAATTGCCTTGACGGCGATTCAAGCGGTGCAAAAAAACTAAATTAAAAAACATAAAAAACACCCAGAACGAGTTGTTCTGGGTGTTTTGCAAGGTGGCACAGCTCCACAAATAAAAGGGTCAATAAAAACCTTTGCAAGCAACGTCAAAAGCATTTTTGTGATACGAAAGCAACATGGTTGTCCTTTAGGATTACCCCGTCGCCACTTGCACCCGTATGGTCTGTCCCATGCCCAAGCCGTTGTATAGAATCTGCCCAACACACGCAACGGGGACACCCAAGATTCGCGCACATTCCTCACCCACCACTTGAACAAAAAACTCCATATCACGCACCTGTGGGTGCCCCACAAATGCTTGAATATACGCCTCCAAAGCAAACAGTTCTAAAATCCGTTCACGCGCAGTATAGCGTATCGACAGCGTACTACCCGCCAGTGGGTTGCGACTGTGCGGACACAGCACGGGTAAATCAATGCTGTGTTCAATCTCGCTGAGAATGTTCGGTCGCCGATTATCAATGGTTTTAAGCGGAGCCGCCACGTACTCGGATGGGTGGGTGAGCCAAGTCATACGTAAATTTTCTTGGGTGATTTGAACCCAAAATAGATGGCAAATGCGATGAGGGTAGAAATCAGGGCTTTAAAAATTAAATCTGCAAAAATAATTTGACTCATTTCATTCCACGAGAGACTGCCGTAAAACGCCATTAAGGTAAATAAAATGGTGTCCAATGGAATGCTGATGGCATTGCTCGACAAAGCACGTGTGAGCCAAGATTTTTGCATGAGTTTTTGAAACACCATTGTGTCGGTCAACTCGCTGATTAAAATCGCAATAAATGAAGCGACAATGAAGCGAAAACGATCTTCAGTGGCTTGTACAGGTAACCAATTGGACAAGCCAGAATTGAGAATCAACGATTGCAACCAATTGGGTTGACTGCTCATCATCAACCAACCCACATAAGCATTGACCAACAAAGCCAAAGCAATCGCTCGATAAACTGCTTTCAAACCAAAATTGTGCAAACGATCACGCAATGTAAATACCGCACCGAAAAACAGAGTACCCACGCTCAACAAGCCAAACACAGGCAGGGGAATAAAGTTATTCAAAGTTAAATTGGCGAATAAAATCGCGCAGACGTATAACGCAGTCCAAAGAAATACCATAGTGGTCTCCAAAAAAATCCGTAAACAGTACGGCGGATAATGAACGCCCGATGGAAACAGTCCAAAGGCAGGGGCGCATTGTAGCATAGGATGGATTTCTCTGAATTCACCAATTGGAAATTCTATGGATTGAATTTCAATCCACATGGCGTATAATCAACGCGTACATTCGCACAGGAGTCAACCCATCATGAAACACAGCAAACAACTATTCACACACTACATGACGCTTTGGGCACGTTTACTCCAGCAATCCGCTGGACAAGCCGATCCAGCAACGTATTTGTTGACCCACGATGCACGCACGCCATTGTTTTATTTGCAGGGAATGACACGGGTACTCATGCACGAACACAATCCCAAAAAAATGCGCCGTCTGAATGAATGGTTCAAAAAAATGGAAGATGCTTTGGGTGCTATGGATTACTACACCAACATACTCAAAGATTTTAAAAGCAATCGCAAAATCCCACAAACCATCAAACACGACTTGATTGAAAAACTCAAATCAGCAACCGCGAATTTGAATACCCTACTGGTTGAATTGGGCTGGTTGGGTGAGAACGCAAACCGCGTACAAAAGGTACATCAATACAATCAAGAAATGGATTGGCTGGGGCAAAAGAATGTGCTCCTTGCCTTAAAAAATCGCTACCAATCGGATATACGCAGCATCGCACGCCACATGAAACGCCCCATCGAGGAAATTGAGCGCGATGTGCACGAACTGCGTCGCGATGTGCGTTGGCTGTCGATTTACCCTCAGGCATTTAAGGGGTTTGTGAACATGCAAACGGTAGAATCGATTCCCGAGTCTCTGCTCAAATACGCAACGCCCGAAACGATTGACTCACCTTATAATCAATTGGCTCATGTTGCCAATATCAACAAAGTGTTGTACCTAAACACCCACGCCTACTACGCCATGAGTTGGCTGATTGCGCAATTGGGTGTGCTCAAGGACTCAGGTTTGCGTTTACTGACACTGGCTGAACTCTTGCAGACGCACCAAAAACTATCTAAAGCCCAAGCGCTCAAAAACGCGCAAACCATGTTGGGAACAACACAACCCTCGGTCGAGGATTTGCTCAACACAGCACGCGGGTTAATAGTGCAAGTGCAAAACGACAAAGTATTCAGTCAATTGTTGTTGAGCAAAAACACTCCCGTCATTAAAATAACACAAGTGATCAAAGCAACACCAACGAACAAACCGAGTCCAACGACGCGGACAACACCAGCGACCCCTGCCAGTCCGAAAACACGTGCGACACCGATAATCAAGGCAAGCACAACCACTCGCGCAACGGTAGTAACTAAAGTACCTGCAACCAAAACTCGAACTGCGCCTGCAGCCAAAGCACCTACTGCCACAACCACGCGAACAACCACTCGCGCCACACCCACAAACAAAGCACGTACAACTACCACTCGTAAAACCTCCGCAACCCAAGTGGTTAAAAAAACCACCAAACCCACTCAGTCATGAGCATGTCGCAAAGTACGCTCTTAAGTGCTGATTGGATAGAATCGTACCTTCAACCACGCGCCACCCATTCGCACAAGGGCGACTACGGGCACGCCCTGCTCATCGCAGGTGCGCGTGGGACTGTCGGCGCGAGCATCCTCGCAGCGCGCGCCTGCCTACGTTCGGGTGTGGGTTTGCTCACAGTACACGCGCCCGAATGCGCATTCATCCCACTGCAAACATCCACCCCAGAAGCCATGATCAGCAGCGATTCCGACGATGCGATGTGGACAGATGCGTTTGATATTAAAAAATATTCAGCGATTGGTGTGGGCTGCGGCATCGGTCAAGCAACCAATACGCGCACGGCGTTGCGCACCTTAATTGAACTCAATGCCCAATCCCAGAAGCCCACAGTCATCGATGCCGACGCGCTTAATATCATGGCGAGCGAGCCTGATTTACTCACTCGTCTGCC
This sequence comes from Burkholderiaceae bacterium, assembly GCA_018261955.1. Lineage (GTDB taxonomy): Bacteria > Pseudomonadota > Gammaproteobacteria > Burkholderiales > Burkholderiaceae > CTSOIL-112. Next base: position 15,790 of record JAGTRK010000006.1, read on the forward strand.
CGCAAACACCATCCTCACGCCGCACCCCAAGGAATTTGAGCGTTTGGTCACTCATTTGAATTTAGAGTCCTTGACTGAGGACACCCGCGTACAAGCACAATTGACTTTAGCGCAAACATACAACCTCATTATCGTGCTCAAAGGTGCGAATACCTGTATCGCCTTGCCTGACGGACACACCTTCATCAACACCACAGGCAATGCAGGCATGGCAAAAGGGGGCAGTGGTGACGCGCTCACGGGGATTATTTTGGCATTATTGGCACAGGGTTATGTAGCCGAAACCGCCGCGTGCATCGGGGTCTATGTGCATGGTTTGGCAGGCGACATCGCCGCACAAAAATTGGGGCAAACGGCGATGCTACCGAGCGATTTAATCGAATGTTTGGGACAGGCGTTTTGCCTCAAATAGAACATTTACAATTTCAAGCGCGGTAAAAAACCACCATCAAAAACAGCCATTTGAACCCATCCAAACGTTCAAAAAATTGCTTACAAGATACCGCCGCAGCCGTCAACTTCAAAATAAAAAACCCGCAGAAGTCCATTCTGCGGGTGTATCAGGTTCATATTCTAACACGCAAATATTTAAAATACCGTATAATTTCGCTTTGCCGAAAGGAACCCCACCATGCGACTCTTGCAAAAAGCGCTCACTTTTGACGACGTTTTACTCGTACCTGCTTATTCCAACATCCTCCCACGCGATGCGTCGATGAAAACCCAACTCTCGCGCAATATTTCGCTGAATATTCCCCTTGTTTCTGCCGCGATGGACACCGTGACCGAATCGCGTTTGGCGATTGCACTGGCGCAAGAAGGCGGCATCGGCATCATCCACAAAAACCTCACCCCAGCCAAACAAGCCCTCGAAGTGGCAAAGGTCAAACGCTATGAATCGGGCATTTTGCGCGACCCCATCACCGTGACCCCCAGCATGACCATCGGTCAAATCATCGAATTGGCACAAGAGGCTGGCGTTTCGGGCTTTCCAGTAGTGTCCAATAAAAAAGTGGTCGGTATCATCACCAGCCGCGATTTGCGATTTGAAGAGGATTTAGAAGCCAAAGTCGCCGACAAAATGACGCCGCGTGAACGATTGATTACCGTGAGTGAAGACGACGACTTGATCGTGGCAAAAAAACTGCTCAACAAACACCGCTTAGAGCGCGTGGTGGTGATCAACGATGCGGACGAATTACGCGGTTTGATTACCGTCAAAGACATCCAAAAAGCCACCACCCACCCATTGGCGACCAAAGATGCGCATGGTCAACTGCGCGTCGGCGCGGCGGTCGGTGTCGGCCCTGAAAATGATGAACGTGTGCGTCTGCTCGCGCAAGCAGGCGTGGATGTGATTATCGTCGATACCGCACACGGACACAGCCAAGGCGTACTCGACCGCGTCAAATGGGTCAAGGAAAACTACCCGCACATTGACGTGATTGGTGGCAACATTGCCACAGCCGAAGCCGCATTGGCACTGGTAGAACACGGCGCAGATGGCGTGAAAGTCGGTATCGGTCCTGGCTCGATTTGTACCACGCGCATCGTCGCGGGGGTTGGCGTGCCGCAAATTTCCGCGATTGCCAACGTCGCAACCGCACTGGAAGGCACAGGCGTACCGCTCATCGGTGACGGTGGCGTTCGCTATTCTGGCGATGTATCCAAGGCACTCGCAGCAGGCGCGTACAGCGTCATGCTCGGCTCAATGTTCGCTGGCACCGAAGAGTCCCCCGGGGAAGTTGTATTATTTCAAGGTCGCTCGTACAAAGAATACCGCGGTATGGGCAGCCTCGGGGCAATGGCGCAAGGCTCAAAAGACCGCTATTTTCAAGACAACGAAGCCAATGTTGAAAAACTCGTTCCCGAAGGCATTGAAGGTCGGGTGGCATACAAAGGTTCAGTGCTGAACATCATCCACCAACTCATCGGCGGTGTGCGCTCATCAATGGGCTACTGCGGTTGTGCATCGATTGAGGATTTACGCACTAAAGCGGAATTTGTACAAATCACCTCAGCGGGGATGCGTGAGAGTCATGTTCATGATGTGCAGATTACCAAGGAAGCGCCGAATTACAGCGTGGGGTGATATAACATGGAAGTGAGTGTAAATCACTTCCACCCCTAAACTTGATTCAATCAATTTATGAGCAGCGAATGGATTGCTGCTATTGGTGCAGCAATCGGTACATCGTTAGGTGGGGCAATTTCTCATTCTACAATTGCGCAGTAAATTTAGAATGAAAGAAAACCAACTGTAAGCAAATGTCAAATTGAAAAAATTGAAATTGCACATGAAACTGTTGGTAGTATCGGAGTTTGATACCGCACAATGCTTAGGTGGGGATATTTTACATTTCCGTACTGGAAAGGAAATCATTCAAGAAAAGCTGTCTTTTGAAGAGATAGGAATGCTGTTCTCTTTTATATTCCGCCACTAAAAAATGAACCAGAATGTGAAATAAGGGCGCGAAATCGCGCCCTTATTGTGGTTTACACAGCGATTAAACCATGCCTTAGATGGCTCTACGCGCCAACATTTCTTTAATCTTACCTATCGCTTTGGTTGGATTCAATTCTTTCGGACACACATCCACGCAGTTCATAATCGTATGACAGCGGAACAAACGGTATGGGTCGTCCAAATTGTCCAAACGCGAAGCAGTCGCTTCATCGCGAGTATCGGCAATGAAGCGATACGCTGCGAGCAAGCCAGCTGGCCCGACAAATTTATCAGGGTTCCACCAGAACGATGGGCATGAAGTCGAGCAACACGCACACAAGATACATTCGTACAAGCCATTGAGTTCGTCCCGTTGCTCTGGAGACTGCAAACGCTCCTTCTCAGGCGCAGGTGAATTGTTCACCAAGTATGGTTTAATCGAGTGGTATTGATTGAAGAAGTCGGTCATATCGACAATCAAATCGCGCACCACAGGCAAACCCGGCAGTGGGCGCAAGACGATGGTTTGTGGCAAGTCGTTGAGGTTGGTCAAACATGCCAAGCCATTTTTACCATTGATGTTCATCGCATCCGAACCACACACACCTTCGCGGCATGAACGGCGGAATGAAATGGTTTCGTCCTTGGTTTTCAGGCGCAACAGTGCGTCGAGCAACATGCGATCGGTTGATTCCAATTCAATCTCAATCGTTTGCATATAAGGTTTCGCGTCTTTATCTGGATCGTAGCGATAAACCTGAAACGTGCGAGTATTTTTACTCATAATCGTGTCCTTTTTGTCTTTGCAATTAGAATGTGCGTGGTTTCGGTGGCACGGTGTCCACAGTCAATGGCTTCATTTGTACAGGTTTGTACGTCAGTTTGTTGCCATCACGATGCCACAAAGTGTGTTTCATCCATTCTTTGTCATTGCGTCCCAATGGGTGCTCTGGGTGGTTTTCTGGGTGCTCGTAGTCAAGCACGCTGTGCGCACCGCGACATTCATGACGCGCCGCCGCAGAGACCATGGTCGCCTTCGCCACTTCGATGAGGTTGTCCACTTCGAGGGCTTCGACACGTGCGGTATTGAACACTTTGGATTTGTCACGCAAATGGATGCGTCCCACTTGCTCGGCAATGTCCATAATCGAGACCACACCTTTGTCCATGGTTTCTTGCGTGCGAAACACCGCCGCGTGTTTTTGCATGGATGCACGAATATTGTCCGCCACGTCTTGCGCGTATTCGCCCGAAGTTGAATTTTCCAAACGTGCCAAGCGTGCTTCGGTCATGTCCGATGCGTCTTTGGGCAAGTCTTTGTGGTTCAATGCCGAATGCTTAATCGCATCAACGATGTGGTTACCTGCCGAGCGACCGAATACCACCAAGTCAAGCAGTGAGTTGGTACCCAAACGGTTCGCGCCATGCACCGATACGCATGAGCATTCGCCAACCGCATAAAAACCATTGACCACTTTGTTTGCACCTGTCTCGTCAGGCACCACCACTTGACCATAAATATTGGTTGGAATACCACCCATTTGATAGTGAATCGTCGGTACGACTGGAATCGGCTCTTTAGACGCATCGACGTTGGCGAATTTTTTCGCGATTTCAAAAATTGATGGCAAACGTTTCATAATGGTTTCTTTACCAATATGCGTTACGTCGAGCAATACGTGGTCTTTGTTTGGACCCACGCCACGACCTTCTTTAATTTCTTGATCCATTGAGCGTGATACGAAGTCACGTGGTGCCAAATCTTTCAAAGTCGGCGCGTAACGTTCCATGAAACGCTCGCCATTGGCATTGCGCAAAATCCCGCCTTCACCGCGCACGCCTTCGGTAATCAATACGCCTGCACCTGCCACACCCGTTGGGTGGAATTGCCAGAATTCCATGTCTTGCAAGGGTATGCCCGCACGCGCCGCCATGCCCAAGCCGTCGCCTGTATTGATAAACGCATTGGTCGATGCCGCGAAAATACGCCCTGCACCCCCCGTTGCGAACAACGTGACTTTGGCTTGCAAAGTCATCACTTCGCCTGTTTCCATTTCGAGCGCAGTCACACCCAAAACGTCGCCTTCTGAGTCGCGAATCAAATCCAAAGCCATCCACTCAACGAAAAATTGCGTGTTCGCACGCACATTGCGTTGATACAAAGTGTGCAATAAAGCATGACCTGTGCGATCAGCCGCCGCGCAGGCGCGTGGTACGGGTTTTTCGCCATAGTTGGCAGAGTGACCACCGAATGGACGCTGATAAATCGTGCCATCCGCATTGCGGTCAAACGGCATACCGAAATGTTCTAATTCGTAGACGTTTTGTGCGGCTTGACGACACATAAATTCAATCGCATCTTGGTCGCCCAACCAGTCAGAACCTTTGACCGTGTCATAGAAATGGTAGTGCCAGTTGTCTTCTGACATATTGCCCAAAGACGCGCCAATACCACCCTGCGCCGCCACGGTGTGTGAGCGCGTTGGGAATACTTTAGAGAGAACCGCAACTGATAAACCCGCTTCAGAGAGTTGCAAAGCAGCGCGCAGACCAGAACCGCCCGCACCCACCACCACGACATCGTATTTTTTAGTTAAAAGTGCCATTGTTATTCCTTAAATCGCCAATACCGCGCCAATGCCGTACAACGCACAGCCGAGCAACCATAAAATTGTAAACACGTGCAAAAACATACGCACACGCGCGCTTTTCACATAATCCATCCAAATATCACGCACGCCGATCCACGCATGATAAACCACCGCCAAGATGGTAAATAAGGTCAGAGTTTTCACTGCGCCACAGCCCATGAATGCATTCCAGCCTGCAAAGGACAAATCCGACGCAAACAGCCAATGCAATGCCATGACCGCCACCCAAATAAAGATAATCACGCCCGTCACGCGTTGAGCCAACCAACCTTTCCAACCATAATGCGCACCCGTGACCACACGTTCGGTGCCTGCTTTAATATTATTCATACCATTCACCCCGTGCTTTATGCAAATAACTTCACTGCAAACAACGCAGTCAAAGCCAAACTAATAATCAACACCACCAAAGCCGTTTGATGACCACCCTCTTTGGAGACCTTGTAATGCAAGTCAATCAAGATGTAGCGAATGCCCGCAACTGCGTGGTGCAAAATCGCCCAAATCAAACCCAACAGAATGATTTTCACCAAAGGGTTTGTCAAAATGCTGTGCGCCGTGGCAAATTTTTGCTCAGATGTAAACACCGAAACAATCAATGCCATAATCAAAGGCAAAAATAAAAACAAACCCAAACCGCTGATTCGATGCAAAATCGAAACCTTGCCAGCCAATGGCAAACGGTAGTTGCGCAAATCGGAAATCCCGATGTTACGAAACTCCGCACGTTGGGCTTTTTGTGGTGATTGACCCATATAAGACCTCGCTAAGTTAAAAAAAATTAAAAATTTGATTGAAAAATCAACCCTGCTCAAGATGTCAAATGCTTGTACTCTAAACCACTAAATCAATTCATTGCGATAATGATAATGCTGGGTGCTGTACCAACCCAAACGCACCTCAACAGGCTGATCCGCATAGGTATAAGACACGCGTTCAATATACAAAACCGCCGAATTAGGAGCAATCTCCAACTTTTGTGCTACTTCACTATTGGCCAACTGCGCGGACAAATGCTCCACCGCGCGTATCATGCGCACATTGTATTCTGCTTCAAACCAACCGTACAAGCCGCCCTTGTAATTGACCAACTTTTCCAACGTCACATCCGTAAATATCAATTTGGGCAACCAAATATACTCAAAAACCGCAGGCTCGTCCTCAAACGACAACAAGCGGCTAATCACCACCGCAGATTCGTTTTCTTTCAGTTGCAATCGCTCCCGCACCAACGCAGGTGGAACCGCCTCAACCACATCCAACACATTTGAATAGGTTTTAAATTCAGCATTCTCGTTTTGTTGCATGCGCAAAAAACGAAAACGATTCACAGGCTCCTGATGCGTTGCCACGAATGTACCGCGCCCTTGACGACGCACGAGTAATTTTTCAGAAGTCAACTCGTCAATCGCCTTGCGCACCGTACCTTGGCTGACTTTATAACGCACTGCCAAATCAACTTCGGACGGAATCATTTCGCCCGCGTTCCACTCGCCTTGCTCCAAACTTTGCAAAAGCAATGCCTTAATCTGCTGATACAATGGGCTAAAAACGGGCGATGCGTCCGTCGTAACCTCATCAACATTTGCCATAGTGGTTCCCTAAATTATTCGTCCGTGTGATTAAACCCATACATTTCAACGAGTTACGCAATTTTCAATCGTGAATGAAACTGGTGAACTTCATATTTTGACCTCAATTATGCCCCAAACCAGTGCCAATGTCTATGGGTTTGTTATCTTATATAAGAGATAAGACCTCTTGACGCAAAGGCAATCCTACTTTACACTCATGTGTGTTCGTGATTTTTCATTTTTTTAACCCAAACTAAGGACTCATTATGTCAAAAGCCCCTATGCGTGTTGCCGTCACTGGCGCAGCTGGTCAAATCTGTTATTCAATCCTATTCCGCATCGCCAATGGCGACATGTTGGGCAAAGACCAACCCGTGATTTTGCAATTATTGGACATCACCCCTTCCATCCCTGCGGTTAAAGGCGTTGTGATGGAATTGGACGATTGCGCATTCCCATTATTGGCTGGCGTGACGATTTCTGACGATCCAAACGTTGCGTTCAAAGATGCCGACGTCGCGATTTTGGTTGGTGCACGTCCACGTGGTCCCGGCATGGAACGTGCGGATTTGCTCGCAGCCAACGGTGCGATTTTCACTGTTCAAGGTAAAGCATTGAACGATCATGCCAAACGCGACGTTAAAGTATTGGTGGTGGGCAACCCAGCCAACACCAACGCCTACATCGCGATGAAATCGGCTCCAGATTTGCCACGCGAAAACTTCACCGCAATGCTCCGCTTGGATCACAACCGTGCCGCGAGCCAAATCGCTACGAAAACGGGTAAATCAATTGACTCAATTGAAAAATTGGCCGTTTGGGGCAACCACAGCCCAACCATGTACCCTGACACGCGCTTTGCCACCATCGGCGGCGAATCTGTAGATGGCTTAATCAATGACCAAGAATGGACTCGCGACACCTTCATCCCAACCGTGGGCAAACGCGGTGCGGCGATTATCGAAGCGCGTGGCTTGTCTTCTGCGGCTTCTGCTGCGAATGCGGCGATTGACCACATCCGCGATTGGGTGTTGGGCACCAATGGCAAATGGGTCACCATGGGCGTTCCATCAAACGGCGACTATGGCATTCCTAAAGACACCATGTATGGTTTCCCTGTGACTTGCGAAAACGGCAAGTACACCATCGTGACTGGCTTGGAAATCGACGAATTCTCACGCGGCAAAATGGATGCCACGTTGAAAGAATTGGAAGATGAAAAGGCTGGTGTAGCCCATTTATTGGGCTAAGTTTGGCGCGATGCGCCAAACCTGATGATGCTTACGCATCATCAGCAACAGCCTTTCGGTGAAGACTAATGCACGTTTTTTGCGCGTTAGTCGAAACCAAAATGCAGGCGTTGTAAATTTTCGCTGTTTGCATCACTCAGACCCCACTGAAAATATCAGTGGGGTTTTTGTATCGATGCGCACACCACATCCAAACTACCGTACAATGACGTTTTGAATTTTTCGGACGAAACCACCATGCTTTATCTCTGGCTCAAAACCCTACACATCGTGTTTATCGCTTCTTGGTTTGCTGGTTTATTCTATTTACCACGCATTTTCGTTAATCTCGCCGCTGAAACAGACCCAAATGCCTCTGCACGCCTACTCGGTATGGCGCAACGTTTATACCGATTTATGACCATCATTGCGATTCCCGCTTTGGTTTTGGGTTTTTGGTTGTGGATACAATTTTTTTGGGGCTCTGGCGCATGGGTTCATGCCAAGTTGACCTTGGTGGCAGTGGTGTGTGTGTATCACTGGTATTGCCAAGTTTTACTCAAACAATTCATGGCAGGTCAAAACACCAAATCCCACGTCTGGTATCGCTGGTTCAATGAAGCCCCAGTTTTGTTGATGTTGATGATTGTGGCTTTGGTGGTGATTAAACCCTTCTAAAACTGTACACAAAACCAACCATCTTCAACCCACTGCGGGGGCAATAACATGTCCCCACCCAACCACCTAAGAAAAGCACCATGTCCACACTCTCTTTTTTCGCGCCCTGCCCGCGCGGCTTGGAAGCCCTACTGGCTGGCGAACTCAAAGCCATCAACGCCAGCCACATCAAACCGACCCACGGCGGCGTGGCCTTTGCAGGTGACTTGGCGGTGCTCTACCGCGCCAATCTGCACTCGCGCATCGCTTCGCGGATTTTGTTGCGCCTGGGTTCAGCGGGCTATCGCACTGAGGACGATATTTACAACCTCGCCGCACGCATGCCGTGGAGCAGTTATTTCACGCCCGAGCAAACCATCAAGGTCGAAGTGACTGCGATTAAATGCCCGCTGAAAAGTTTGGAATTCATCACCTTGCGTGTCAAAGATGCCGTGTGCGATTACTTCCGCGATTTAATGGACAAACGCCCCAGCGTGGATACCGCCACACCCGATGTGCGCATCTATGCATTTTTGACCGAATTTGATGCCACGATGTACATTGACACGTCTGGCGAAGCCCTATTTAAACGCGGCTGGCGCATGGACAAAGGTCGCGCACCGCTGCGCGAAAACCTCGCTGCGGGTCTGGTCATGCTCTCAGGCTGGAAACCGAATCAAGCCCTGCTCGATCCGATGTGTGGCAGTGGCACGATTATCATTGAAGCGGGCTTGATTGCCGCAAATATTCCACCAGGCATAAACCGTGGCTTTGCCTTTGAGCACTACCGTGGTCTGGATAAAACCCTGTGGCACAAAGTCAAGAATGACGTGAAAATCGACAAAACCCAGCGCGCACTCTACGCCTCGGACATCAGTGCCTACGCAGTCGAAGACATTGAACGAAATTTACAACGCGCAGGCTTGCCCTTCGCCGTGGCGTTTGAGCAAAACAATGCGTTGGACGTGATGCCGCCCGCCAAATCGGGTGTGATGATTTGCAACCCACCGTATGGCGAGCGGATTGACGTGACCACCTCGAACGAGACCTCGGTGTTTTTCAAACAATGGGCGGATCATTTGAAGCAAAACTACGCAGGCTGGAACGCGTACATTCTCACCAGCGATCGAGATACGCCGAAATACATGCGTCTGTCTGCGAGTAAAAAAACCCCGTTGTTCAACGGTGCGCTGGATTGCCGTTTGTTTGAATTTAAAATGGTGGCGGGCAGCGCCCGCAAAGAAAAACCAACTACCTAAAAAACCGCGTTCATCACTAAAGCACACTCTGAACATTAATACCTTTATTTTCACCATCATGACTCAGAATAAACCCCTTTCAGACTTTGAAGCCATCGAGCAAGCCAAACTCAACACCGAAACCGCCCTGATGCCGTGGCATGAATTACAACGATTTTTCGCGCAAGGCGTGGTGATGAACATTGCCCCGCATTTAGACCTGCTCGAAGTCGCGAGCAAAATGAGTGTGGATGATGTGACCGCCGTGCGCGCTTGGTTTGAAGCAGGTGAATTGGCACACGTGACCGATGCATTGGCGAACCGTTGGTTTGAACACAACACCGAATTGTGGACTGTGGTGGTCAAACCCTACATTCTGGTGCAAGAGCCTAAAAATCAAATGGTGCACTAACACTCCCATGGGTTTTACAGATGGATTGCCACGCAAAAATCGCTCGCAGTGACGCGCAATAATCTGCAATGGATAAAGCCAACGCCATCATAGCAAGGCACGAAGCCATCCATGCGCACCAACGCACATCCAAAAAGTCGATATAATCAACGCATGTCAAACACTCAAACCACTCCGTTATCAACCCCGCGCACCTACTGCGTCGGCGGCGCGGTGCGTGATGCGTTGATGGGTTTGGCTGCCAACGATGCCGATTATGTGGTGGTCGGCAGCACCCCCGAAGCCATGCTCGCGCAGGGCTATATTCCAGTCGGCAAAGATTTCCCTGTTTTTCTCCACCCAGTGACCCACGACGAGTATGCACTGGCGCGCACCGAGCGCAAAACCGCACAGGGCTACACAGGTTTCGCAGTGCATTTCGCACCCGATGTGACACTGGAAGAAGATTTGGCACGGCGCGATTTGACCATCAATGCGATGGCGCGTGAAGTATCGCCCAATGGCGCATTGGGTGAACTGGGTGAACTCATAGACCCCTACGGTGGACTGGCGGATATTCAAAATAAAATTCTGCGCCACGTCTCACCTGCTTTTGCCGAAGACCCCGTGCGGATTTTGCGCTTGGCACGCTTTGCTGCGCGTTGGGCGGATTTCACCGTTGCGCCTGAAACCATGAATCTGATGCGCGAAATGGTGGACAATGGCGAGACCCGCGCCCTCGTACCTGAGCGCGTTTGGGCAGAAATTGCCCGTGGCTTGATGGAAGCCACGCCCTCGCGGATGTTTGTTATCCTGCGCGAATGTGGTTTGCTCGCGCAGTGGTTGCCCGAAGTTGATGCCCTGTTCGGCGTACCGCAACGTGCCGATTACCACCCCGAAATTGACACAGGTGTGCATGTCATGATGGTCATTGACTATGCCGCCAAACTCAATTTAAATTTAGAATCACGCTACGCCGCTCTGTGCCACGACCTCGGTAAAGGCAACACACCCGCGAACATCCTGCCGCGCCATGTCGGACACGAATCGCGCGGTGTGCCACTCGCCAAAGCCCTGTCCGAGCGGCTTAAAGTACCACGCGCCTGCGTGGACTATGCGCGCCTGATTGCGCATGAACACACGAATTTTTATAAGTTGCCAGAATTGCGCCCATCCACGGTGCTCAACATCATTAAACGTTGCGATGGTCTGCGTCGTCCCGAGCGATTCCGTGATTTGCTGCATGCTTCGCTTGCCGACTCGCGCGGGCGCGGTGGCGATTTTCCAAACCGTCCTGCGCTGTGGTATGACGCATGGTTGATGTTGCTCGATACTTTATTGGCTTTAGACAATGGTGCAATTGCCTTGGCGCACGAGCATGAGCCCGAACACATTCCCAATGCGATTTTAGAAGCACAACTGCGCGCGATTACGCCTGCTCTACAAAACTGGCAGGCAATGGTTCGCACCGCAAACACTTAAAAAATATACTGGACATAAGGACACATATGGCACGTACCCCATCGAATATGCTCGCCCTTTCGACACCCGCGCCTGACTTCGCCCTTCTCGAACCCGCGACAGGGCAAACCGTGCGCTTATCCGACTTTATCGGTAAACCCATACTCATCGCTTTCATCTGTAACCACTGTCCCTATGTCATCCAAATCCGCGAGGTGTTTGCGCAGATGGCAAGGGAGTACCAACATCGCGGCGTGGCTGTGGTGGCGATTAATTCAAACGATGTGGTCAATTACCCCGATGACAGCCCCGAAAACATAGTACGTGCGGTCAAAGCATTTGGCTACACCTTTCCCTATTTATTTGACGAAACACAAAACATCGCCCGCGCCTACCAAGCCGCTTGCACACCCGATTTATATGTGTTTGATGCCAACCACCGCCTGTACTACCGCGGGCAGTTTGACGATGCGCGCCCAGTCAATGATGTGCCTGTCACTGGTGCGGATTTACGCCACGCTTTGGACAGTCTGCTCGCCAACCTACCCGCGCCAGAGGCTCAAAAACCATCGCTGGGCTGTAATATCAAATGGAAAGAATAAACACGCATCCAGTTGACAATCAAATATTGAGTAGTGAAGTGGGCTCATGGGGCGGCAAGTGGTGTAAAATTATCGCCACCCAAAACAGATTTCAGATTTTTAAAAGAACACGCCCATGAATACTTTAGACCAACTCAAGCAATACACCACCGTTGTCGCCGACACGGGTGATTTTCAGTCCATCGCGCAGTTTTTGCCACAAGACGCAACCACCAATCCGTCGTTGATTCTTAAAGCGGTGCAGAAACCTGAGTATCAACCTTTGTTTGAATCCACCGTCAAAGCACATCGAAACGAGTCAGTTGGCGACATTATGAACCATGTGTTGGTGGCGTTTGGACTTGAGATTCTCAAACTTATCCCAGGGCGGGTATCGACTGAGGTCGATGCGCGTTTGTCGTTTGACACCGATGCCACGGTTGAAAAAGCGCAAAAAGTCATCGCACTGTTTGAAGCGCAAGGCATCTCGCGTGAACGCATCCTCATCAAAATCGCCGCCACTTGGGAAGGCATTGCGGCCGCGAAAATTCTGGAAGCGCAAGGTATTCATACCAATTTGACCTTGATGTTTAGCCTGACCCAAGCTGTTGCTTGTGCAGATGCCAAAGTCACACTGATTTCGCCCTTCGTCGGACGGATTTATGATTGGTTCAAGAAACAAACAGGCATCGAATATGACCAAACCAACGACCCTGGCGTGGCATCGGTGCGTACCATTTATAATTATTACAAAAAATTCGGTATTCCCACGCAAGTCATGGGCGCAAGTTTTCGCAATATCGGGCAGATTTTGGGTTTGGCAGGTTGTGATTTATTGACCATTTCGCCTGACCTGCTCAAACAATTACAGAGTTTGAACCAGCCACTTATACCTGCACTGAGCGTGGCAGAGGCGCAATTGCAAAACATCCACACAATCGAATTAAATGAATCGACATTCCGTTTATCATTGAACAACGACGCGATGGCAAATGAAAAACTCGCTGAAGGCATTCGCCTGTTCTGCGCTGACACAGAAAAATTGGTTCAGTTGATTGAACAGGTGTAAAAAACAATAGACTGACCATTTCGTGTACTAAAAATAAAAAGCAGACCTTGATGATCTGCTTTTCATAAAATGGTGCCCAGAAGAGGACTCGAACCTCCACACCCGAAGGCACATGGACCTGAACCATGCGCGTCTACCAATTCCGCCACCTGGGCTTTACTTGAAGAATGGACATTTTCACACGTTGGACACATTTTTGATGTATTGTGTGAACACTGCACCTTCAATGCGGTTCGCATTATAGCGCGTTTGCATGTCGCAAGCACGCTTGTTTTAACTTTATTTGTCAACAATGAAATCTAATTCCAAAAAAAACACTTCTAAAAATAATACTCAAAAAAACAGTATAACGACAGAGCATTCTGTCTCAAACACAAACCATCGTGCAAAAAAAACGACTCAACCAGCCGCGCTATTGACTGCTCGAGCATCCAATCCGCCTGCCACACAACCAGCGAATTTGCCCAAGCCCATGAGCAAACCCCAAGGCACACGCATTGACAAAATGGCAGGTTTGCCATCTAAATCAACCATTTTCGATGTGATTTTCACGCACGCCAATGTCTATAGAAAACCTATCAATATGCTCGCGCTCGCGCAAGAGTTGGATGTGCCACCGACCAAAGTATCGGGTTTGCAAGTGGTCGTTGAGCAATTGACCGCATCAGGTGATATTAAAATGTCGCCCAAAGGTTTGCTCACGCCCAACAGCGAGCAAAATTTGGTGCGCGGTGTCCTGCAATCACACAAAGACGGTTACGGTTTTGTCAACAATCCCGATGGCGAAGATGTGTTTGTCAATGAGCGTAATATGAACGGCGCGTGGCATGGTGACAAAGTCGCCGTGCGCATCATCGGTACAGCGCGCAATGGCAAACGCGAAGGCGATGTGGTCGAAGTGACCGAGCGTCGCTTTGCGCAAGTGGTCGGGCATTTGCTGCGTGAAAACGGCGTGTGGTTGGTCAGCCCCGATGATGTGCGCTTGCGCACTGATATTTTGGTCGATGCGTCTGAACTCAAGGGCGCAACCGTCAATCAAATCGTGGTCGTGGCGCTGACCGAATACGGCAATCAATACACCCTCCCGACAGGACGCATCGTTGAAGTACTTGGTAATGCGGACGATGCGGGTATGGAAATCGAAATCGCAGTGCGTAAATTTGACATTCCGCACGTGTTCTCGCCCGCTACCGAGCGACAAACCGCACAGTTGCCCGACACGGTTTTAGAGTCCGACTTAAAAGGTCGTGTGGACTTGCGCGATGTGCCACTGGTCACGATTGACGGTGAGGATGCGCGCGACTTTGATGATGCGGTGTATTGCGAGCCCATCAAATCTGGGCGGAAAACCACAGGTTACCGTTTGATTGTGGCGATTGCTGACGTGAGCCATTATGTGCAGGACAAAACCCCGTTGAATGAGGACGCGATTTTGCGCTCAACCAGTGTGTACTTCCCGCGTCGCGTGATTCCGATGTTGCCTGAAAAATTGTCCAATGGTTTGTGCTCACTCAACCCGCACGTCGATAGGCTGTGTATGGTGGCTGACATGGTGCTTGATTTGGATGGACACGTCACTGCGTATCAATTCTACCCTGCGGTGATACACTCGCAAGCACGTTTGACCTACACGCAGGTGTGGGAATATTTGTCTGAAGGCACGGGCGTGCTTGCCAATGAACACAAAGCGGTTGCGCCACACATCAAAAACCTCTACGCACTGTTTCACCTACAACTGCAATCGCGTGGACTGCGCGGTGCGATGGAATTTGAGACAACCGAGACTTATATTGTCTCGGATGAAAATGGCAAAATCAAAGAAATTCTGCCACGCACGCGCAACGATGCGCACCGTTTGATTGAAGAATGTATGCTGTGCGCCAATGTCTGCGCGGCGGAGTTCATCGAACAAAGCGGACGCACGAGTTTGTACCGTGTGCATGAAGGCCCCACGCCTGAAAAACTCGAAATTCTGCGCAAAAACCTCATGATGGCAGGCTTGCGCATGGGTGGCGGTGACAAACCGACACCGCAAGACTACGCTGAAGTCATGCGCCAAGTGGTTGACCGACCCGATGCGCAAACTCTGCAAACTCTATTGCTGCGCTCGATGCAACAAGCGGTCTATGCACCCGACAACTTGGGGCATTTTGGTTTGGCGTATGCTGCCTACACGCATTTCACCTCGCCGATTCGCCGTTACCCTGATTTACTCATACACCGAACCATTAAGGCGATCTTGTTGGGGCAACGTTACACGCCGTCGCTTGAGGGGTTTACCCTGTTGGAAGACACGCGCAAAAAAACCAACGCAGTGGACAACGCCGTCAAACATGCCGACAAACAACACGCCCAACCCGATGCCCATCAAATGACTTGGCAACGTTTGGGTGAGCACACTTCAATGTGCGAACGCCGTGCGGACGAGGCTTCGCGCGATGTGACCGCATGGCTCAAGTGCGAATATATGAAACAGTTCATCGGCGAAGTGATGGCGGGCAAAATCTCTGCGGTCACGCAGTTTGGCGCGTTTGTGACTTTGGATGCTGTGTATGTTGATGGCTTGATTCACATTTCTGAACTCGGTCAAGATTATTTTGAGTTTGATGAAGCGAGTTTTAGCCTCAAAGGACGCGCATCGGGCATGAGTTATCGCTTGGGCGATGCGGTCAGTGTACGCATTGCGGGGGTGGATTCGGACACGCGCAAGATTGATTTTGTATTAGAAGGTGGTGTAAAAAAAGGCGATAAAGACAGTGCCCATAAAAATACGCGTGCTCAAAAATCCACCGCAAGTAAGTCCAACGATGCACCCAGCAAATCGCGCCGTGGTTCGCGCAGAAAATAAATCCACAACGATCAACAAAAAATGGGTGCGTTTAATGCACCCATTTTTTTAATCACCTAAATTCACGCGATTATTTCAGTAACTGCACCAAGCGCGCCTGTGTCCACTCACTCGCAGCAGGATAGAGCACCAAAAACCCTGTATTCACTTGCGCACTTTGTTGATAGACATGCCCGTCAAGCACAATGTTATAAGGCTCACCTTTTTTGGCGGTTGCCTCAAAAGTCTGAATGCCTTTGTCATTGAGCACAACCAGTAAATACGGTTGCGCATTTGCATTGCTTCCAAGATGGAATGAATGCACCAAAGTTTTATCAATTGCCACCGTGTTGCGCGCATCGACACTGGGCACAGTTTGGCAGCCCAACAAACCCAAAGTCAATAACAATGCCAAGAAAAATTGTTTCAATATCATCTCCAATCATAGTCCGTTTTAGGCAGGCACTTTCAAAATCGACTGACACTCATAACCCGCCAGTTTTTCACGCCCACCCAAGCCGTCCAATTCGATTAAAAAACTCAACCCAACCACCTTGCCACCCATTTGTTTGACCAACTCGGTCACTGCGTGCGCTGTGCCACCCGTTGCTAGCAAATCATCGACAATCCATACATGCTCACCTGTTTTAATCGCATCGGTGTGAATTTCGAGTCTGTCTGTGCCGTATTCTAAAGCATAGTCATGACCAATGCGGTTAAACGGCAGTTTATTCGGTTTGCGCACCGGCACAAAACCTGCGCCCAGTTCATACGCCACCGTCGGAGCGAAGATAAATCCGCGCGCTTCCGTGCCGATCACTTTATCAATTTTCAGACCTTCACAATGCGCGAGCATCCTTTGAATAATCGCTTGTAAGCCCTCAGGGTGTTGCAATGCGGTGGTGATGTCGTAAAACAAAATCCCTTTTTTGGGATAGTCAGGAATTTTGCGCACCAGCGCGAGCAGTTCAGTATCGTTCATTTCAGTGTTCAGGAATTTCATCAATCAGGGCATCGGCGTTGTAGTACTTGCGGTTGTACAAATACCAAACATAAAACAGCGCCATCAATACGGTAATCAATACAATAAAAATCACAATCGATTGGTGCAGCGACATGCCCGCGCTTTTGAGCAAATAATACACGCCGAGCATAATGAGTATGGATAAGTTTTCGTTGAAGTTTTGCACCGCAATCGAGTGCCCTGCTGAGAGCAAAGTATAACCACGATGTTGCAACATGGCATTCATCGGCACGAGGAAAAACCCCGCCAATGCACCAATGCCAATCATCAACGGAAACGCTAACCAGACCGAGCGTATCCATAACATGGTGATGAGTGAAATACCAACAAACATCCCAATCGGAATCACGCGTGTGGCTTTACGCATCGAGATAAAACGCGCCGCCAAGACTGCGCCGATGGTACTGCCCACGCCAACAAATGCTTGCATGTATGAGGCTTCTTTTAGATTTTTACCCAAATCAATCTGCGCCCAATCGAGCACGATAAACTGCATCACCGCTGCCACCCCCCACAGCAACGTGGTAATCGCCAAAGTGATTTGTCCCAACTTATCTGTCCAAAGGATTTTTGAACTTTGCACAAAATCTTTGACCAATAAAACAGGATGAATGTGTTGGTCGCGATAGCGTTTGCCCGTATCAGGAATCATTTTATTGAGAATCGCTGCAACACCATACACGCCACAAACAAAGGCAATCGCGGTCAAGGCAGGCGACAGCGTCCATGCTGGGTGACGCGCGATGACCCATTCATGCAAACCCGTTGAGGACAAAAAGCCACCCAATACCGTACCAAAAATAATCGACAGCACAGTTAAAGCCTCAATCCAACCATTCGCAGCGACCAATTTATTCGCGGGTACAATTTCAGTCACAATCCCATATTTGGCGGGCGAGTACGCCGCCGCGCCCAAACCGACAATCACCATTGCCATCATCGGCGACACGCCCACGAGCATGATCGCGCAGCCAAACACTTTAATCAGATTGGTGATGAACATCACCGAGCCTTTGGGACGTGAATCCGCAAACGCACCCACGAACGGCGCGAGCACCACATAAGCCACGGTAAAGAAAAATTTCAGCAGGGGTTCTTGTGAGCCAGGGTTGGGATTGTTCAGTATTTCGCGCAACAACGCGATACACGCCAAAATCAGGGCATTGTCCGCCAAAGATGAAAAAAACTGAGCCGCTAAAACCGTGTAAAAGGAACGCTTCATAATGATTGGGTTGCAACGGCTGTTTGGTCTCAAATCGGATAACTAAAACAGTCGCAAAACGATATCCGTCATGGTGACTTTATAACACATTTTGCCTGTACACGCTGATGGTTTAAATGATTTAATGCGTCTTTAAGCCACAAAACGTCCTGCTGACTTCATCACACAACATCCAATAACTGACGCAAGTTCAAAGCAACAAACCACCCAACTGTACCCCCACCGATAATCATAATCCGTTTTGCAGATGAAATATCAATCATTAAATAAACTCCTTATTGCCTTATTAAAAAAACCTTCCCCAATTGAGGAAGGTTTATGAGAAATGGGATAAATTTGAACATTCATAAAAAAATTCAAGGCACACCATACTCCCTTTTAGCACCACTTTTTGGCTCATTCCGCACCGTTCCCACCCAGCATGTGGGGTGAGAACACACACAAAAACCAATTGCCATCGAATACTACCGTTTCACACCTTGCACAAAAAACTCAATCCGACGATTGTCTTTCAAACATTCCTTGAGCGCGTACTCGCTCAAAGTGGACGAACATTGCTTCACAGGTTGTGACTCACCCGCACCTTCAACAACAATTCTATTGGCAGACAGTCCACTAGCGACAAGAATATTTTTCACAGTTTGGGCTCTTTTTTGCGACAACGCCTGATTATAAGCCTCAGAACCGAGGTAATCCGTGTGTCCAACCACACGAATCACATCATAACTTTGGTAATCTTTGGCAATTTTTTGAGCGATGACAGCGATTTGCTCTTTGCCATTGTTGTACATTTCATCGGCTTGAAACTTACCAAAATGGAACAACGCATCACCGCTGAGCGTATAGTCTGCCGCTGAGGTCATACCGCACGATGCTGTTTTTCCATCGTTGCCTGTGATGTCAAATGCTTTTGAAGTCACCAACGTCCCATCCGCATAGATATCCACGCGATTGGAACCCACGATTGAAGGCTGTGACTTAATCCAAAACCACATATGATGCACATCTCTTTTAAGGTGGGTTTTAATGGCATCGGACTTTAATGCTCTTTGACTGTACATATTGCCACAATGATACCATCTGGCTTCCAATGTTTGAGGGTAGTCTTGATGTTCATCCAAATCGCTGATGGTGACAAAAGCGTTGACCTGCTCGTTGACCGAAAAAGTCGAACTCTGTGCGATCGCCTCGCTCCACTCTTTCTTATCAACACCGTGTGTGGTGATGACATCATATTGAACCGCTTGAGCCTGCGCTGCAAACACCCAAGCCAACGCCGCGAAAAAAGATTTTATATTCATGGTCATTCCTTTCAAATTATTTTATATCAATGAAACCTTTGCAGAACCACATTAAAAGCCTTTTGGAATTTTTTAAGTCTTTGATTTTCAAGACTTAAAAATCGTCAAAATGCCTAAAAGAAAGGTTGTGCAAAGGTTTCTCAATCTCTACAAAACCAAGGAGACTTGACACAACCCAAACCTTAACAAAGAGCCAATAGGCTTCCAAGCGCGTTTGTACTCATGTCACTCATTGCAATTGCATCGGTTTGAGTGCCGTCCATCTGTGCAAACCCCCGCACAGACCCACCACACCCAAACCGCTCACCCCATTTAAGCAATCCAAACTTGATGATTGGCAATCAAATCAGCCAAAGTCGTGTTCACACCTTGCAAGGTTGCGATGGTTGAGAAACTACCCGTACCATTGGCATCAACCTGAATCTCAGTATTGGCACCATTGACCACCACATTGACATATTTGTTCAGACCCTGATCAATGGAAGCCGCGTCCACGTTGTACTTGGCATCGGTCACATCCCAGTACACATGAGCAGTACCTGTATACCCACTGAGCAAATGGGTCAAGTCAATGACATCGGCATTCGCATTGGTGGTGATATCGCCAAGTGTAAAGTTATTGATGATATCGCTACCATTGCCACCATCAGCCGCGCCTGCTGTCACCCAATTGTAGTCAATGATGTCATGACCACCATTGCTCAGCACATAGGTATCATTGCCGCCGCGTCCATCAAAGATATTGTTCGCAGAACTGTCAGTGAAGGTGTCATTGCCACTGCCGCCAATAGCCGCTTCGATGTTTTGTAGCGTTAAGGTACCGTAACCTGTGGCACTACCCGTATTCAGATTAACCGTCAATGCGGCAGTTGCATTCGACAGATCCACGGTATCCATGCCACCTGTGGCACTCCATGTCGCCGTATCACTGCGGGTAACCACCTCGCTCCAGCCACCACCGCCGTTGATGGTGCCACTCAAGCCGTTGGCAACCAACGTGTCGTTATAACCTGTTCCCACAAGGTTAAGCGACGTTCCCACCGTGTGAGCCGTGGTCAACACGGTAGCATCGGTGTTGTCGGCTGTGGTCACACTCCAAGTATCACTGGTAGCCGTGCCATTGGCATTGGATTTCATGACCACGGTGTAGGTGGTATCAGCACTCAGTCCATAGAAATTCACCAGCGAACTGTCATCGTTCGTTCCAATACCTGACTGTGGATTGATGATTTGCGATGCCACCAAACTGCCACTGGCATCGAACAACTGCACCGTATTACCGAAATAAGCACCGACCCCATTGCCATCCAAAATACGCACATGCAACTCAGTACCCGCAGCTGCCCCATTGTTGTTGGTGATGAGTTGGGTTGCTGTATTACCACCGTAACTGACCAACAAATCAAGATCACCATCCCAGTCATAATCCACCGCAACTGTACCCACTGGGTTGGCACCCAAAGCAGCCAACGAGGTGGTGGTCCAAGTTGAACCATTGCCACCGTTTGTGTACAGATTCACACCGCCCGCCGTAGTGAACTTAACGATGTCTATCGCGCCATCCATATTCCAGTCAACGGCTTGTGAATAGAGCCCAGCCACACCACTGGACTCAACGTATGTACCCGTTGTTGCCAGCAAGCCAGCACCGTTGTTGTAATAAATCCTGCCAGTATATTCCATAGTTCCAGCATTGCGACCTGCACTAAGGTACAGATCCATAAAGCCGTCATTATTGAAATCCGCCCAAGTCATGGCATATTTTTCTGAACTACCAGTGTAATTAGTACGGAAAATATTGTCAATCTGCTGGGTCACAGTCCAGTTAGAAGCCGCTGAACTGGTTCCCCCACTGTTGTTCAGAAGTACAAGTTGATAAGTGTTGAAACTGCTTTGTGACACCCACGCGTGCATGGCAATATCCACAAAACCATTATTGGCCAAATCCACTGCGGACACTTCCCCGTTGGCTAAGAGGTTGTAGAGATTGTTACCGATGGTAGCCGAATCCAATCGGTAACTGGTTGACAAAACACCACTGCCATTGTTGACATACACAGCCAAAGGACTGCTCACATCAGTCTCACCAAAGACCACATCGGCAGAGCCATCGCCATTGATGTCAATCGCAATACTACCTCCACGCCAATAGGGTAGGTCACCAATCCCATTCCATGGAGGAGCAGCAAGGGAAGAAGAATTGTATCCACCCGTGCCATTGGAAGTCCAAACTTGGAAGTCTGTTGCCGTGATAGCATTCGGATCCGTTGACACCATATCAGCCACGCCATCCCGATTCAAATCCAACATAGCGACTGATGAAATATCGTTGGCGATGCCAGTCGCCAAAGTTAGTGACGTTGTTGTGTATGTCACCCCATCTGTCGTAACGTGTGTGGCGCGATCCGTCATAAAACTCCACAAACCACTGCTGTTCAGGTTACTTGCCATGCCATAAGAGGTGTTCCCGCCCGTTGTCCCCCAAGTGGTTGCACTCGCAACAGCCGTACCTGTCACAACATCCACCGCTGTCACTTGGGTCAAGCGCGTTCGGTTGCCCGCAGCATCCCATTCCATCAATGCCAGATCGTGAACGCCTGCAGCTAATGTCGGTGAAGTCAAACTCCAAGAGCCATCTGTCGCGGCAGCCGTTGTACTCAAGACCTTATCAATCCCCTCGTCATAGATACCGTTGTGGTTGATATCCTCAATCAACGCAACCGTGGCACTGGACTCAGCCGCACCACTTTGCGCACTGGTAAAGGTAAACGAAGTTGAGGTTGTCACAGCAGGAGCCACTGGTTGCGTCAAAGTCGGAGACGGAGCGACGGTGTCTACGGTGTAGTTCGTACGGGTATACATGGCATTCCCAGCCGCATCAATCGTCCGCATGTACAACGTGTACATGCCGCTAGCAAGTACCGTACCCGAATAATCGTAAGTCCATGTGGTACCGACGAGTGTCGTTGGATTGTTCCAAGTCGTGCCGCCGTCCACGCTGATTTGCAACGATTCACCCGTGCCGAGCGCGCTACCAATCGAGCCGCTGAAGACCAACGTGTTGTCGCGAGTATTCAAGTCACCATTCGTTGCAGTATCAATGGTAGAAGTCCCTGAAGTGCCCGTTGTGGTGGCTGCAACAGTATCAGTGGTCATACTGGTTAATGAAGGTGCGCCAGGTGGCGTCATGTCAATTGTGACATCAAGCCCCGTTGAGGTGTCTAAACCACCGTTCGTACCCGCAGCACCATTGCTACTAAAGTCACTCAAATTACCCGCATCATCCATGATTTTGACATAGTAGTTGTAGGTAGAGTCCACGGTCAAAGTGGTTTGATCCACGAAACTCCAAGTCACTGCCCCTGTCACTGGATCGGTAGTGAATGACGTTACTTCACCGATGATACCGTTGGTTGTTGCAACCGTTGCCCCTGTCGGAATGGCGGATTCATTTGTAGGATCCACGAATGAACTTGTGTCCGTTTGATTGCTACCACGGTAGATGAATAAACGGTGTCCTTCGGTCAACGCATGATCCAAGGTACCTGTGATGGTCAAAGTCTGATCATTGGTCGACTGCCCATCGGTCACATCCCCGGTGTACAAGAAATCTTGAGTGGTTTGATCCACACTGAAGGTGTAATCATCCACTGCCACCGTGATGTGCGCGTAGTTATCGGGTTTGGTCGCATCATAAGTGATGGTGAAGGTCTGCGATGCTGCCGCCTCATTCCCTGCCATATCCATCACTTTGGTGTAGTAGCGGTAAGCAGTGTTGTCAGTTGGTTTGCTGGTCGCACTGAACCTTGGATCATCAAACACATAGACCACATCGCCATTGCTCAAGGTGGTGGTGCTGGTGACCGAACCCAATAAAGTCCCTGTATCGGCATCGTAGATATTCAGCGCGTCACCCACATCCAAAATACCGACTGGGTAGATGTTGAGTTTCCAATCTGTTTCGTCCGTGGTCACATCGCCCTCGATATTGCCCGATGCGGTGCTGATGTATGCACCCGTTATTGGGTCGTAGGCATTGATGTCGGTACCCGTACCGTAGTCGGTGGTTTGGGTTTGACCTTGATAGAAACCTGTGCTGTCCTGCCACGATTTAATCGCCGCAGTCGCTGTCGGTGCCACACCATCAACGTACTCGTATCGATCTTCTGTCAAACTATTGAGACTGCCAGCGTACGCATTGCCTGCCACATCGGCAATGACCGCACCGTTGAGGTGAATGGCGTTGGCTCCCACTCCGATACCTTTCATGTCCACACCATTGGCAGTGGGGCTGTCTTCATCCCCAGCGACAACCGTGTACATAAAGACCACTTTACCCGCCGCCAAGTCAGAATGCGCCGCATCGTACACCGCTGTGCGGATTTCTGGGAATAAGTTGGCTGGATAACCACCATTCGGGGTCAGTTGTAAATCCAAGGTCATGTTGGTCGGATTGCTGATGTTCACGCCTTCGTTGAACTGCACGGTCAGGTACATGGTGTCGCCAATTTTGTAGATACCAATTTCCTCACCACGAGTCGTTTCATAGGCATTTTCAGCCGCAGTTTCATCAGGTGTGCCCACTGAATGGGTCGCATAATCCAATAAGTCACCGTCTGAAGTCCAAGACAAGGTCGCTGTCGGTGCAATGGCGTCGATTTCTTGCTTGCCTTCTGGCAACTCCATCGAGTTGTCGTGTGCCAATACCGCATTGTTGCCATTGACATCTTGAATGGTACTGGTCGTGGTGTTGGTCAAGGAATTGTCAACAATTTGAATATTGTCTAAGTCCATGTCACCCGCCACCACGGTGTACTCAAATATCAATTTGTTGCTACCTGAGCCTGAAGCGTAGTAAGCCGTGACCACATTGCCTGTGTTGTTATCCATCGCATTACCAATATCCAATTGAATGGTTGGCGTGCCATTGACATACACCACATCATCAAATGCCACTTCAACTTGCACGGTTTCACCTGCCACATAGTAAGTGGCATTGTCTGTACCGTGCGTTGGATTGCTCACAATATCCAGATAAGTAATGGTCGGTACCACCGTATCTACAGTGTACGCACGATCAGTACTGGCTGAGCCGATATTGCCGTGGTTGTCTGTGGCGGTCACCGTCGCCACCACTTTGAGGTCGGCATCGCTGACCAATTTAGAGCCATCCACGCTGACCGCAAAGTTACCTCCCACATCCACTGTGGTGGTGACATTGGTCACCGTCGTGCCATCATTTAACTGTACGGTGACGGTATCGCCTGCCGCAAACTCACCTGTGACTTTACCTGTGATCAGGACTGAGCCAGATGATTCTGTCAAGTTGACGTTGTCATCAGTGGCAATTGGATCCAAAGCGATGGTCAATGCTGGTGGCGTGGTGTCAATCGCGTACAAACGCTGTGCCGCGGCAGTACCTGTATTGCCCGCCGCATCGGTGGTGGTAATCGATCCACTCACAGTGGTATCGGTGTCTGCCAGTAAATCAGAGCCTTGAACATTGGTCACCGTGAAACTCATATCCGCCGCAACCGTTGCGTAATAGGTGTTACCACCCAACACCAAGGTCACGGTATCGCCTACTTTGGCATCGCCACCTGCCGTACCCGTAATGGTAAGACTGGTTGACGCGCCTTCGGTGGTGTTGACCGTGTTGTCCGCCGTAATCACATCAATGGTTAAGGTCGGTACAGGTGGGGTCACGTCCACAGAATAAGTTTGGGTATCCGTTGCACTGGCTGTGTTACCCGCCGCGTCGGTCGCGTTCACACTGGCACCCACCACAGGAGAACCTGAGTTGTAGGCGGCAACCAGTTCACTGCCTGGCACTGAAATACTGAAGGTATTACCCGCAACCACAACACCTGTATAATTCACACCATTGACGCTCACTGTGACTGCATCACCAACGCTTACTCCTGTCACTGTACCTGTGATTGAGACATTACCCGCCGCTTCCGCGCTGTTAATCACATTATCCAATGTAATGTCGTTCAGGGTAATGGTCGGTGCAGGTGCTATGGTGTCAACGGTGTAAGCCAGTGTTCCTGTGCCTTGACCTGTATTGCCATTGATATCCGTAGAAACGACTTTACCATCAATGATTAAATCAGCATCGGCAACCGCATCGGCACCACTCACAGTCACACTAAACGCACCATTATCGGCGGTCAATGTGTAAAGGTAATCTTTACCATTAAGGGTGATGGTGACGATGTCGCCAGCTTTCGTGCCTGAGGTCGTACCATTGATGGTGACATTGCCCGCTGCTTCTGCGGCATTCACGATGTTGTCCGTCGCAATGTCGGTGATAACGATTTGCGGGGTCGGTCCCACCAAGTCGATGGTGTAAGGTCGAACATCGCTGGCGGTCGCTGTATTGCCCGCCGCATCGCTCGAAGTCACACTTGCCCCGACTTGCAAACTGCCGTTGGCAACAAGCGCACTGCCCAAAACAGAAACACTAAAGAGCATGCCTGCACCCACAGTGGTGGTGTAGTCCACACCATTGACATTGACCACCACGGTATCACCGATTTTCGCATCGCCACCAACAGAACCGCTGATGGAGACAGAACCCTGACTTTCAGCTAAATTTAGCACGTCATCCAAGGCTATCGGATCCAAAGTGATGGTGGGCACAGGTGGCACTGTATCAACGGTATAACTGTGGCTGGTGGTACCTGTACCTGTATTGCCCGCCGTATCCGTTGCGGTCACTTTGCCATCAATCACAAAATCAGAATCCGCTGCCAATGCCGAACCTGGCACTGCGATGCTGAAACTCAGATCTGCCGCAACCGCACCTGTATAGTTCACGCCGTTCACCGTCAGTGTGACGATGTCCCCTGCTGTCGTTCCTGTCGTTGTACCTGTAATCGTTTGCGTTTGCGCCACTTCAGTGGCATTGAGAACATCATCGCCACCCACACTGTTCATATCAATGCTGATGGTCGGTGTCGGTCCTGTCAGGTCAATCGTGTACGCTTGTGTGTCGCTTGCACTGGCTGTATTGCCCGCAACATCAGTGGTGACAACACTGGCGATGACTTGACTTGTTGGATTATTGGTCAAGTCAACTGTCGGCACATTGACCGCAAAAATACCGCCACTCAATACGCTGGTGGTGTAGATGTTCGCACCCACCATGACGGTCACTGTGTCGCCCACCTTGTAGTCGCCACTGACTACACCCATCACAGGAATATTTGACAAACCTGCTTCTGTGGCATTGATGATGTTGTCCGCTGTAATTGGATCCAGCGTAATCACGGGTACTGGTACTGTGGTATCCAGCATATGGGTGTGGGTGGTCGTAGCAGTTCCAGTATTGCCCGCCGTATCGGTTATTGCCACACTGGCATCAATCGTGGTGTCCGCCGCCAAATCGGTACCCGCTACGCTGATGGCATAAGTCAATCCAGTCGCCACGGTTCCTGTGTAGGTATTGCCATTAACCACCAGTGTAACTGTATCACCTGCTTTGGCATCACCTGTCACCGTTCCTGTGACAGAGACCATCCCTTGCGATTCAACTGCATTGAGGATATTGTCCGCCGTGATATTGTCAACCGCAATGGTCGCTTTCGGCGGCAAGGTATCAACGGCGATGGTCACTGTGTTGTTGGCATCTGCACCATCAGCGTTGAGGTTACCCGCTGCATCGGTAAAGCGGTTGCTATCAACAAATACCGTTGCATTGCCCTCAAAGTTGGCATCAGGGGTGAATGTGGCGGTATATATACTGCCCGAACCCGTGAAGTTGCTTAAGGTACCACCCACTGGCAATACATCTGCCAAAGTGAAATCCGTGCTGTCTTCTGAGAGCACAAAGGTAATGGTCGCTGTTTCACCTGCAATCAATGTGGTTGTATTGCTCAATACCTCAATAGTCGGCAAAATCGTATCAAAAGTGATGGTCAATTTATTGTTGGCATCCCCACCGTCTTGGTTAAAGTTACCATTGACATCCGAGAACGTGTTGCTGTCCACACTGATTAAAGCCGAGGTACCACCCGCAGCAGGTGTGAAGGTCGCGCTCCACACTGTACCGCCTCCCGTGAAATTAGACAGTGTACCACCCGCCACAACAACGTCTGTCAATGTGAAATCCGTCACCACTTCTGAGAATGTAAACGTCACCGTTGAGGTCTCGCCTGCTACCAATGTCAATTTATCTGCGGTAATTGCCACCTTAGGCAAAGCATCCACCGTGACATCAACGGTGTAAGTATTGCTCGCACCGAACTCATCAGTCACCGTATAAGTGAAACTGTCACTGCCATCATAACCCGCAGTCGGCGTGTATGAATACGTCCCATCTGTGTTCACGCTCACCACACCATGCGTAGGCAAACTCGCCACAGAGTACAAGACCACAGCACCATCATCCACATCGTTGTACGCTGGCAACGTGCTACTGTATACCGCATTCTCCACCACCACGAACGCATCATTGGTGGCGGTCGGTGCGTCGTTGACACCCGTCACGGTGATGGTCAAGGTGTTGGTCGCGCTGGCGCCTTGTTCATCGGTCACGGTGTAGTTCACCACCACGTCTTGGGTTGCACCAGGGGCATCGTTCACGCCTGTTAAGGTGATGGCTAAGTTGGCTGTCGCGCTGGCTCCAAACTCGTCGGTCACGGTGTAAGGCACCACGATGACTTGGGTCACGCCTTGCGCTAAGTGGTCGTACGCGCTGTTGGCTGGGTCAAAGCTGTAACTGCCATCGCTGTTGAAGGTCAAGCCTTGAACGGTGGCCGTGGTGGCATAGGTCAGTACCGCGCCTGTGTCCACGTCGCTGTCGTTGCTCGCAACGGTGCCTGTCACTGCAGTGCCACCTTCGGTGGCTGTGGCTGTGTCATTGACCGCCACAGGGGTGTCGTTGACACGGTGTAGGTGAAGGTTTCTGTGCCGTTGAAGTCCGCCGCTGGGGTGTAGGTGTATGAACCATCCGCACTGAGTGTGAGCGTGCCGCCATTGCTACCTATTAACACACCCGAAACAAATGTGACAGCGTTGCCATCCGCATCCGTGGGCGCAGGTAATGTACCCGACAGTGGGATGTCTTCATTGGTAGTTAATGAGGCATCTGCCGCAACAGGTGCATCATTGATAATTGTATAAACCGCTGATTGGGTGCTTGCACTTCCTGGGTTTCCTGCCGCATCGGTTGTTGTAACTGCCGCATCGATTTTTTTATCTGGATCTGCCAAAAGATCAGAACCTTTAACATCAATGCTGTACGTGCTGTCTGCCTTGACCGTACCCGTATAATCAACACCATTGATTTTTAGTGTCACAACATCGCCCGTTTGAGTGGATGTCGTCGTCCCTGTGATGGTAACGGTACCTTTGTGTTCTGCGGCAGTTAACATATTGTCACCCGTCACCGCATCTACAGTAATTGTGGGTACTGGTGCTGTGACATCCACTGTGTAAGCATGGTTGGTCATCCCAGAACCTGTGTTGCCAGCAACATCGGTGGTCGTCACACTAGCTGAAACTGAACTCGCCGTCGCTAAAACATTACCTGGCACATTCACTGTAAATGTGCCATCTGACTTGACAATGGTTGAGTAGGTTTGTCCACCCACCGAAACAGTAACCACATCCCCAGTCGTCGCACCCGCGACTGTTCCGCTCAGCGGGATTTGTTGTCCTTGCTCCGTTGCGTTGAGCACATCGTCGGCTGTAACCGCATCCAGTTTGATGACGGGTGCGGGAGCCGTGATGTCTGTTGTATAACTAACACTGCTCGTACCATGCCCAACATTACCTGCCGTATCTGTACTCACCACTTCAGCAGTCACTACTTGTGATGAATTCGCCACGAGTACACTGCCTGGGACATCCACGGAAAACACGCCACCACTTTGCACTGTAGTCGTGTAGGTGTTGCCCCCTACTTTAACTGTGACTGGATCCCCTACTTTATATTCTCCAGAAACGGTACCAGTAACGGGAATGGTTGTTCCTTGTTCTGCCGCATTGATGATATTGTCCGCTGTAATCGGATTGACCGTGGTCGATACAACTGGTGCCGTGGTGTCTGGTATGGTGACGCTGGTGCTGGTGTTGCTTGAACTGTCTGAGTTGTTGGAAACAGCCGCAATGACACCACCCAACAAGCCCAAACCACCCAACAAACCCCATAAACCAATACCACCAGCCGCACCAGCCGCGGCACCTGCCAAGTCCTCATCCGCGCCGCTGAGAATGACACCACCCGTCTCGTCTTCGTCAGAACCCGACGAAGCATCAACACTGTTTTGTGCAAACAAATCAGGCTGCTTCTCATCTAAACCACGCTCATCCGCTGCATTGAGTAATTCTTCATCTGTTGTCTGAACATGCTCACCCACACCGACTTTTTTAAGTTTTGGCTTTTTAACCACCAAGTCTTCGCCATTTGGCTTTTGATAAATCACTTCAGACACGTCCGCTGTGTTGTGTTTGTTCTTTTCTACCAACGCTTTCTTCTGTATCCCAACTTTCGTGCCTGATGAATGGCTGCGAATCTTGTCAAATAACGGAAAATGTGTGTGCTTCATGAGAACCCCCAATAAAATAATATCTAAATGCCGAGAAATAAAAGCCAACTTAAACCCAAATACAGCCTGTAAAAACAAAAGGTTTTATATAGTTCCACGCACTGATTTCTAATTACTTAAATTATTAGACCAGTCGGCGGTTTATACTATCACACCAATCTAAACTATTGTTGATTTCATTAAAATAAAAATAGAATGTGTGTGTTTTTAGTGTACAATTTGTGCCGTTAGTGTGGACGCAGTTGGATGGTTGATGTTTGTGGTTTTGCTTACAACGTGCTGTATTAAATAAAACTGGAAGTAT
The DNA here is from genome assembly GCA_018261955.1 of Burkholderiaceae bacterium. Classification (GTDB taxonomy): domain Bacteria; phylum Pseudomonadota; class Gammaproteobacteria; order Burkholderiales; family Burkholderiaceae; genus CTSOIL-112. The sequence goes on from JAGTRK010000006.1 coordinate 46,321, forward strand.
ATTATCGTGCGACAAACTCGAAACTTACAATGGATTAAAGCAGTGTCATGCGTTGCACTCAGTGTGGTAGCAACGCTTTCTTGTGCCGATACCATTGATGAACTCATTGATAATGCCTACCATACTTATCCCAGCATTCAGTCAAAGCAAATGACTCAAAAATCGGCTGAAAAGGAAATTTTAGCAGCCAAGTTGGGCTTTTTACCCGCTGTCAGTGTATCTTCTCAAGCGTTGCATCGTAATTATGGGGCTTATACCGATGTCAAAGGCAGTCAAACAACTGTGGCGGTGAAACAGCCGCTATTGGGTGGTGGCGTATACTCGAATTTCAAGTTGGCAAAGGCAAAGAAAAATCAAGCAGATTGGCTTCTTGAAGAAACTCGTCTTGATGTAGCCATACGGGTAATAAACGCCTACGCTACTTGGTATGGAGCACATAAAAAATTGGCAGCAGCCAACGAAAGCGTGATTGCCCACAGAAAATTGACAGAACTCATCAGTCGCCGTATGACTTCTGGCGTTTCAACACAAAGTGATGTGGATCAAAGCAACTCTCGCTTGGCTCAAGCACGCGCAGAGGAAGCAAGTTACCGTTCTGCTGAATTTAGTGCCTTAGTGACTTTAAATCAATTGGTTGGCCGACAATTGGATCGCACCACCTTACTCAATGGCGTTGATAAGCAAGTGGTCTTGCCGAACGATATTATCGCTAAAGCCTTATCCGTGAGTCCGACCATACACCGCCTGCAATCGGCAGCACAAGTCGCGGAGCAGCAAGCAAATGTGGTCAAATCTCAGGCTTATCCTCAGGTAAGTTTGCAGGCACAACGCAATTACGGTAGCACTACCGCAAATAATGTCGAACCATATACTTCAGTAGGCTTAGTGGTTGAGTACAGCAGTGGTCATGGTTTCGCATCGCTGGCTCGAGGCAGCGCGTCCGAAGATTTATATCGTTCTGCGTTACTGGACGTAGAGACGGCAAGGCGTGATTTGGTGGTTACAATTAACCAGAATGTGAGTGAATACGAGTTTGCTAAGATTCGCAAACCCGTCATGGAGAAAACCGTTACCCTCACTCAAAATGTAAGTGAGTCCTACGATAGACTTTTTCGTGTCGGTAAAAAATCATGGTTGGATTTATTAAACTCAGTACGTGAACGCACCCAAGCGTTGACGGCTTTGGCCGATGTAGAGGCAACTTTACTATCTACAGGTCGCCGACTCAAAGTATATACAACACCGCAAAACACAAATCAAGACACTCCTACTCAAGATGTCGGCAAGGATACTACACAGTGAAAACTTTTATGTCTCAAGAAGCAGCACGAAGTTTGGATGAATCAAATCAGGAAGTTAAACACTCAGAATCAATACCTGAAATTAGTCAAAGAGATTCTCTCATGTGGGCAATAGCTCAGGCGGCGCGCTACCAAGGAACCGAGGTAGATCGTCTACAATTGCACGCCAGCATCACTAAAAATATAAATGATATTGACAACGTTACGACTGGACTGAAAGATTGGTATCAGGTTTTATCAACACTCTGCGAAGACCTAGACATTCGCTTGGATGAACCCACCCAGCACCCAGACCCTGCACGTCTACCAGCAATTGCTTGGAACAAAGAACAAGGTTGGGTTTTGATTCGCGCCCAATCGCCCAATGGCAATTGGATGTGTCAGGACTTCCAAGAACGATGGACAGAGATTCCCAAAGATACGGTGGTCAATTGTGCACGCTTACATTTCTCTGGTGAGCGTGACAAAATGTCGGATAGACCTGCCTATCAGTTGTTTAAGGAGGTTTTTCTTGCCCACCGTAAGCCTTTATACGAAGCCGCAATCGCAACGGCTTTGATTAGTTTGGTACAAGTGGCTATTTCGTTGTACTCGATGCAAGTTTATGACCGCGTGATTCCCACCAAAGGTTTGTCCACTTTATGGGTGTTGACTGGCGGTGTATTGATTGCAATGCTGTTCGATTTCATTCTCAAGCATGCGCGTTTGCATCTGTCCGAAGAAAATTTGATTGAAATGGACAGAAAACTCTCGCGCGAAATTTATGCACGCTTATTGAAAGTTCGTTTGGATCAATTGCCAACGTCCTTGGGTTCTTTGGGTGCGCAAATTCGTGGGTATGAAAGCATTCGCACCTTTATGTCTTCAAGTACCTTGTATTTCTTAGTGGATTTACCCTTCGGTTTGGTTTTTTTGGTCTTGATAGCACTGATTGCCTCTCCGTTGGTGGTCATACCCATCGTCATATTTTTAATCATTGGCATCATCATGGGCGTCATGACCAAAGATAAAATTGAACGACTGTCTTTGGAGTCCCTAAATTCAAGCAACAAAAAAATGGGACAACTGGTTGAAACCATCGAAGGTTCAGAGACCATTAAAGCAGGCGGTGGTGCTTGGGGCATGCTGTCAAAATGGATAGACTTGAACGAGAAAAGCATTGATGAAGATGCCAAGTTGCGCAAAACATCTGAACTGGGTACTCATGTGATTGGTTCATTACAACAAGCCACTTATATTGCCGTTGTGGCAATTGGTGCATACTTAATTACTGAAGGTCAAATGACCATGGGTAGTTTAATTGCAACGTCAATACTTAGTTCGCGAGTGACTGCACCTGTGGCAATGTTGTACCAAATCTTACTGCGCTATGGTACCGCCAAAGCTGCTTTGAATGGCATTGAGGCAGTGTATCGGTTAAAAATGGACAACAGTGATGCCGATCGCGTGATCCTGTTGGATAAAATCAATGGTCGCTATATATTGGAAGACGTACGTTTCTCGTATCAAAACGCACCACGTAGCGTCTATATTCCAAACTTAAAAATTGAAGCAGGAGAGAAGGTAGGTGTTTTGGGGGCAATCGGTTCAGGTAAGTCCACTTTATTGCGTTTGCTTTCAGGAATGTACCAACCACTGACGGGTAAAATTCTGATTGATGGTGTTGACATAGGACATATTTCACGCCAAGTATTGAGCGAGCAAATTGGTTATTTACAACAAGACCACCGCCTTTTTAATGGCACCTTACGTGAGAACTTGTTAATTGGGACTTTGGATCCAGGTGATACATTGATTCAAGAAACCGCCAACCAAACTGGCTTGGCGCAGGTCATTGCAAACCATCCGAAAGGCTTGGACTTACCAATTATGGAAGGTGGTCGCGGTTTATCGGGTGGTCAAAAGCAATTAACAGCCTTGACACGTTTGCTCATTAGTCAACCCTCGGTTTGGTTACTGGATGAACCCACAGCGTCTATGGATCAACAAACCGCAGACAAGTGTATGAACACCTTAAAGCAAGCAATCAAACCTGAACACACCTTGGTTTTAGTCACACACAATCTGCAATTATTAAGTTTTGTGGATCGGCTGATTATCGTAGCGAATAATCGCATCGTGCTGGACGGTCCGCGCGATGAAGTAATTAATCGCTTAAAAGGAGGTGCTCAGGGTTCAGTTGCTCCAACTGCAACAGAATCGCCTACCACCCAAAGCCCAGCCAGTACCACAAACCCCTAAAGCAAGGTGGCAGAGGCATCCAATACACCCCCTATTGCACCAACCAAGCCAACCTCATAAGCATTGATGGAACACGTACACCTTCGACAAAATCCCCAACGATGATGGATGACTTGATTCAAACACCGATTCCAATCAATATACCCCGGTCAAACGCACCATGGAGAACAGACAATGAAGTTTTTACTAAAATTATTGGGCGCAGGTCCTAACGGTTCACTAAAAAATGCGCGAGTTGTATTGCGCATTTCCCTGATTGCGTTTATTACCCTATTGATATGGGCTTCGGTGACCAAAATTGACAAAACCATTACCGCACAGGGGCAAGTCATTGCCAGCGATCGCACACAACTGGTTCAAAGTGCCGATGGCGGTGTGTTGCGTGAGTTGCGCGTCAAAGAAGGTGATAAAGTTGAAAAAGGACAGGTTGTCGCGGTTTTAGAAAAAGAGCGTGCCAATGCTTCTTATAACGACGCACTGGGTAAAGTCAGTGCTTTGCGTCTGACCGTCACACGATTACAAGCGGAGGTACTGGGTCGTCCATTTTTGGTTGATCCCCAATTAGAAGCCGATTATCCAGAATTGGTTGCGGTGCAAAAATCCCTATACAATCAACGCCGTCAAGGCTTGATTCAACAATTATCCCAATTGCGTACCAGTTTGTCATTGGCGAATCAAGAATTGAAAATGAATGAACCCTTGGTCAAATCGGGCGACGTTTCACAAAGTGAAGTGTTGCGTATGCGTCGCGCTGTCAATGAAATTCAATTACAAATTTCTGGGGCACGCAACAAATATTTACAAGATGCCAATACCGAACTGAATAAAGCCAGTGAAGATCTGAGTACACAAGAACAAATATTGGCGGATCGTTCACAAGTTTTATCGCACACCGATCTGATTGCACCTGAAACGGGAATTGTGAAAAACATCAAAACCACCACTTTGGGTGGGGTGTTGCGCCAAGGGGAAGAGGTCATGGAAATTTTACCAACCAACAGTGCGCTGATTGTGGAAGCCAAAGTGCTGCCAGTGGATATGGCAAGCGTCGTTCAAGACATGCCCGCTCGCGTTAAATTGGATGCGTATGATTATTCTATTTTTGGCACGATGGATGGAAAAGTGACTTACATCAGCCCCGATGCCTTGACAGAAGAGCAACAAAAACCAGGACAACCATCGATTTATTATCGCGTTCGGGTACAAATTGAAGGAGCGAATTTCAAAACCAAAACGGGTCAAGAAATACAAGTTCGCCCAGGGATGACCGCACAAGTTGACTTATTTGCCGACAAACGCACAGTTCTATCGTACATCACCAAACCCATCTCTAAAACTTTGAGCGAATCTCTATCGAAAAAATAATGCAGAACAACAGAGCCATGTTAATCAAGCGTTTCAACCACCCCCCGCTGAATATCTGCGGGGGGTGCTTGTTAAGGAAACACGCCATACCCCAAACACCTTTCCTTTTAACCCAACCCTTTTCACCCAATCTTGTCCCGCTATCTCATGCCCTCTACCAAGGTTTTTGCATTGTATTGCATCATTTCTAAATAGGTCGGCGCAGGTTCATCGGCGTTGGACAGCGCATCTGAATACAATTTGCCACCGATTTTTACACCCGTTTCCTGCGTGAGTTGCGCCATCATTTTTGGATTGCTGATGTTTTCGAAAAACAGGGCTTTGATGTGTTCGTGTTTAATTTGTTCACTCAATTGCGCAATGGCTTTGGCTGAGGATTCGGACTCGGTGCTCACACCTTGCGGTGCGAGGAAGGTAATACCAAACGCGCGCGCAAAGTAGTTAAACGCATCGTGCGAGGTCACGACTTTGCGCTGCTCGGGTGGAATGTTGGCGACTTCTTTCTGGATATTTGCGGTGAGTTGAGCGATTTGCGCGCTGTAGGCCTGCCCACGTTTTTGATAGTAGTCCGCGCCTGCAGGGTCGGCTTGGCTCAAGCCTGCGACGATGTTGCGCACGTAAATGGTTTGCACAATGGTCGGGTCGTGCCATGCGTGTGGATCAAACTGAGCACTGTGGTCGTGGTCATGCCCCATTTCACCATGATTGGGTTTGGGTAATGCACTCATGCCATCGCTGGCGACGATGATTTTTCCTTTAAATTCAGTCGCTTGCTCTAATCGTGCCAACCAACCCTCATAACCCAAGCCATTGCTCACCAAAACCTGCGCCTGCGTGATTTTTTTCACGTCCTGCGGTGTGGGGGCAAAGACATGGCTGTCTTGGTTGGCAGCGACCAAACTGTCCACCTGCACGCGCTCGCCACCAATTTCGCGTGTGATGTCCGCCAAGATACTGAACGTCGCCAACACTTGCAATTTTGCCGAACTCGCGGGTATGGGTGTCGAATCGGAGGACTGCCCACAGGCTGATAACAACAAGACAAACCAAGCGATTAATAATTTATGGATAAAGCCTGACATGTGAAATCCTTATTTTTCAAAATGCTTTAAGCGCAAATAACGTGGCACAATGCCACCCACCGCACCGAAAATCAGCGAAGCGATATACGCCAAACCCGCAAAGAAAATGATGGCTGGTCCCGAAGCCAGTTCGAAATGGTAGGACAGCAGCAAACCTGCCACGCCTGATAACAAAGTCAGTGCAACCGCGATGAGCAGCATTTTTCCCATACTTTGCGACCATAAACGCGCAGTGATGGCGGGTAGCATCATTAAGCCGACCGACATGAGCGTACCCAACGAAGCAAACCCCGCGACCAAGTTCGCCACCACCAACATCAAAAACACGATGTACCACACGCCACCGCGCCCACCGACTGAGCGCAGGAACAATGGGTCAACACCCTCAAGCACCAAGGGTCGATAAATCACCGCCAAACCGATGAGCGAGATGCTGGCAACAATGCCCATTAGTATCAACGAAGCGGTGTCCACCGCCAACACCGAGCCAAACAAGATGTGTATCAAGTCCACCTGATTGCCCGATTTTGAAATCAGTAAAACCCCCAAAGCCAGAGCCATGAGGTAAAACGCCGCAAAATTGGCATCTTCTTTGAGGTTGCTCAAACGCGTTGCCAAACCCGCGAGCAGCGCGACCACCACGCCCGCGATAAATCCGCCCATGCTCATCGCAGGCAGGCTCAAACCAAACCACATAAAGCCCAATGCCGCACCGGGTAAAACCGCATGGCTCATCGCATCACCCGTCAAACTCATGCGACGCAATACGAGGAACAAACCGACAGGTCCACTGCCCAAAGCCAGCGCAACACAGCCGACCAAGGCACGGCGCATGAAGGCAAAATCCGCGAACGGTGCAATCAAAATATCGTAGAGGTGTTGCATCATGCGCCCTCCTCGTTGTGCGGATGCATATGCCCACAATGCTCGTGCGCCATCGGGTCAATGTGCATTGAGATCGGCGCAACGACCTCGGTATGACAGACCTCGCCGCGATCAAACCAATGCGCGCAACGCTCGTTCGCGCTCATTAAGTTTTCAACGGTCAACACCTCAGCAGGTTTGCCCCATGCTACGACTTCATGCGCGAGCAACACCACCTCTTGAAAATAACGTTTGACTTGTTCAAAATCATGCAACACCGCAACCACCGTGCGTCTTTCAATCTGCCAACAACGCAACAAACCGAGCAACACCTCGGTGGTACTCGCATCGACCGCATTGAAGGGCTCGTCGAGTAAAATCACGGGCGCGTCCTGCACCAAAATCCGCGCGAACAATACCCGTTGCAATTGCCCAATGGACAAAGCCTGCAACGGTCGTGCGCTAAAATCCTGCATCCCCACCTGCATGAGCGCCTGCTCGATGCGCGCCAAACCAGCCGCAGACACGCGCGCAAAAGCACCGACCGTGCGCCACAAACCTGTTGCCACCAACTCAAACACCGTCATCGGCATCGACAAATCAATCTCGGCTTTTTGCGGCAGATACGCCAACTCGTTTTGCAAACACTCGCTCAACACCACATGCCCGTTGTCCACGGGCAATACCCCCGCAATCGCTTTGAGCAGCGTGGATTTACCCGCACCATTGGGTCCAACAATCGCCGTCGCCACCCCCGCGCAAATCCGCCCGCTAACGTGATGCACCGCAGGGCGGCGTTGATAACTCACGGTCACATTTTGTAATAACACACTCATGCCGCAGCCCCCAAAGCCCAAGCAATCGCCAACCACAGCACGGCAATCAATACCGATGCGAGCGCGATGCGAGTCAATACCGACATGGTGAGGAGATTGAGTTTAGAAGGTTTCATGCTTGCCCCTTTTTCGCCAAACACTCGGTACAGTGTCCATTGAGCAACAATTGCTGATTGTCCATCTCAAAACCCTGCGCTAAACATAACTCACGCAACGCCTGCACGCCCGCATCCGCGACCATTTCATCCACCCGCCCACAATCGCGGCAGGTGATGATTAAATTCGCTTGCGTGTGGTGGTGCGCATCGTCTAAATGCTGGCACACCACATAGCCATTGAGCGCGTCGACCCGATGCAAAATGCCCTGCTCGACCAAAAAATCCAGCGCGCGATAAACCGTCGGCGGCGCAGCTGAGGCGCGGGTTTGCTGTAAATCACTGAGAATTTGATACGCCTTGACCACGCCCTCGTACTGCAAAACCAAGTCCAAAACTTGGCGGCGTAAATCGGTCAACTTCGCACCGTTGTGCTCGCAGTGCGCACTGGCGGAATGAATAAATGCGGTGGTGTCCATGGGTATGTACCTGAAATTGTATTGTTACATTATAACATAACAATAACCAAGTTTGGATAAATAAAAACACCCCTCGCATAAACACAAGGGGTGTACTCTTTTACAATTTTATATATTTAGGCGGGGATTTTAAGTATTTCTTCAACCGTGGCAAAGTACCTTTGATGGGTTTTGTACAAGGCTTCTTTGCTCTCCGCTTCTAATAAAACCACCTCATGCTGAATACCCTTAGCATTGAGTTCTATCTCTAAATCTAAACATTCTTTCCATACTTCATCACGCTGATTTGCGTCAAACTCTTTAAATTGAACAAGAGTTGCTGTCTTACGCTCATACTCAATCAAATAAATCATTTTTCTTTACCTCCTTTAATTTCAATGACGTTTCTTCAAAAATTTTTGACAATTTAATTTTAACTTCATCAATTTTTTGGAAAACACCACTACGATGAGATTTAATCTCATCGATAATCTTAATAAATTCTATATGAGCATTTCTTATTTCATCTGTCAACTGCTCAGTGCACAACACTGTTTTTATGAAATCTGCACTTACTTTTCGAAAGTTTGTAAACATAAATTTTTCTAATTCAATGCTCTCAACTTGATTAATCCCTGACGAGTAAATATTTAGTATATTCAACAACGATGGAATGCCGTTGCCATATTTAATATTTGAACCAAAATCATCCGATACTTTTTCTGAAAATACTGCCCATTGATGTTGCAATTCTGTTCTAACCTGTATTTCAATTGATTTTCCATCAACAAACACTATCAAATGTACCGCCCGATAGCCGTGACTTGGGTAAATTCTACGATCTTTGATATTCTCGCTCGTCAACTGAAACATATAACACAGAAATTGCACCAACTTTTCTTGTGCTTCTATATCCTTGACCACTACGCGACAACCTGCAATATCTTGAATTTGAGTGAGACGAATAGACTCTCGACGTAATTTATCAATAATTGCCATCGTCGATTTCGCATCTCGACCTGATGGTTTAAGATGCGGCACATTACTAATACTTTTCATCACAAACTCATAAGCCTTTGAGAACGTCTGCCGATAAGCGTCCAACATCCGCAAATCCGTCTCCGTAATTTGCGCATTGTTTTTCAGTCGTTCACCCAGTTTGTCAACTTGGCTATTTGACAGGAGTGCTTGCATGGTACACCTCTCTCGCGTTTTCTAAATGTTTATTCCACATCCATCACCGCATTGGTATAAACCTCTTGCACATCGTCTAAATCCTCGAGCATGTCGATGATTTTTTGCATTTTAACCGCATCATCCCCCGTCAACTCAATGTCATTTTGCGCACGCATGGTGATGTCGGCCTCGGCATACTCCATGCCTGCAGTATCGAACGCCGCTTTGAGCACTTCGTAATCGGCAGGATCGCAAATCACCTCAACCCCGCCCTCGTCGTCGGTGATGACATCGGATGCACCATTTTCTAAGGCGACATTCATCACTTCGTCCTCGCCAATTCCAGGGGCAAACATGATTTGTCCGACGTGATCAAACATGAATGCCACCGAACCATCTGTACCGAGGTTGCCACCGTTTTTGCTCAATGCATGGCGCACATCGGCCACAGTGCGCGTGCGGTTGTCGGTCAGGGTGTCAATGATAATCGCCGCGCCGCCCACACCGTAGCCCTCATAACGAATTTCTTCGTAGTCTGCGCCGTCGCCACCGCCCACGCCACGGTCGATGGCGCGTTTGATGTTGTCATTGGGCATGTTTGCACCTTTGGCTTTGTCGATTGCCAAACGCAGGCGTGGGTTTGCACTGGGGTCGCCACCGCCCGTTTTCGCTGCGACTTGCAATTCTTTAATCACACGTGTCCAAACCTTGCCGCGAGTCGCGTCTGCACGTGCTTTTTTATGTTTAATATTTGCCCATTTACTGTGACCTGCCATTTTATGTGTCCTTACAAATTGATTTGTTCATATTCACACCCGAAGGTGGGCTTGGTTTATAATCTGTGGCGAATTTTATCATATTCCCAACAGGGAAAATACCCTACCCCGTACTCTTGAACAACCATTGGAGCCACTCATGTCCGACCCCATCCTCATCGCTAAGTCCGCCACCACAGAAGTGTTTTTCCTACCGCAAATGGGCAATCGACACGGTTTAATCACAGGCGCGACGGGTACGGGTAAAACTGTGAGTTTGCAAGCCTTGGCGCAACAATTCTCGAATATGGGCACGCCTGTGTTTATGGCAGACGTGAAAGGCGATTTGGCAGGGATTTCGCAGGCAGGTGGCGACAACGAAAAAGTGAAAACCCGCTTGAAGGACTTGGGTTTGTCTGAGCCAACTTGGGCGGGTGCGCCGACCACGCTGTGGGATGTGTTCGGCGAACAAGGTCATCCTGTGCGCGCAACGATTTCGGATATGGGACCGTTGCTGCTCTCGCGTATGCTCGATTTGAACGACACCCAATCAGGCGTGCTCACGATGGTGTTTAAAATCGCCGATGACAATCAAATGCTGCTGCTCGATTTGAAAGATTTGCGCAGCATGTTGCAATTCGTTGGCGAGAATGCCAAGCAGTTCACCACCGATTACGGCAATGTCTCTGCCGCATCCATCGGTGCGATTCAGCGCGGTTTGCTCACCCTTGAATCCCAAGGCGCGGACAAATTTTTCGGCGAGCCGATGCTCAATATTGACGACATGATGCAAACCGTTTCGGGCAAAGGCGTGGTTAACATCATGGCGGCTGACAAACTCATGCAATCACCCCGTTTATACGGCGCATTTTTGTTGTGGATGCTGTCTGAATTGTTTGAAAAATTGCCCGAGGTTGGCGACGTTGAAAAACCCAAATTTGCATTTTTCTTTGACGAAGCGCATTTGTTGTTCAGTGATGCGCCGAAAGTGTTGCTCGAGAAAATCGAGCAAGTCGTGCGTCTGATTCGCTCCAAAGGCGTGGGCGTATATTTCGTCACGCAAAATCCGATTGACATTCCCGACACAGTGTTGGGACAACTGGGCAATCGCATCCAACACGCCTTGCGCGCCTTCACCCCGCGCGACCAAAAAGCCGTGCAAGTGGCAGCGACCACCATGCGCGAGAACCCCGATTTGGACATTTCAACTGTCATCACCGAGCTCGGCGTGGGTGAGGCCTTGGTGTCCACTTTGGATGCCAAAGGCACGCCTAACATTACCCAACGCGTGTTCATGATTCCGCCCGCCTCGCGCTTGGGCCCTGCTACAGAAAACGAACGCGCGCAATTGATTCGTCAATCCATCGTTGCGGGCGTGTACGAAGAAACTGCGGATTCAGAATCGGCATACGAAAAACTGCAAGCGCGTGCCGCCGAAACCGCCAAAGCGGCTGAAGAAGCGCAAAAAGAAGACGAAGGTGGATTTTTGGATGGGATTTTCGGTGGTGGCGATGCCAAGAAAAAACCTGCTTCGCGCAACGATAGTTTATTAGAATCCGCCGCCAAATCCATGATACGTGCGGCGAGCTCGAACATTGGCCGCGAAATCACCCGTGGGATTTTGGGCAGTTTGTTTGGCAAACGCCGTTGATGATTCTCAACCATGCCATTGGCTGTCGTACGCATCGGGTGTTTTTTCAATGATGCAAAGTGGATTGTGGGTGCTGTGTTGCGCCCCGTGTCACACCGAAAAAGCACAACTCACTCAAGTCGCTGGTCGCTCAAACGTTTTTGGGTTCAAACTCAGGCACACTGAGAACCCAACGCATACACCTCAATTAAACACACTCAGAGTAGGAGTTTCATACCATGAGTCATATAGACGCTATCGACAATAGCCTCGCACATTTATTCGAAAACAATCGAGCTTGGGCAAAAAATGTCAGTGCGAGCCGCTCCACATTTTTCTCAGATTTAGCCCAACAGCAAAACCCAGAGTACATGTGGATTGGTTGCGCGGACTCGCGTGTACCTGCGAATGAATTAATCGGCTTATTGCCCGGTGAGGTATTTGTCCACCGCAATGTTGCCAATATACTCGTACATAGCGACCTGAACTGCTTGTCCGCCATGCAATTCGCGATTGATGTCCTCAAAGTTAAGCACATCATCATCTGCGGACACTATGGCTGCGGTGGGGTTGCTGCGGTATTGCAAAATCGACGTTTTGGCTTGGTCGACAATTGGTTGCGCCACATTCATGACATCAAGCACAAATACACGCCGCTATTGAATGCTCAAGCCAATGGCACAGAATCCATCAATCGCCTGTGTGAGTTAAACGTGATTGAGCAGGTCAGCAACGCAGCGCAAAGCACGGTTATTCAGGACGCATGGGCGCGGGGACAATCGGTCACCATTCACGGTTGGATTTACAATCTACACGATGGTTTATTGCGCTCATTGGGTTTAGAGGTCTCTCAATGGGATGACTTAGCAACACAAAGTACGCAAGCTCTGCAACGCATCAGCACGCCGACCCAAGCCAAATGATGTCTCCCAAGCCTCGAAATATTCCATCCATTCAACTTTTATTGATTGCTACCCGCCCTGCTTTTCTGAGCGTGACAGTTGTTGCTGTCTTATTGGGCTACGCCAGTGCTGTGTATGGTGGGTACATCATGGATTACCCTTCTGCTGCCCTGACTTTCGTGTTTGCACTGGTTGCCCATGCAGGCGCGAATGTCATTAATGACTACCACGATGCACTCAATGGCTGCGATTTTGCTGAATCCGATCGCATTTTCCCATTCACAGGTGGCAGTCAAATGATACAAAACGGACTATTGAGCCAAAATACCATGAGAATTTTTGGCTATTGGTTGTTGTTGAGCGTGGTTCCTGTAGGAATTTGGTTAACCGCCCAAAGTGGGCTTGGCTTAATGCTCATCGGTGCTTTGGGTTTGCTCATCGGTTGGGCGTATTCTGCGCCGCCACTCAAATTACAAAGCCGTGGTCTGGGAGAATGGACTATCACCACAGGTTGGTTACTGGTGGTGATGGGCTCAGATTATGTGCAACGCCATGGTTTTTCGTGGATGCCCGTTGCGATTGGTTTGGGGTTTGCTTTGTTGGTGACCAATATATTGTTTATCAATCAATTTCCTGATGTTCGAGCGGACAGCATCGCGTATAAACGCACGATTGTCATACGTTTGGGTGCAAGTCGCGCTCGTTGGGGATACATAATCATTGCCGCGCTGTGCTGTTTTTGGCTGTGCGCGATGGTGCTGCTACAGATACTGCCCGCATTGGCTTTGTGGGCATTGTCACCGATGGCACTGAGTTTTTTGGCTTTTCGCGACCTCATGCACCACGCCAACCAACCCGCCCAACTCAAACCAGCCATTCAATTGACCATCGCATCGGCACTCGCGCATGGCTTGATTTTAATGTCCGTGCTGGCTTTTTCATAAGTAAACAATTCAACGCTGCATAGGCTCAGCCGACCCACTCAATCCAACGGAACTTCAGCCAACTCACTAAATGGCAAGGTTTGTTTGACCAAAATAATGGTGCAAGGCGCGTACATCGCCACTTTAATCGGCACAGTCGCGACGAATTTTTGCATTTGTAATCCGTGCGTTGCCGCGCCCATAATGATCATATTGACGTGGTTGTTTTCTGCATATTTCAATATCGCATCAGCCACATCGGATGATTCAAGCACATGATAAGACACTTGATGCTGCGTTAAGTCCAAAGGTTGTGCCCATTGTTGCAGCATGGACAGGTATTGACGATAGACAGAGGTTTCACTCTTGCGAGTATCACTGCTGCTACTGGCATTGGGCGATATGACCGTCACGCATGCCAAGCGTGCGCCTGGACGTATCCCCAAAGAACGCGATACCGCTTCGCGTAAAGAATACAAAGTGGCATCGGTCACATCCTTATGTGGTACAGAGACCATAATAATCGGCACTTCTTCGATTTGCTGGGTAGGCAAAGGACTGGGTTTATATTCCATCCCTGCTGCCTTGAGCCATCGTTTGAAATGCGTCCCAAAACTCGTACCGATCACGTTTTTTCCGCGTTCGGTCACGGTCACCTGCGTCGGATGGGTCAAATCAAACGCCAAATGCGAAGCCGATGGATAACGTTTGGCCGCTTCTGGCTCCAAGCAGCGCATGATGATTTCTTGCAACCATTCAGGAATGTCTGCCCGCAATTTGCGTGGTGGCGGCGGGTCATACCACAGCCGACGTCGCATTCCATTTTCGCTCACTGCACTACCGTGCGCCAACTCTCGGGTCGCCATTTCGTACAAAATGATGCCCATGGCGAAAATATCCGAACGCGGATCGCCACGCACCCCAACCACTTGTTCTGGCGCAATCCAGACGGGTGAGCCCACGGCTTTACGATTTTGTTCTGCCAATAAATCTGGATAATGCGCATGACATGACAAGCCAAAATCCAAAGTCACTGCACTGCCATCTTCGCGAATCAGTACATTGGCAGGCTTTATGTCCAAATGACAGACATTTTGCTTGTGAAGGCTATGCACCGCCGTTGCCATAGCCGCACCAATCGTGCTGATTTCCTCAATTGAAAAAGGCCCTTCTTGTTCATCGAGCATATTTTGTATCGTCTTGCCCTCAATATATTCCATCACAATGTAAGGCAAACGATCCAAGTCACCTGAGGTCACATACCTCGGGACGTGTTTGCCCGTCAAAACGGGCATGATTTGTTGTTCAACCTCAAAACTGACAATCGATTCAGAGCCATCACCCGCAGTCATACGCGGGATTTTCATAGCCATGACAAATCCTGGATCGGGTTTATCGATACCTTGACCATCATGGGCGTACTTAACCGTGTAAATATGCGCCATTCCACCTGCGTGCACACAATCAATAATTTCAAATCCATCTATCACATCACCTGCATCCAACAGTTTCATCGTGCTTCCTCCAATCTTTGAGCCAATTCTTTGGGCAGACCCGCATCCAATATGTCCTGAGCAACTTGGTGGTGATTGTATTCCACACGTTCAAAACGCAATATGCGTGACGCGCTGTCGAACAGAGCATACATCGCACGGGGGTCTTGATCGCGTGGCTGTCCAACCGAGCCGACCGTTGTGACCCATTTTCGATGTTTGGGGGTTGGGATGGGCATGCCTTTTTGTGGCTTGAACTGCATCAAATCGCCTGTGCGTCCACCATAGTAAAGGTGTTGATGATGCACATGCCCCACAAATACGTGGTTGATTTCAGCGGGCAAAGCGTTCATACATGCGGTTGCGCTACGCGGGTCTTCTATGTAATTCCATTTACCCAACCCATGCGCACTGGCATGTGTCATGTATATGCTGTCCAAGGTATGCTCCAGCGGCAATTGCGCCAAATAATCCTTATGCGCTCGACTCAACTGAGCGCGTGTCCACTCAACCGTAATCGCCCCCCAATAGTTTGGATCAACGGGCGCGTTATTGAATGCAGCTTCGTCGTGATTGCCCTGTAACACAATCGCGCCCTGTGCTTGCATGGCTTGAATACGTTCAATCACCGCGGCGGGATGCGGCCCATAACCGACATAGTCACCTAAAAAAGCAAATTGGGTCACACCCAAATCGTAGGCATGATCAATACACGCATTTAAGGCATCTATATTGGCATGAATATCGGACATCAATGCTATTTTCATATGAACTCCATGTGATGATTTTGTTGTCATTCTCTAATCTAATATTGTCATTATTATTTGTGAGCAAAAGTTCACACGCTACAACGAAAAAGACGCACAAAAGATAAACTTTTGCGCGCCTTTAATCACGAGACAACCTGTAAAACCGTGTATCACTATTGAATGAGTTTCACCAAAATTCAGAGTGAACCCTCAAAAATTATGGTTTTTTAGCAGGTTCAGCAGGCGCGTGTACCGCATCGGCTCCATGCTTTTCACCACCCATATCAACTTCGCCACCGTTCATCAAAGCAAACATCGCCAAGCCAGCAAAGATAATAAAACCCACAACAACTTTCCACATAATAGTCTCCAAATTTTACAAGTCAAAGTCAAGTGACCCCCACCTCAAAGGTAAAAGCCACTTGGTACAACATCAAATATTCACCACACAATCAATCACTCGCGTAGATGTCAACATCTTTGGTTTCTCTAATAAACAACATACCGATAATCAAAGTCATTAATGCAATGCCGATTGGGTAATACAAACCTTGGAACATATTACCGTATTGCGCCACCAATGCAAATGAAATCGTTGGTAACAAGCCACCAAACCAACCATTACCAATGTGGTATGGCAAAGACATTGATGTGTAGCGGATACGGGTCGGGAACAACTCAACCAACATCGCTGCAATCGGACCATAAACCATGGTCACCAAAATCATCAACCAGAACAACAATGCAACCAGCAATGGTTTGTTGATTTTAGCTGGGTCAGCTTTTGCAGGATAGCCCGCCGCTTTCAACGCCGCACCCAAACGAGCCGAAACTACCGCATCTTTGGCTTTTGCTGGCACATCAAATGCTTTCACTGCTACGCCCGCAGCCGCAATCGCTTTGGCATCCGCAGGAGAGGCCGCAGTCAAATCAGCCACTTTTTTCTCTGCTGCTGCTTTACCCGCTACGATGTCCTCTGGCGTTACCGCAGTTGAGACCACAGTTTCACCGACTTTAATCACCGCTGGCGTACCTGCTGGCGCATCAATCCCATCATAACTCACAGACGCTTGCGCCAATTTTTGTTTGGCAATATCACAACTTGATGTGAATTTTTTGGTGCCTGTTGGGTTAAATTGGAATGAACATTCCGCTGGATCCGCCGTTACAGTCACTTTGCTGGATGCTTGCGCAGCCGCCAATGCTGGATTGACCGCTTTGGTCATCATTTTAAACACTGGGATGGTGGTCACAACAGCCAACGCCAAACCCGCCATAATGACAGTTTTACGACCAATTTTATCAGACAATTTACCAAAGACCACAAAAAATGGAGTACCGAGAACCAAAGCCGCTGCAATCATCAAGTTAGCCGTAGCACCATCCATTTTCAATTGTTGGGTCAAGAAAAATAAAGCATAGAACTGACCTGTGTACCAAACCACGCCTTGACCCGCAACCAAACCGAACAAAGCCAACAACACGATTTTGCCGTTTTTCCATTGACCGAAAGACTCTTTCAAAGGTGCTTTAGAGGTTTTGCCTTCTTCTTTCATCTTTTTGAATGCAGGTGATTCGTTCATTTGCAAACGAATCCACATAGACACACCCAACAACAAAATGGACAAGATGAATGGAACACGCCAGCCCCAGTCAGCGAACGCTTCTTCGCCCACCGCAGTACGCGTACCCAAAATCACCAGCAATGACAAAAACAAACCCAAAGTCGCAGTGGTTTGAATCCAAGACGTGTATTCACCACGACGATTGGCAGGTGCATGCTCCGCCACATAAGTCGCCGCACCACCATACTCACCACCGAGTGCCAAACCTTGTAATAAGCGCAAACAAATCAAAATCACAGGAGCGGCCACGCCAATTGATGCGTAGTTAGGTAAAACACCCACAATGAAGGTAGAAGCACCCATAATCAACATGGTGACCAAGAAGGTGTATTTACGACCAATCATATCACCCAAGCGACCGAACACCAATGCTCCAAATGGGCGAACAATAAAGCCCGCGGCAAAAGCCAACAACGCGAAGATGAACGCAGAGCCTTCATCCAAGCCAGAGAAGAACTGTTTGGCAATAATTGCCGCCAAAGAACCGTACAAATAAAAATCGTACCATTCAAATACCGTACCCAATGAAGATGAGAAAATGACTTTCTTTTCTTCAGCTGTCATTGGGGCATTTTCTTTAATAGTCGCCATAATAATAAGTCTCCAAATCATACTGTGAGCACCGCATCAAATGGCTATTGATGGTTATGGCAAATAAAAACACTTCTGGTATAGAGGTGTCGATACTTATCAGCACGCACCCGTTGCGGTGTCATGCAGTGTCTCACTTAATTAAAATAATAAACAACGCAACATCGAGGTTGCTTGCCTTCGTTTTGTAACGATAAATTGCAGAAATTGTGTCAATTGAGTAAAAACAACAACTCAATTTCTATCAATTAGCCCCGAGCATACTGACTTCGCCTTACTCTTGGCTTACTATTCACATCAATAATTTTAATAGTTCAAATATTTATTTAAACATTCCTTCAAAACAAGATGACACCGTCAGTTGACGCACTCAACATTCACAAAGCCACCTGCTAAAGCATGCTCTGTAAGCATTCCGTCAGACACTGAGGCTATGATGCATTTTGGGAGAACAGTGAGTGCAGCATTTGTTAACGAATTGATTCATCCTAAAAAATAAAACGATACCAAAATGGAGACGCAAACTTCTCGACCTAAATGGTTCGAGTGGTTTGCGTATTTTTTTGAGTGATTTTATAATTTTTAAATAATAAGGAGTAAAAGATGAGAGACGATTTAGTGGCTCAAATTAGTGCTTCGCCAACTTATCAAAAACTGGTGAAAACACGTTCTTCATACGGTTGGGTACTGACAGCCTTGATGATGATTGTGTATTACGGTTTTATTTTATTGGTGGCGTATGCAAAACCATTTATGGGTAGTCGCATCAGCCCAGACAGTGTGATTACTTGGGCAGTTCCAATTGGTTTATTCGTATTGGTCTTCACCATTGTCATTACAGGCATCTATGTGCGCCGTGCCAACGGTGAGTTTGATGACATGACCGAAAAACTGCGTAAAGAGGTGCAATAATGAAAAAAACCAATCAATTACTTTTAGGTTTAATCTTAGCATCGGTTGGCACAGTCGCTTTAGCGGCAGGTGCTGACTTGGGTCAAGCAGAAAAGCAAGCAACCAACTGGACGGCCATCGGCATGTTTGTTGGCTTTGTCATCTTGACCATGTTTATCACCAAATGGGCAGCAGGTCGCACCAAATCAGCGGCGGACTTCTACACCGGTGGTGGTGGTATCACAGGTTTTCAAAATGGTTTGGCGATTGCAGGTGACTATATGTCAGCGGCATCGTTCCTCGGTATTTCTGCTGCGGTGATGGCAAATGGCTATGACGGCTTGATTTATTCAATTGGCTTCTTGGTCGGCTGGCCAGTCATCACATTCTTGATGGCTGAACGTTTGCGTAATTTGGGTCAATTCACCTTCGCTGACGTAGCAGCGTATCGCTACGAGCAAAAACCTGTGCGTACATTCGCTGCAATTTCGACTTTGGTCGTGGTGGCGTTTTATCTGATTGCACAAATGGTCGGCGCAGGTCAATTGATTAAACTGTTGTTCGGTATGGAATACATCTATGCGGTCGTGATTGTCGGCGCGTTGATGATGGTTTATGTACTGTTCGGCGGTATGTCAGCGACCACTTGGGTGCAAATCATTAAAGCGTGCTTATTGCTCGCGGGTGCGTCATTCATGGGCTTTATGGTGCTGTACAAATTCGGTTTCTCACCAGAAGCGATGTTTAGCAAAGCAATTGAAATCAAATCCATGTTGGCTCAAAAAGCATTGGTGGCTGAAGCACTCAAAGCCAACCCTGCTGCTGATCCAGTTGCCACGGCCGCTGCTGCTGCAGGTGCTGCCGCTACCAAAGGTTTTTCAATCATGGGTCCCGGTGGTTTTGTCAAAGACCCGATTTCTGCAATTTCATTTGGTATCGCTTTGATGTTTGGTACTGCGGGTTTGCCACACATCATGATGCGTTTTTTCACTGTACCTAATGCCAAAGAAGCACGTAAATCGGTATTTTGGGCAACCACTTGGATTGGCTATTTCTACATCTTAACCTTCTTGATTGGTTTCGGTGCGATTACCTTCGTATTGACAGATCCTCAATTTTTAGATGCCAAAGGCGCGCTCAAAGGTGGTGGCAACATGGCTGCGATTCACTTGGCAAATGCTGTGGGTGGCAACGTGTTCTTGGGCTTCATCTCCGCTGTGGCATTCGCAACCATTTTGGCGGTTGTGGCTGGTTTGACCTTGTCAGGTGCATCTGCGGTATCGCATGACCTGTACGCATCGGTCATCAAAAAAGGCAAAGCCGACAGCGCGACTGAGTTGAAAATCTCTAAAATCACCACTGTCGTTTTGGGTATTGTTGCGGTCATCTTGGGGATTGCCTTTGAAAAGCAAAACATCGCTTTCATGGTATCCCTCGCCTTCGCGATTGCTGCTTCTGCGAACTTCCCAGTGTTGTTCATGTCTGTGTTGTGGAAAGACTGTACCACTCGTGGCGCGACCATCGGTGGTTATATTGGCTTGATTACTGCTGTGGCGTTAACCGTGTTATCTAAATCGGTTTGGGTGGATGTATTCCACAATGCCAAAGAAATCTTCCCATACACATCACCTGCATTGTTCTCTATGGTGTTGGCATTCGTAGCCATTTGGTTCTTCTCAATTACTGATAAGAGCGCACGTGCTGCAGTTGACCGCGCTGGCTTCCCTGCTCAGAAAGTTCGTTCTGAAACAGGTATTGGTGCATCAGGTGTGTCTGGTCACTAAATCGGTTTGATGTGATTCGTTACTCAACCTGATAAAAAGCCCCAGTTCATTCTGGGGCTTTTTTGCGTCTGCAACAATACATCTATTTCTTTCAAACGCTTTTGTATAGTCCTCTTAATAATCTGATGTCTTTGCAGGCTTGACCCACAATCTATTTTTGCAAGGGATGTTGTTCATCACGACATGACGAATTAATCAGTACAGTCACCATAGGCAAACAACGCACAATTCTTCATCAGCAGAGCAAAAAAACAGGCGCAACCCGCGCCTATTCCTCTCAAATTGAAACTTTTTTACCAAGTCATCCAACCCATTGCATACGTCAATAAAATCAGCACACCAAACACAATTCGATACCATGCAAAACCGATAAAATTGTGATTGCTGACAAACCGAAGCAACCAACGCACACACACAAACGCACTGACTAAAGCAAAAACAAAACCCAACGAAAACAACACCACCATATCACTGCCCGTTAAATTCATCGCCACGCCATTGTGGACAAACGCTTTGGACATATGGCGCATATCCCACAAACCTTTAACACACGCAATAAATAAAACGGGCATCGCGAGAAAAAACGAAAAATACGTCGCCACCTGACGTGACAAGCCAAAAAACATCCCGCCGATAATCGTTGCGCCTGAGCGTGAAGTTCCTGGAAACAACACCGCCAGCGTTTGAGCCAATCCAACTTTAAGCGCATCCATTGAACTCAAATCCTCCAACTGAACCACACGTGCCTGATGATGAACCTGACGACGCTCTGCCCAGTAAATGATTACACCACCCACAATAAACGCCAATGCCACGGCAATAGGATTAAACAACACGGCTTTGATGTGTTTGCCAAACACCGCTGCCAACACCAATACTGGCAAAGTTGCAATTACAATATTCAAAACAAACTGAATCGCTTCGCGCTCACGGCGCAGTACACCACCGACCACACCCGTAATACGTTCACGAAACTCCCACATCACCGCGATAATCGCACCAAATTGTATCGCTACTTCAAAGGAATCCCAAAACTCACCTTTAAGCCCCAAAAACGACTGTGCGACAATCAAATGCCCCGTGCTGGAAATCGGCAAAAACTCGGTCAAACCCTCAACAACGCCTAAAATAGCCGCTTTCAACATCAAAATAAAATTCATTATCAACCTTAGTCAAAATAATTAAACCTCTTTACCCACTTCAGATTTGGGCAAATATACCAACAAAGCAATCACAGCCGCAAAAAAAGCGATGCCAATCGGATACCACAAACCAAAATACACATCGCCCGTCGCTGCCACCATCGCAAACGCCAGCGTGGGCAAAATCCCGCCAAACCAACCATTGCCAATATGATAGGGTAAGGACATTGAGGTATAACGAATCCGCGTCGGAAAAATATCCACCAATAACGCCACCATCGGCCCATACACCATCGCCGCCAGTACCAAAAGCACCCACAGCAAAAACACCACCATCGGTTGATTGACACGCGCCACATCGGCTTTTAGGGGATAGCCCGCGCGCTCAAGCGCCGCCGTGACATTGCGCTTAAACAACACACTGTTTTGCCGCGCATCCAATTGCCCACCCTCATACGCCTCGACCACCTCACGACCCACTTGAATTTGTGCCACCATGCCTGCTGGAGCGGCTTCATTGCTGTACGCCACGCCTGATTGCGATAAAAATGCCTTGGCAATGTCACATGATTGGACATTGCGCCCAGTGGTATTGAGCAAATTGAACTGGAATGAGCAACGCGCAGGATCAGCAAAAACCACCACAGGTGCGCGTTCTTGCGCCGATTGCAATGCGGGGTTGACGCTGTAACCCAAGCCCTTAAACAAAGGAATGAACAGGATGGCCGACAAAATACAGCCTGTAATCATAATCGGTCTGCGCCCGATTTTATCGGACAAAGATGCGAAAAATATGAATGTGGGCATGGCTAAAATCAACGCCAGTATCATCAAAAACTGCGCTTGCTGAGTGGGCAACTTTAAACTTTGGGTCAAGAAAAACAAAGCATAAAAATGACTGGTGTACCAAATCACACCCTGCCCTGCACACAAGCCGAGCATCATTGCCAAAACTTTGCGCAAATTAGACCAACGCGCGAATGAATCACGCAAAGGTTGTGCCGTCACCAAGCCATCGGCTTTGAGTTGTACAAACAACGGCGACTCATCCAATTGCATGCGCAACCAAATCGAAAATCCGAGCAACAACATCGAAGCCAAAAAGGGAATGCGCCAACCCCAAGCAGCAAACGCATCCTCACCAATCAAGCCCCGCACGCCAGCGGTGACCATGAGCGAGAAAAACAAACCGAGACTCGCTGTCAGTTGTACCCAACCCGTATAGCGTCCGAGCTGCCCCGCGGGCGCGTGCTCGGCGACATACGTTGCCGCGCCACCATACTCACCACCCAAAGCCAAACCTTGCAACAGACGCAAGGCAATCAAGATGATGGGAGCGGCGACACCGATGGACTCATACGTGGGCAATAAACCGATGATAAACGTCGATAAACCCATGATTAAAATGGTGACCAAAAACGTGTGCTTGCGCCCGACCATATCGCCCAATCGACCGAAAAACAGCGCGCCGAAAGGACGCACCACAAAGCCCACCGCAAACAACATCAAGGTGACGATAAAATCTGCAGTCGGATTGTAGCCTGATAAAAAATGCCGCCCTAAAATCGATGCCAAAGTACCGTACAAATAAAAGTCATACCACTCAAACGCCGTACCAAGTGAGGAGGCGAAAATGATTTTCTTGTGGTAGGAGGGCATGGGCGGATGGCGCACGGCGGTATCGAGTCAAATGAAAGTGGGCGTATATTACCATACTGCCCCCAACAAAAGCACGTCGTGCAACCTGAACAACAACCCGAATAACAGCGCAACAATGAGCCGTTGCGTGCGTAGAATTAGGTGGGAAAAGTCACGACAAATCTCGTTCCCTGCTCAGGCGATGGTGCCAATTTGGATTCGATTTTCAAAGTCGCATGGTGGCGAATCAATACGTGTTTGACAATCGCCAATCCCAAACCTGTGCCTTTGGTGGCGCGCGATTGCGCGGTGTTGACGCGATAAAAACGCTCCGTCAGGCGTGGAATGTGCTCGGAAGCAATGCCCAAACCCGTGTCACGCACAGTGAGTGTGGGTTGTTGCTCGGCATTTAACTGCCATGTCAGATAAATATCGCCGCCCTCGGGTGTATAGCGCACAGCGTTGGACAGCAGATTGCTCACTACGCTGGCAATTTCCTGCTCACTGCCTTTGATGTTAATCGGTGCAATCTCTGCGTGTATCTGATGCCGCCCTGCCGACAAAGCCTGCGCACTTTGAATTTGTTGATTGAGCAGTGAGGGCATGACGATATTTTGTGCGTCCACGTGTACATCCGACTCGAGTCGAGACAGCATCAGCATGTCTTGAATCAAAACCGTCATGCGCTCGGCTTGATGGCGCATCAAATCAATTTGCTTGACGCGCTCATTCATCGGCATATTCGGCTCGTCCTGTGCGTGCTCCAAAAACCCACTGATGACGGTCAAAGGCGTGCGCAACTCATGCGAAGCATTGGCAATAAAATCCCTGCGCATCGCATCCACGCGTTCGGTTTCAGTGATGTCGCGACTGACCAAAATCATGCGCTCATCCTCAAAGTCAATCAACAAAACTTCAAGGTGTTTATTGCCTAAAAGCATTTTGAATGGTGCATCGTATTGATGTTGTTGCACACACTGTGCGAGCAGCGGTTCGCGCACAATATTCATCAAGCGCGTACCCAAGTCGCGCTGTAAATTCAGCGAAAAATGTCGCTCTGCGACAGGATTGGCCCACTCGATTTGCGTGGACTTGTCCATAATCACCACGCCATCGGGCAAGTGGCGCATGGTGTTTTGAAAACGCGCCAACCATTCAGCCAGTTGTGCTTCGTTCTTTTCATCGGCGCGCCGCAGGGCATACAGTTTGGCAAAAATATCCGTCCACACGCCGTGACCTGAGGGGACATTTTTACTGGTGGGGTGCGAAAGCCACAGCGCGAATAATTTGAGTTCACGGTAATGCGCCGACAATTGCCACAGCAAAAACGCAATCACCAACGCCAAACCCACCCAGGCGGGTAAAAAATACGACAATCCCACCACCAAGATTGTCAGCACCACCGCAGGTACAGTGGCTGAACGAATGAATGAGACTTCTTGATAGGCGGTGTTGTGGGTAATGGGTGCAGCGTCTGTGGGCATTTCTGAGTTCATTTTATTGTATCCGTGGTCATTGCAAACGGTGCTTCATCTGTGAAGCAATCCATACCGCCTCAAACAATTTAGTACCGATGGATTGCTTCGCGCAACATCCACTCGCAATCACAGTATCGGTTGATTGCCTTCGCATGGCAAATGATACCTTATTTTTGTACTTTATCTTGCCAACGATAGCCCACGCCGCGCACGGTTTCAAGGCGCGCTTCCAAACCAACTTTTTGTAAAATTTTACGCAACCGCAAGATATGCACATCCACAGTGCGCTCTTCAATGTACACGTGGTCACCCCACACCAAGTCCAATAACTGCGCGCGACTGTAGGAGCGCTCACTGTGCGTGAGGAAAAATTTGAGCAGTTTGTACTCCGTGCCGCCGATTGGCACCACCCGCTCGCCCTGCACCAAACTCAAGTCATCGTCGCGCAACACACAATCGGCAAATTGGATTTCCTGCGTCACGTGTTGCGGTGCAGTGCGGCGCAATACGGTGTTGATGCGAGCGACCAATTCTTTAGGGCTAAATGGCTTGGTGATGTAATCATCTGCACCCAATTCCAAACCTTTGAGTTTATCCATCTCTTGTGCACGTGCCGTGAGCATGAGCACGGGCAAACGCGCCGTGCGAGCGTCTGCACGCAAGGCATTGAGCCACGCCACGCCTTCACCATCGGGTAGCATCCAATCGAGCACCACCACATCGGGCAAGGCTTTTTTGACCTGAGCGCGTGCCTCGGATAGGTTTTTGGCACACACCACCGCAAAGCCTGCTTTGCGCAGACTAAACTCCAATAATGTGCTGATGTCGTCTTCGTCTTCGACCACCAATGCGACGGGTTGAATATTCACAAAACGCCCTTAATCCAATCATTCATCTTCTTCATCTTCACTGCCACCAACATTTTGGTCCGTTGCAGAACTGTAGCGCACATCTTCGCCCTCGGCAATATAGATGGCAACTTCGGCGATATTTTCCGCATGATCGCCCATGCGCTCAATCGCTTTGGCGACCCACAAATCGTCCAAAGCCGAACTAATCGTGCGCGGATCTTCCATCATATAGGTGATGAGTTGGCGCATACTGGCGATGTATTGATCGTCGAGTTCTTTGTCACTGCTCATGACTTTGCGCGCTTGTACACTGTCCTCACGCGCAAAAGCATCCAATGCCCCGCGAATCATGGTGTTCGCCATCTCGGCTGATTGATAAATGGAATGCACGCGCGGCAAAGCACTGCGCTGCTCGCTGCGCAGAACCAGTTTGGCGATTTTAGCCGCTTGATCGGCCACACGCTCCAAATCTGAAATCACGCGAATCACTCCGAGCAATAGCCTCAAATCGCGCGCTGCGGGTTGACGACGGGCAATCACCTCAGTGCAAAACTGATCGGCACTCAGGTGCTCTAAATTGATTTCGCGCTCGATGGTAAGCACTTGCTCAGCCATTTGCGTATCACCCTCGCTGTACGCGAGCACCGCGGAGCGCACTTGGCTCTCAACGCGCCCACCCATGCTCAATACGCGGGTGCGCAGGTTTTCTAATTCAACTTCGTAGTTTTTTGAAGTGTGTACGTGGTTCATTTTGTGTCCTTGATTGTGTGGGTGTCGGATGGTAAATTTTTATCCAAATCGCCCAGTGATGTAATCTTCCGTTTCCTGACGCGCAGGTTTCATAAACATCTGACGCGTTTCGCCGAATTCAACCATTTCGCCCAAATACATATAAGTCGTGTAGTCTGACACCCGCGCCGCTTGTTGCATATTGTGGGTGACAATCACCACGGTGTAATCCTCTTTGAGCTCAACAATCAATTCCTCAACTTTCGCGGTCGAAATCGGATCAAGTGCAGAGCAGGGCTCATCGAGCAACAATACTTCGGGTTTGACCGCAATCGCACGGGCGATGCACAAACGTTGTTGCTGCCCACCCGATAGGCTGTTGCCACTTTGGTGCAGTTTGTCTTTAACTTCACCCCACAACGCGGATTTTTGCAACGCCCATTCGACGCGCTCATCCATTTCACCCTTGGACATTTTTTCAAACAAACGCACACCAAAGGCGATGTTTTCGTAAATACTCATGGGAAACGGCGTGGGTTTTTGAAACACCATGCCGATTTTCGCACGTAAAATCGCGATGTCAAGTTTCGATTGCAGAATATTTTCACCACCAAACATAATCTCACCCTCAGCGCGTTGCTCAGGATACAACTCAAACATGCGGTTCAAGGTGCGCAGTAAAGTCGATTTACCACAGCCCGATGGCCCAATAAACGCGGTGACTTTTTTCTCAGGAATCACGAGGCTCACATCTTTGAGTGCCTTAAATTGTCCGTAAAAAAAGTTTAGGTTTTGAATGCTTAGTTTTGGCGTTTCGTGTGCCATATTTACGGTTGAAGTCAACATAAGTTTTTTCCTGTTAATCATGTTTGGATGCATACCAGCGTGTCACGATATTGATGAATAGCACCAACAAAGTAATCAAAATTGCCCCGCCCCATGCGAGTTGATTCCAGTTTTCATCGGGCGACAAGCCAAATTGGTTGATGACTTGGGGCAAACTCGCCATACGCTCGGATAGATTGCTGCTCCAAAAATTGTTACCAAACGCGGTGAACAACAGGGGGGCGGTCTCACCAAAAATGCGCGCCACGCCCAACAACAAGCCTGTCAACATCCCCGTGCGCGCCGCGCGATAACCAATCGTGAAAATCATTTTCCAGTACGGTGTGCCCAGTGCAACCGCCGCTTCACGCAAAGTATTGGGCACGAGTTTGAGCATGTCATCGGTGGTACGCACGACCACGGGCAGCATGATGATTGCCAAAGCAAACGCACCCGCCCAGCCAGAATAGGCGTTTTGGCGCAGACCCAAACCATAATACGCCACCAAAAACACAAACATACCAACGACAATAGACGGGGCTGAGAGCAAAATGTCGTTGATAAAACGCACGATTTTACTCAGCGTATTGTTGCGCGCATACTCAGCCAAATACGTCCCTGCCAAAATCCCAATCGGCGTGGTCATCATCGTTGCCACCGCCACCATCAGCACACTGCCCAAGATGGCATTGGCCAAACCACCGCCTGTTTCGCCCGCAGGTGGGGTGATTTCGGTGAACAGCGAGGGACTCAAGGCAGCCAAGCCTTTGCTAAACAGTGTCCACATAATCCACGACAACCAAAACAAACCCACCACAATCGCCAAACCAGCGAGCACCAACATCACTCGGTTTGTCCATTTTCTGCGGCGATACAGAGGATTGGCCATTAATTCTTGAATATTCATCTCATCCCCTATTTAACTTCATTGCGCGAAATCAACCACTTGGCAAAGCCCAACACAATCGTGGTAATCAAGAACAATACCAAAGCCAAAGCCAACAATGCCGAGCGGTGCTCGTCCGAACTCGCCTCGTTAAATTCATTCGCCAAGGTCGAAGCAATGCTGTTGCCAGGGGCAAACAGCGACAGATTCAAACCATGCGAGTTACCAATCACAAAGGTCACCGCCATCGTCTCACCGAGCGCGCGCCCCAAGCCCAACATCACACCACCGACCATACCGATTTTGGTGTGTGGAATCACAATATTGCGCACCACTTCCCAAGTCGTTGCGCCCAAACCGTAGGCGGATTCTTTAAGCATGGGAGGTACGAGCGAGAAGACATCGCGCAACACCGCCGTGATAAACGGCACAATCATAATCGCCAAGACCACGCCCGCCGTGAGCACACCGACACCGAGTTGCGTGCCTGAAAATAGTTTGCCAATCACAGGTACATTGCCCAAAGTGATTGCCAAAAATGGTTGCACGTATTCAATAAACAAAGGCGCAATCACAAACAAACCCCACATGCCATAAATAATCGACGGAATTGCTGCCAGCAACTCAATCGCTGTACCGAGTGGACGACGCAACCACGCAGGTGCGAGTTCGGTGAGGAACATCGCAATCCCAATGCTCACAGGCAAAGCAAGCAGTAGCGCAATCCCTGAGGTAATCAAAGTCCCTGCAACAGGACCCAAGGCACCAAAACTGCCTGCGGCAGTGTCCCATTCTTCTTTGGTCAAAAAGCCCAAACCCTCTTTTTGCCAAGTGGTCTGTGAACCAAAAAACAGGGACACAATAATCCCTGCCAATAAAATCAACACCAACCATGCATTGAGCAAGGTCAGTGTCTTAAACGCTTTATCCATCCACGGTTTGGGGTGGATTTTCGGCGCGGATATTTCAAGTGTGTTTTGCATCGTGTTTTCCCGATTGCTTGATTCAGATTGAAAATGTTAGATTAAAAATCTGTCGTCGCGAGGCAGGTTTTTCAACGCAACTTTTGTATCCATTCACTCGCAATGACGACCTTGATTTAATTCATTGAATTGACAAATAATTTCAATTGCGCAGAACCTAACCATAGGGTGGGCATTGCCCACCCACATCAACCTTTACAGAACAGGCTTACCAGAGGCATCAACGATTTGTTTCCATGACTCTTTGATTTTCGCAACCACAGAATCAGGCAAAGGAATGTATTCCAAACTCGATGCCTGTGCCTGACCTTTGCTCAAAGCATAGTCAAAGAACTTCAAGACTTCCGCAGATTTTTTCGCATCGTCGGCTTTTTTGTGCATCAAGATAAACGTTGCACCTGCAATCGGCCAGGTTTTTTCACCTGCTTGGTTGTTCAAAGAAATCCCCATGCCTGGTTTCGCAGACCAATCCGCACCAGCCGCCGCAGCCGCAAAACCCTCAGCAGAAGGTTTGACCACTTTGCCATCTTTATTCACCATCGCCGCCGCAGCCATACCGTTTTTCTTGGCATAGGCATACTCAACATAACCAATCGCACCTGGCAACTGCTTCACGCTCGCCGCCACGCCATCATTGCCTTTACCACCCACGGTACCGTCCATCCATTTTGGCTCTTTGCTCGCGCCAATCGCTTTCCAGCCTTCGTTCACCAAAGTCAAATAATCGGTGAACATTGCCGTTGTACCTGAGCCGTCCGAACGACGCACCACTTTGATTTCCAAATCAGGCAACTTAGCGCCTTTGTTCAAAGCAACAATCGCAGGGTCGTTCCATTTTTTGATTTTCATCAAATAAATGTCACCCAAAACTTGACCGTTCAACACCAACTCACCCACACCATCGATGTTATAGACAGCAACAATCCCACCAATCACCGCTGGGAATTGCAACAAACCTGCTGCATCCAATTTATCACCTTTCATCGGATCATCGGTCGCGCCAAAATCAACGGTTTTTTGTTCAATCGCTTTGATGCCACCCGATGAACCCACACCTTGGTAGTTGATTGACACACCACTGGCTGCTTTATAATCAGAAGCCCATTTGGTATAAATCGGCGCGGGGAAAGTCGCGCCCGTGCCATTAATGCCTGCTGGTGCTTTCGCCGCATCGGCTGCTTTATCACCGCCACCACACGCGACCAAACTCGCACTCAATACCACAGCTGTCAAACCTGCCAATAAAAATTTTACTTTCATTTCATTTCTCCTAACAAGAGCACCCCAAATCTTTGGATTGCCTAAAATAAGTGCTGATGTGTTTTAAATCAGCTCGCTCAGTTAACAAACTCTGCAACTGCCGCCACTATAATTGGCTTATGTGACAATTTAATGACATAAATATGACACAGTCACAATTCACAAAAATGTGACAAATCAGCGATAATGTCATCAATTTGCCTCAATTAAGGAAGCCCCATGCCTTTCAAAATCGCTTTTAAAATAGCCACATGGAATGTCAATTCGCTCAAAGTGCGCTTGCCGCAAGTGTTTGACTACATGCGCGATACCGACACGGATGTGCTGTGCTTGCAAGAAATTAAAATGACCGATGAGGCATTTCCAATTGATGCATTCACCGAGGCGGGTTTGCACGTGCATTTCAGTGGACAGAAAACCTACAACGGCGTGGCCATCATCAGCCGAGTCGCGCAAACTGAGGTACAAAAAAACCTGCCCAATTTCCAAGACGACCAACAACGCTTGATTGCCAGCACCATCAATGGCGTGCGCGTCATCAATGTGTATGTGGTCAACGGTCAAGCACCCGATACCGACAAATTCAGCTATAAAATGAATTGGCTCAAGGCTCTGCGCGACTATGTGGCCGATGAAATGACCCGTCATGCACGCGTGGTTGTGCTTGGCGACTTCAATATCGCCCCGACCGATGCCGACGTGCACAACCCTGACAAATGGCTCGGTTGCAACCTCGTGTCACCTGCTGAACGTCAAGCACTGCAAGAATTAATCGATTTGGGTCTGAACGATGCGTTTAGACTGTTTGAACAACCCGAAAAATCGTTTTCATGGTGGGATTATCGCCAAATGGCTTTTCGACGCAATGCAGGTTTGCGCATTGACCTCATCCTATTGAGTCAACCCTTAGCCGATGCGTGCGTTGAATGTGTGATTGATAAACAACCGCGCAAACACGAACAACCGTCCGACCACGCGCCTGTTTGCGCCACATTGGAGTTGAGCACATGAACGCAGTGACCCGCCCACGCACAGCACCCGTTTGGCTCATTTGGCTCATCATGAGCGTGTTTTTATTCCTCAGTGCCTGCGCAACCACACCCAATCGCAACAAACGTCCGAATAAAACCCCACAAAACGTCAGCGTGGGCGCGGGTCCCAATCGTGCTCTGGCGGTGTACGCCATGAAATTTCTCGGCACACCGTACAAATACGGTGGTGGCAGCCCAAATGAAGGCTTTGATTGCTCAGGCTTGGTACAATACTCAGCGAAAAAATCGCTCAATATCAACCTACCGCGCCGTTCAGCTGATCAAGTAAATTACGGCAGTTCTATGAATCTAAATCAAGTGCAAGCAGGTGATTTGCTTTTTTTCAATACCGATGGTCAACCATATTCGCATGTAGGTATTTATGTGGGACAGACATATTTTATCCACGCACCCAGTTCAGGCGGTGATGTTCGGATAGAGGATTATTCGAAAACCTATTGGGCACAGCGGTTTTCTAGCGCGCGTCGTGTAAAATGAAAAAACCAACCGTTAAGGACAGCACCATGAACACATCCAACACCCAAAACCTCGTCAAAATCGCCAGCGCATTGGGCATCGGCTTGGTACTGACTGCTTGCGCGACCAACTCGCAAAGTGTCGCCACCGATGCACGCGCCAGTCTCGGTAAAATCACCGAAAAGCAAACCATTCAACAATACGAACAACGCCGCACCAGTCCTGTCGATGTCAGCGTGGGGGTCGGCGGTGGCGGTGGCAATATCGGTTGGGGCATCAGTTTTGGCTTGGCGCAAATCTTGATGAACGGCATCAGTTCACCCGAAACCATGTACCGCTACACCGTGCAATCGGGCGCCAATGAGAGTTTTGTCGTGCAAAGCAGCGACAATTTCATGGTCAATGACTGCGTGACCGTGTGGCAACGTCCAACCGATGCGACTTATCCACGTCTGAGTTTGAACAGCAACTGCACTTTGCCTCCCGCTCAGTTGGCAAAATAACGCACCCACATCGTTTCAACATCAAAAAAGGCGGAATATTCCGTCTTTTTTGATGTCTGCAAATCCTCGGATGCCCCCATCGCCCGCACCGCGGGAGAGAGGATGCTAGGGGAGAGGGGGTTTGTCAACTGTCTCAGTCGAAATATTCCACTTTTTTTAATCAATCCCCGCCAGCCGCCGTATTGCGCCCGCGTTGTTCCACGAAAAGCACAAATCCGCCGCCTCAGACGCAGGCAACCACTGATACTCGGTGTGTTCGCCCTCAGCCAAGCGCACCGCCACAGTGGTATCGGGCACACACAGGGCAAATTGATATTCGATATTGTGCGTCACACCATCGGCATAACGATAACGCCATTCTGGGAAAATTTCATACTCGGTCGTCTGCGCCAAATCGCGAAAAATATAATCCTCAACGCGTAAACCTGTTTCTTCAAACAACTCGCGCCGCGCCGCATTGATGGGCAACTCATCTTCAAAATCCAAACTACCCGTGACCGATTGCCAAAAATCGCAATCAAACTCATTTTTACACACCCGTTTGAGCAGTAAAAACTGCATATCGGGCGTGTGTATCATCACCAAAACCGAGCGCGGAATCTTAGGGGGCTTCATCTAAACCTTCATTCAAACCATCAAATCGTTTACAATGCACCGTTCATTCAATAAGGAATTCACCATGCACATTGACGTTAAAATCATCAATCCATTGATTAAAGACCAACTACCGCATTATGCCACAGCAGGCAGCGCAGGCCTCGATTTACGCGCGTGTATCTCTGACAGAATCGTCTTAGAACCAGGACAAACGGTGCTGATTCCCACAGGCTTGGCAATTCATTTGGCCGATGCGAACTATGCCGCCATGATTTTGCCACGCTCGGGCTTGGGGCACAAACACGGCGTGGTTTTGGGTAACTTGGTCGGCTTGATTGATTCGGATTATCAGGGTGAACTGATGGTTTCGACTTGGAATCGCGGCAGTACCGCATTCACCATCGAGCCATTCGAGCGCATCGCGCAGATGGTCATCGTGCCTGTGGTGCAAGCACAGTTTAATTTGGTCGAGAATTTTGATGCTTCGGATCGCGGTGCGGGTGGGTTTGGTAGTACGGGTACGAAATAATGATTTCTACAACAAAATGCGACTCAACGCCCGCCGCGTTTTTTAAACCACGATAGGTTCTGGCTCAATAAACACACCAAATTTACGTTGCACATCCTCGGCAATCGCACGCGCCAAGGTCATCAACTGCGCGCCTGTGCCGCCACCATGATGAACCAGCACCAAAGCCTGTTTGTCATACACCCCCACATGCCCATCGGCTGAACGCGCCCCTTTCCAGCCCGCTTGCTCAATCAACCAGCCCGCCGCAAGTTTCACACGTCCATCAGTCATTGGATAGCATGGAAGTTTGTCGTGCTGCGTTTTGAGCGCATCGGCTTGGGGTTTGTCCACCACAGGATTTTTAAAAAAACTGCCCGCATTGCCCAAAACCTTCGGATCAGGCAATTTGCTTTGACGAATGCTGATAATCGCTTGCGCCACATCATTCGGACAAACAGCACGTCCCTGCGTGTTTTCGCGCACACGGCTCGCCACATCGCCATAACCGAGTGTGGCTTGCCAATCGCGCAAATCATGGCGCAGTTTAAAACACACTGAGGTGATGAGGTAACGCGCTTGTTCGTTGTGTAGCGCGTGTTTGAATAGGCTGTCACGATAAGCAAGGGCGCACTCTTGCCCAGCAATCTGTACCATTTGCAAGGTCGCAAAGTCAAACGCCGTGACGTATTCAATCGCCTGCCCTGCTTCCATGCCATATGCACCGATGTTTTGCACAGGACTTGCGCCGACCGTACCCGGTATCAGCGCGAGGTTCTCCACCCCCGCCCAACCTTGCGCCACACAGTACATTACAAAGTCATGCCACATTTCGCCTGCTTGCACCTCCATCCAAACGTGCATGTCGTCGCGCTTGACTTCTTGCATACCCACCGTTTGTAGGTGCAAAACCAATGCTCGGATGTCTTGCGTGAGCACCAGATTACTACCTCCACCCAAGATGAATCGCGGTTGCTCGCGCAATGTGGCTTGCTCAGGCGCGCACCACCATTGAATGAATGCTTGGGTGTCTCGCACAGTGATGTATTGCTCGGCAGATACCGAAAACCCCAAGGTATTGAATGCAGTTAAATCCATGTGGTGCGCGATGGCGGGCGTTGTGTGTGCAGTCATTTTCATCAGAGTCTGTGTAAAATTCAGCCTGCATTATACCAATGCAGTATAATTTCGCAGTTAAACATTGATAAAAAGGAAACACCATGCCCTCATTTGACACAGTCCTTAAAGCCGATGCGGTTGAATTGCGCAATGCGGTCGAACAAACCAATAAAGAAATCACAGGCCGTTTTGACTTCAAAGGCTCAGACGCGCGCGTTGAGCAAAAGGAGTTTGAATTAACCGCTTTTGCTGATTCGCAATTTCAATTGGAACAAGTTTTGGATGTACTGCGCAACAAATGCGCCAAACGCAATGTGGACGTGCGTTTTTTGGTCGAAAAAGACGTGCAAAAAATGGGCGGTGATAAAGTCAAACAAGCCATCCAAGTGAAAAATGGCGTGGCGACCGAGGACGCGAAAAAAATCGTCAAACTCATCAAAGACTCGAAAATCAAGGTTCAAGCCAGCATTCAAGGCGATGCGGTGCGCGTGACGGGCGGCAAACGTGATGATTTGCAAAGTGTGATGGCGATGTTGCGCAAGGATATGGAAGACCTGCCTTTGACCTTTGATAATTTCCGCGATTGATTATTGTTGACCATTGCAAAAATCGAGGCATTGCGGGCAGTGCTTTTCTGACCCGCAATCTCCTTGAAAGGAGATGCTGAGTCAAGCTCGGCATGACATTAAGCCACCACCGAAAGCCGCCATGACCAACCGCCTCGACCAAATCATCACCCGCACGGGAGACAACGGCACATCGTCACTCGCCGATGGCACGCGCCTGTCCAAGTCACACCCACGCTTTGATGCGATGGGCGATGTGGATGAATTGAACTCAAACATCGGCGTGTTGCGCAGCACGCTCAATGCCTCTACGGATGCCGTGCTCGATGATTTTTTGGCACAAATTCAACACCATTTGTTTGAAATTGGTTCTGAACTCGCTGTTCCGGGGATGGTGTTTTTGCGTGCAGGCGCGCTGGATGAAGTCGAGCATTGGGCCGAGCAAGCGAACGCGCAACTGCCTGCGCTGAAAGAATTCATCCT
This sequence comes from Burkholderiaceae bacterium, assembly GCA_018261955.1. Lineage (GTDB taxonomy): Bacteria > Pseudomonadota > Gammaproteobacteria > Burkholderiales > Burkholderiaceae > CTSOIL-112. The sequence goes on from JAGTRK010000006.1 coordinate 82,158, forward strand.
ACCATCGGGCACAGTCAGTGCTTCGCAAGCGCACATTTGTCGCAGTGTGGCTCGGCGCGCTGAGCGTGCATTGGTTTTGCTCAATCAAACCGAAGCACAAAATGACGCCAGCCTCAAATACCTCAATCGTTGCTCGGATGTGTTTTTCATCATGGCGCGATTGCTCAATCAAAACGCACAAGTGGTTGAAACCTATTGGCGCGGTGTCGATAAAAACGCACCATCGACATAAAACCAACGCCCATCCTCGCGCACAAATCGGCTGACTTCGTGCAGTCGTTCAACCCGCTGACCGCCGATTTTGTATTTGGCGATAAACTCAACAAACGCTTCATCATCTTGCGCGCCCTGCCATGTTTTTTGCACGCTCAACCCCAACCATTTGGTCGCGACCGAAGCATCATCGTGTTCACCCAAATCGGTTGGACATGTACTCGGATGCCAAGTTACACGCAGGTAAGCAAAATCATTCATCACATACGCACTGTAACGCGAACGCATCAACACTTGTGCGGTTGGCGCATATTGTGTGCTCGCATGAAACACACCGCAGCACTGCACATAGGTTTGCGTTGTGCCGCAGGGGCATTGGGTTGTAGCGGATGAATGATTTTTAGTGCTCATAGAATAATGACGAATGATTTTGAATTTGTAAAAAGCGGCTTCTCGTAGGGCGGGGCAAAAGCACTGCTTTGGGTGCCCACCCTACCCCAAATTTACATCATGCTCCCGTCATTGCGAGCGACGGTTTACCAGCGAAGCAATCCACATCACGTCACCACAGCAAAATTCAGATGGATTGCCGCGCCTCGATAAAATCATTCGAGGCTCGCAAAGACGACAACGCAATTTACCCCATCGTTGGTATCACCACCCGTTTCAAACCATGCGCTTTAAATTTCGCATCAATCACTTTGCCTTTGCGCGCACGCGCAGCGACGAAGGTTTGCAAACTGCTGCCCGACAAGCGCAATTCTTGTGGTTTACCCGTGCGATTGACGTGCAGCACCATCAACGCCACGCCGTCGTTTGGCAACACATCGACCAATTCAACAGGGGGCTCAATGTCCATCAAGATAACCCCTTTACCGCCACTGTTGAGTTCTTTGAGTTCGACCAAGTTAAAGTTCAACAATCGCCCATCGTTTGCCAAACACGCCAAATACATATCAAAGGCATCCATCGGCACGAGCCTGAGCACTGTGTCGCCCTCGCTCAAATTGACAAAGGCTTTGCCCGCGCGCACACGCGACGTTAAATCACCCGCATTGCAGGCAAAGCCCATGCCTTGCGCGGTGGCGATTGCCAAGCGGGTGTTTTCATCGCCTGCGAAGTATTGTGACAACCTTGCGCCGTCTTGTACATCGACCAAGGTCGCCAGCGGTACGCCGTCACCACGCCCACCCGGTAAAGCCGATACAGGCACGGAATACGCGCGCCCTTTGCTGTCGATGGCGTAGAGGTTGTGAACCGAGCGGCAAGCATAGATATCATGCAACTCGTCGCCTTGTTTGAATGTGAGCGTATCGACTTCAATTTGATGCCCTGTGCGCGCGCGCACCCAGCCATTTTTTGAAACAATCACGGTCATGGGCTCATCCACCACTGCGACGCTGACACTGGCTTTTTGTGCTTCTTCGAGCAAGGTGCGGCGTTCGTCACCGAATTTTTTCGCGTCTGCTTCGATTTCCTTGATGAGTTGCCGCTTGAGGATGGTCTCGTCGTTGAGCATTTCTTGTAAACCCATGAGTTCATCGCGCAGATTCATCAACTCTTGTTCAATTTTAATCGCCTCCAACCGTGCCAATTGTCGCAAGCGAATCTCTAAAATATCCTCGGCTTGACGCTCAGACAGGTTAAATTGCGCCATCAGTGCGGGTTTTGGCTCATCGGACTCTCGAATGATGTGAATCACTTCATCGATATTGAGCAGTACGATTTCGCGCCCCTCGAGGATGTGGATGCGGTCAGCGACCTTTTGTACCCTAAACTGCGTGCGACGGGTGACGGTATCTTGGCGGTAAGCAATCCATTCATTCAAAACCTCACGCACATTTTTTTGACATGGTCGCCCGTCGCGCCCCACCATGACCAAATTCAAGGACACCGAGCCTTCTAAACTAGTATTCGAGAGTAAAAAGTTGCTGAATTCTTCGACTGAAATATTCTTTGATTTCGGTTCAAATACGAGGCGCACGGGGGCGTTTTTACCCGACTCATCGCGCACAGTGTCGAGCATCGAGAGAATCAGGGCTTTGTTGTTTTGCTGGTCTGGCAGTAAAGCCTTTTTACCCGTTTTTACTTTGGGGTTGGAGAGTTCTTCAATCTCTTCCAAGACTTTTTGGCTCGATGCATTCGGTGGTAACTCGTACACCACCAATTGCCATTGACCACGCGCCAATTCCTCAATTTGCCAGCGTGCGCGCACCTTGATTGAGCCTTTGCCCGTTTGGTACATTTGTGCGATTTCAGTCAGGCTGTTGGTGATTTGTCCACCACCGGGGAAATCGGGCGCAGGCAGAATGTGCGCCAACTCTTCATCAGGCAGTTTCGGGCGTTTAATCAGGGCAATCGCCGCGCTCGCAACTTCATTCAAATTGTGCGAGGGAATTTCCGTCGCCATGCCGACCGCAATTCCCGACGCGCCATTGAGCAAGACAAACGGCAAACGCGCAGGCAGCAATGCAGGCTCTTCCATCGAGCCATCGTAGTTGGGCACAAAATCCACCGTGCCCATGTCCAACTCATCGAGCAGTAATGAGGCAATCGGTGTCAAACGTGCTTCGGTGTAGCGCATCGCTGCCGCGCCATCGCCATCGCGCGAGCCGAAGTTGCCTTGCCCATCAATCAGTGGATAACGCAGGGAAAAATCCTGCGCCAATCGCACCAAGGCTTCGTACGCCGATGAGTCGCCATGCGGGTGAAATTTACCCAAAACATCACCGACCACGCGCGCGGATTTAACGGGTTTAGCGGTCGCCGACAAGCCCATTTCGTGCATGGAATACAAAATGCGCCGCTGTACGGGTTTTTGCCCATCGGCCACATCGGGCAATGCGCGCCCTTTGACCACCGAAACCGCGTAGTCTAAATACGCACGCTCGGCATATTGTGCAAGTAAAACTTTGGTATCGTCGTTCTCTATGGTGAGTAAATCATCAGAAGGGTGCATACGTGCCTTTGTTATTGTGTGGACGCAAAAAAGCCTCATGGACTCCATGAGGCGTATTTTAAAGCAATCGCGGCTTAATTGGTGATGGGCCTTGCCTTATTTGAACCGACTGTGGTTTTTACCCGTTGCATACTGCGTCTGGCGTTACTGTCCCAGCCGACTGCCGCCAAACTTTTAGCCCCTTTACGCGCCTTGGTTCGAGTAAAAACAGGGGTATTGGGTTCCTGCCCAGCAAACACTTGATAATACTGCATGACTTTGCGCACATAGTTTTGGGTTTCGGCATAGGGTGGAATGCGGCGGTTGTATTTATACACCGCGCCTTCACCTGCGTTGTAAGCGGCAATCACCAGTTCGGGTTGTCCTCTAAACATTCTCGACAAATCACGCAAATAACTCACGCCTGCGTGAATATTGCGCTCAGGAACCATCAATTGATTGGCTGAAACGCCATAACGCGCACCCGTACTCGGAATCACTTGCATTAAGCCCATCGCATTTTTGGGCGACAAAGCACTGGAATTAAACCCCGACTCTGCTGCCATGACCGCCTTAATCAAATTCACATCCACACCGTTTTTTACCGCATGTTTGATAATCGTGGATTCATAACGCGCCAAATACGGATTGCCGACCAAACGGCGCGATACCGCAGATGATGCCGTGCCATAGTTATTGCCCAAACCATACAGCCCAACCATGACATCGCCGAAATACGCTTTACCAATTTTTTTCTCAGGTTTGCCGACCGCCAACTTAATGTCTTTATCCATCACAGGACCCGCATTCGAGAACAAAACATACCGCTCATCCAAAGGTTGTAGCGAATAATGCGGCACGCCTTCTTCATCGACGTACACGTACAAACCGCTCAGAGAAGTGTCTGACTCTGCTTTAGATTCGCTTGCTTTTTTGTCTGCAGACCAATGCGTAGTTGCGGCCTTTTTTTTGGCAGGTGCGGCGTGCGCCGCTTGACCCACGGACAAAGCCAACAAAGTCGCGGTAAGCAATACATGTCGAAAATTTAAGTGAACAGCCATACTTTTATTAAATCCTTTGTGGTCAATTTTGGTCAATTTCAGGTCGATTTATGATACCCCTCACAAATCATTTTGATAACTTTTGACTCAATGATTAACTGATTGAAATTAATCACGTTATGTAGCGTGGGCTGCGCCCACGAGTGAAGCATTTACATCATTTTCGTGGACACAGCCCACGCTACGTCGATGTCATGTATCCATCGATGTATCATCGCTGCAATCTGTTATTATCCCACCACTTCATGGAGTAAATGCGCCTCAAGCACCACAATTCAAGGTTAAATGTAAATTTTGTTGTAAAAACAGCAGCTTAGATGTCCGCATCCGCCAAATTACCTTTTTCTTCCAACCACGCACGACGCGAAGCCGCTTCGGTTTTGCCCATGAGCATGTGCATCATGCTTTTACTCTGCGCGTCATCGACGACAAATTCGGCGTGCAAGCCAACCTGAGCCAAACGACGCGTGTCAGGATTCATGGTCGTATCCCACAATTGCTCGGCATTCATTTCACCCAAACCTTTAAAACGCGAGACCTGCCAAGCAGATTCTTTCATGCCATCTTTGAGCAATTTATCCTGTATGCGTGTGAGTTCATCCATATCCAAACAATAGACCTTTTGCGCGAGCTTTTTACCCCGTGCAGGCACGTCCACCCGAAACAGCGGAGGGCGAGCGATGTAAATATGCCCCACTTCAATCAATCTTGGGAAATGCTTGTAAAACAAGGTCAAGAGCAAGACCTGAATATGCGAACCATCGACATCGGCATCCGACAAAATACAAATTTTGCCATAACGCAAGCCGCTCAAATCAACCGTGTCATTCATCCCATGCGGATCCACCCCAATCGCCACCGCGATGTCATGCACCTCATTGTTGGCAAATAAACGGTCTTTATCAACTTCCCATGTATTGAGCACCTTGCCGCGCAGTGGCAGAATCGCTTGAAACTCTTTGTCGCGACCCATTTTCGCCGAGCCACCTGCTGAATCACCTTCGACCAAAAACAATTCATTCAAACTCGTGTCATTCGACTCGCAGTCGGTTAATTTTCCGGGTAAAACCGCCACACCCGAACTTTTCTTTTTCTCAATTTTTTGAGCGGCTTTGTTGCGTGCTTGCGCTTGGCTGATGACCAATTCGGCAAGCAATTTGCCGTAATCGACGTGTTGATTGAGCCACAATTCCAGTGCGGGGCGCGTGGCTTGCGCCACCAATTTGACCGCATCGCGATTGTTCAAACGCTCTTTGGTTTGTCCTTGAAATTGTGGATCCAAGACTTTGGCTGAAAGCACAAACGATGCGCGTGAGAACACATCCTCCGAAATCAGTTTCACGCCTTTGGGCAACAAAGCGTGTAATTCGATGAAACTTTTGACCGCACCAAACACACCCTCGCGAATGCCCGCCTCGTGCGTACCGCCCGCAGTCGTGCCAATCAAATTAACATAACTCTCGCGCAACAAACCACCCTCACGCGTCCATGCCAATACCCATTCTGCGCCCTCGCCCTCGGCGAACTGCTCATCGTTTTTACCCGCAAACCATGCACCACTAAAAAAAGGTATCAGCGCGTCCTGCTCCAAATACTCGCGCAAATAGCCTTGCAAGCCGTCTTTGTACAGCCACGTTTGCGTTTGCCCCGTTTTTTCTTGGGTCAAGGTGACGGTCACGCCCGACATCAGCACCGCTTTGGCGCGCAGCAAACGTTCCAACTCGGCTTGCGGAATGTGTGGCGAATCAAAATACTTGGTATCGGGAACGATGGTCACGCGCGTACCGCTTTTCTTATCGCCCCGCCCTGCTGGTTGAACCGTTAAAGGCGCGATCACGTCACCACCCGAAAACGCAATGCTCGCGACTTGTTTGTCACGCCAGACCGTCACGCCCAAATGCGTTGAGAGCGCATTGGTCACCGACACACCCACGCCGTGCAAACCACCCGAAAACGCATACGCGCCGCCATCGGCTTTATTGAACTTACCACCCGCATGCAAACGTGTGAACACGATTTCGAGCACAGGCACACCTTCTTCAGGGTGAATACCAATCGGAATCCCACGCCCATCGTCCTCAACACTGATTGAACCATCGGTGTGCTGCGTCACCGCAATCGTTGTGCCAAAGCCACCGAGTGCCTCATCGGCCGCATTGTCAATCACTTCTTGAATGATGTGCAGCGGATTTTCGGTGCGCGTGTACATCCCCGGACGCTCTTTGACAGGCTCCAATCCTTTGAGGACGCGGATGTCGGTTTCTATGTAATGCTGATTCATGATTTGATTGTGTTTTGGTTAAATGACGGGGTATTGTACCGCAAAGACAGGCTCAATACGGTTTGTAGGAAATAAAAAAGCCTTGTGCGATGACAAGGCTTGGATTTTGAACGATTGCGTTAATCCCGTACTTTGCGCGTAATCGTATTGCGCCCAATCCCCAACAACTGCGCGGCTTTTTGACGGTGGTTGTGGGTGTATTTGAGTGCTTCACCGATGACCACTTGCTCAAACTGGTCTTGTAATTTAAGCATCACTGCTGGCACTTGGTCATTCAGACCTTGACGCACCGCAATGCGCAAAAGTTCTTGCCATGTGTTCACGCCCGTCATGCCCGTCGCGCCTGATGGGCTAAATGACGCGTTGACTTCGACAGGACGTTCACGCACCTCGGCGGGTAAATCCGCCTCATTGACCAATTGGGTCGGTGTCATCACCGTGAGCCAACGGCAGACATTGTCCAATTGACGCACATTGCCTGTCCACGCCGCTTTTTGACACACTTCCATCGCCGCGGGTGATAGGGTTTTGGGCGCGAGCAATTTGAGGTCCCTCGCCGCTTGCGCAAGGAAGTGTTGCATCAGTTGTGGGATGTCTTCAGCTCGGTCGCGCAATGCGGGCAGATGAATGCCAACCACATTTAAACGGTGGTATAAATCTGCTCGAAACAAACCCTGATCAACCCGTTGCGCCAAGTTCTGATGAGTGGCGGCGATGATGCGCACATTGGCTTGCACCAATTCGCTGCCACCGACGCGGTAAAAAACCCCTTCCGAAAGCACACGCAAAAGTCGCGCCTGTAATTCCATCGGCATATCGCCAATTTCATCTAAAAACAAGGTTCCACCCTCGGCTTCTTCAAACCGTCCCATGCGTGCATTGCCCGCACCTGTGAACGCACCTTTTTCGTGTCCAAACAATTCGGATTCGAGCATGTGCGCGGGAATTGCCGCGGTGCTGATGGCGATAAACGGCGCGTTGGCGCGCACACCTGTCGCGTGAATCGCGCGTGCGACCAATTCTTTACCCGTGCCTGTTTCACCCGTGAGCAAGACATTGACCTCAGTGGCAGAGAGCCGCCCCACCGTGCGCAAAACCTGTAAAATCGCCGAACTGTGTCCGAGCAAGCCATAACGTTGCTCAAAACCATCCGCATCATCGCTGGTGCCGTCGGTGCTATTGGTCATCGCAGGCACTTTGATGGGTTGCACAAAACGTTTGATGAGCGCGACCAATTCTTCGGTATCAAACGGTTTGGCGATGTATTCCGCCGCGCCTTCCTGAAACGTTGAGACCGCATTTTCTAAATCCGAATGCGCGGTCATCATCACCACAGGCACTTCGGGAGCCAGTTTCTTAAACTCGCGCAATAATTCAATGCCATTGACATCGGGCATGCGAATGTCGGAGAGTAATAACGCAGGATAGTCACCTGCTTGGCGTTTGTTTTCAGGCTGTTTGTTCCAAAAATCCAAAGCGTCCAAGACCTCGCGTCCATCGGCAAACATGCGGTAGGGCAAACGTGATTTTTGCAAAGCTTTGTCCAAAACCCAGCGTATGCTTTTATCATCGTCAACCACCCAAATGGTCGGTTTGTCGTTTAAGCCATACATAACGCCTCCTATAAATTGGTATGTGCAACGCCCATTGTGCAATCCACCGCACTATTTGGGTGCAATACTTCGGTGCACAATGATAGCGCATTTGCACTATAACGGTGCAAATGTTCTGTGCTGAAACAATTTTAGGAATGAATTAGGTGTTGGGCACAATCGGCAACAGTACACGCATCTGTGTGCGACCTGCGCGGCTGTGGACTTCGATGGTACCACCGTGTTGTTGCGCGATTTGCATGGCGACCGACAAGCCCAAGCCCGTTCCGCCTTCGCGTTGCGTGACCATCGGTAAAAACAAGGTGTCGTAAATTTCGTCGGGCACACCTGGGCCGTTGTCAATCACCGAAATTTCGAGCATCATCGGATAGGTCACTTGATTGACCAAACAGTTGCGGGCAATGCGCGTGCGCAATATGACTTTGGGATGCGCGGTGGGTTCGCGTAAAACCGCTTGCCCTGCGTTTTGCATCAAATTGAGCAACAGTTGCTGCAAATAATCCGCCACACCACGCACCTGTGGCACGCTCACGTCGTAATCGCGCTGCCAATCAATCGCATCGGCAAATTCAATTTGCGCCAGTTTGCAGACTTTTTCGCAGACCTCATGGATATTGAGCGCGACCGCTTGCGCCATCCCTTGGCGATAAGGTACAAGGAATTGATCGACCAAGTTTTTCAGTCTGTCCACTTGCTCCAAAACCATTTCGGTGTATTCAACCAAATCAGGCTGCTCAGTCTCCAATTCATCTTGTAGCAACTGCGTCGCACCGCGAATCCCGCCAAGCGGATTTTTAATCTCGTGCGCCAGTTGACGCATCAGCAATTGGTGGCTTTGCACCTGTGCACGCCACTGCGAGTCTTGCTGTACTTGCTCATACGCCCCCAATTCAAAGCATTCCAGTATATAGACGCGCTCGCTGACATCATCCGCCTGACGCTGCGCAGACAAGGCAACATAGATGGGTTGCGGCACTTCCAATTCAGAGCCATCGCCTTGGCGTATCATGCGCACCACGCCTTTACATATATCCTCACTGCCATGTTCGATGTGCTGCATGATTTGCGTGAGCGTATCATCCATTTCAAACCACTGCGTCAACGGCACTTCAGGCGCATGGCTTTGCGGCGTGCGCAACAATACCTGCGCCGAGGTGTTCAGATACACGATACGCGCCTGTGTATTGAGTATGATGATGCTAAATTGCAGCGCATCAAATTCGATGTGTTTGGACAACGTACTCATCGGTTATTGTGCTCCGTGCACGCGGGTCAATTCACGTTTGAGCGCGTCTATGCTTGACTGCGTGAGTTGAATGTTTTGTTTCAAGCCCGCCACGCGGTCGAGGTATTTTGGGTGGTTTTTCTCATGGCCCATGCGTTCGGGTTGACCGTTGTTGTACTCGATTTGTAGTTTAATTAAACGCTGCTCAGCCGCGTTCAACTCGGATTGCACGATGTGCCTGCGTCCAAAATCGCGCTGTTGTTGCACCGCGCTCGGCACTTGCGCGCCCACAATCAGCGTTTGCGCAGTGGGCATCGGATCGCCCATTTGGCGCAAGGCCGGGAATGGTGTTGTTTGGCGAGAAAATCCGCGCGAAAATTCTCGTGGTATTTCTCGTACAGTGATGATTTTGCTGTTGCATGTGCGCGTGGCGGTGTTTGTGTGTGCTTGGGTATTTTGCAAAGTCAGCACACCCTTTTCTTGACACACATACACCACACTGCTCGTGGTTTGTGCGTGCGCGCTGGAGATTAAAAAAAACACTGCCGCACCCATTATCGCTGGATGAAGCCGTGTTTGAATGATGGTTCGCACGCGTGTATACATGCTGGCATTATACTTTCAAATTCAATCAGTTAGCGCAAAAAACCCCAATAAAAAAGTGCTGAACTTTATCGCTCAGCACTTTTTATTCAAACTAAAAACTCAATTACAGACTGTAATACAATTGGAATTCCAATGGGGTTGCAGTCATTTGCGTCAAACGCACGTCGTTCATTTTCAAATCGATATAGGCATCAATCATTTCGTTACTGAACACACCACCGCGCGTCAAGAATTCACGGTCTTTGTCCAAATGACCCAATGCTTCTTCCAAACTTTCACACACTGTTGGAATCAATTTGTCTTCTTCGGGTGGCAAATCGTACAGATTTTTGGTTGCAGGTTCACCGGGGTGGATTTTGTTTTGAATCCCGTCCAAACCCGCCATCAAACATGCCGCAAATGCCAAGTATGGGTTCGCCATTGGATCTGGGAAACGCGCTTCAATGCGGCGACCTTTCGGATTTGAAACGAATGGAATACGGATTGATGCAGAACGGTTTTTAGCTGAATAAGCCAATTTCACAGGCGCTTCAAAGTGAGGAACCAAACGTTTGTACGAGTTGGTTGAAGGGTTGGTAATCGCGTTCAATGCTTTGGCGTGTTTAATGATACCACCGACATAGTACAAAGCGGTGTCAGACAAGCCCGCATAGCCGTCACCTGCAAACAAATTCACGCCATCTTTCCAAATCGATTGGTGGATGTGCATACCTGAACCATTATCGCCGACCACGGGTTTTGGCATAAAGGTTGCGGTTTTGCCATACGCATTGGCCACATTCCACACCACGTATTTTAAAATTTGCGTCCAATCAGCGCGTTGCACCAAAGTCGAGAATTTAGTACCGATTTCGTTTTGACCTTCACCTGCCACTTCGTGGTGATGGACTTCAACAGGCACGCCCATTTGTTCAAGCAACAAACACATTTCAGAACGCATGTCCATAAAAGTATCGGTTGGCGCAACGGGGAAATAACCACCTTTAACACCGGGGCGATGACCCAAGTTACCGCCTTCGGTTTTAACTGAAGACGACCAATCCGCTTCGTCAGAACCGATGCGCACGAATGAGCCTTGCATATCAACTTTATAGCGAATTGAGTCAAAAATAAAGAATTCTGGTTCTGGACCGAAAAACGCGGTGTCGCCCAAGCCCGATGATTTCAAATACGCTTCAGCGCGTTTGGCAATCGAACGTGGGTCACGGTCATAACCTTTACCATCGGTTGGGTCAATCACGTCACAGGTCAACAACAAAGTGGTTTCAGCGGTGAATGGGTCGATGTTTGCAGTGGTCGGATCTGGAATCAACAACATATCAGAGGCTTCGATGCCTTTCCAACCCGCAATTGAAGAGCCGTCAAATGCATGACCTGATTCAAACTTATCTTCATCAAACGCAGAAACAGGCACTGAAACGTGTTGCTCTTTACCTTTGGTATCGGTAAAACGAAAATCAACGAATTTCACATCGTTGTCTTTGACCATCTGCATGACTTTTGCAATATTATCACTCATTTAAAGCTCCTGAAAAAAGGCGAGTTGTACAGTTGTAAAAAAGGAAAGCTACGAAACCAAACCACATTATATAAAATTAACCGTCACAGTTTATCAATTCCACGGTTTAAACCGTGTCTTTTTTGGTGCAAGGCCATGCGCGGACGCACCAAAAAGACGCAAAAACAACATATATCACTGTTTTGGTGCAAACAATTTGCGTTCTTGCCCCGCCCGTAATTTAGCGATATTCTCGCGATGGCGGTAAAACATCAACCCCACCATCAAAGCCATCGGTAGCAATGCCCAACCCACGCCCCAATACAGCGCAAACAAAATCAGAGCCGCTGCACTCGCACCCAATGAGGACAAGGACGAATAACGAAACGCCATTGCCAACAGCACCCACACCAAAACCACCCACAAACCGATGTTTGCCGACAGACCCAAGACCACACCCAAAAACGTTGCCACGCCTTTACCGCCAACGAATTTAAAATAAATCGGATACAAATGCCCCAAAAACGCAAAAAATGCCACCCAAGCCAGCCCAACTGTACTCATCTCACCCCAACGCGCAGCGACATACACGGGCAAAAAACCTTTGAGCGCATCGCCGAGCAAAGTCAGCAAAGCCACTTCTTTGCGCCCAGAACGCAACATATTGGTCGCACCAGGGTTGTTCGAGCCATACGAGCGCGGGTCGTCCATGCCGAACCATTTGGACAACACGATTGCAAATGAAATCGAGCCGACAAGGTACGCCAACACGCACCACACGCCCGCAATTAACAGTAATGTCAATTCATTCATAACAGCCTCATTGGAAATTTTTTCCATTGTAGCCCAAAGTGGTGAAAATTCGTACATAGATTTAAGGAAACACGGAACAACCCCTTCCGTCTGGATTTACTCAAAAACAAGTTATGTAACTGCTCTCAAATATAAAAAGAATGTAAAAAAATAGTGCCCAGAAAATCTGCGCACTATTTTTTGATGTAAAAGGCTCAAAATACGTAAAGTTTTAGAATGGTCTGGCAATAAAAACCACCATTCACCAATAAACTTTATCAATCATCGTCATTAACTAAGACTTCTTTGCCTTTCATTTTTAAAATAAGTGGAATCAACAGCCAAAGAGCGGCAACAATAACAAAGGCTAAAGATATTGGGTGCATCGTTGGGTTAACAAAAATACCCCAGTTACCTTCAGAGATATTCAATGCGCGCCCCAAATTAGCCTCCATCATGGGACCCAGAATAACACTCAACACCAATGGTGCAACGGGATAGTCATGTTTAGCAAACAAAAAACCAAGTGCGCCGCAAATCAACAATATCCATAAATCTATCATAGAATTTTGAGCCGATAGAACCCCAAAAATAGAAATGGAAAGGATTAAGGGCAACAAATATTTTGCAGGTGTGTCAATAATTTTTGCAAAAACCTTAACCAAAGGAAGATTCAAAATCAGTAGCATGACATTCCCGATAAACATACTCGCAATCAAACCCCATGCAACCTTCGGATGCTCTGAAAACAATAAAGGTCCAGGCTGAACATTGTACATAATCAATGCACCCATTAAAATCGCCGCAGTTCCTGAACTGGGAATCCCTAATGTCAACAAAGGAACCATTGCGCCACCTGAGGCTGCATTATTGGCCGTTTCTGGACCCGCAACACCTGCAATTGCACCCTTACCAAATTTCTCAGGTGTTTTTGAAATCTTTTTTTCCATAACATAAGAAAAAAATGAAGCCAAAATTGCACCAGCGCCTGGTAATATGCCAATAAAAAATCCCAAAATAGAACCACGAGCAATAGGACCGATACTTTCTTTCATTTCTGCTTTTGATGGATACAGACTATTGATTTTTGCTATCTGAATGGCTTGGGTGTCTTCGTGTAAAATGGTTTTGAAGACCTCTCCGACCGCAAATAACCCCACAGCCAAAGTCAGAAAAGCAACTCCTTCAGATAAAGACAAAACACCAAATGTAAACCGCTCAACACCCGAAAACTGATCTGTACCAATGGTGGCAATTAACAAACCGAGTGTGGTCATAATCAGAGCCTTGACCATGGATTTTCCTGCCAGCCCAGAAATAGCGCACAGACCCAACACCATCAACGAAAAATATTCAACGCTGCTGAATTTGAGTGCCATTCGCGACAAGGGTTCTGCCAAAAACATCAGCGCGATAAGTGTGACAATACCGCCAACGAATGAACCAATTGCTGCAATAGACAACGCACTCCCAGCACGCCCCTGCTTTGCCATTTGATAGCCGTCCAAGGCGGTGACTACTGATGACGATTCACCAGGGGTGTTGAGCAAAATAGATGTGGTAGATCCGCCATACATAGCACCATAATAAACACCCGCCAAGAGGATAATTGAACTGGTGGCTGAGTCTTCGTTGGATAAGCCCATGGAGCCAGTAATCGTTGCCGTGATGGGAATAAGTAAGGCTACACCACTCATAGGTCCAATACCTGGTAAAACCCCAACAATCGTACCTAACAGAACCCCCATAAAAGCAAACAAAAGGTTGTACCACAAAAATGATATCGAAAACCCCTGCATTAAATAATCAATTGTACTCATGCGAACTCCTTTGGGTTAATTGATAAAACTGGGCCATGATTGAACGCTGGCCTCAAGTAATTTAATAAATACAAAATGCACCACCAATGAGAAACCACCAGCAATCAAAATAGAACTGAGCAGTTTGCCACGATGCATCGTTTGAAAAGCCACCAATAAAAATAAAAACGTACTGATAACAAAACCCAAAGGCTCAATGAGTAAAATATACAACGCCATACTCAAAACAATAATAAAAAATCGGCGGTAATAAATGTCCGCGAGATGCTTTTCGGTTGTCTTAACTGTTTTGATGGTGTCAACAAACAATAAAACACTCAGTACCATTAAAACAATCCCAGCGACCTGAGGAAACGTAGCCGGGGTAACGGTACCACCGATGACGTTGTTACCCAAACGTTGGCTTGCTATGATGAAAAATAAACCAATAATCAAAAAAATAGCGCTGGCAATGAAGTCGAAACGACGAGACATAGGTTTTTCCTTGTGTAATTAATGATGCAAAGATGAAAAATAAGCACGCGAAAAAATTTGCCGCGTGCTTGATTTGAGATTTGTTATTTTTTATTTAGCCAAATCCAATGTGGTTAACAATTCTTTAATGACCGCTTCTTGTTGCGCTAAATAGGCCTTAAATTGTTCACCATCCTTATAATCACCATTCCAACCTTGGGTTTTCAATTCCGCCTGCCACTCTGGTTTGGCGGACAACTCTTTCAAAGCATTTTGCCAAAATTTATATGCTGAAGCAGACATGTCTTTGGGACCAAATACCCCACGCCAAATCAAAAACTCAGCATCAATTCCTGACTCTTTTAGAGTTGGTACTTGGTCAAGCGGTGCTGGTAGGCGTGCAGATGCAGTGGTTGCCAAAACGCGAACTTTGCCCGCTTTTGCCATCTCAGAAATGCCTGAGGCATCCGATGACAAAGCATCGGCTTCACCACCCAACAATGCAACGATGGCTTTCCCACCACCATCAAATGGTAGATACTTAACTTTTGTGATGTCAACGCCCGCACGATGCAAAGGCAATAACGCAATCAAATGATCCATACTTCCGGGGGATGAACCACCCGCAATGTTAATTTTCGCAGGGTCGGCTTTAATTTTGGCAATCAACTCTTTAATGTCTTTAATTGGAGAATCGGCACGTACCGCAATCACTCCAAAATCTTGTGTCAAAGCCGCCAATGGGGTCACATCTTTGTAACCAGAGGGACTTCCATCTTTTTTCAGGTTATTAATTAAGATGGGGGGAGAGTTCACAAATAATTTACTGTCATTGCCAACATCTTTTGCCAAGTAAGAAGCTAAAAATTTAGCACCACTGGCACCTGGAACATTTTCAACGGACATATTGACGGAAACCAATTTGGTTTCACTCATGACTTTTGTAATGGAGCGCGCCGTTTTATCCCAACCACCGCCCGCATCGGATGGTGCTACCATCGTGATGGATTTTGGTGTGTAAGGAGCGTTGGGGTCTTTTTTTGAACCGCCACAAGCAACCATCCCTGTGAGTACCAACCCCGATACGATGAAGGTTAACCATTTATTTTTCATTTGCTTCATTTTTATCTCCGTGTGAAAGTGTTTCTTTTTGGTAAAAATATAATGTAACAACCCAAGTAAGCGCATCAGCGCATCCGCATAATACTTCCTTTTTTGTAGCGTTGCAATGGCAGAAAAGCGTGTCCATCTACAGAATACGATGGCAAAAGTTTAAAAGTCATATCTTGTTTGTAAGGGGCTATTTCTTTATCTCCGCTGAAACTTGGTTTTATCAGCAACAAAGGCATCACAACAAAGTTTGAGTTTATAGAGGTTCCCAAAATTCGTACTAAAATTTGTTTTCCAGTACAATGCACCATCAACACAGGAGAGCCTCATGCCCCAGTTCCCAGCCAGCATTGACCACAGCGATGAGTTTGGCATTTCCATCAAAATCGGTACATTTAATTTACGCAACTGCGCCATGCCGAATTTTGCGTTTTATGCCAATCAAGAGCCTTATGACCATGCGTTTTACATGCAAAAACGGGATTGGATTGCGCAACAATTGGATGCGATGAATGCCGATGTGGTGGTGTTTCAAGAGGTGTTCCATGTCCAAGCCTTACAGGATGCGCTCTCGGTCAGCAAAACCATGAACCATGCCAAACTTATCGCACGCGATGCGGTGAAGATGTTGCCAAAAAATGAACTTGTACCTCAGGTGGCGATTGCCACGCGACTGCCGTTGCTCGGCGAGGCGAATTGGGTGAGCAATTATGCTCAACCCATCACACCATCGGGCTACAACGCGCCACTGACACAAATCACCCGCGCTGTACCTCATGTGATGGTGAAACTACCCAATGATATTCCTCTACATATTTTGGGCGTGCATCTCAAATCAAAACGTCCTGATTATTTGGACAACGAAGATGAAACCAACCCTGATGATATGGCAATGGGTGGACTGCGCTCACTCATGCGCCGTGGGGCAGATGCGGTGGCGTTGCGCCACTATTTAAACCATATTCTCAAACGCAACCATGAACCGTGCATCGTGGCAGGTGATTTTAACGACCACGCACAATCAGTGACCACGCAAATCATCGCGGGTGCGGGACGCTACGGTAAGAGTTTTTTTGATTTTCAATTATTTGATGCGCAACGCATTCAAACCCGCAACGACCCGTTGCGCAATGTGGTCTACTCACACATCCACGATGGTTCTCTGGATGTGCTCGACCATATTTTGGTATCCGAGGAGTTTCACCCACAATCGCATTTTCAAATGGCTCAGGTACGCGAGGTGTATTGTTTGAATGATCACTTGCATAACCGCGAGCGGTTTTCCTCAGACCACGGACAAGTGGTGGCGCAGTTGTTATTTAAAAACAAGGTTTAATCAACGCGTGACATTACGGCTTGTCACTACCCGCCAAATGGTAAATATCCAATTCAGGTCGATACACCTGCGTTTGCACCTCAAACCCACCCAACAAAGTATGAAATAAATTATCGTGCGACAGCGGTTGCGAAGCCATGTTTTTGAGTTTATCAACACCAACGCCATTGAAATCTCGACCCACCCAAATACCCGCAGCAGGATGTTTCTGAGCATCGGGGGCAATCATATACGGCATTCCATGCAGGTACACACCCTTTTCGCCCAAGGATTCACCATGATCAGACATATAAATCATGGAGGTTTCGTATTTATTTTCGTTGGCTTTGAGTAACTGAACGATTTGCGACAAGACATAATCGGTGTATAGAATGGCGTTGTCATATGCATTGCTAATGGATTCTGCACTGCAATTTTCCAATTGATTGTCCTGACATGCGGGGGTGAATTTTTCAAATTGCTTTGGATAACGTTTAAAGTACGCTGGCCCATGATTGCCCATGGTGTGCAAAACAATTAAAATATCTTTGCCTGCATTTTGATTGATGTACTCTTGCAGACCAACCAACATGCCTTCATCACGGCACTCACCTTCACACATTGGGTTGCGTTTACTGTCTCGATAATCTTCATAGGTCACGCGATCGGCAACACCTTTGGAACTTGAATTATTGTCGCGCCACAGCACCTGCACCCCAGCGCGCTTGAGCACGTCTAAGACATTTTCAGTGTTATTGAATTTTTTGTCACTATAGTTCGCGCGTCCAAGATTGGTGAACATGCACGGCACCGACACGGCCGTACTGGTACCACAAGAATATAAATTCGGTAAACTCACAAAATTGGACTCTCGGCTCATCAGTGGATTGGTATTTTTAGCGTAGCCATTGAGTGACCAATGATCGGCACGCACCGTTTCACCGACCACCATAATCACCAATTTTTTGTGATTATCGGTTTCAGAGATTTTTGCATCCAAACCAATTGCCTGAAAATCTTGGGTCTGACTGGAAAAATGATTGCCGACAAATTGACCTGCGGAGTACAAATAAGTCAATGGATTGGTATAAAAACGCACCGCTTTGTGTTCACGAGCAAAAGACGCCACACTTTTATTAAACACCCCACCACACAGCGCAATCAACAACAACGCCAAACCCATCCATTTGAGCTTGAGCCAAAATCCGCGCTTGAATGAAGTTTTCTCAATTTTTTGACGTAAAAGCCACCATGTCGGCAACACACCCAAAACCACGAAATACGCCAAGAATTTTGGAGTCAACAAATCCAAGGCCTCTGCTGTTTGGGTCTGAACGACGTTTTGCAACATGACTTTATCAATCACCACGTCAAACGTGTCCATGTGGTACGCCACCACAGCAGACAACAGCAAAATGATTGCCGCGATGGGTTTAATTGTAACTCGATAACAAAACAGTCCCAATAAAAAATAATTCAACGCCAGCAACACCAGTCCTAAAGCCAACATGAAAGCCACATTGTGAGGAAAATAAACTTCACTCACATGGCGAAAAAATGCAATATTACCCAACGCAGTGATGAAAAGCGCCACCACCCCAATCAATTGCGGGGTTTGCCAAGTGCGACGAGCGGTAATGAATTGAAGTAGTCTCATAAATATATGGTTCATCCGTTTTTTAATAGACGCGAATCATACACGACAAATATGAAAACTTCCTGAAGAAAAAATAGAAACCTCAAGCACTTAACATTTTTAAGTCACGCTCTTGTACATGACGTTCATGTACTCATGACCATGCAAACTCTGTTACAATGGAGACTCCTGCGTCATACGCGATTATTGCCGCAACTCTTTGAACCAATATTTACATTTGCTGTGCCATATTATCGAATGGGTGTGAGCGTCTCTTAGTCAGATGAACCCGAAGTTTGGTTGCCCACAGCGCCCTGAACCGACAGGTTCAAGGGTTAGGCTCAACGTTTGATGCGGGAACCAATTCCTTAAATGCCGCATAACCATGCGGCATTCGTTTGAGCGTTGCTTATTAAAAATTAAAGGGATTTTGTGAGTGATTTTAACTGGCTGTGGCTGTGTTACCCTTTGTTGGGCTGTTTGGCTGGATTTATGGCGGGCTTGCTTGGCGTGGGTGGCGGTCTGATTTCAGTTCCGTTTATCACCATGATTTTGACTGCCTCTGGCATGGCGCACCCTGATTTGCATAAAATCGCGTTGGCAACTTCAACCACCACGATTTTATTCACCTCATTTTCCAGTATGCGCTCGCATGTCTCGCACAACAACGTGCATTGGACAGCGGTCAAAGGCATTCTGCCTGGTATTCTACTCGGTACTTTGATGGGCACGTATTTGGTGCATCTCATCCCCACTTTACCGTTGAAGCTTGTGTTTGTCGCGTTTACGTTTTACACCGCATACAGTATGACTTATGGCAAACCGCCACGCGCATCACGCACCCTCCCCAATCGTTGGGCTTTGTTGGGTGTGGGCAACCTCATTGGCAGTATTTCCACTCTGATTTCAGCAGGCGGCGGTTTTATCACAGTTCCTTTTATGATTGCTTGCAACACGTCCACACGCTTGGCAATCGGCACATCGGCAACCTTGGGCTTCCCAATCGCGCTCAGTGGTGTCCTGTGGTATCTGATTAGTTTTTATGATACGACAGGACTGCCCGCACACACCATCGCCTACATCTACTGGCCTGCAGTGATTGGGGTGGTCATGACCAGCGCGCTGTTCGCACCCATCGGTGCGCGCGCCGCGCAGGTTTGGCCTGTCGCGAAAATTAAAAAAATATTTGCGGGCGTATTGTTCCTGTTGGGTTTGCAAATGCTATACACCATTGTTAGAGGCACACCATGAAACCCTCATATATGTTTAACCATCGCTTAACCCTCGGTGCATTCTTTATTTTTTGCGTGTGTCTATCGGGCAATGCATGGGCGCAAGAGCCCACTCAAGCGGTGACTGCAACAATGGCCTCCGAGCCAACGACCCAAAATCAACGCCAAAAAATCGGTTTGGTACTCTCAGGTGGTGGCGCGCGCGGATTGGCGCATATTGGGGTTTTACGCGCTTTGGAGGAACAACACATTCCCATCGACTACATAGCAGGTACCAGTGCTGGCGCGCTCATCGGTGGTATGTACGCCAGCGGCATGGGCGTGGATGAAATTGAGCAACGCGTCAAATCGATGAATTTTGAAAAAATTCTGTTCGAGAAGTCCGATCGGCGCACGCAAACTCAATTCACACGTGACATCGAATACCAAGGCAATGGCATGGTGGATTTATCCATCACCCGCGAGGGGGCAATTGCTCTGCCCAAAGCCGTCATCAATGGCGCACGGGTCGAAGAAGCTTTGCGCGATATTCTCAAAGACCACCCCTATCAAATGGATTTTGACCGTTTACCGATTCCATTTCGCGCGGTGGCGAGCGATTTGAGCACAGGGCAAAAAGTGGTGCTAAGCAAAGGCATTTTGGCACAAGCTTTGCGCACCAGTATGTCAATTCCTGCGGTATTCTCTCCTGTTGAAATGAATGGACGACTGCTCACCGATGGCATGGTGGCAAGCAATTTACCCATCAATGTGGTGCGTGAAATGGGTGCAGATCGCATCATTGCAATTGATGTGGGTTCAGGCTTATTACCCAAGGACAAAATCAAAAATGTGCTTAATGTGTCCGAGCAATTGGTGAGCATCTTGGTCGAGCGCAATGTCGCAGATGAAGTCAAAACCTTGTCCGATAACGACATGTATGTCAAAGTGAATGTCGGCGACATTGCCAATTTACAGTTCAATCGCATTGAGGAAGCTCTCAAATATGGCTATGATGCAATGAACCAAGCGCAGGTGACGCAGCAGTCAAGCAAAATGTCTGTGCCAACGGCTCAATACAATAGCCTCATGGCGCAACACCACAACACAGCGGAGCCACCAAAAATCATTCACTTTGTGCGCGTTGAGACCAACGGTTTGGCTCATCCCGAAACATTACAAAACATCATTCAAGCGCGTGCAGGCAAGCCGCTGAATATGGATACAGTCAATGCAGACATCAAACAACTGCTCAATATTGACCGCATTGAGTCAGTTAAATACGATGTGTTGCCCGTGGGCGATCACAATGAATTGGTGTATTACGTGGGCGAAAAAGACATTGCAAAAAATGTCCTGCGCGCGGGCATCGAAGTATCGAGTAACAGCCTAACCAATCAGAAATTTTCTTTGCACTTGGCGCACCGCAATATTTGGATTAATAATTTCGGCGCAGAGTGGCGCAGTTATTTGACCCTCGGCAACAACACGCGATTCAAAACCGAATTCAACCAACCCCTGTCTTCAGGGCAAAATTGGTATATTCGTCCCAAAGCCGATTTCGCATTTGAAAACAATTCAGCCTACCTCGCGGGTCAAAATAAATCTGCTACCGACTACGATGTCCAACGAACAAACGTTGGCGTGCAGATAGGTCAGTCCATTGGCTCGGTCGGCGAGTGGGGCTTGGGCGCATCTTGGCGCGCAACGCGTGTCAACGCCAACCATACCAACCCCGTCCTACCGATTGATGCGGATCGTCAAAGCCGCTTTACAATTGATGCAGAACTGACACTGGATCAATTGGACGATTTTTACATCCCCACACAAGGCTACTACACCAAGTTCTACGCCCGTACATCCATGCAGAAAACCGATGGTAAACGTTATCTACAATCAGGTATCCACAGCATTTGGGCAAAACGCATGGGACAAAATTCATTGGCAATTGATTTTGAAGCCGCAGGTCACAACAACTCAGGCAGCGTTTATACCTCACCCTATCGTTTGGGCGGCTACCACCGACTATCGGGTTACGAGCAAAACCAATTCATTGGCAACTATTTACTGTTTGGCAGCGTCAGTTATCGCTACCTCAGCCCGTGGAAAATGCTCAACGAACCGCTGATTTTGGGTGCAAGTCTTGAGACTGGTAACACATGGAATAATTTATCCGACATAGGAACTCGCGGCTTAAAGGCATCTGGTAGCCTATTTGGTGCCATCAGCACCCCAATAGGTCCCGCACAAATTGGCATCGGCATCACGCGCAAAGGACACGCCAATGTGTATTTTTATTTAGGGCGCACTATTTCAAATTGGTAATAGGAACACAACAGGAAGACACATGAATTTCATCACCCAACTTCAAACCGCATGGCAGGACAACAACTCCTTGCTGTGCGTGGGCTTAGACCCCGCTCCCGAAAAATTGCCACTGCATTTGCATGAACGCCCGATTGACGAGGCTTTCACCGAGTTTTGCATCGCCATCATCGATGCAACCGCCGCGTATGCGTGTGCATTCAAACCGCAAATCGCCTACTTCGCTGCACACCGCGCTGAAGCCGCATTGGAAACCATCATCCAATACAGCCGCACACATTACCCGCACATCCCCGTCATCCTCGATGCCAAGCGCGGCGACATCGGCTCAACCGCCGAGCAATACGCGATTGAAGCGTTTGAGCGTTATCAAGCCGATGCGGTGACCGTCAATCCCTACATGGGTTTCGATTCGGTTCAGCCGTATTTGAACCACTCAGACAAAGGTGTGATTATTTTGTGCCGCACCTCCAACGCGGGCGGCAGCGATTTACAGTTTTTGCAAGTCGGTGATACCCCCTTGTACCAAATCGTGGCGCACAAGGTGGCGCACGAGTGGAATACCTCAGGACAATGCGCCCTCGTGGTCGGTGCGACTTTCCCGAATGAAATCAAAGAGGTTCGCGAGATCGTTGGCAACATGCCCCTACTCATCCCCGGTATCGGCGCGCAAGGCGGTGATTTGGCTGCCACCATGATGGCAGGACAAACCGCAAAGGGCACTGGTGTGATGATTAACTCCTCAC
This sequence comes from Burkholderiaceae bacterium, assembly GCA_018261955.1. Classification (GTDB taxonomy): domain Bacteria; phylum Pseudomonadota; class Gammaproteobacteria; order Burkholderiales; family Burkholderiaceae; genus CTSOIL-112. The sequence goes on from JAGTRK010000006.1 coordinate 105,001, forward strand.
GCGCCATCATCTACGCCAGCGCGGGTGAAAACTTTGCCCAAGCCGCCGCACAAGCCGCACGCGAGACCCAACAAGCCATCAATGCCTTGCGGAATTTTTAAAAAATTCGTCGTTGCGAGCAATGTTTTATATCAGCGAAGCAATCCATGCAGTGCCACCACAGCGAACTTTGATGGATTGCCACGCCTCGATAAAATCATTCGAGGCTCACAATGACGGCATTGATTGATTCAGCGCATCGCTTGATACAAATCCTTACATGCAACAAAACCGCAGAGATGATGTTCTGCGGTTTTTAAATTGAGAAACAATCCGTGCGGTTATTTTTTAAACCCCTGCTTGCTCGCACTGCCCATATTGAGCAACGCATACAAAGCCATCGCGCCAAAAGTCGCCACGCCGATGCCATTCAAAGTAAACCCACCCAGTTGTACGGTCAAATCCCCCGCCCCAACAATCAAAGTCACCGCAGCGACAATCAGATTACGGCTTTGTGAAAAATCGACTTTATTGTCCACCCAGATTTTCGCCCCTGCAACAGCAATCAAGCCAAACACCACAATCGACACACCACCCAACACGGGACCTGGGATGGTTTGAATCAATGCGCCCATTTTGGGTGAAAAGCCCAAGACAATCGCAAATACTGCGGCAAACACGAACACCAAGGTTGAGTAAATTTTCGTGACTGCCATCACACCGATGTTCTCCGCATACGTGGTCACGCCCGTACCGCCGACACTGCCCGAAACCATGGTTGCCAAGCCATCGGCCATAAACGCACGCCCCATGTACGGATTCATATCGTGTCCAGTCATACCTTGTACCGCGCGCAAGTGCCCCAAATTTTCAGCCACCAAAATCAACGCCACAGGCGCAATCACCGAAATCGCTGACATCGTAAATGTCGGCGAAGCAAAATTGGGCAAACCAAACCATGCGGCGTTGGCGACCTTGGTAAAATCCACTGCCGCCGCGCCATGCTCTCCCACGCCCAAACCCAAACCATTGGTCAATACCGCATACAAGACCGTTGCCAAAATCACGCCGACCAAAATCAACAAGCGGCGCATCAAACCCGTACCCATAACCGCCGTCAATGCAATCACCAACACCGTCATCAGCATATACCACGCATTGGCGTTGTTGCCCTTCGCACCGAGCACCGCCACGCCCGCCAAATTCAAACCAATCACCGCAACCACCGCACCTGTGACCACAGGCGGCATCAGTGTTTCAATCCAGTTCGTGCCGACAAACTGCACCAATAAACCAATCAGGAAATACACCAAACCACAGACGATAATCGCGCCGAGTGCCACACCGATATTGGCATTCGCACCTGAACCCGCGTAGCCCGACACCGCTATCACGCCGCCAATGAATGCAAAACTCGAACCCAAATAACTCGGCACACGCCCGCGCGTCATCGCGTAAAACAGCAGTGTGCCTATGCCCGACATGAGAATCGCAACATTCGGATCAAAGCCCATGAGCAAGGGCGCAAGCACCGTTGCGCCGAACATCGCCACCACATGTTGCAAGCCCATCAAGGCGGTTTGCCCCATCGCCAATCGTTCATCGGGGGCGATGATGCTGTCGTGCGTCTGGGCTTTGACGGTGTAACTTGGGAAATATTGTTCTGACATTTTTAACTACTCCTGTTGTTGTGTTATAGAGTGAAAAACATTTTTGATGCATTATCTGCTGATTGATGCTACTGCGTGCTTTGCTTGAATGCATCATGCAACGTATAATGCAAGGTGCAATTCAACGTATAATGACAGGCGAAATTATATGCTTTTCAGCCCCACAAACCCATCCATAATTTATTTTTTTCTCACCAATTTGAAGCAAACTTTCATAAATTGAGCACACACATGAATGCCCACCCCGACTTTCCCAATTTATTTGTCGTCCAACACCCATTGGTCGCCCACAAACTCTCGCACATGCGCGATGTGGATTCTTCCACACGTACCTTTCGTGCCCTGTTGCGCGAATTGACCTTGCTCATGGGTTATGAATTGACCCGTGATTTGCCCCTGACCACCAAACGCATCCAAACCCCGTTGGTCGAGATGGATGCGCCAGTGATTGCCGGCAAAAAAGTAGCGGTCGTGCCTGTGCTACGCGCGGGTTTGGGCATGGCGGATGGCTTGATTGATTTGATTCCTTCGGCGCGCCAAGGGCACATAGGTTTGTACCGCGATGAAAACAATCAACCTGTCGAATACTACGTGCGCTTGCCCGCAACCGAAGGTCGTTTGTTTATTTTGTGTGACCCCATGCTGGCAACAGGCAACTCCGCTGTCCATGCTGCCGACGTATTGATTGCGCGTGGTGTGCCGAGTACCCACATTCGCTTTTTGGCACTGGTCGCTGCACCCGAGGGTGTGCGCGTATTCCATGCAGCGCATCCCGACATTCCCGTGTATGTCGCTTCATTGGACGAAAAACTCAACGAGCACGCCTACATCGTGCCCGGCTTGGGCGATGCGGGCGATCGAATTTTTGGCACCAAGCACGAGTAAATACGAACAATCACCCACGAGAACGTTTATGAATCATCCAAGCATTAAAGCCATCTTATTTGACTTAGACGGCACACTGACCCACTCCGCGCCCGATTTATCAACGGGCATTAACCGTATGCGCGCAGAATACAATTTACCCAGCATCGACATCAACGGCGTGGTTGCCATGATAGGACACGGCGTGCGCAGTTTGGTCGCCAACGCCATGCGCGATGTCACCAGCCAAAACCCTGATTTTGACTTGGAATTGGCGTATCAACGCTTTGCCAAACACTACCACGAAGTCAACGGCACCGACAGTGTGGAGTTTGACGGCGTGACCGACACATTGAAAAGTCTGCATGCAAAAGGCATTAAACTCGGCGTGGTGACCAACAAAGCCGCCGAATTCGCCCTGCCACTCATCAACGCATTCGCATGGAGTCAGTGGTTGGATGTGATTGTCTGTGGCGATACATTACCGATTAAGAAACCCAAGCCAGAACCATTGCTGCATGCCTGCGCACAATTGGGCGTGACAGTGGATGAGATTTTATACGTCGGCGACTCAATGACCGATGTGTTGACCGCACAAGCGGCGCAGTGTCGTTGTGTGGTCTTGAGTTATGGTTACAACGAGGGTGTGCCGATACGCGAAGCACTTGCCCAAAAGGCTTTGAACATCCCCATTTTTGACCATTTTTCACAGGCAGTGCAATTGGGTTAAAACAACACACCCAACGATTAACAATTGATCAACAATCGACAAAAAAGCCAACCGAGCAGGTTGGCTTTTTAGCGAACTCATCATGAGTCGTCCTATGGGGCGAAACTTTATTTTTTATTTAACAACTTCACCACACCGATTGTAGTCGCCACTGCAAAAATCACCAAGGCAATCACAACATACTGCATCGCTGGCGGTACATAAGCCCAAAAATCATGTAATGCTTGCATTATTAACTCCTTTTATTCGCTTGATAGCGTAATCAGATAACCCTCATAACCTTAAATTTAATGCGGATTTATCACAGAACCTGAGCGAACCCAATCACTCAAAACCATGATGGACACTTTCTATCCACATTTCAAATCATACCTTAAAACCATTCAATACTTAGGGCTTTTAATATGTTTAGTAGAAAATCTGACATGAGTAGCCAAATGATTTGTATATTTGCAACAGTTTTTTCAGTTATAAATGAAATGATTTTTAAAATATTCATACGCGCCGCATCCTTGTGCCCGATGACCATCTCAAGATAACAAACGAGCGTGCACAAGCACGCTCATTTGTGTCATTCAATCAATGATTACGATGATTTTTTATTGTTATATAAATCGTACCAAACCGCAACCAACAACACGATGGCTTTGACCACCAATTGATATTCTTGCCCCAAACTCATGAGCGACATACCATTGTTAATCACGCCCATGACCAAGCCACCGATGATGGAACCAAGGATGGTACCGACACCGCCTGTCGCACTCGCGCCACCGATGAAGACCGCTGAAATGGCATCCAACTCAAACATATTACCCGCTGCGGGTTGCGCTTGATTCATGTAGGCAGTGAACACCACACCCGCGAGCGCGGCGAGCACACCCATGAGCACAAACACATAAAACTCGGTGCGTTCAGCATTAATACCTGAGAGTTTAGCCGCTTTGGCATTGCCACCAATCGCGTAGATATTGCGTCCAAATACCGTGTTATTCATCACATACGTCATACCAACAATCAGTACCGCAATCAAACAAATGATGATGGGTACACCACGATCCATTGAGAATTTATAAAACACCCACATCACAACCGCAGCGACAAACAGGTTTTTGAGCGCGAACAGCGGCAAGGGCAAATTATCAAAGCCCAATTTCACACGATTTTGACGACGCATCCAATCAGATACAACCATCAAAGCGACCACCACGATGCCGAGCAACAAAGCAAAATTTTTGGCATCCATAAAGACAGGATTGACAAAACCCGTGGTGATGGTTTTAAAACCATCATCCATCAAACCAATCGGTTGGATATCGGTAAAAATATAGGTCAACCCACGCCACCCAAGCATCCCACCAAGTGTCACGATAAAGGCAGGGACTTTCAAATACGCCACCCAATAGCCCTGCACTGCACCCATCACCACGCCCGCAAGCAAGGCAATCACGACAGCCGACATCATGCTGCCATCGGTTTTATTGTACGCCCACGCCGCAATCGCCCCTGTGAGCGCGACCGCAGAACCAACCGATAAGTCAATTTTACCTGTAATGATAACCAGCACCATACCCGTGGCTAAAATCAAGATATAACTGTTTTGAATCACCAAGTTGGTGATGTTACGCGGTGCAAAATTGATGAAATCTGTCATGAAACCAAACACGACAAAAATTAAAATCAACACCGCGTACATTGAAAAATGCTTTTGATTTTGTTTGAGAATTTTGAACATTTTGTACTCCAGTTGTAGATTTTTATTTAAGCAACAGCCAATTTCATAATGGTTTCTTGACTTGCATCCGCAGTCGCCATTTCACCTTTAATTCGCCCTTTGTCCATCACGTACACACGGTCAGTCATGCCCAATACTTCGGGCAACTCACTCGAAATCATAATGATGGCGTTGCCTTGCCCAACAAAATCATTCATGATTTTGTAAATTTCATTTTTCGCGCCCACGTCAATTCCACGCGTCGGCTCGTCAATGATGAGCAGCTTGGGTTTTGCCATCAAACAACGCGCGAGCACGACTTTTTGCTGATTGCCACCGCTCAAATTGCCAACCACTTGGTCAATATTCGGGGTTTTGATGCGCAGAGCGACTTTGAGAGCTTCTGCCAATTTGAATTCTTCCACCGAATCGACCACGCCAAATTTATTCGACAGTGCGGGCAGGGATGAATACGAGGCGTTGTTTTTAATTGTTTGAATCAAAATCAAACCCAATTCTTTGCGGTCTTCGGACACATAAATCATGCCGTTGGCAATCGCCTCTTTGGCACTCTTAAAATCGACTTTCTTACCCTCAAACTCGACCTCACCAGAAACATAAGGCGACAAAGAACGTCCAAAAATCGACAACATCAATTCGGTACGCCCTGAGCCAACCAAACCTGCCAGCCCGACAATTTCGCCCGATTTCACTTCAATGTTCGCATGATCAATCACCAATCTATCGCTAAACACAGGATGCTTTACGGTATAGTCAGACAGTTTCAACATCGTGTGACCAATTTTCGGTTCACGTGTTGGATACATTGAAGTCAATTCGCGCCCCACCATGCCTTTGACGATGTAGTTGACATCAATTTTTTGTGTGTGCAAATCAATCCGTTCGATGGTTTCACCGTCACGAATGATGGTGATTTCATCGGCAATCGCCATCACCTCATTGAGTTTGTGTGAAATCATGATGATGGTCACGCCATCGGCTTTGAGTTTTTTGAGCAACTCCAGTAAGTTCGCGCTGTCGGCCTCATTCAACGATGAGGTCGGCTCATCCAAAATCAGTACCTTGGCATTTTTTGACAAGGCTTTGGCGATTTCGATGAGTTGTTGTTTGGCAACCGAGAGTTTATTGACAGGTGTGTTGAGGTCTTCTTTCAACCCCACTTTTGCCAAAACCTCCTTGGCATCGGCAACAGTTTGCGCCCAATCAATGCGCCAGCCCTTTTTTCGTTCGTTGCCCAAGAATAGGTTTTCGTAAATTGACAAGTACGGTGACAAAGCCAATTCTTGATGAATGATGACAATGCCCGCTTTTTCGCTGTCTTTGATGGTGTTAAAGGCGCATTTTTGTCCGTTGTACAGCACTTCGCCCTCATAACTGCCGTGGGGATACACGCCGCTGATGGCCTTCATCATGGTAGATTTGCCTGCACCATTTTCACCCACAATAAAGTGGATGTGTGCCCGTGTGACCTGCACATTGACTTTATTGAGCGCAACCACCGAGCCAAACGTTTTGCGTAAACCTCTGATGTCTAATATTGTGTCCATTGTTGTGCCCTTGTGTTTATGGAAACTCACCGCGCTTATTTGAGCAAAACCGCGCTTCATTTTTTGTTGAGACAATTGTTGGAGCAGATACCCAAACCGCCATTGCTCGTGCTGTAATCATACAGCAACAAACAATGGCGGAAAACACTTAATCAGTCAATCGACTGAAGCGTGTTGGGTTATTTGGTACCTTTTGCCACTTGCTCAGCAGTGTAAAAACCACTGTCCACCATTGCAGCGGTGGTGTTGGCTTTATTGACCACCAATGGTTCTAACAAAAAGGCATTGACGTTTTTCTTACCCGTGTTGTACGTGGTGGTGTCTTCTTTGAATTTAACCGTGGGGGCTGGTTTTTGACCTTTGACCAAAGCATCGGCTGCTTCGGCTGTGGCTTTGGCCAAGAAACGGTCGTCTTTAAACACGGTCATGCCTTGTTTGCCTTCGTTAATCCATTTGACGGACAACAATTCTGCATCTTGACCTGAAACAAATGGCAAAGTTTTGTATTTACCGCTTTGCTCCAACGCCCCAATAATCGCACGCGCCAAGCCATCATTTGGTGCCAATACCGCATCCAAAGTCACACTTTTGCAATCGCCAGAAATCAAAGTTTCCATGCGCGCTTTGGCTTTATCATTGGCCCAATCAGGCGTGGCGATTTTTGTCCAATTCGGATCTTTTGAGTCAGTTGGCACTGGACCGCACACTTTCAAAGCGCCGCTGTCCACATACGGTTTGAGCACAGACCATGCACCATCAAAAAACACACGTGCATTGTTGTCAGTGGATGCACCCGCAAATAAAGTGATGTTTTTGCCTTTTGATTTATCCAAATCCAAAGCGGTTTTAATCGCCTCACCCTGGAATGCACCCACTTTAAAATTATCAAACGTCATGTAGTAATCGTACTGGTCAGTACCTTTAATCAAACGGTCAAATGCAATCACTTGTACGCCTGCTGCCTTGGCAGAATCAACTGCTTGCGCCACAGAGTCATTGACCGCACCGACAACGATAACTTTTGCACCTTTGGTGATGAAGTCTTCGATTTGTTTGTTTTGTTTCGATTGGTCACCATCGCCATAGCCGATTTCAACTTTATAGCCCTTGGCTTCGAGTTCTTTTTTCATGAACTCAGCCGCGTTTTTCCAACGCTCGCTGGTCGCCTCTGGAATTGCCAAACCAATCAAACCACCTGCTGCGGGGGCTTGCGCATTTGTACCCGCATCAGCGGCCTTGGGTGTTTCAGCGGGCTTACCACAAGCGGTCAAACCCAATGCCACGATGAGTGCGGAAACTGCCAACAACTGTTTTTTCATATGAATTCTCCTTGATTTATGAACACAACAATATGTATTACATGTGTGTGACTGACATTCAACACCAAATTTCAACGCCTGTCAAATTTAATTGTTTAAAAATACAAATTAAATGGTGGTTTTTGTGAATGCTTGAAAAATATCGCAAAAATCCATTGAGTCATTCAATATTGAACTATTTTTTTAGTTTTTTGACCTATAATCAAACCCACTCTGATATTTCTCATCATCTCAAGCCATTTTTCAAAATAAATATTTTACGAGAACAACAAATTAACTTAAAATCTCCTCCAATGGCTTTTTAACCTTTTTTCGAGTTTCTCATGGCATTCACCAGCAACCACAGCGATTTAAAGCAAATCAATCGACTTGCCATCATCAACCACATCAAAAAAAAGCCGAGCATATCGCGGAGCGATTTGGCCAAGGTCACTGGTTTAAACAAATCCACCATTGGTAAAATCGTGCAAGAACTATTGGACGAGCATTGGGTGAAAGAGGACAGCCCAACCCCACTTGAGGGGGCAGGACGCAGACCCACGGGCTTGACTTTAAACGGTGATGTGCTGACTTTGCTCGGCGCGGAACTTGGCGTGGATTATATTGCAGTCGTTGCTTGCTCGATTGCGGGCGAAATTCGTTTTCAATCGCGCTTGCCCTATCAGCACGTGAACGTTGAAACCTCTGTCAGTCAATTGGCGGATATTCTGTGTCACACATGGAAACTCATGCTCAGTTTGAACCATCAAATCTTGGGGTTGGGCGTGTCAGTCCCGGGTTTGGTCAATGCTTCGGACGGTCATGTGGTCGATTTACCCAACATCGGTTGGCAAAACATCGACTTGATTGACATGCTGCATCAGCGTTTTGCCCAACAACACATGCCTGAAATCGACATCACCATCATCAATGATGCCAATGCAGGGGCTCTATCAGAGTTCGTTTTTGGTCGCAGTCAATACCACCGCAATCCCATCATCCATTTGACAGTGGGCATTGGCGTGGGTGCGGGCATTGTCAGTGAAAACGGCTTGTACACAGGGCTCAACGGCTGGGCGGGGGAAATCGGTCATTCCACATTGCAACCCTTTGACGGCTGGCTGTGCGCCTGTGGTCAGCGTGGTTGCGTGGAGACTTTGGTCTCGCAACGCGCATTGAGCCGAGAGTTGGTTGGTGACGCGCCCATCCTGTCGATTGAAACCATGCAAAATCGATTGGCGCAGGGCGATGCGCAAGTCAAAAAAGGTTTGGAGACCGTGGGGTATTTTTTAGGCATTGTGATGCGCAACCTTGCCAATATTCTCAATCCTGAAACCATCGTGCTTGGCGGCCCTATGAGTCAATTTGAAGCCGCATTGTTAGAGCCTGCAATCGCCAGTTTCAATGCACATACCCAACGCCACGTGATGACGCCCACCATACGGCTGTGTGAATTTGGGCAAAACGCCTCCACTTTGGGCGCGGCCGCAGCCGCATTGATGAAACACATTGAGCCCAAGCATACACCCACGCACATCAGCCTACAAGGTCTGCGGCGAAAATAGAGCACACACAAACGCGTTAAAAAAGCACCTCGATGGGTGCTTTTTTATGGTGCTTTTATCACGCAACGCAATCGAAATTAGAAACTCGGTTTGCGATTCGCGCGTGGTTTTGCTTGCCCTGTTGGACGTGCCGTGTTGGCAAACGGACGTGCTGCGGGCTTGACATACGATTTTTCACCTTGCTTAGAATGGTGCTCACGGCGTGGGCGGTATTCTTCACCTGCGCTGGCGCGGTGTTTAGGGCGCGCATCTGAACGCTCATGGAAACGACCATCGGCATGTTTTTCTAAATGCGACTCATGGCGCACACGTGTGTGTGGACTACTTGGGTTACGATTGTCATTGCGGCTGTCGCTACGGTTGCCATTGGCTGGCGCACCACGGTATTCTGAACGACCTTCTGAGCGTGGTTCGTTGCGATAACCGCCATGCGTATCCGCACGACCTTCAGCACGGAAACCACGACCCTCTGGGCGCGTATCTGGGCGTGAACCATGCCCACCATGTGCACCACGTGGCGCATCACCACGAGCACCAGTGCGATATTCGCCGCGCGGTTTACCCGCATAGCCACCACGACTATTGCTACGACCTGCGGGTTTACCACCACGGCCTGAAGCGAAGTCTTCCGCTTTGAGTTGTGGCTCTAAACCAGCGACTTGGGTCACATTGATTTTGCGTTCAATATAGCGTTCGATTTGACGAATTTTGAATGCATCTGAGCGTTGTGCAAAAGTCACTGCCACGCCTTCACGACCTGCGCGACCCGTGCGACCAATGCGATGCACATAGTCTTCGGCCTTCATCGGCAAACCGTAGTTGAATACGTGGGTGATGTTCGGCACATCAATCCCACGCGCGGCGACATCGGTGGCAACCAAGATTTTGGTTTTGCCTTTGCGCAGCGCGTCCAAACGGCGATTGCGCACCATTTGTGGCATTGCACCGTGCAAAGCTGCGGCAGAAACGCCCATACCCGCCAACTCATCGGCCAAACGTTCGCAATCAATTTGCGTTGAGGCAAACACCACCGCTTGATCCAAAGTGTCGTCTTGCAACCAGTGCATCAATAATTTTTGTTGGTGGTGCGAGTTGTCCGCCCATTGCAAATGCTGGGTGATGCTGGTGTGTTTTTCGCTCACGCTGGCCAACATAATTTGTTGTGGCTCAAGCATCAAAGCCCCCGCCAAACGCGTTTCACGTGGGGTGAATGTCGCTGAGAACATCAAAGTCTGTTCGCGGTGCTCACACGCTTCGGCAATCGCGGTGATTTCATCGGTAAAGCCCAAATCGAGCATACGGTCGGCTTCATCCAATACCAAGGTTTGTAATTGAGACAGGTTGATACCACCTTGATTGACCCAATCAAGCAAACGACCCGGGGTTGCGACCACGAGGTGTGCGCCTTTGAGACCTTGTTTTTGTTTGAAATACGAAGTGCCACCGACGATGGTTGCAATGCGCAAGCCACGGGTGTTTTTGACCAAATTAATCGCATCGGCAGAAACCTGCTGCGCCAATTCGCGCGTTGGGCACAAGACCAAAGTAAACGGTGCATTCGCTGGGTTGTTTTTACCCGAGTTGACGGCCGTCAAAATCTTTTGCAATGAGGGCAATAAAAACGCGGCGGTTTTACCCGAGCCAGTTTGTGACGCGACAATCCAGTCGCCCCCTGCCATCGCGCATGGAATCAATGCCGATTGCACGGCGGTTGGTTGGGTGTAACCCAAAGCGTTGATGCTGGTTAAAAAAGTATCTGCCAAGCCCATTTCTTCAAATGAAATCGGGGTGGCTTGTAATGTTGTTGTCATAAAAATCCAAAAGGGTGCCAGCGCAGTGTGTATTTCAAAAATACGCACGCAAAATACAACCATGTTCGCAAGGATGCAAACAATTCATATCAATAGCGGGGAGTTAGAAGTTCTGATAATTCAGGGGTCTAACGCGCTGACGGGTGTATCAAAAAACATCGACCGTCAGAATAGACACTTCTTAGAGAAGGATGAGCGAATACAAAAAAACAGGCTCGCAAAAAAACTGGGGACGATGAAACGAATGCTTTCGTTTCAAACAAATAAACAGATGTGAAATTCAAAAGCGGGCGCATTATCTCACAGAAAAAAGTTTCGTGCTCAACCATTGAACCATCACAACCCCTCTGTGGATGGATAACCACGGTGTCGCGGCAACACCGTTGCCAACATCGCGTACAATACACCCTATATTTGAGCCCGTCGCAAAGGAGTCCCATGAACCAAAACGCCCGTGAAAACATTCAAACCCTCAGTGGTCAACAGCCGTCCGAACTGGAACGCGCCACCATGACCAAGGCACGCGAATCGTGGCATGTACTGGGGATTATGTCTGAATTCGTCCACTCTGCCGAGCAATTGGCAAACATCCGCCCAGCTGTAAGCATCTTTGGCTCAGCACGCACCAAACCCAACAATCCGTATTATCAAAAAACTGAGGAATTGGCAAAACTGCTCTCAGATGCGGGCTTTGGTGTGATTTCAGGCGGCGGTCCCGGCATCATGGAAGCCGCGAATAAAGGCGCGTTTGCAGGCAAAGGTCCATCCATTGGCTTGAATATTCTGTTACCCCACGAGCAGATGGGCAACCCTTATCAAGATATTTCGATTAATTTCCGTCATTTTTTCGCGCGCAAAGTGGCTTTTGCCAAATACGCGACTGCATTTATCGCCATGCCCGGCGGTTTTGGCACGATGGATGAGTTGTTTGAATCACTCACATTGATTCAAACGGGCAAAAGCCGCGCCATGCCGATTTACCTATACGGTACTGAATTTTGGTCGGGGCTTTGGGATTGGGTGCGCGCGCAATTGTTGGGTGGTGGTTTAATCAGCGAAGTCGATTTAGACCTCGTACACATTACCGATGACCCGCACTTTATCGTCAACAGCATTTTTGATTTTTATGAAAAACGTGGTTTTGCGCCATCGGATATGGAGCGCGCGCAAATGTTGCAATTGTGATGTTTGTCAGTAAAATCATCGTCATTAGACACGTATAAAATCCAGGTAGTGGTCTAGTTTGAAATTTCGCTTTTTGACCTGTTGTATTTTCCCCGTTTTTTTGGTACTTCTTTGTCTTTCAGTAACGCAATGATTTCTTCATGTGACCACACATGGTCTGCAATTCCTGCTTCCATTGCTGGGGTAACACGCAAAGAGTTGTGAATTTTGCAATAATTGTAGTGCATGGCAAACAAGCTAAATGCGTGGATATGGTTATCTAATTTTTTGCTAAACGCATTGGTTAGACGCGTGAAGCGTCTATTTTGCATACGGATGGTGAGGTTAGCACGTTCAACATATGATGTTGATACATTGGAAAAATCAGGTTTGCCTGTAATGCGTTGCTTCTTGATTCCAGTGCATTCAGATGGGCTGTATTTGCCTTTCAGATTATCCTGAGTTGTACCATACATTTTGACTAATTGAGCATTATCAATATCAGCACCGAATGATTCTTCGACCGCTACCAAATACGCTCTTAATCCATCCGTCGTGAGTTGTACGCGATTTGCCAATCGCCCAGCCAAATCATCCATGAATGTTAGAGCGCACTCAACATCACGAGTTCCCACCAAATAGGACACCATCAATTTGTTGTCGCTATCAATCGCTGTCCATGTCCATACATCACCTGCACCATCGGGCGCGGAAATAGCATCTTTAACGTTCTTTTGTTTAGCGTAACAAAAACTCCAAATCTCGTCGCATTCTATTCTTTTGCTTTTCAGTCCGCGAATATTATCATCCATATAATCCGCACACGCTTGCCCAACATCCGTCAATAGTTTTAGCACAGTCATTTTACTCGCGCCTGATACACGGCAGGTAGCATTGACCCCCATGCCTTCACACAGTAAAGCAAGGATTTTAGCGCGTTCAGAGTTATTTAAACGATTCATAATAATCCATTCCGATAATTTCAAAATAGACTATATGCTTAAGTAAAAGCAAAATCAACTCGCTTTTACAATAGACTCTTGTATTTGCTTAGAAACGCGCATTATTGATCCATTGACCCAACTTGGTAAACACTCAAATGCAGGTATTGGCAAGTCTTTCAATGTTCGGTTAGCCTGTCTGCCGTAGCTATATTTGTATTGATTGGCACGGATACACGTGGCGTAATACAGCATTTCATCAGCAGTCATTTCTACTTTTGGTTTTAAATAATACAAGTCCCTACCGCTATAAAAGGGCTCAACCTGTAAAAAAGCTTCTAGAACCGAGCCGCCGCCAGCAACAGATAACACCATGCCTTTTGTTGGCTCTAAATCATATAGACGTTGGACTTTCGCGGATACTCCATTATTTTTTGATGTGCGAGCCACAAAGTTCACGCCATTTTCATTTTGAGTCAAGCGATTCAACTCAAGATTTACCCCATAGTAAACATCGAATAAATCCATTAGCCGCACGTTATAAGTTTCTACACTTTGTTTTCTGATCGGCGTCAATACATTATGCTCAACCAAATCTAAATCAAAAGAAAAGCCACTTAAATTCGTTGAATTCACCCATTCTGGTGGTTTTTCTGGCAATTCAATTGCTTTTAATCTTTCGCCCTTTGGCTTTCGACCATATGAAAACTTTTGTCGATTGGCGGCTATAGCTTTTGCATAAAAAATTTTCTCCGCAAGAGACATCGGTCTTTTTGGAATCAATATTGAAACATTGCTGTTTGCTACAAATTCAAAATTAGACACATACGCATAAGTATGACTACCTTCTCCATCTGTAGAAACAAAGATTGTATGCTTTGGGTGGCGATGTACAGCAGCTACGCTTGATTTTTCAACCCACCCAGCAACGGTTCTTTGTTGAGTTTTTGCAGGACGTATATATGGGATAGAAGTCGTTGTTCTTTTAGATAACAAAAATACGTTACTACTTGCCAAGCCATTTTTAAGATCGAAAAGCTCATCTAATCTACTCGTCACTTTCACCACCCTGTATATCCAACATAAGATTGTATAAAACAAATTTTTTTACATCACGCTCAAAGTCTTGCTGTGTAATAGTGCTGTAATCTGTCTCAAGGTATGCCTCGCATAGCCATTCATCTTCTGCCGTAACTGATTTTAACAAGCTGTATCCTGTTTCAATGGTTTTATTCAGAAATGTATCAACCCATTTTTCCCGAATTGATGACCATCTTTCAGCTGTATCCTCGCGTCTTCGCTTGGATTTAACAAAACCATCATCACGCCAATAACCAAACCATGTTTTCTTTTTAGGATCATGAGGGATATGAGCTCGAAAAACAAGGGCGCAGGTATTAGCTCCCTTATCATTAAATAATTGATTGGGTAAAGACATTGATGCCTCAAGTGAATGTCTTTTTAGCAATCTGCGTTTGATTTCAAGACCGTTGCCGCTGTCATACATAGCGCAACTCATCGGGACTATAGCAATCGCTACTCCATTTGCTTCAAGACAACTAAGAGCCTGCTCAATAAACTCTAATTCATCTATACCACTACCATCATTAAAAGGTGGATTCAATAGAGCCACAGTAGGCTTAAATGGCTTTACAATATTTGTGGATTTAAAGCAATCCTCATGGAAAATATTTGATTTCCCGTCTCCATGAATAATCATATTTGAGACTGCCAAATTAAAAATATGAGGCTGGTACTCAACGCCTACCAACTGATATTTTTGAATATGTTCAATTTTTTTCTTATCACCTTGCGCAGCCGCAATCATCTTCCCCATTGCCGCAACCAAAAACCCCGCCGTACCACAGCAATTATCTAATACCACCGTGTCTTTGCCTACTCCAGCCAAATCACAAAATAATTGCGTAATGTGTGGAGGTGTGAGAACAATACCAAGACTTCCATCATCATTGGCATACTTCAAAAATTCAACATAACAACGACTTACAATATCGTGGTATTCATTGTTTTTGACGAAAGAATATACTTTTTCCTCTACTTCTTTTACAAGTTCTTTAAAATAGCCATCCCTTATTAAGGCTGGGCTGTGTTGAATGGTTGCAAACTCATCGCGTAATCCAGCAAATTTATCCAACGATTTTGAGGATGCCGAATTTAATTTTTTAGACACCTGAATAATCAACAAATCCATCAAATCGGCGGAGTTATCAAAAGTCTTATACGAGCGTCGGAAAGAGTTGTCTTCTAAGCCAAGCAAAATGCCACTAAATAATATTGCACGTTGTTTTTCTGGAATACGCTTGCCATGAAGTTGCTTATTTAAGCCACCGACATACTCTAATAATGACGAATAGTCAACTCTAAATCTTTGGTTTTTTAGTTGCTCAAGATAAGTCGGAAATTCTTGTAATCCACAACCCTTGAGAATTTCTTTGTGTTCTTTCTCACCGCGCAATTTGACATAGTGAGAAATTTTTAGTTCTTTTTCACTTTGTCCACTTACGCCAACATAAATTACATCAAGTTCTTTTGAAAGATAGTCAGCATAAAGCCGTGCGCCATCAACAGCGTAATCTTTGAATTGATCTAATCCATCACTAATGTGTCTAGATGTATCGGCTTTGCATTCAATTACGACGGCGATATTTTCGTGTTCGGTATCTCTAATAATATAATCTGGGTATCCGCTTCCCGTTCCACCAACTTTCTTTGATGCGGTTGAAAGTAATTTTTGAATTTGTGGCTTTATAGATTTTTTTGGTTCCACCAATACAGAAGTGTCAGAATCATTGTAGTATCCCAAATTGTTTAATTCTTTATATACGATCTGCTCTGTTAGCCCTTCATTTTTGGCTTGTCGGTTTTTTTGATTCGACCATCTCGCGCCAGCAGCTTTTTTAGCTTGCTCAGACAAAGCTTCTTTAGTCATATTTTCAGCACGCTTTGCGCCACCTGTTTTTCCACCTTTACTGCTATTAGCTTTTCTACCTGTCAATGACATAGGCTTCTCTGCCTCGCCTATCGCTTGTTGGAATATGTCAAAAGCAGTTTGAGTGAAATCTTTTTTAGTCATATTTGCCACCTCATAGCAAAGATCGCGCTATCGCGTCCGCATTTAACATTTGTTGTAATGTACAATACAACTTCAGTTGGTATTTTAGCATCACAAATTATCAAAATATAGCATATTGATAACCAATCGTTGATATTCGCTATGATTATTTCAAACCAGACCACTACCAAAATCCAAGCGGCGTGGCTTTTTGCGTCAAATCTCTCTACAATACGCTCTTTAGATAGCAAGCCGTTTTGTAGGACACTTATGCCACGCCCCATCCGCGCCACCATCCGCCCTCAAGCCATAGCCCACAATCTTCAACGCGCGCGTGTTGCCACCCATGCTGCGGGTTCGCGCATTTGGGCGGTCGTCAAGGCCAATGCCTATGGACACGGAATTGAGCGAATTTATTCGGGCTTGGCAAGTGCCGATGGCTTGGCGATGTTGGATTTTGACGAGGCGCGCTTGGTGCGCCACTTGGGTTGGGACAAACCGATATTGATGCTCGAAGGCTGTTTTGATAAAGCCGATTACGCCAGCGCATTTGAATTGGATTTGACCGTGGTGGTGCATCAGCAGGCGCAAATAGATGCATTGGCATCGGCTTTGGCTGAGCGCAAAGACTCAAACCTCAATGTTTATCTCAAAATGAACACAGGCATGAACCGTGTGGGGTTTAATCCGCAGGATTATGGTGCTGCTTTTGCACAACTGCGCGCTATCGAGGGTGTGGGCGAAATCGGCCTAATGACGCACTTTGCCAATGCCGATTTACCCAATGGTGCGGACAAGGCTTTGGCGTTGTTCAATACCACCGTTGCACCCATTATGGCGCAGTACCCCAATACAATGCGCTGTGTGTCCAACTCCGCCGCGACCCTAACCCTATCAAACGCGCATTTTGACTGGGTGCGCCCTGGGATTATGACTTACGGCGGTTCGCCGTTTGCCGACACAACCGCAGCAGAATGTGGCTTACAACCCGCAATGACTTTGAACAGCCAAATCATTGCGGTGCGCGAAATTCAAGCGGGCGATGCCATCGGTTATGGCTCGCGCTTTGTTGCCCCGCGCGCCATGCGCATCGGCGTGGTGGCTTGTGGTTATGCCGATGGCTACCCGCGTCATGCGACCGAACAAACGCCGATTGCGATCGATGGTGTACGCACGCATGTGGTTGGGCGCGTGTCGATGGATATGCTCACGGTCGATTTAACCGATGTTCCGAATGCGCACGTCGGCTCAACAGTTGAATTGTGGGGCACGCACATTCCGATTGATGAGGTCGCACAAGCATCGGGTACGATCGGTTATGAGCTGATGTGCGCACTTGCCGCCCGCGTTGCCGTGACAGCGGATAATCACCAATAACACTCAGGATGGGCAATATCCATCCATCACGTTTTTCACAGTAACCTTTGTTTGAAAGCACCATCCGACTTCGAATTCCTCATGCGTCTATTAAACTTCATCTCCCACCATTCCGCATTTTTTATGATACTCGCGACCATCGTGGGTTTTATATTTCCCCATACGGCAAACTTGGTGCTGCCGTATTTACCGATGGTGTTGTTTTTCTTGATGTTTTTCACGCTCATGGCGATTAACCAGCACCAATTGATTCAGGCACTCATGCAAGCATCGGTCTGGCGGTATGCTGTACTGCACACCGTGGGGATGTCCGTGTTGTTCATCGGCGTGTGTTATGGCTTGGGTATGCGCGGCGATTTATTGCTCGCAATCGCCGCGATTATGGCGACAGGCTCGCTGTTTGCCACACCCGCGATTGTGCGCTCCATCGGCTTTGAGCCTTTGTACGCCATGGCATTGACGATTGCCAGCACACTCATCATGCCGATTGTGTTGTTTGTCAATCTGTGGTTGTTTCAAACGGGCAGTGTGTCTTTGGACATGGTTTTGTATGTCAAACGCCTGTTGATTTTTATCGCGGGACCGATGGCGATGTCCGCATGGGTGCACCGTTGGGTGGCTGAGGCGGTGTTATTGAAAGTGCATCAACAATTATCAAAAGTCACGATGTTGTTGGTGATGAGTTTTCCATTTGGTTTAATTGGCAGATTTCGCTCGGTATTTGATACCGAGCCGATGCACGCTTGGGCTTTATTGATATTGTCAATGGCAATTGTGACGGTGCTGTTTTGGCTGAATTTTTATTTGTATCGCAAAAGTTCTATCGAGCATCGAATCAGTGCGGCGGTGGCTTCGGGCGGACGCAATGTGTTGCTGACCTTGACCATCTCCGCACCGTTCTTGGGTACTCAGTATTTGGCACTCATCGGCGCAATGCAGTTGCCAATCTACGCGCTGCCACTGGTGTCACGCGCGTGGATGCGTTGGCAAGCGCGCATTCATCAGACAGTCACGCCGCATGCGATGACCGATGAAGACGATGTGGTGCTGTGACGCAGTGTGAGCGATTATTTGGTATTGTTAAAATGATTACCGTAGTTGCGCTGATTGCCCAGTTCGCGCGTGCCGTGCGGCGATGCGTCGGTGTAATCCACATGCACTTTGCCATTGACACCAGAAATCGCGTACTCAATCGCTTCCAAGCCTGAGTTAAACAAGGGGCGAACGGCGCGACCTGCGTAATACAGTTTGACCTGTTCATTCGTGTCTTCTGAGTCTGCGTACAACAACCAAAACAAATCATTGTTGTGAAATAAACGTTCGGCCTCGGCCTTGAGCGCCTCGGGCACTTGCATGAGTGCTGCGCGGGTCAACTCGTTCACGATATTCTCCAGTATTAGAATAAACACCTTGGGATGCAGGATGTATGGCTTCATCATACGCCTGATTTTTTTTCAAATGTTCTCAATCACCCACTAATTGCCTTAAATTGCGTTAGTTACCCGCAGGCGTTCATTTCGATGATGCGCAGTGCTATAATTGCGCCTCAAAATTTGACAGGTCGCTGTAGCTCAGTGGATAGAGCATCTCCCTCCTAAGGAGAGGGTCGCACGTTCGATTCGTGCCAGCGACGCCAAACCCAATCATCTCACCGACGCGCGGTCATCGCCTGTGCCAAAGTGCCCAAATCCACTTGTTCCAACTCGCTGCCGACGGGCACACCTTTTGCCAAACGGGTCACACGCAAACCGCGTGCCAACAACTGTTCGGCGATGTAGTGCGCGGTCAATTCGCCCTCGTTGGTAAAATGTGTCGCCAAAATCACCTCCTGCACCACGCCATCGCAAGCGCGTGCGAGCAGTTTGTCCATCGCAATGTCGGTTGGCCCCAAACCTTCGAGCGGGTTGAGTTGACCTGAGAGCACAAAGTATTTGCCCTGATAGGTCATGGTTTGCTCAATCAACAATTGATCCATGGGTGATTGCACCACGCACAGCAATTGCGCTTGACGCTTGGGATTGGCACACGTGGTGCACATTTCCGCATCTGACAGCGTGTAGCATTGCGAACAATGGCGCAAATGCTGCAACGCATCGGTAATCGCCTCGGCCAAATGTTGCGCGCCCGCGCGTTCGTGTTGCAACAATGTAAACGCCAAACGTTGCGCGGATTTATTGCCGACATTGGGCAATACGCGCAATGCATCGATGAGGTTTTGAATGCGGTCGATGGTTTGGCTCATAGGGCGTTCTGAATGGTTTTTTGCACTTGCCCAGACAAATACGTCCAAACGATTTGTGCGGCAGCGTTGCTCGTGAGTTCGGCGTGGTCATACGGAGGAGCGACCTCGACGCAATCCATACCGACCCAGTTTAAATCTGCGGTGGTTTCTAATAATGTAAACACCTGATTGGTGCTCAATCCTGCCACTTCGGGCGTGCCCGTCCCCGGTGCGAATGCAGGGTCAAGACAATCAATATCAAAACTCAAATACACGGGCAAGCCTTGGGCGGACAAACGCGCACGGATGGTGTGAATCACATCCGCCAGTTGGGTTTCAGAGACCAAACCGCGCAAATCGCGTGCGGTGAAAATCGTGCCGCCTTGCTGTGCGACATACTCACGCGCTGCCTGATCACCTGCCGAGCGGATACCGACTTGCACGAAACTGCTCGCGTCCACCAGGCCCTCTTGAATCGCTTCGTACACCCAAGTACCATGCCCAGAAGGTTCGCCGAAGTGATCTGTCCACGTGTCACAGTGCGCATCAAAATGCAACACCGCCAAAGGCATGCCAAAATGCGCGCGATACGCCCGCAACAAGCCCAGCGTCA
This sequence comes from Burkholderiaceae bacterium, assembly GCA_018261955.1. Classification (GTDB taxonomy): domain Bacteria; phylum Pseudomonadota; class Gammaproteobacteria; order Burkholderiales; family Burkholderiaceae; genus CTSOIL-112. The sequence continues at coordinate 125,589 of JAGTRK010000006.1, forward strand.
CCGAATGATCACCGCCCAACCACACCATGTGGTGTTGCCCGAGCAAATCAGGGACATGCTTGGTCAACTCCGCACGCATCGTGCTCAAATCGGTATTCGGTGTGGGAATATCACCCCAATCATGCACATACTCAAAAGGCGAGACATTGAAAAATGGGTGGATGCCATCACACAGCATTTGACTGGCTGTACGAATTGCCGAGGGCGCAAAGCGCGCGCCAGGGCGGTTGGTCACCGCGCCATCGTAGGGAATCCCTGCGATGCCAAATGGACGTTCGCTGGCATTAATCGTGGCAGGGATACTTAAAAATCGATTTTGGCTCAAATAAGCGAAACCGTGTTTCATAAAACGCTCCAAAATATTGACGGACGATAGCGTCACATCATGCAACAAAAAAACCGTAATTTCAAGCACAACGATGCAACATCCGCTACCATAGGGTGGTCTTTCATTTCTAAAGGAGTTTATGATGACACGAAGCATTCAATCTATCGTCAGTGCAGTCGCAGTAGCGGGTGTGCTCGGTGCGTGCGCAGGTTTACCAATGACAGGCACTACAGGCGCAGTGTCGGGCTTACAAGGCTACGAGTGGCAGGTTCAAAGCATCAACGGCGTTGCTGTGAATACCCCCATCCGCCCCAGTTTAAACTTCGGCACCACGATGCAATTGACAGGACACACGTCTTGCAACACCTACATCTCAGGCTATGTGAGCACAGGAGCCATGTTGATCATCAAACAAGGTGCTGTCACCAAAATGGCGTGTGAGCCCGCCGTGATGAGCCAAGAGCAACGCTTTTTGAAACAATTGGCGAACACCCAAATGTGGGCCATCGATTCGACAGGCACGTTGACGTTGACTGGGACATCAGGCACGATTGTCGCTAAGCGCAAATAATGTGAAATAATGCGACGACACAAAAAAGCCCGTGCGCATCCACGACACGGGCTTTTTTTAATACCTTTTTTCTACAATGCCACTTGTGCGCCCAGTTGCACCGTGCGATTCGGTGGCAAACCAAAATAATCATTGGCACTGGCAGCCTGCTTGTACATGGTGTTGAATACCCCAAACTGCCAACGATTGAAGCGTCCGACACCATCGACCAATTTAGAATTGGATGTGAAATATGTGGTGCTCATTTCATCAAAACTCAAGCCATCATGTTGTATGCCTTGCAATACGGGAACCACCAAAGGCTGCTCACGAAAGCCAAACGCCATTTCCACAGTGTACATTTTATCCGCCACCATCTGTACGCGCACACGCTCAGAGGGCTGAACATACGGCACATTCAGGCTTTTTACGACTAAAAACACATTGGTTGCGTGCAGCACCTTGTAGTGTTTGAGGTTGTGCATCAGTGCACTGGGCACGACACTCAAATCTGAAGTCAAATACACCGCTGTGCCTTCGACCTGCGCCACGCTGTCCATCGGCATTTTTAAAAATGTTTTCATCGGTAAACTGTTGTCCGTGCGCTCTTTGGCTAAATACGCTTGCCCACGCTGCCAAGTATGCAAAATAATGAAGAACAATATTCCCAATGACAATGGCAACCAACCGCCGTGCGCCAATTTACTGATGTTGGAGGCGACGAATCCTATCTCTAATACCGCAAACAAAGCGAATACGATGAGCATTGCGCCACGCGCTTTGGATTTCGTAGTGTGCAATAGATACAGCACCATGCCTGTGGTAATCAGCATTGTCCCCGATACTGCCAAGCCATACGCTGCAGCCAGCGCGCTGGACGATCCAAACCCGACCACAAGCAACAGCACGCCGATGAGCATCAAGCCATTGACAAATGGCATATAAATTTGCCCTTGTTCGGTATCCGAGGTGTGCATCACACTCACTCGTGGGAGTAGATTCAAACGCGCCGCTTGCAAAGTCATCGAGTACGCGCCCGCAATCGTCGCTTGCGACGCAATCACCGTGGCAAAAGTCGCCAAAACCACCAAAAACACCAGACCCCATTCAGGCGCAAGGAAATAGAATGGGTTTTCCACCGCAGCAGGATGGCGCAAAACCAAAGCCCCTTGACCAAAGTAATTGAGCACCAATCCTGGCCAAACCACGCCGTACCATGCCATGCGTATTGGCTTTGCGCCAAAGTGCCCCATATCTGCAAACAAAGCCTCGCCCCCAGTCAATGCCAAAAACACCGCCGAGAGCAAAATAAATGCCAACCCAGGGTGCGTGATGGCGAAATGCACGGCGTAGTAGGGATTGATTGCCTGCAATATCTCTGGATTTTGAGCGATGCTCATTATACCCAAGCCACCTAAAGTGGCGAACCAAACAATCATCACCGGTCCAAACAGCAACCCCCCAATTTTTTGTGTGCCATAACGTTGAATAGCAAACAAACCAATGATAATCGCTACGGTTATTGGAACAACATAATGCTCAAAACTTTTCGACACAATACTCAAACCCTCTACCGCAGAGAGCACCGAAATCGCAGGTGTGATAAACGAGTCGGCATAAAATAAACCTGCTGCAAAAATCCCCAAAGCCATGACCACAGTTAAACCACGGTGTTGATGCTCTGCAGACTCTTTGGCTCGAGCCATCAATGCGAGTACGCCGCCCTCACCTTGATTGTCGAATTTCAAAATAAACCATACATATTTCAGTGCGGCAATGAGCAAAATCGCCCAAAAAAAAGCTGAAATACTGGCAAGCACATTGGTTTGATTTGCCTCCATACCATGCGCAAAAGCCTCCTTAAACGCATACAAGGGACTCGTCCCAATATCGCCGTAAACCACGCCCAATGCAGCCAAAGCCAAAGCGGCTTGACTTGATTTTTGATGTGATGACACTGCTGTTCTCCTAAATAAAAACGGTTATTCTTGCCCCAAAACAAAGCGATAGCCCACACCTGTTTCGGTCAAAAAATGTTCGGGTTGCGTGGGATTGCGCTCCAATTTTTTGCGCAAATGGCTCATATAAATGCGCAAATAATGCGCGTTTTCCGCATACGACTGCCCCCAAATGTGCTTGAGTAACTGCTGATGGGTCAACACCTGCCCTGCGTGCGCAACCAAATGACACAGCAGTTGATACTCAATCTGGGTTAAATGAACGACGACACCATCGCGTGTGATGCGCTGTTGTTGTCGATCCAAAACCACAGAACCAAACTGCACCACAGGTGCGTTCTCTCCTTTGTCTATCTGCGCCCAACGGCGCAACTGCGTGCGCACCCGTGCGAGTAGCTCATTGATGGAAAATGGTTTGGTTAAATAATCATCCGCACCTGCGTCTAAGGCTTTGATTTTATCAGACTCTTGGTCGCGCGCTGACAACACAACAATCGGCGTTTGGTTCCATGAGCGAATATTGGCAATCAAATCCAAACCATCGCCATCGGGCAAACCCAAATCCAATAAAATCATTTGAACGGGTTGATTTCTGAGTTCAATCTGCGCCTGAGCAATGCTGTGCGCCACGTCAACTTGCCAACCTGCGTGTTGCAAGGCTTTTTGGATGAATTGCGCGATGTCTGCCTGGTCCTCGACCACCAAAATCCGCACGACTTCAATGTGACTATCTATCATGATGCAGACTCCTCATGCCATTCGGGTGGTGTACCGACGGGCAAACGCACGCACACGGCAAGCGCATCTTGCCCATTCATTTGCGTGTTTTCCGCCCAAATCTGCCCCTCATGCGCAGTCACAATCGTGCGGCAAATCGACAAACCCAAACCCGTGCCCAACTCTGTGCGCTCAATACCCAAGCGTTCAAACAGCGTGAACATTTCGGAAATTTGTCGTTCACTCAAATGCTGTGCAGGGTTGATGACGCGAATCACACAGTCGCGTTCTGTACCGCTCTGTTGAACCTGCGCATCAATTGCAATGATTTTTTCTTTTAATGTCGATGCGTTGTATTTAATCGCGTTGTCCAATAAATTGGCGAGCACACGCTCAAACAACACAGGATCAAGGTAAAGCAATAGTTCAGACAAACTCGCAGGCACATTCACATCCACGCGCACATCGTGCAAAGGTTGTACCAAGGCGCGCAGACTGCTGCCAATGACTTCGTCCAAAGGCACCCATTCCCGTTGTAAGCGCACTTGCCCTGCGTGTAGTTTCGAGAAATCCAACAAATTGCCCACCATTCGATTCAATTGTAAGGTTTGCTCACACAACTTATCCGCCGCGTCCAACACCTGTGCGGCAGGTTTGGGTTCTAACCAATGCAAACCATCTGCCACGCCATACATTGCGGTCAATGGCGTGCGAATATCGTGCGAGAGTGCCGCTAAAATCGAGCCGCGCAAACGCTCTGATTCCATCTGCCATTGGTGCTGATTGGCGACCTCAATATAATGCAAACGCTCAATCGCAATTGCCACCATCGATGCCACCGCATCCAAAATCGGGCGCGCATCGCGCATCACCTGAAATTTGTGCCCCATCGCATGCACCAACAATACACCGCGTGCGCGGGTCGAGCCCTGCAACAACACATACATGGAACTTTGTCCCTCATCCTCAAAATACCCCTCAGTGTGCTCATCAGTGTGCGCGTCATTGTGTGTCGTGTTTTGCTGATACAAACTCTCGGCGGCAATGGTTTCGACCATTTTCAAGGGAATCTCTGAATTCACCGCCACCAATCGTGTCGGCTCATTGGGTGAAGCACTCAAAACACAGGTTGAAAATCCCAAATGCTGGCGAACAAAACCTGTGGTAATTTGAGCGACCTCATTGAGGTTCAAAGCACGCATCAAGTCTTTTGAAAATGAGTACAAAGCAGCGGTTTGGCTGGCTTGTTGCTCGGTCACCATTTGTTTGCGGCGCAATTGACTGACCAAGTTACTGATAAAAATCGCCACCACCAACATCACCGCAAAGGTGATTAAATACTGTGCATCGCTCACTGCAAAACTCAAGTGCGGCTCAACAAAAAAGAAGTCAAACCCCGCCACCATTAAAAAAGCACTGAGCACCCCTGCACCGCGCCCCCACCAAAAGCTCACGCCGAGCACCACCAATAAAAACAACATCGCAATATTGGTCGGCTCAACCCAACGCAACATCGGCAAACTCGCAAAAATCGTCAGTGCACACACCCCAACCGTCAATAGCCACGGCAGGTATTGAAAGGATTTTATGGATGTTTTTTGAATATTCATGGCATTGCTCCACGGTTATTTACGTGACCAGTATGCCCATAGCGATGTAAAAATGTTGTAAATTTTTGCTCTAAATACAAAAAACCCCGTGAATATTCACAGGGTCTTACCTAAGAAACCAGTGGTATCACGCCGCAGCCTGCGCGCGCTCACGATAAAACGCCAAGTAACGCGCAAAGCGTTCAATCGCATCGCGCAATTGTTCCTCGTGTGGCAAAAATACGAAACGCAAATGGTCGGTGTCTTTCCAGTTAAAACCAGTTCCCTGCACCACCAAGACTTTTTCACGTTCCAAAAATTCCAACACAAAATCTTGATCATCCTTGATGGGATACATCACGGGGTCTAATTTTGGAAATAGATACATCGCCGCCTTGGGTTTCACGCAGGTCACACCTGGGATGGCGGTGAGCATGTCATACGCTAAATCGCGTTGACGGCGCAAACGTCCACCTTCGGCAATCAAATCATCAATGCTTTGATAACCACCCAATGCGGTTTGAATCGCGTGTTGACCTGGCGCATTGGCGCATAAACGCATGGATGCGAGCAACACCAAGCCTTCAATATAATCTGCCGCCGCTTCTTTCGCACCCGATAAAATCATCCAGCCTGCACGATAGCCGCAAGCACGGTAGTTTTTCGACAAACCATTCATGGTGATGAAAAACACATCGTCTGCCAATGAGGCAATCGAGGTGTGTTTGTTGCCATCGTATAAAACCTTATCGTAAATTTCATCCGCCATCACCACCAAGCCAAACTCACGCGCGACTTGGATGATGTCCAATAAAACTTCGTTCGAATACAATGCGCCCGTTGGGTTGTTGGGATTAATCACCACGATGGCTTTGGTTTTATCGGTGATTTTTGCACGGATGTCGGTAATCGATGGGTTCCAATCATCGGCTTCATCACACAAATAGTGTACGGGTGTGCCGCTCGCCAAACTGGTTGCCGCCGTCCATAAGGGATAATCGGGCGACGGTACGAGCACTTCATCACCAGGGTTGAGCAGACCTTGCATGGCAAAACCAATCAATTCGGACGCGCCATTGCCGACAATAATATCGTCTAAAGTGACGCCTTTGATATTTTTTTGTTGTGCATAATGCATGATGGCTTTGCGCGCAGAAAAAATCCCTTTGGAATCGGTGTAGCCGCCCATTTGTCCAATATTGCGCGCCAAATCCTGCTCCATTTCCTCAGGTACAGCAAAGTCAAACGCGGCCAAATTACCGATATTCAACTTGATAATACGCTGGCCTTCGGCTTCCATCTGCGCCGCGCGTTGCATGATGGGGCCACGGATGTCGTAGCAAACGTTGTCTAATTTGTGGGATTGAACGATGGGACGCATGGGTTTCTCGTAAAGTGGTGATTGAAATATAAAATTGAGGTTAAACCTGCTAAAATGCCCAAAGGAACCCAGTGAATCATCCATGGGATTTAGACAGGTATTTTTCTGTCCAACATTATACACGTGAAAAAAGCATTTTTCCACAAATGACGCTATTTTTATTAAGTTTTTATAATTTATTTCTGAATTAAATTTTATTTCGAAATTATTTTCTGAAAACATGCAGGGAGCATTATGAGTTTTCAACTTGAAAGCAGTGCCGATTTAAATACCGTCACCGCGTGTACGAATGACATTATCCAAATCAATCGTCAGGATTACGCACACAGCGTACTCATCAGCCCGACACAGATTGAGGTTTTGGACGCACGCGCGCTCAGTGATTTGGACGAAACTATTTGGGGGAAAGTCATTGCGACCGCGCCTGAAGTACTGTTGATTGGCACAGGTGCAACCCACCGCTTCGCACCGCCCGCGCAATTGGCGAGCCTGTACCAAGCCAACATCGGCGTGGAATGCATGAACTCTCAAGCAGCGGCGCGCACTTACAATGTTTTAATGAATGAGGGGCGCAAAGTATTGGCCATCATTTTGCTCACGAATGACTAAAAAACCCACACCACCTCCAACCCAAGGACACAACCATGACCCTCATCACAGACATTGAATTATCCATGACCAGCGCGACAACGGGCGCGTATCAAAGTTTTAAACTTTCTGATTTTCGCGGTCAAAACGTGGTACTGTATTTTTACCCCAAAGACAGCACACCAGGTTGCACCACCGAGTCGATGGGCTTTCGCGATGCCTACGCTGAGTTTGAAAAAGCCAATACTGTGATTTTTGGTATTTCGCGCGATTCACTCAAATCCCACGATAAATTCAAAGCCAATCTTGAATTGCCGTTTGAACTCATCAGCGATGCGGATGAGTTGCTCTGTCAACAATTCGATGTCATCAAACAAAAAATGATGTATGGCAAACAGGTGCGCGGCATCGAGCGCAGCACCTTTGTCATCAATACCCAAGGCGAACTCGTCCACGAATGGCGCAAGGTCAAAGTCGATAACCACGTATCTGAAGTGTTGGCAGCCGTTCAAACTTTATCCAAATCATTGTAAAAACCCACATCATTCAATCCTTAGCGATACCTTTCTAAAGGACAATCCATGCCACTACCCAAAGCACCAACTCAAAAAGGCAGTTTACTGGCCAACCTCGACAACCCCGCCGCATCAAAAGCAGCCGAGCCCAAACAAACCACACAAAGCCAACGCCCCACCCAACCACATACACGCAGTTCAGCCACACGCACGCATACCACACCTGCTGCTGCGTCTGTTGCACCGACACACACCACCGCACCTCAAAAAACCAATTCGCAGCCGAGCACACAGGCAGCCAAACCCCGCTCTTCTCACCACAGCGCGAAAACCAAACCCGGTTCAAACGAGCGCAAATTATTTGTACTTGACACCAATGTATTGCTGCACGACCCATCGAGTTTGTTTCGCTTTGAGGAGCACGATGTTTTTTTGCCCCTCATCGTATTAGAAGAATTGGATGACCATAAAAAAGGCATGACCGAAACAGCGCGCAATGGCCGCACGGCTTCACGCACTTTGGATCAACTCATCGCCCATCATCCAAATGGTTTGGAAACAGGCGTGCCGCTCAGCCAAAAAAACGATGTCAAAGCGCTGGGCAAACTGTTTGTCCAAACGCAATCGTTCGCTGACCAATTACCCAAGACCCTGCCCGTGGGGAAAGCGGACAATCAAATTCTCGGCGTGGTGCACGCCTTGCAAAACCAACAACCAAACCACAGCGTGGTGTTGGTGTCCAAAGACATCAATATGCGCATCAAAGCACGCGCCTTGGGACTGAATGCCGAGGACTATTTCAATGACCAAGTCATCGAAGACACCGATGTGCTGTACAGTGGACAACTCGCCCTGCCTGTGGATTTTTGGGAAACCCACAGCACCAATTTAGAATCGTGGCAGGAGGGCGTGCACACCTATTACCGAGTTCAGGGCACACTGCCCATGCAAATGGTGCTCAATCAATACGTGTATTTTGACCACCCAGACGCACTGGCGTTTCACGGGCAAGTGATTGATATCAATTTAGACAATCGCACCGCCACCTTGCGTTCATTGATTGACTACAGCAATCCCAAACACGGTATTTGGGGCATCGGTGCGCGCAACCGCGAGCAGAATTTCGCACTCAATGTATTGATGGACACCGACATTGATTTTGTCACCCTGCTCGGTCCTGCGGGTACGGGTAAAACCCTACTCACCATCGCTGCGGCATTGCAACAAACCTTGGAAATGGGGCGTTTTGCCGAGGTCATCATCACCCGTGCCACGATTGCCGTGGGCGAGGACATCGGTTTTTTACCAGGTACTGAAGAGGAAAAAATGACACCGTGGATGGGCGCATTGCAAGACAACCTTGAGATTCTCATCAAAGGCGATGCCAATGTGGGCGAGTGGCAACGCGCTGCCACAGGCGAATTGATTAAAAACAAAGTGAAAATCAAAGCGATGAGTTTCATGCGTGGTCGCACCTTTGTCAACAAACTGCTCATCATTGACGAAGCACAAAACCTCACACCCAAACAAATGAAAACCCTCATCACCCGCGCGGGGCCAGGCACCAAAGTCGTGTGCATGGGTAACCTCGCGCAGATTGACACGCCGTACTTGACCGAAGGCTCGTCGGGCTTGGCGTATGTGGTTGAGCATTTTAAAAACTGGGCGCACGGCGCACACATCACCTTGATGCGCGGTGAGCGTTCACGTTTGGCGGACTTTGCCAACGAGGCTTTGTAATGGTTGCCAAAACAAACATCGCCAGCACTGAACCCTGTCGCTGTGGTTGGGTGGATTTAAGCAAACCCGATTATGTCGCTTACCACGATAACGAATGGGGGCAAGCGGTTCACGACGATCGCGTGTTGTTTGAATTCATCGTTTTAGAATCGGCACAGGCAGGACTGAGTTGGTACACCATACTCAAAAAGCGCGAGCACTACCGTCGTGCCTTTGATGGTTTTGACCCAAACATCATTGCCAAATACGACGAAGCCAAAATTGATGCACTGATGCAAGATGCAGGGATTGTGCGCCACCGTCTAAAAATCGCAGCCACAGTGCACAACGCACAATGCTTTTTAGACATTCAAAGAGAGTTCGGTTCTTTTGATGCCTATGTCTGGGGCTTTGTCCATCACCAAACCATCAACAACGCGTTTGAGCAATTGAGCGACTACCCCACGCGTACAGCGCAATCGGACGCGTTGGCGAAAGATTTAAAAAAGCGCGGTTTTAAATTCATGGGCGCGACCACTTGCTACGCATACATGCAGGCGGTGGGCATAATCAATGATCACACGGCGGGTTGCTTTAAACGCCATTGAATTGATTTGTATCATATGGAATCGTCACACTGTATACAAACTCAGAATCAGACAAGGGACGCCTCATGCGTCTCTTGTTCCGATGATTTGGTGGGTTTATGAAGCCAACGAGTGGATGTGCGACGGTGCTTTTGCCTTTGCTTGGCGTTTGCCCTTAATCAACTCAGGTTGTGCTTTCTCGGTCACGCAATTGGCATGCACAATGACTTTGGCGATGTCTGGTTGGGAGGGCAAGTCAAACATCACATCCAATAAGGTTTCCTCAACAATCGAGCGCAAACCGCGTGCACCTGTTTTGCGTTGCATGGCTTTATCGGCAATCGCCAGCAAAGCATCTTCAGAAAACTCGAGTTCGACGTGTTCCATATCGAGTAGTGCTGTGTACTGCTTGACGATGGCATTTTTCGGCTCAACCAAAATTTTCATCAAAGCGGCTTTGTCTAAGTTGTCCAAACACGCCCACACGGGCAAACGACCAATCAATTCTGGAATCAAGCCGAATTTAATCAAGTCTTCGGTCTCTAACTCAGTGAGCAATTCACCCATCGAATGCTCTTCGATTTTGCGCACATCGGCGTTAAAGCCAATGCTGCCTTTTTCGGTACGCCCTGAAATGACTTTTTCCAAGCCGTCAAACGCACCACCACAAATAAACAAAATATTGGTGGTATCGACCTGAATAAACTCTTGATTGGGGTGCTTGCGTCCGCCTTGCGGTGGAATGGAAGCGACTGTACCTTCAATGAGCTTAAGCAATGCTTGCTGCACACCCTCGCCCGAAACATCACGGGTGATGGAGGGGTTCTCACTCTTGCGCGTGATTTTATCAATCTCGTCGATGTAGATAATCCCGCGCTGGGCTTTTTCGACATCGTAGTGACAGGCTTGCAAGAGTTTTTGTATGATGTTTTCCACATCCTCGCCGACATAGCCCGCTTCAGTCAAGGTGGTGGCATCCGCCATTACAAACGGTACGTTGAGCATGCGCGCCAAAGTCTGCGCAAGCAAGGTTTTACCCGAACCCGTAGGTCCGATGAGTAGAATATTGCTTTTAGACAGTTCAACATCGTTGCGCACTTTTTCTTTGGCATGACGCAGACGTTTGTAGTGGTTGTACACAGCGACTGAGAGCACTTTTTTCGCGGTGTTTTGGCCAATCACATAGTCATTCAAATGATCAAGAATTTCCTGTGGCGTGGGCAATTCGTTTTGCGCGTTTGCGACTTCAGGGGCTTTGTCTTCTAACTTGAGGATATGACCGCAAGTCTCAATACATTCGTCACAAATGTAACCGTCTAAACCTTCGATGAGTTTGTTCACTTCATTTTTGTGTTTGCCACAAAAGGAGCATGTCAACTGGTCTTTGTCTTGTTCTTTGCTCATGCGAAACTCCTTACAATGCCGCGCGTGTGGTCAGCACTTGGTCAATCAAACCATATTGCACCGATTCTTCAGCGGACAAATAATTATCGCGGTCGGTGTCATTAACCACTTTTTCCAACGGCTGACCCGTGCGCTCATGGATGATTTGATTCAAACGGTCTTTGATTTTTAAAATCTCACGCGCGTGAATTTCAATGTCGGAGGCTTGACCTTGCATACCGCCCAAAGGTTGGTGAATCATCACGCGCGAATGTGGCAAAGCGTAACGTTTGCCTTTCGCACCAGCGGTGAGCAAAATCGCGCCCATGCTCGCCGCCATGCCGATGCACATGGTCGAAACATCAGGTTTAATGAACTGCATGGTGTCGTACACACTCATGCCAGCGGAGACTGAACCACCTGGTGAATTGATGTAAAAATGAATGTCTTTTTCAGGGTCTTGGGATTCCAAAAACAACATTTGTGCCACGACCAAATTCGCGCTTTGGTCATTCACAGGGCCGACCAAGAAAATAATGCGTTCTTTGAGCAAACGTGAATAAATGTCAAAAGAGCGTTCGCCACGGCTGGTTTGCTCAACCACCATGGGAATCAGTCCCAAGTTCTGGGGCTCGTACTGATCGTATATCATAAGGGTGTCCTCTTTATTTGTTTTAAATAATATGAAATTGCCGACATGATAACGTAATTTAGGTCATCACGTTTTAAACACAAGGGTTTTTCCGTATTTCCTTAAGTATGCGCATCAATGCTGTGCATGGGCGATAAAAAAGCGACACTTTCGCATCGCTTTTTTGCTCAATATTGAATGTCCAATTACTGCTGTGGATTCATCAATTCTTCAAAAGCCACTTCTTTACTGGACACTTTCGCACCTTTGAGTGCCCAAGCGACCACATTGTCTTCCATCGTGATGGCTTCGATTTGCGCTTTGCGCTCTTTGTCGGTCATATACCATTTGATGAAACCTTGTGGGTCTTCATAAGCAGCGGCGATGGATTCAACATGCGCTTGCACTTGCTCAGGTGTGGCGTGCAATTCATTTTTCTTCACAATATCGGCAATCAATAAACCCAAACGCACACGACGGGTTGCGCGGTCAGTGAAAATATCTGCGGGCAAGACCATTTTGTCATCGACAGGAATACCACGAGCGCGCAAATCTTCGCGTGCGTTGGCTTGCAAATGCACGATGTCTTCATTCACCATCGTGGTGGGCACGTCAAATTGTGCTGATTTAACCAATGCGTCCATCACGTTATTTTTCGTGATGCCTTTGGCGCGATTGGCAATTTCGCGTTCCAAGTTTAATTTGATGTCGGCTTGCATTTTTTCCACATCGCCGTCCTTCACGCCCAATGATTTGGCAAATTCAGCGTTCAGTTCAGGCAACTGTGGTGCTGCGACCGCGTTGACCGTCACTGTGAACTGCGCAGTTTTCCCCGCCAAATCCTTGCTGTGGTATTCATCAGGGAACGGCAAATCAAAAGTGCGCGTTTCAGTGGCTTTCAAACCAAGGATGGCAGTTTCAAACTCAGGCAACATACGACCTTGACCCAAGACCAGCACATAGTCTTTTGCCGTGCCGCCATCAAATGCCACATCGTCCAATTTACCCAGGAAATCCACGGTCACTTGGTCGCCGTTTTCGGCGGCTTTGTCTGCGGCAACGTATTGCACACGCTGTTGACGCAATACATCAATGGTGCGCGTCACATCGGCTTCGGTCACGGTGCATTGCGCTTGCTCGATTTCCAAGTCAGCCAATTTCACTTCAGGCACTTCAGGATAGACTTCAAACGTGGCTCTAAATGCCAATTGCGTTTCAGAATCTTGACCGTCAATCGGTTCGATATTGGGTGCACCGACGATTTGGAATTTTTGCTCAACTGCTTGTTTGGCAAATTCTTCACCCACTTGGTCGTTCAAGGCTTCCCATTTGGCTTGTTGACCATACATTTGTTTGACGCGCGCCATGGGTACGTGACCTGGACGGAAACCCGCAACTTTCACGGTTTTAGCCATTTGTTTCAAACGTTTGTCTGCCGCCGCATCGACTTGCGCGGTACCCACAGTGAAGTCAAAGGTGCGTGTGAGTGATTCGGTCATCGTTGGTTTGGCTGCGGGTGCTTCGGTTTGAACCGCTTGCTCGATGATTTCGTTGTTTGTTTCGGTGGTCATATGAACCTTTTCGTGGTTGTTGCCTCAATACATTCAATCACTTTATGTGTGCTGAAATTGATATGGATTGAAGCGATTAAAAAATGCGAAATTGATTTAATAAACCAATCTCTCAGAAATCTGGTGCGAAGGAGGGGACTCGAACCCCTACACCCGTTTAAGGCGCCAGGACCTAAACCTGGTGCGTCTACCAATTTCGCCACCCTCGCAACTGCAAAATACAATTTAGGATTTTGCAAAACGTTAATTGTACTTTATTACCAGACTGATGTAAACGTGGCGGCTCTATTGTTTTGATAGCACTTTTCGTGATTTGGTTTGGCAAGGATGATTGCCCTGACCAATATGCTCATAGGTGACTCATTGTTTTGCAAAACAGGTACAATGCCCCTCTTTGTGATAACGCGAGATGATGGACGATGAAAATTTTGATTGATTTTTTGGCGGTAATTGCTTTTTTTGTGGCGTACAAATGGAGCAATGACATGCTGTTTGCGGTGAAAATCGCAATCGCGGCAACGGCAATACAGATGGTATGGATGAAATTGGCCAAAATCCCACTGAAACCAATGCATTGGTTTGGCTTGGTATCGGTCTTTGTATTTGGTGGCATGGGGATTTTTTTCAATAATCCTAAATTTTTTCAGTGGAAGTTTTCGATTTTAGAATGGTGTATGGGCGCGGCGATTTTAATCGGTCAGTTGGGCTTTGGCAAAAACATGTTGCAACTGTTGATGGGCAATGAACTGATTTTGCCTGAACCGATTTGGCGCAAAATGGCTTGGCTGTGGGGTGGCTTTTTTATCGGCTTGGGATGTCTGAATTGGTGGGTTTTCACTTATTACAACTACGATGTGTGGGTGAATTTCAAAACTTTCTGGGCATTTGGACTGACGGTGGCGTTTGTGATTGGGCAGGGCGTTTGGGTCAACCGTTACTTGCCCAAGGATGAACAATGATGCACTCCGTCGAGCAGATTGTATCTCAGCGTTTGACAGAGGTTTTTTCGCCAACGTTTTTAGAGGTGCGCAACGAAAGCGAGCAGCACATCGGTCATGCAGGCGCTCTGGGTGGTGCTCAGCATCTATTTATCCGCATCGTTTCTGCACAATTTTCAAGTATAAATGCAGTTCAAAGGCATCGACTGATTTATAATACCATGTTGGATTTAATGCCTGATCAGATTCATGCTGTGCGCATTGATGCGCGGGTGGTGTAATGATTTTTTGATAATTTTAATCGAAGGATGTGGTAGTGATGAATAAGAACAATTTATTGGTAATAATGTCGTTGGCAGCGTTGAGTTTGGGCGCATGTAATAAAGATGCGACAAAATTCACATTGGATCAAAAATTAGATGCCATCGTGAAACAAATCAGTGCAGAAACGCCTGAACAACCTGTCAACGATGAGATGAAAAAGCGCATTCGTGAACAGTTGGCACAGCAAGAAGCGTTGGCGGATGCCGCCCGTAAAGAGGGAATGGATAAACAAGATGAGGTGAAAATTTTAGCCGCAATTGGTGCAGAACAGGCTTTGGCATCTAAATACTTAGAGGTGCAAATGGCGACCTTCAAGCCTTCTGATGAAGAATTGAAAAAGATTTATAACGAGCAAGTGAGTAAAGGACAAGAATATCATTTGCGCCATATTTTAGTGGATGATGAAGATAAAGCTAAAGAAATTATTACCAAATTAAAAGCAGGTGAGAGGTTTGAAACTTTAGCAAAATTATCTAAGGACACAGCATCGGCGGTTAAAGGTGGTGATTTGGGTTGGATGCCGTTGGACTCTTGGGTTCCCGAGTTCAAAGAAGCCGCAGCCAAACTGCAAGCCAAGCAAATCACCGACGCCCCTGTCAAAACTCAGTTTGGTTACCATGTGATTCAACTGGTTGAAGCACCGCGCGCACCGCAAAATGTCCCCGCATTTGAAGCAGTCAAACCTCAAGTTTTGGAAATAGCAAAACGTGACCACTTGAAGCAATTGCAAGATTCGTTCAAGAAATAATTCAACCGAGTGACTGTCCCGTCCTAAAATAGGTTGACTATTTTAAGGCTGAACTTGAGTCGAATTAAAGAGATAAACAGACGCCTGATGCACTGCATCAGGCGTTTTGCATTCTATAAAAATAAATGCGGTCTGATACCGTTAAATTGTAATAATTTAGACCTCATTGCCGACAGTTGGCGAATTTAACTGGGCATCCGTCAGATGAGATCTAAACCACTAAAAATAACAAAACCTATTGAAGTGTTTTTGCCTTATGGGTTTTAGCCCTTTTCGCTTTCTGACCAACGTTAGAAACACTACTGACCTTGCGTTTACGCTCGTCTTTATCAACAAAGCCATCGCCATTGGTATCTTTTTTCTGTAAGTATTTGTCAACATTGACTAACAAATGTGCTCGCGCTTCATCCTTGGTAATCACGCCATCTTTGTTGGTATCAGCTTTTTTGGCAACGCCCCCGCGCTTACCATTAATCTCGTCCATCGTGAGTTGACCGTCTTGATTGGTATCAAATTTAGCAAATTTCTTATTCAACTGTACTTGACGCTGTTCGCTGATTTCTGCCTTGCTAAATTTACCATCGCCGTCAGTATCTGTACCTTTGGCAATAGCCATTTGACTGCCCAATAACATCACCATGAACGACAATGAAAATACTGTGAATCTATGTTGCATGAAATACTCCTTAAAAGACGCTTACGCGCGGTTCAAAAAACTCAATGTACAACAACAGGCTATTTGCTACAGTAAATAGCAATCAAAGTGTATATGATGCGCTTTTATGATTCAATATTTTTATTGAAATTTTTCCGATTTTTAAGACTATGTTTTGTTTTTACATCATGGTTAATAATAACCCGCAAAATACCCCTAATTTGTATGGTGGGAGGAGTTTGCTGATGTCCTACTTTGGTTATGGCAGGCTCACGTTATTCGCTTAACTTGGCTTTGCCAAATTAGCCTACACGCCACTGCGCCAAACGTGGTTG